>NZ_JAYGHY010000005.1:0-106918 GCF_034931305.1 Cyanobium gracile UHCC 0281 | reverse complement strand
CACCCGGGTCACCACCACCCGGTTGATCTCCCGCATCCGGGCCGCCGAACTGCTGCAGGCCCCCAGCGGTGAAACCGGCCTGCGGCTGGCGCCGGCCCTGGTCGATGGCGCTCCCCTGGCCGCCTGACACGTGAGACCTACCACGTCCCAGACCTCCGACAGCCTGATCGGCAGCCTCTGCCGCGAAATGGGCGCCCTGCGCCAGAGCTGGCGGTTGCTGAACGGGCACCTGTCCACCTGCCGCGACGCCCAGCTCCACCAGCGCCTGCGGCGGGAAGCGGCGCGCTTGCAGCGGCGCCGACGGGCCATCCATGGCCTGGCCCGCACCATGGCAGGCCTGCCCCTGCGCGATCCCCTCGGTGCGAGCTTCCTGCTGGAGCTTGCTGGCAGGCCCCTCCCCAGCTGAAGGGCTGGTCAGGAGCAGGGGCCCAGCTCCGGTCAGGCCAGGGCGGCCGCCGGCTGCTGGGCCGCCGTCAGTTCCCCATCGATCAGCAGCATCGACGCCGCCTCGAGACGACCAAAGCGAACCCGTCCCAGCAAATGAGCGGCTTCGTTCTCGGCAGCGATCTGGCCCTGAATCAGGGGGTCGAGGAAGACGGTGCTGCGCACGTCCCCGGCACGCTCGGCCATGGAATAAAGGAGCTGCAGGGAGGTGGTGACGTCGGCTTCCAGCCGGAAGGCGTCGGCCAGGACCGCCTCGGCATCGCTCCACTGCTGGCCAGGGGCGGGCAGAGCACCCAGATCGACGGTCTGACCGCGGGCAATCAGGTAGTCGGCCACCAGACCGGCATGGTGCTGCTCCCCACGGGATTCCTGCATCAGGTGGGCTGCGAATCCGCGCAGTTCCCGCTCGGCGAACCAGAGGGCCATGGCCCAATAGGCGGCGCTGGCCTTGCGCTCAAGGCCCAGATGCTCCTGCAGCCCCTCCAGCAGACCGGCGTCCATGGGTTGGGCCATGGCCCTGCCGGCGGGGCCGGTGGCGACGGCGTTCTGGGGCAGGGACGAGGTGGAGAGGGTCATGCAGAACGGACTGGGGGTCAGGACCCAATCAACGCACGATCAATGTAAAGAGCTCGGCGACGAACCGACCCTTTCCGGTCCCGGGGGTGGAGCAGCTGCCCAGAGTTGAAGCACCCTGCAGCGTCCCCATGGCCGGTGCCATCGACCATGCCCTGCGGCTGCGCAGCCTCTGGATCGCCTGGCTGCTGGCCATGCTGTTCCACGTCAATCTGGGGCTGATGCCCCTGTTCCACGGGATCTCGCCGGAGATCGACAGCCACGTGCCGGTCGCCCAGCTGCCGTTGCTGTTCGGGGCAATGCTGGGCTTTTTCCTGCTGCCTCTGGCGGCGTTGGTGCTGATCGCCTACGCCAGCAGCGATCCGTCTCACCCCGGGCACTGGCGCCACTGGCGCCGCTGCCACTTCTGGCTCAGCGTCGTGTACACCCTGACCAACATCCCCCATCTGGCGGCCGACATCCTGGTGCCCGACGCCCGGATCGATCAGATCGTGCTGATGCTGGCCATGGTGGTGATCGGCCTGATGATCAACCGTGAGGGCTGGCTCTGGTGGCGTCTCAGGACGTAGCGCCCCACCCCAGCAACGTGGCCACGTGGGCAGCGCTGGCCGACGCCAGACCCTCCAGGTCGTAGCCGCCCTCCAGGACGGACACCAGCCGCCCTTGCGCCGGCTCCGCGGCGATGTCAAGCAGCAGCTCGGTCAGTGCGGCGAAATCGCGATCCTCCAGTCGGAAATCCCCCAGGGGATCACCGCCCCTGGAGTCGAATCCCGCCGAAATCAGGACGAACTCCGGGGAAAAGGCCTCCGCCAGGGGCACCAGCTCCTCGCGCCAGGCGGACAGCAGTTGCCGGCCCGTCGTGCCGGCCGGCAGGGGACAGTTGCGGGTGAAGCCGGCTCCGGGCCCCTCACCCCGTTCCATCCGGGTGCCGGACCCCGGGTAGAACGGGGCCTGATGGCTGCTGAAGAACAGCACCGAGGGATCGCGCCAGAAGATGTCCTGGGTGCCATTGCCATGGTGCACATCCCAATCGACGATCAGGATCCGCTCCAGCCCATACAACGCCTGGAGATGGCGGGCGGCCACGGCCACATTGTTGTAAAGGCAGAAACCCATGCCCCGGGTGGCGCTGGCGTGGTGCCCCGGGGGCCTGACGACCGCAAAGGCCTGGCGCACCCGCCCCTCCATGACGGCCTCCACCGCCGCCAGCCCACCGCCGGCGGCCAGCCGGGCGATCCGCTCGGAGTGGGGGCCGATGGCCGTGTCGCCGGTGGAGAGTTGGTCGCGGCCGGCCAGGATGTCTTCCTGAACCCGCTGCAGGTACTGAGGGGTATGACAACGCAGCAGTTCCCGTTCCGTGGCCAGACGCGGAGGGATCAGCGCACACCTGTCCAGCAGACCGGCGCGCTCCAGCCCCTGGATCACGGCGTCCACCCGGGCAGGACAGTCCGGATGCCAGGCTCCGGTATCGTGCTCCCGGTAGGCGGCACTGCAAACGAGGCCGATACCAGGACCTGGCGCCAGTGCAGCTGCCTTCAGTGGGGCAGCAGGCACACCGAGCTGGCATTTCCCTTCACCCCCACCGCTCGGCTCGGGACCTGGGGCAACCATTCCGGACGGGGCAACACCCCATCCTGCTGCATGGCCATGGCATCGGCGGAGAGTTGCTCGGTGAGCACGACGCCCAGCGAATCCTTCGCCCAGACCTCCACATCACTGGCTGGGGGACAGTGAAAGGTGAGCACCTCAAACGGGAAAACCACCCTTTCCAGAAAGAAATCATCCGGCCCACAGCAGCGGATGATCCGCATGCCTACGGAACAGTTGCGATAGCTACAAAGTAAAACATTCATGGCGGCCTCCATCCCGTCCCTGACATCCACACACGGCCAGAGTCGGCTGTCAGTCATCAATGTGACGAAGGCTGGGCAATGAGTGTTTGTACCGACTCGGAAGCTGCTCAGCTCCGCCGCAGCCAGTTCGGAGCACCGGAGAACCAGTCGCCCAGGTCGTCCCGAGTGGGATCGAACGCCTTGGTGTCACTGGTGTCCCCCAGATCCATCTGCGCCATGAAGCGTTCGAGATCGGTGCCGGGTTCCCCCCGGCGCTGCTTCCGCTGAGCCCGCCGCAACCAACTCCAGACGCTGGCATCACGGTCAGCGAACTTCTGAACATAAATCCGCTCATTTAAACTGATTGGCTGGGAATCAGCAATCCTGCCGATGATGTCCTGCAGCCGCAGACGGGTGCTGGGTGTAAGCATTTTTCCATCATCCAGTGGCAGAAGATCTAGCGGTTCTGGGGGATCAGATGGTGCCGAGGACCACAGAATTCGGTGGCCTGTCAGGACTTGCCGAAAGACGAGCGCGGGCGCCCCTGCGCCGTTGAACCGCCGCCGACACCAGAATCGAAGCGTGGATCAACGTCCCCCATCCCATCCCCTTGGCCCCGTGCCCACCCCCTCCGCGCTGAGCGATCCCACCGCCCGATCGCTGGATGCAGAGCAGCCGCTGCGACTCGTCTATGACGGCGGCTGTCCGTTTTGCCGCCATTTCGCCCTGAGCAGTGAACTGCGCAGCGGAATCGCCAACCTGCGCATCGTCGATGGGCGGGCCGACACGGACCTGCGCCGGGACCTGCGGGCGCGGGGGATGCCGTTGGCGGAAGGGGCGGTTCTGCTCCAGGGAGACAGGGCCTGGCATGGGGCCGACGCGGTACGGCACTTGTGCGAACTGATGCGCCCCAGCGATCCCCTGCTGCGCTTGCTGGTTCCCCTGTTCAGCGGTCCATCCCGCAGCGAACGCCTCTACCCGCTGCTGCTGGGGGCACGGCGCCTGGCCCTGGCCCTGAAGGGCCTGCCTCTGGATCCTGACAGGCCCTGAACGGCAAGGCCCCGGGAAGCGGCGCTGGCTCAAGGGAGCGGCGGCAGGGGGGTCCGTCCGGCCACAGAGGCTCCGGTTCCGATCGGCTGCAACAGGGGGGAGGGGTCCACCGCCACCAGTCGCCCCTGCCGCCTCTGCCGCCATTCGAAATGCAGATGGGCCGTGCTGGCCGATCCGCTGCTGCCCACCCGACCGAGGCTCTGCCCTGCGGCCAGGGTGTCACCCGGCAGCACCGCCACGTCCAGCAGGTGGGCGTAGAGGCTCTGCCAACCCAGTCCATGGTCGACCACCACGACCAGCCCGTAGCCACTGACGTCGTCCACCAAGCGCACCGTGCCCGGCAGCACGGAAAACACCGGTGTGCCCTCCGGAACGATCAGATCAAGGCCGGTGTGCATCCGCCAGGCGTTGCGGGAGTCGGCCAACCGCCAGCCGAAGGCGGCCTGTTCCGTGGGCTGTTGCCCCAGGGGGTAGCCCAGAGCTCCGGCCTGCACGGCCGGCACCGCCCCTGCTGCCGCCGGCCGGTAGCGGGCGCGCAGCGACTCCGGGAGGCGTTCGTTCTGTCCGAGATCCCCCACCGGCACCTCCAGGGGAACCTCCGTCGGCCGGGGCGGCAGGTCGCCCGTGGCCAGCACGGGCAGCGGCAGCAGCGACAACGGCACCAGCCAGGGCAACGCCAGTGCCGTCAGGACGCTGCGAAACCGGGATGCCATCCGCCTGTTGCATGGGGCCGTGAAGGCCTTGGTAACGCCCCCGGGGGTGACTGCCAAGGCGCCGCCGCCGCTGGGTGGGCAGCTCAGGATCCCGGGGGGGCCTCCTGACTCTCCGGCAGGATCACCATGGCGTTGGCGATGGCGGTGTCCATCACGATCCGCAGGGCCAGACAGGGATCGATCACCTCCCGTCCCATGGTGATGGCCTTCTGGGCCAGCAGGCCGAACAGGATCGGCCATTCCGCCGGGTCCGGGCAGAAGCGCTGCACCACCGGCAGCAGGGCCGGCCAGAGGCTCGCCAACGACTGCAGGGAGTCCGACGAAGGGCTGTGCCGGCTGGGCACCTGCGGCACACCGAAGCTGTCCTGGCCCAGGCTGTCCATGCCGTGACGCCACAGCGCCATCGGATCCGGCAACGCCGAGCAACCCGCCTGCTGGGCGGCGGCGGCCGCCAGGCCCCAGGTGGAGTAGCGGTCCTGGAACAGCCCCTGGGCCAGTCCTTCACCGACAAGAAAAGAGCCCCCGTTCTGGGTGCCGATCACGTGCAGTCCCTCCGGCTCCATCTGGCCGGCCGCCCGGGCGCGGGCCCTCAGGCTGGCCTGCCAGGCGTGGCCTGCCAGGGCGCCGCAGACAGCCAGGAGCGATTCGACATGCACCCCCCTGTCCGTGGCCATGGCCTGCAGCAGCCGGCGGCTGACCTCTTCAGCGCCGATCTTGGCGCCCACCAGGGGATCCTGGCTTCGGCGGGCGGCGATCGCCTCATCCAGGGGATCGCGGGAGGGAGCGGTCATGGCCAAGGACGGGATGAGGGGATCCAGCACCAGCATTCCCGACCTACGTCGTGGGACGGGGGGCTGAGGAGTGCCGCTGGGGTGAATGGATCACCACCGTGCCGGCGAGCTTGTCGTGCCAGCCCTGGCGACGGGGATCCCAGAGCACCCAGAAGAACCCCAGCAGCAGGGGCACGGTGGAGAGGACATAGCCGACGTAACGCAGGCACCACTGGCGCAGATCGGGCTCACCGCCGGAGTGGGCATCCACGATCCGCAGGCGTAGCAGCAACTTGCCAGGGGTGCCCTGCTTCCAGCGCCAGAACAGGATCACCAGCAGGGCGGAGAACACCGTGCTGAGTCCAAGAATCGCCGTCTCGCTGGGAAGAATAAACAGAAGCAGAGGAAACGGTGCCGTGATGAGCACCATCAGCACCGAATCGATCAACGAGGCGGCCGTGCGAATCCCGAATCCCGCATACACCACGGAGGGGACTGGGGAGGGAACACCGCTGGCCATGACGCCATCTTCCCTGCCGACAGCGGGAACGACCACAGCGGTGTTAGGACAGAGTCGATTCGCTCTCCCTGGTCCATGCGAGCCCTCTCCTTCTTCTTCGCCCTGATGGTGGGTCTGGCCCTGGCTTTTTTCACCCCGGCGATGGCTGGCGGGCGTGGTCAGGCACCTGAAGTGATGATGGCTCCTGAAGCGGCCCCGATCAGCTCCGAATCCAGCGATCAACTGGCTGCCGATCTGCTGGCCGAACTGAGCATCGATCTGGCCCCCGCCCTCGACGCCTCGGTCTGAGGCACGACCACCCACCAACGCACCGGCCGAGCTGGCACCTGAGAACCCATGGCTCGCACCTTGTTCGACCCACGCGTTTCTTTGGTGTCCCTCCGACCAGCAACGCCCAGCAGCCCCGCCGGTGACGGTCCCCAGGCCTCCCCAAAAAAAGGCTTTGCCATGGGCTCTGGTGGCAAAGCCAAACCTGCCGGAACCAAGGGACGACGCAAGAAAGGCACGGGCCTCTCCGCCGCCGACCATGGACCTCTTGGCCGCAGTCCAGGCCTTGAGGCCATCGAAGCCCGCTCCAGACTCGGCCTGGCCCTGTCAGGACGGCTGCGCGAATCGGACGTCACCGTGGCCTGGAAGCAGGCTGCCGCCGAGCATCACCCTGACCGTGGCGGCCGCCACGACACGATGCAGGCGGTCAACGGCGCCAGGGATGTGCTGCTTGGACGCGGCCTCAGCTGACGCCTAGATGACACCCGGCACCAACCACCAGCTCGTTTGGCAGTAGGCCTCGAAACCGGGGTAGCGCTCCGCCATCAAGGCCTCCTTCTGGATCATGCGGGGCAGGTACAGCGCCAGCACCGAAGCGGGCAGCAGCCAGGACCAGGGCGAACCGGCGATCACCGCAAAGCTGCTGTAGCGCAGCAGGTCGCCCAGGTAGTTGACATGGCGGACACGGCGCCAGGCCCCATCCGCCACCAGGGTGGCGCCCAGCTCCTTGGCCGTTCCCTTCTGCACATCAGCGGCTGTGTTCAGGAGCGAACCGAAGATGTAGAAGCTGAGTCCAATGGCGATGGTCAGTGGTTGCAGGGGCTGGTCGTTGGCCATCGCCAGCCAGCCCGGCAGGGCATAGAAGACCCCGACATAGAGCACCACCAAGGCGGCCTGCAGCGGCTGAACCCGATCGGTGAAGAGCTGGCGGGAACGCCAGGGGAACAGCACCTCCTCGAGCAGCCACCAGAGGCAGTAGCTGAGATGCAAGGAGAGGTAGATCACCACCCGGGGAGACTCCAGCCCCAGCACAAGGGCCGGGATCAGCAGAGCCACCATGGTGGTCACCTTGGCGATGTTGATGGCTTGCAGCTGGGTCATCCAGGGCCGATGGGGGCCATCCATGCTGGCAGGGTGCGTCAGCGTCCGGGAGGGGCCGACGCGGGGTAGCGCTTCAGGTAGGTGGTGACCGGCAGGGGTCTGGGCTGGTTGTAGCCCACCGGCAGCCACAGGTCACCGGCGGCGGAGTTGTAGTGAATCTCCCAGTTGTAGAGGCCTGTGAACGCCTGGGGGTCCTGGCGGAGCAGCTCGGCGTAAAGCAGCACGCCCCTCACGTAGCGGTTGCTGTTGTTGTACCCCCAGAGCCCCTTACGGATGTCCTTGAGCCCGCCCCGGCGCACCAGATAACGGGCAGCGGCATGGATCGCATCCTCAGGGTCGCGGATGTCCCCCTGACCGATACCAGGCTCGGCCCATGTGCTGGGCAGGAACTGCATCGGTCCCCTGGCATCCGCGACGGAAACCCCATCGATGCGGCCCATGCCCGTTTCCACCAGATTGACCGCGGCCAGCACCTCCCAGGGGATGCCGGTGGCGGCCGACGCTTCGCGGTAGTAGCGGAGCAGATTGGCCGCAGGCTCCGGTGGAATGATCCGCCAGGCGGGAACGACGGCCGAACGCGGCCCACCCCGGTGCATGGCCAGGAACTCGCGGCGGGCCGCCAGGTGACGGTCGAAGACGCCCTGCCAGCGGACCTCCAGGGAAACCCGCACCCGGGCGGCCAGGAGCGGATCGAGGGCGAGCCTGCGGTAGATCACCTGTTGACGGTGCCCCAGCTCGGGGAGCAGCCCGGCTGGTGTGGAAGCGGACCGCAGTGCTGTCTCCACCGCGGCCAGCTGGGAGGCAATCGCCGCGGGATCCCCTGGCAATCGGGGGTAGGAGCGGGTTGGGGCTGGAGCAGGAGGCGGGGCCTGCTCCGCACGTTGCCGCTCCTGGGATGGCAGCGAAGGCACGTTGGAGCCGGGGGGCTTCTCCGTCGTGACGGCCAGCACCACGGCCGCGGAGGCCACCAGGAGAGTCAGCAGGGCCGGAGTGAAGACGCGCATGGACAGGGGGCATCGTGCGCGAAGGACAGTGGGAATCAGAGCTCGCTGGGAGGCTCACGTTGGAGCTGGCACGTGGGCCAAGGGAGATTCAGATCTTGGTGAGCCAGTAAAACTGATAAGCCTGCAAGGCGATGCGGCTCCCGGACTGGGAGGGTGTCCGACCCGAATAGAGATCGGTGAGGCAGTCATGGCGTCCGAAGACGGCAGGCCCCAGGGTGTCGAGATCAAAGAACTGAGGCTGATCATTGAAATTCGCCAAGACCAGGACCTTCTCCGAAGGGCGCAGTGGATTAAAACGCACGAAAGCGAGAAGGTAATCATTATCGAGGTCAAAAATTTCTCGGTTATTGAAGTCAGCAAAGGCGGAGATTTCTTTGCGAATAGAAATCATCTTCTTCATGGCCGTGAAGATCGAACACTCCACCGTTCCCTGCTTCTTCCTGAGCTCCGCCTTCTCCCAGTTGATCTTCGGACGATGCACCCAACGGGTATCATTGCTCTTGCTGTCATCATCGTAGAAACTATAGTCATTCAAGACACCCAAAGCATCTCCGTTGTAGATGAGTGGAATGCCGCCGAAAGAAAGAATGATCCCGTGCATGAGCAGAATACGACTGATCGCTGTGGCGATCAGCTTCTGATCACATGATTCAATGGCGGATTCAAGGCCAACGAGAGACGCCAGCGAGCCGCAGATCCGCGCATCACCAGTGGTGTCGTTGGGCATGAAAGCAAGCCCTCGGGGAATCGAATCGAAATCCCCTTTGAAGTAGTCGATGAGAAAGCGACGGTGGGCACGCGGCTCATAACCGACCAGTTCAATGTCCTTGTCATCGAATCCAAAGCCGATGTCATCGTGGCAACGGACATAGTTCAACCAGGTGGCGCGTTCCAGCTTGCTCGGCAGACTCTTGATGCCCTGCGAGAGAAGCTTGGTGTTGCGCGTGGCCACGCTGTCCCACAACAAGGCCATCAAGGTGGCGTTGTAGGCAATTTCACACTCCTTGGCAACAACAGCGTCTTCACCAA
Source organism: Cyanobium gracile UHCC 0281 (assembly GCF_034931305.1). Classification (GTDB taxonomy): domain Bacteria; phylum Cyanobacteriota; class Cyanobacteriia; order PCC-6307; family Cyanobiaceae; genus Cyanobium; species Cyanobium gracile_A. The sequence goes on along the minus strand of NZ_JAYGHY010000005.1, from coordinate 97,615 downwards.
AATACTTGGTGATCTCGGTGGGTGCCACGATGGCCTCCGCGATGAAAAGCACCCCAGGTGCCGTCACCTGACAGCAATCCTTCATGAGCTGCAGGATGAGGTGGGCTTTGCGTTCATTCTGGCAGGATGTTCCGAGCTTCTTCCAGAGAAACGCAACGGCATCAAGACGCAGAACATCTACACCCTGGTTGGCCCAGAAGAGCAACACATCCAGCATTTCAATGAACACTGCTGGATTGGAGTAGTTAAGATCCCACTGGTAGTCATGAAAAACCGTCATGACCCACTTGCCCATCTCCTCATTCCAGGTGAAGTTTCCTGGATCACTCTCCGGAAAGACTTCGGGCATGCTCTGCTCGAAAACATCCGGAATATCCCTGCTTTCGTAAATATAATAATAATCTTGAAAGTGGCTCTCCCCAGCCATGGCACGTTTCGCCCATTCATGCTCATCGGAGGTGTGGTTAAGCACGATGTCAAGCACCAGCAGGATCTCTCTCTTCCTGAACTCATCCGCGATGTTCCTCAAATCACTGATCGTCCCGGCTCGTTCATCAATTTGACGGAAGTCACTGATCGCATACCCGCCATCACTCTTTCCGGTTGGACACATCAGGATGGGGAGGATATGAACCATATTGATTCCCAACTCCTGAAAGTAACCAATCTTGGATTCCAGGTCTGCAAGATTCTCGGCAAAACCATTGGAATAAATGGCCATCCCAACCCACTTCTGGGAGAGGAACCAGTTGTAGTCGTACTCCCTCTGGATATCGAGAAGTTCAAGATCAGGTGATCGGTCGATATAGCCTCTGGCCATGGTTTCGACCAGTCGCAGAAGCTGAAGCTTGAAGTCGTCACGGTGGCCATAGAGCGTGACAAACAGGGAATGGATGGCGTAAAAGTTGGCGCCCAGCCTGGTGTAGAAATGACGTAGGTCCTGGCGGCGAATCTCCGGCCGGAGATCATCCAGGATGGAATTCAGCAGGGAGTGCGATATTTGCTCATACATCGGATCAATGGCAACCCCAAGACGTCAGAAACTGCTGATAGACAGAGCGATCATCAATGGTGGCGCCTTGGCGTGAGACCAGGGCTGCCGCGAAGTCCCGTGCGTGATCCAGACTGTCGGAAAGCGACCACCGCCGCGTGAGCCCGAGCAGAAAGGCGGCAGAGAACGCATCCCCCGCTCCCACGGTGTCCACGACACGGGTATCGGGAGCCGGGCCGACAGCCACCATTTGATCGTCGCTGCAGAGCATGGCCCCCTGGGCACCACGGGTGACGATCAAGGTTGTCAGACCATGTTGACGTGAGAAGTCTCGCATCACGGCGCAAAGACTGGCAGCATCATCTGCGATGGGTCCCTCCGTCGTCAGCAGAGCAAGCTCCGCTTCGTTGAGCTTGACGTGATCGGCGTCATCCAGCAACGGGTGGATCGCGTCCTGCGACCACCAGGGCGTGCGCAGATTCACATCCAGAAAGATCGGGCCCTGGTGCACGGCTTTGACGGCGGCCAGGGCCGCCGCGGAGGAGGGGTGGCGAAGGGCCAGGGAGCCGTGGTAGAGGACGGCCTGGGCCGGCAGTTGCGAGAGATCTGGCGGCTCAATGAAGTCATAGGCACTCTCCGGCACGATGTCGTAATGGGGCTCATTGTCATCGATGGTGACCATCACTCGGCCGGTGGGGCGAGAAGCATCTGATTGCAGAAAGCGGTCATCCAGGCCCCAGCTCTGCATCGATGAACGAATCCGCTCACCGCGTCGATCCATCCCGACCCTGCTGACGAAACGAGGCGACAGGCCGAAGCCGCTGAGATGCCAGGCCACGTTGAAAGGAGCCCCCCCCAGGATCTCGGAACCGTCGGGGAAGCAATCGAAAAGAACTTCACCAAAAATGGTGATCGGGGAATGCTGCTGCATCGGATCAATCCAACTCCCTGATGGCATCGGCATGAAAGTGGGCAATCCCTTCCAGGATTCCTGCACTGTAGTTGCCGTTCATTTCCAGAAAACCACCCTTGGCGAGATACAGGCGATCGCCTGTACCCATCCGACAGGCCTCCTCGAAGGCCTGTTCGACCACATCCTGATGGGCATTGGCCACCAGCACTGAAGGCACCGAACTGGTGAGCACCGTCAGGTCATTGCCGCTGTCGCCGGCAAACAGCGTCTGCTCCGAAAGGAACCCCTGCTCACGCATGAGAAATTCAATCGCATGAAGCTTGTTGGCCCTTTTGGGCAAGACATCCAGCAGTCCGATTGCGGCCTGTTCATCCACACTGAATATCAGACTGGCAGCAATATTCATTTCCTCAAGACAGCTGACCATGGCTTGCTTCAAGGCCGGCAAGTCAATATCCAAGGGAAGGAAGTAACTGAGCTTGTAGGTGTTCTGCTTGTCTTCTGGTTGCAGCACCAACCGACCGAGTCCAGAGAACAGTGCGACCAGGTCCCTAGCCTCAAACCCTTTCCAGTCAAGGGAGATGTGTCTTGACCAAGACGTGAGCAGTGACCAGCCATCGCGATCCTTAGCGTAAATCGAGCTGCCCACATCACCGATGATCCATTCTGGAAGTGGCAGACCATACTCTTGAATCGATTGTTCCACCAACGCTAGATGGCGACCGCTGACATACGCCAGAAAAACCTCAGGCCGAGAGACAAAACGAGCAAACATCGACCTTGCTCCGGTGGATTCAGCTTGTTCGCCATTGGGCAGAAGGGTTCGATCAAGATCCGTACAGATGAGCAGATTCTGCATCAGTGGAGTACGAGGAAACATTTACAAATTAAAGAAGTCATAATAATCAATGGCTTCAAGGATACCGGAAGCATGGGAGCCCTCTGCGAAGTACACCCGTTGGGTTTCACTGAGCTGGGCAAGTTCTTCACGATGACGAGTGGCCACCACCACGCCTAGCGTGTTGCCACGGAGCATGTCCTCGTCGCCTCCGGATCCACCGTTCACAAGAACACGCTCCAGGGGAATCTTCCACTGGTTGGCGACATAGCGCAAGGCCTGGCCCTTGGACGCACGGGCGGGCACGAAGTCAAGGAACTGACCGAAGGACAGAGTGGTATGAACAGAGACCTCATGCTGACGCAGCATGGTGAGGATGTCTTCCATGGATGGAGCCAGCTGTTCATCGTAGTAGTAGGAGACCTTGAAGCGGCTTTGTTGATCCTTCGACTGGGGCGTCAATCCAGGCAGCGGATCAACGATTCGCTTCAGCACCTGCGGGGTCCACCAGTGGTCAATGTGGTGTGTCCAGGAGATATCCGTCGTGAACTGAGGAGGGTAATAAATCTCCGTCCCCAGGCTGGTGATCAGTACATCGGGCATGGGGATGGAATGGACCTTAAGAATCTTGAGAACCGAGTTCAGGCTTCGGCCTGTGGAAATACCGAAGAGGACTCTGCGATGCTGCTCCCGTATCACCTTCACGAACATGGCCAAGGCCTCTGGATCGCCAAGCAGCGTGTTGTCGATGGCCGTAAAGATGGCGCGGGTTCGGGTCTGTACGGCAGGTGCCTTGGCAAGGGGCGCAGGACGTGCCGCAATTCTATTCTGATCAATGAGCGCCGTTAACTTCTCAAGATAGGTCTTGGCATGCGCTTCCCAGGAATAGAATCTGGCCACGTTGGTGAGGCCATGCTCAGAATACTTCGACCACAACTCCTGATCTTCGAGAATGCTGAGCAAAGCTGAGGCAATCGAGGCCTCGTCTAGGGGATCAATCAAAAGACCGTTGTTGCAATTTCCGATGATGTCCACTGGTCCGCCGACTTCTGTCGCCACCAGCGGCAGACCACTCGCCGCCGCTTCCAGCAAGGTCAGACCGAAGGGCTCGGTGAGCGCAGGGTTGACAAAGACACCTTTTGAAGCGGCAGCCAGCCGGTAGATTTCCGCCACTTCACTGGCGGAATGATGCTTGGGCAGGGCGACAAGACCGTTCAAGTCGTAGCAGTCAATGACAAGAAGTAGCTCAGTCAAGACATTCTGAGCACCGTCATTGAGCTCCCGGATGTCATCTCGATTACCGGCAACAATGACAAGATTGGCAAGCTGCTGCAGGCGCTTGGATTGTCCGTAGGCTTCCAGGAGTGACACGATATTCTTGCGTTCATCCGGTCTCGAAAGGGCCAGAATCATCGGCTTGTGCGGCTCTCTGAGATACCTGCTCAGGACGCCGAAAAAGCCAACCGAGGCTTCCTCACCGGTGGGGGGGTGAAACTGATTCAGATCGGTTCCCGGTGGGATGACCGACATTTTTTCGGGTGTATAGCAATCGTAGAGTTCGTATTGATCTTCAATTTCGTTGTGGGTGCTCGTGATCACGAGGCTGGCACTGTTGAGAACATCCTCCTCGGCACTGATCCGCTCGGACATCTTGTAACGATGCTGGATGTCTTCGACGGACAGACCAAGGGCCAGAAGCCTTCGAAACTTGTCCCTCCCGAGGGAGTGACCGGTATGGATCAGCGGCAAGCCCGTAAGATGGGAGAGGCGGACACCGACATAGCCGGCATCGGCGTAGTGGCTGTGCAGCACATCCGGCAGGCGAGGCTGGCGATGGAGCCAGCCGAACAGCTCATCGGTATAGGCATCAAGATGGCTCCATAGGTCTTCCTTCGGGATGTACAGACCGGGTCCGGCGTCAATGCGAATAATGCGTGCATTTTGGTCAAGAGCTTCCAGCGGCTTTCCATACTCAGGTGACACCGAATCATCTGTGATGAGTCTTGTGACCAGATCCACCTGGCCGACCTCAGGCCGCCTGGCGAGGGCCCTCGTAAGTTCCACCACGTACTTTGTCTGACCTCCGGTATCCGCATCGCGGCCAAGTTCAAGCTGCTTACCGCGGATCAGTCCATGAATGCTGATCATCAGGATATAGAGAGAATTCTGATTGGCTTTCATCTTCATGGATCTGCGAAATCGGACAGGTACTGCATGATGTCCCAGCGAATCATTGATTCAGTGACAGCCGGATGGTTCAAGTCATAGCCAACTGATGAGCCGTTAAGGCCCGAGCAAGAAAGCCGACGACAACCTGTGGCAGCAGAGCACCCTGAAAGGGATGAATCCAATGAAGGGAATGCAGGAAACAAACCGTTCCCAAGAGAAAATCATTCAACAGTTTTCCGGATGAATGTATTTTACCGCGAACGATGGATAGGGGATGTTCGCGTGATTGCCATTTCCAGAGCGAAGAAAAACCCGTTCAGCAAGAGCGGCACCCAACCAACGCAGCGCCAGCGCATGGGGCATGGAAGCCGGCCGGCCGCGGAGGAGAAAGTCAGCCGAGCACCCAGCGAAGCATCAGAACCAACTGACCCAGGACGCCCTCACCGGTGAGGGCCTCACCGATCAGGGCCGCCGCGAACCCCAGCATCGCCACACGCCCGTTGAGCCGCTCCACCCCAGCCAGAGCGTTGAGATTCCAGGGGCGGGAGCCGGTGATCCCCGCGCCGAAACGCTCCAGGGGCTCGTAGAGAAAGGACGGGTCGTTGCCTGCTGTCAAGGCCTGGTCCGGACCTTCTGCCGTTCGCTCTGTCCTGACTGCGCCCATGGATCCCAACCTGACCAGAAACCAGACTAGGCATCAAGGCGCCACCGGTGGCGCATCCCGCCAACCTGAGTACAGTACATCTGTACCAGAGCTCAGCCGTGGCACCCGGTCAGATCGATCCTGCGGTGGCTCCCCTGCGCAGGGCCAACCCCCAACGCTTCCGGGACGCCCGCCCCGGCCACCTGGCCGTGGTGGCGGTGGCTGGCAGACCCTGGTTCATCGGCCGGATCTGCGACCTCAGTGGCCCCAATCCAACGGACTTCGCCAGAGTTCTGAACATCGACACCGGCGACACGGAGCGGATCCCCGCCCCCTGGATCGTCGAGCTGATGGGGGAAAGCGGGCTGGGGATCCATCGCTTGTCCCTCAGGCGTCCCCTCAGCTCTCCAGCAGATTGATGCGGTAGAGCACTTCTTCAAGGGCATCAGCGGCACGGATCGCGCTGTAGCGCTGGGGGTGGTGGGGACTGCAACAGGATGGCACCGGCGCCAGGATGGTCCAGGGCCTGGCATGGCAGAACTGGACAACGCTGTGGCGCTCAGAGGTGGCCCCAGCCGGCGCCATCACCCGGTGCCAGCCGGTTGGGATGCGGCCGTTGGAGAGGCGCTCCAGCATCAGCCCCGTGTTGATGATCACCCGCCCCTCCGGTGGTGCGGCCTCCAGCCACTCGCCGGCCACCCGCACCTGCAGGCCAGGTCCCGTGGCCCGCGGCAGGGCGGTGATCAGGTTGATGTCCCCATGGGCCGCCGCCCAGAGATGACCCTGCGCCGGGGCGTCGGCCATGGGCGGGTAACGCAGGGCCCGGGTGAGGGTGGGAGCCTCAGACACCATCTCCTCGAAGAAGTCTTCGGCACAGCCCATGCCCAGGGCGATGACCCGCAGGAAACGCCGCTGCAGATCGGCGATCGCCCGATGGAACTCGGCCAGCAGCACCGTGATGCCGGGCACGGCCGCTTCCGGCAGGAGCTGCTCGGGATAGAGCTGCGGGAACCGGCGTCGCAGCGGATGGCCCAACGGCAACGGGGCCGACCAGTTCAGCATCTCTTTCCAGTCGGGATGCACGCTGCCGGCGGCGGTTTCCACCAGTAGCTCTGTGTAGCCCGTCTGGCCGTTGGCGCCCGGGGCGCGGAAGCACCGCTTGGCCTCAGGCTCCAGGGCGAAGAAGCGCTGCAGAACGCCATAGGCGGAATCCAGGAGATCGACGGGGAGATCGCTGCTGGTGTAGACGAAACCGGTGGCCAGACTGCGTCTGACGCCATCGACCACAGCCTCCCGGGCCCGTTGGCTGCCCCGCTCGAAGGCCAGCAGATCCACGTCGAGAATGGCTTCAGCCATGGGGGGCGGATTCAGCGGCGACCGTTGACGATCACCGGGTTGCCGCCCCCGGCCGCCCCAGGCAGGGCGGGCACCACCGACGTCTGACCATCCCACTTATCCAGGAACAGCTTGTAGAGCACCTGGTCGTCGAGGCTGGAATTGAGGGTCTGGTAGCGCTTGGCCTCCTGCTCGGCGATCAGCACCTCCGTCTGGGCCCGCAACAGTTGCTGTTCGGCGATCTGCTTCTGCTCAATTGCGGCGCGATACTCCTCGGCGATCTGCAGGCCCGTGAGATCCAGGCCCTGCACGGTCACGTAGTCGAACTTGCGCAACTCCTCGGCCACCTTCTCCTGCACCAGTTCCGAGATGGAGTTCCACTCCGTCGCGATGGTCACCAGTTCGTACTGCGAGAACACCGACTTGAGGGCCTTCAGCAGGGACGGCTGGATCACCCGCGGATAAATCTGCTGGTCGTCGGTGGCGATCGTTTCGTAGATGCGACCCGCCTCAGCGGGCTTCATGGCGTATTTCACCGTCGCGGTGGCCTGGATCACCTGCAGGTCCTTGGTGAGGGTGGAGAACTGCTCCGGCCTCACCTGGGTTCGCACATCGAAGAGGGAGGTGTTCTGGGCCAGGGGGACCTTGAGGTTGGCTCCCGGCTGCCGTGGCGCGCCGGTCACCTTGCCGAGGGTGGTGACCACGGCGACGCTGCCCGCCGGCACGATGAACACCGTCTGGGTGAGCAGCACCAGTCCACCCAGCACGGCGGCGAAGATCAGCTGCCAGAGACCGCCGAAGCCGTTGTCTGCGCCGGAACGCATAGGGGATTGCATCGGGAGCCTGGGAACCATGGGGGTGCCACGACCCTAGGCAGCGTTGGTGGCCCGGGGCCGCCATCTTGGGAGGACCGGCAGCTGGGGTGAGCTGGTGCTGCGCTTCCTGCTTGAACTGGTGCCGGCTCTGGGGATCGGCTTGCTGCTGGGGGTGCGGTTCCCTGGGCTGCCCGGGAGGCTGGCCCCACCACTGATGGCCTGGGGCATCCCGATCGGTGTGGTGGCGCTGCTGCTGCGCGCGGGCTTCCAGTCCAACCTGCTCACGGCGGCTCTGATGGCCGCCGCCGCTTCGGTCCTGGGGCTGCTGCTGCTGCGCCTGCCGGCCCTGCGCCGCCAGATTCCCGACGGCAGCCTGCAGCTGGGCTGCATCGTGGGCAACACCGGCTACTGGGGACTTCCTGTGGGGCTGGCCCTGCTCCCCGCCGATGCCATCGGCTTCACGATCGCCTTCGATCTGATGGCCACCCTGATCACCTGGAGCCTTGGACCGCTGCTGGTCGACCGGCGCGCCGGCAGCCTCCGCCAGCAGCTGCGGGTCCTGGCCACCAGTCCGGCCATCCGGGGTCTGGGACTCGCCGTGCTCGTGTACCAGACCCCCTGGAGCGCCACGCTGGCCCAGTGGCTGTGGTGGCCGGCACGCCTGGTGGTCCTGGTGGCCCTGGCGATGGTGGGGATGCGGCTCGGACTGGTGCTGCGGCGTCGCCATCCAACCCCTGAGAGCCCCCCCGGGCTGGGGCTGGCCCTGGCGGGCAAGTTGCTGGTGTTGCCCCTGGCGATGCTGCTGCTGGCCAGCCTGCTGGGATTGCCATCCCTGCTGCGGGATGCGGTGGTGCTGCAGGCGGCGGCACCCACCGCCGTCTCTGTGCTGCTGCTCACAGAGGCGGCCGCTGCCGGGCAGAAGGGGGCGGCCGCTGCCGGGCAGAAGGGGGCGGCCGAAGCGGTGGCGGCTCTGGTGCTGTGGAGCACGGCCCTGGCCCTGGTCTCGGTTCCGCTGTGGTGGTGGCTGCTGAGCGGTCCGCTGGGGAGCTAGGACAGGCGCGCAATGCACTGCCCACCCGTCGGCGGCCATGGCCGGATCTCTCGCCCAGCGGCTCGACCGCAGCCTGTCCCACCTCAAGGGTGTGGCCGTGCTGCCCCTCGTGATCCTGGCGGTGCCCTGGGTCCAGGAGATCATCGACCAACTGGTCTTCGGGGGGCGTTGGAACCTGCCGATGGTGCCGGGGGGACCCTTCCTCGGCGTGCTCACAGCCCCCTTCAGCCACGGTGGCTTCGGGCATCTGATCAGCAACAGCCTCTGGTTCCTGCCCCTCTCCTGGCTGGTGCTGGCCAAGAGCCGCGGCGACTATCTGGCCGTGTGGCTGGGGGTCTATGCCACGGCCATTCCCGTCTGGCTGTTCTGGCATCAGGCCAGTCATGGCCTTTCCGGGGTGATCTACGGACTGCTGGGCTACCTGCTGCTGATCGGCTGGCTGGAGCGTCGCCCACTCTCGATCCTCTTGTCGCTCACGGCCCTGTTCGCCTACGGGGGGGCCCTGCCCAGCCTGTTGCCCTTCCTGAGTCCCCCGGGGGTGAGCTGGATCGGCCACGCCTCCGGATTCGCCGGGGGGGTGCTGGCCGCCCTGGCGATCCACCGCGAGGGGGGGAGCTAGCGCCTTGTTGCTCCTGCCACAGCCACGGCTGAGGTGGCTTCCCCGGCGCCGCCGCCGCTGGTCTGCCCTCCTGCTGGCCATCGGCGCCATGGCGCTGCTGTTCCTGCCCCTGGCCAGGGCGGCCCTGGCCCAGCCGGGGCCACCACCCCCCACCAGCTATGACCTGGCCTGGCGGGCCCCCTTCAACCGTCCGGCGCACTATCCCCTGGAGCGTCGGCCGGACCCGGCCCTTTACCGCCCCCACAGCGACTGGTTTGGCCGGCTGATTCTTCCCCCTGCCGCCACCATGGCCCAGGGCGGCGAAGACTGGGTGTGGCTGGAGGTGGAGCAGGCCCCGGCCGGCCATGACGACCTGATCGGCCGGCGTCTGCGCCTGGGCTGGCTCGACGACCCAAAGCTGCGCGCCCTGGTCAGCAACGTGCGAACGCCGGTGCGGCTTGGGGCCGAGGCCCGCCTGGCGGCCCAGCAGGGCAATGTGGTCCCCACCCGGCTCAACGGTCGCGCTGAGGTGGGGCCGCTGCAGTCCCTGGCCGGGGCGCACCCCCACGACGACATCACCGTGGCGCTGGAAGCCGTGCGGGTCGAGCAGCGGAACGGGGAGCCCATGCTGCGCATCGGCCGTCCGCCGCTGCAGAGCACCGGCCGCTGGGTGGGCCTGGTGCAGCTGCTCTCCCGCGATCCTGCCGATCCAGAGCGTTTCCGGGTGCAGCACTACGACCGGCACCGCGGCAGCTTCAGCGGCGCCATCGAGACCGTGCGACTGCCGGTCCAGCCACCCGATCGCCACGGCCGGCGCTTCTTCGACCCGGCGGGACTGCTGGAGACCCCAACGGGCGCCGAAGGCTGGTACCTCTACGGCGCCCCGGATGGCGCCGGGACCTTCACCGCCCAGGCCCTGGAGCCCCGCCTGCTCACCTCCCTGGCGAACGACCGTCTCCTGCAGGGCACCACCGCCGGGCTGAACCACATCAGCCGGGTCAACTGGAGCGACGACCAGACCCGCCGCGGCCGCGTCAACCGGGTGGACCTGGTCCCTGACGGTGCCCACACCCCGTGGCAGCCCGGCGACCGCTCCCTGGTGATCCACAGCTTCGGCGGCATCGGTGGACCCGATGGGGAAGCGATCAGCGGCTTCACGGTCACGGGCCATTTCGCCTTCGGCGCCGCCCGGGTGGTGGTCGATCCCTTCACGGGACAGCCCCGCTTCGACCTGCGCTACCACCAGATCTATGCCAACAACCCCAACGGCATCGTCTCCGGCAGCCAGGACTGGAGTGCCTACACCGGCAACCTGCAGCGGGGCTGGCTGGGCACCCGTCCGATCTCCGACGTGCTGGTGCGCACCGAGCCCCTGCTGCTGGAGGAACTGGCGATCCAGGCGGAGGTGCTGATGGCCCGCTACCGCAGCGGCGACGGCAGCGGTGTGTCCCTGGTCAGTCCGGCCATCTCCTGCGTGCAGGATTCCAGCCAGGCCCTCTGGATCACCATCGACCAGCTGCGTCGCCGTCGCCGGGCGTTGGACGGCAGCGAACTGCCCCGGCTGGCGTCACTGGCCCAGGCCCTCGATGCCCTGCTGACCCCCTTCGGCATGGTGCGTGACGACTGGCGCCACAACGCCTCCCTGATGAACAACCCGGGCGATGGACCGGACCGGTTCCAGGCCAGTCGGAGCCTCAGGGACGGACTGCTCAGCTGGCGCTCCATGCTGCCCCGCCGGGCTCACGATGAGATGGCCGGAGTGTTCCTGCGCCATGGCGACCGCCTGCGTCTGGTGCGCACCAACCAACTTCCCGGGGCTGACCAGCGCCTGGCCCCCCTGGCTCCGACGCAGCTGCTGGGCCAGCTGCCAGTGGTCGGGGTGATCCAGCCCCGCCTCATGGACGCCTTCTTCGCCCCCCTCACCGGTCGCGGGCTGGCCCTTGCCGCCGTGCTGCTGGGGGCCTATGCCGCCGTGGCCCTGGCCCTGGGGCGTGCCACGGGATTCCTGCCAGTGCAGCGGCCAAGGGTGCGGCCCCTGGTGCTGGTGCGCCAGGCGCTGGTCCTGCTGCTGACTCCGGCCCTGGTCGAGGAAACCCTGTTCCGGGCGGCCCTGCTGCCCCACCCGCTCGAGGGGCTGAGCGGATGGGACAGCGTCGCCTGGGGCACCCTGAGTGTGGGGCTGTTCGTGGCCTGGCATCCGTTGGCCGGCCGGCTCTGGTATCCCCAGGGGAGGCGCCTGTTCGATGACGGACGCTTCCTGCTCCTGGCCAGTCTGCTGGGGGTGGTCTGCGTGATCGCTTACCTGGCCACGGGCTCGGTCTGGCCACCGGTGCTGATCCACTGGCTGGTGGTGTTGATCTGGCTGGAGCTGCTGGGGGGCCGCTGGCGGCTTCAGGGGTAGGCGTTGGGAACGAAGAACTGCTCGTTCATCGGGGGCCGCTGGTAGTCGCCTCCGCTCTTGCGGGGGGGCAGTTCGATGGCAGCCGGGGTCATGTCCTCGTAGGGGACCTTGCTGAGCAGGTGGCGGATGCAGTTGAGCCTGGCCCGGCGCTTGTCATTGGCCTCCACCGTGAACCAGGGAGCCTCAGGGATGTTGGTGTGGGCGAACATTTCATCCTTGGCCCGGGAGAACTCCACCCAGCGATCGCGGGATTCCAGGTCCATCGGGCTGAGCTTCCAGCGCCGGGCGGGATCTTCGAGACGGGAGCGAAAACGGAGCTCCTGCTCATCGTCGCTGACGGAGAACCAGTACTTGATCAAGGTGATGCCGCTGCGCACGAGCATGCGCTCGAATTCCGGACAGGAGAGCATGAACTCGTCCACTTGCTCCGGCGCGCAGAAGCCCATGACCTTTTCAACGCCGGCCCGGTTGTACCAGCTGCGGTCGAACAGCACGATTTCCCCGGCCGACGGGAAGTTCTCGACATAGCGCTGGAAGTACCACTGGGATTTCTGCTGGTCGGAGGGGGTGCCCAGGGCCACCACGTTGCAGCCGCGAGGATTCAGGGGCTCGGTGATCCGTTTGATGGTGCCACCCTTGCCGGCGGCGTCACGACCTTCGAACAGCAGGATCATGCGGTAGCCCACATGTTTCACCCAGTACTGCATCTTGACCAGCTCCACCTGGAGCCGGGCCAGTTCCTTCTCGTAGAACTTCCGATCCAGCTTGGTGGGACGTCCTTCTGGGTGGGAGGCGAGGTCGTCGAAAATGGGAGAGGGGTGGTACAGATCAGCCTCGCTGATCCCCCCGGATCGGTGGCCATTGCCCGATTTTTTGGTGGACTTGCCCTTGCTGCTCAGGTCCTTGGATGTGCCGGACTTGACCTTGGCATCACTTTTGCCTTTCTTACCCATACCACTGTGGAAGGTGAGCTGTTGACGGAATAGCCCATCCCCGGCTGAGAGACGGCAACAACGGTCACCCTGGGACAAACAGGCAGCGTTGCGAGGGAACGTCGGCCGGCATCGCCGACCCCGGCTGACGTCGCTGAAGCACCCCTCAGGAGGGAAAATCGGAAGTCTGGACCCACTGGGCAATCAACTGCTCCTGTCGTACCAGCCGATAGCGGCTTGTCTCGCAGGGGTGGCGCCGGTACTGATCCTTGAGGCTTTCAAGCCTGGAGACCAGCGAGTGGTAGACGGGATGATTTTTGTTCATGACCTGGGCAGAAAGGTATCGATATCGTATTGAAAATTAATCAATGCAAGGCTTGAGAGCGGAGGACGGCTCAGACGGCAAGGCTGAAGCCTGGGGCCCACTGGGAGATCAGTTGCTCCTGGCGGACAACCCGGTAGCGGTTGATTTCGTTGGGCAGACGGCTGTACTGCTCGTTGAGGGAGCGGAGCTGCTCCAGCAGCGCATTCAGAACGGGATGGTCAGCGTTCATGGCTGGTGTCGATCTGTTGCCAAAACCTTAACTGAATCGGAAGGGGTGCAGCAGCATCGCCGCGTTCGGGTCAGCGAACCCCCATGGCGGCGCCCAAGCCCCGAATGTCCCCGTTTGGGGGGCGCGCGATGGCCGGCCATGAACGACAGTGGAAGGATCTCTGCGGGGCCTGCCCCGAAGGATGGCCGATGAGCGCCCGATCGCTTCCAGCGTCCCTGCCGAAGGCCACGATTCCGAAAGTCACCATCGGTGAACTGGAGGCCAACTATTCGATGTATTGCAAGGCCTTGCGCCTTTTGGTCCGGGAAGGACGAACCCTGAAGAAGATCCAGCGAACGGTCTGCTGGCACCGCCTCGAGCAGCTGCACCAGTGCCTGCCGAGCCAGTACAAGGACCCGGACTACCTCTTTCTGTTGTTGCGCCGCGAAACCAACCGCAAGGCGGCGGGCCTCCCCTGTCCCACCTGAGCCGACCCGGAGGTTCCGGTAGCAACCGTCACAACGGTCAGTTCCAAGGACCTTCACCATGCCTGAGCGGAAGTTGCTTCTAGGGTTCCGATCCCCCACAGCTGGCTCTGCCATCCGTGGAAGGGATGCCTGGTCCGAGAGAAGCACATTCACTGTTTTGTGTGGCCCACGCCTTCGAAACAGCGAGTGGCACGGAGGGACAAAAGCCCGGGAGACCGCCCCATTTCCACCCGTGCCCAGAGGTCTGAATGAACGAACCGTCCAGCGGCAGTGCAGCTGATGCGGCCGATGCGTTTGCGAGGGGCGGTCACCCTGCCGGCAGCGAAGGGGCCCGGGCCCTGGAGAAAGAAGCCGCCCTGCCCCTGACGGGCTGGCAACAGGAGGTTGACCAGGGCCTTCGCTACGGCCTGGAGGCGGCCAGCAGCATCGTCGATCGGCGCATCTCCACCTTCTCCCGCGGTGAGCTGCCCCACTACGCGGGCATCAACACCTTCATGAAGGCCCCGTATCTGGAGGATGTGAACCGGGTCGGGGAGTTTGACGTCGCGGTGGTGGGCGTGCCCCACGACAGCGGCACCACCTACCGCCCCGGCACCCGCTTCGGCCCCCAGGGGATCCGGCGCATTTCAGCCCTGTACACCCCCTACAACTACGAAATGGGGGTCGACCTGCGCGAGCAGATCACCCTCTGTGACGTGGGTGACATCTTCACCATCCCCGCCAACAACGAAAAGAGCTTCGACCAGATTTCCAAAGGCATCGCCCACGTGTTCGCCAGCGGCGCCTTCCCGATCATCCTGGGCGGCGACCACTCGATCGGCTTCCCCACCGTCCGGGGCGTCTGCCGCCACCTCGGCGACAAGAAGGTGGGCATCATCCACTTCGATCGCCACGTCGACACCCAGGAGACCGACCTCGACGAACGCATGCACACCACCCCGTGGTTCCATGCGACCAACATGGCCAACGCCCCGGCCCAGAACCTGGTGCAGCTGGGCATCGGCGGCTGGCAGGTGCCGCGCGAAGGGGTGAAGGTCTGCCGCGAACGGGGCACCAACGTGCTCACCGTCACCGACATCTGCGACATGGGCCTGGAGGCGGCGGCCAAGTTCGCCATCGAACGGGCCACCGACGGCACCGACTGCGTCTACATCTCCTTCGACATCGACTGCATCGATGCCGGGTTCGTGCCGGGCACCGGCTGGCCCGAGCCGGGGGGGCTGCTGCCGCGGGAAGCCCTGAAGCTGCTGGAGCTGATCGTGCGCAACGTGTCGGTCTGCGGCCTTGAGGTGGTGGAGGTCTCCCCCCCCTACGACGTCAGCGACATGACCTCCCTGATGGCGACCCGGGTGATCTGCGACACCATGGCTCACCTCGTGGTAAGCGGCCAGCTGCCCCGGAAGTCAGCCCCTGCCTGGCTTCACAGCGACTGCAACATGCAGGTTGACCGCGCCTGGAGATAGGGGGGTGCACGAAGTCGACATGACCCGCTGCCTGCTCCTCTCCATGCACGAATGGAAGCAGCAGCACGCTCCCCGGGTGCCCCTGGTGGATCGGGTCCACCTTGAGGTGGGCACCTTCACCTGCGTCGAACCCGACCAGCTGGTGGTCACCTGGTCCGATGCCGTGAAGGGCACCTGGCTCGACGGGTCCGAACTGGTGATCGAGTCGGTCCTCCTGGTGGGTCGCTGCGTCCGCTGCCAGGCCTCCTACAGCCCCGATCCAGCCGACGGCTTCCGCTCCCCCTGCTGTCAGCACCCGATGGAGGAGATCGTCAGCGGCCGCGAGCTCCGGATCCGCTCCGTCGCCTACGGCTTCGACACCGCCCCTTCCGCCTCCACCGCACCGCCCACCGCTTCCCGTCCCACAGCCGCCCGCTGATCCGCCATGCACATGCCCCTCGAAGACACCCTCGGTCTCAACCTGCTGGCGGCCAACCAGCACCGGGCCGACCACAACCGCGAGCACTTCGACGCCTGGAACCTGCTCTGTCTCAACGTGATGAGCAGCCCTGGCGCCGGCAAGACCTCCCTGCTGGAGCGCAGCCTGGCCGCGCTCTCCAGCCGCTGGGCCATGGCTGTGCTCGAAGGCGACATGACCACCCTGCTCGATGCCGAGCGGCTGGAGGCCGTGGGGATTCCGGTGGTGCCGATCACCACCGGCCGCGCCTGCCACCTCGATGCCGCCATGGTGAGCGGTGGGCTGAAACTCCTGCAGCAGCGGCTGGACCCGACCGGGCTGGATCTGCTCTGGGTGGAAAACGTGGGCAACCTGGTCTGCCCCGCCGAATTCGCTATCGGTGAGCACCGCAAGGTGGCCCTCCTGAGCGTCACCGAAGGCGACGACAAGCCGCTCAAGTACCCGGTCATGTTCCGGGAAGCCGACTGCGTGCTGATCACCAAGGTGGATCTGCTGCCCCACCTGCCGGTGGATGTGGAGCGGATCGAAGCCCACATCCGCCAGGTGAATCCCCGCTGCGCCGTGTTCCGCCTTTCCGCCACCACCGGAGAGGGCTTCGAGGCCTGGCACGACTGGCTCGACGCCCAGCGCCAGGCCGTCCAGTCCTCCCCCGCCCTGCTGCACGCCTGATGAGTCACCAGCATCCCGCCTCCGATCCCACCACGGCCCTGCAGGCCGACCTGCGCTCCAAGGGGGTCCGCTACGCCCTGGCGAGCTTCGTCGACCTGCACGGCGTCAGCAAGGCCAAGGCCGTGCCCCTGGAGCACCTGGGCCAGATGATGGCCGGCTCCGAGTTGTTCACCGGGGCGGCCCTCGACGGGGTTCCCCAGGAGGTGAGTGACGACGAGGTGGCCGCCGTCCCCGATCCCGCCAGCGTCACCGTGCTGCCCTGGCAACGGGAGGTGGCCTGGTTCGCCAGCGACCTGCATCTGCACGGCCAGCCCTTCGACGCCTGCAGCCGCCACATCCTCGGCCGCGTCCGCCAGGAGGCCGCCGCCATGGGCTTCCGCTTCAACCTCGGCATCGAAACCGAGTTCTTCGTGCTCAAGAAGGGCGCGGCGGGCGGCTGGGTGCCCTACAGCGACCGCGACACCCTCGACAAACCCGCCTACGACGTGCGCGGCCTGCTCGACAACCTGCCCTGGCTGGACGAGCTGGTGCAGGCGATGAACGATCTGGGCTGGGGGGTCTATTCCTTCGATCACGAAGATGGTCCTGGCCAGTTTGAAACCGACTTCGATTACGCCGAAGTTCTCACCATGGCCGATCGGCTCACCTTCTTCAAGCTGATGGCGAAGGAGATCGCCCATCGCCATGGGCTGCTGGCCACCTTCATGCCCAAGCCCTTCGGCGATCGCACCGGCAGCGGCGCCCATTTCAACATGTCCCTGGCGGATGGGCAGACGGGCGCCAACCTGTTCGCCACCCCCGAAGCGACCCCGGGGAAGGTCACCCGGCTGGCGGAGCACTTCATCGCCGGCGTGCTCCGCCACGCAGCCGCCATCTGCGCGGTGATCGCTCCGACGGTGAACAGTTACAAGCGATTGGTGGCGCAGGGGAGCATGTCGGGCTTCACATGGGCTCCGGTTTTCGTGTGTTACGGCAACAACAATCGCACCAATATGCTGCGCATTCCCTCACCGGGCGGACGGGTGGAATGCCGGGCCGCTGACATCTCCTGCAACCCCTATCTTGGCGCCGCCCTGATGCTCGCAGCCGGGCTGGAAGGGATCCGCGAAGAACTCGATCCCGGCGCGCCCAATCTGGTCAATGCTTACACACTCAGCGCAGCGGAACGGGCCGAACGGGGCCTGACGATGCTGCCGCGAACCCTCGGGGAGGCCGTCGATGCTTTCGCCCAGGATCCACTTGCCCAAAGCGTATTCGGTGATGCCATGTTCAAGGCATTTATCACCTATAAAAGAGAAGAGTGGGAGTCTTACCACTCTGCGGTTTCCGAATGGGAGCAGCAGCGTTATCTGGAGTTCTTCTGACGCCCTCTCCACAAGCGGTCCTGCGATCACCGGCCTACCACGTGATCAGCCAGATCGCCAAAGTCAGTCCGGATTCCCATCTCCTGACGCCACCCTTTCCCCGATTCCTCTGATGCTGAAGTTTTCCTTGATTCGTCGTCAACGCCGGGCTCTTTCCCTCGCTCTGGTGGCCACCCTCGGGGGAGGATTGCTGGCTGGATGTCAGCAACCAGTGAGTCAGGACGCGCCGGTGAAGATCGGCTACAGCGCCTGGCCAGGCTGGTTCCCATGGAAAGTCACTGAGGCCAAGGACCTGTTCAAGGCTCAGGGTGTGTCGGCCTCGATGCAGTGGTTCGACGGCTACCTCGACTCCATCAATGCCCTCAACGCCGGCCAGCTTGACTGCAACAGCCAGACCCTCAACGACACCATCAGTTCCGTGGCTGGCGGTGCGGATCTGCAGGTCGTGCTGCAGAACGATTTTTCCACTGGAAATGATCAGATCATCGCCGCAGCGGAAATCACCACAATCCCTGGATTGAAGGGTAAGAAGGTGGCCGCCGAGGAAGGCACCGTCGACCACTTCCTGCTGCTGAAGGTGCTCAAGGAGGCGGGGCTCTCCGCCAAGGACATCACCTTCGTCCCCCTGGAAACCGGCGCCGCTGCTGCGGCCTTCGCCGCCGGCAAGGTGGATGCGGCGGGCGTCTATGCCCCCTTCACCACCCAGGCCCTGAAGCGTCCCGGCAGCCGGGCCCTGGCCACCTCCAAGGACCATCCGGGAGCGATCAGCGATCTGCTCGTCTGCCGCACCGACTTCGTCGCCAAGAATCCCGAAAAGGTTCAGAAGATCGTCAACGCCTGGTTCGCCACGCTCAAGACCATCAAGGACGATCCCGCCGGCACCCTGCCGATCCTGGTGGAGCGCTCCGGTGTCAGCGAGGCGGAGTTCAAGGCGTACAACGCCGGCACCACCATCCAGACCCTTGAGGAAAATCGCAGCAACTTCAAACAGGGCACCACGATGCTGTCGCTGCCCTATGCCGCCGAGCAGATCAGCGCCTTCCTGGTGGAAACGGGCCTGGCCAAGACCAAGCCTGACCTGACCAACCTGCTGAATTCCCAGTTCGTCGACAACGCTCCTTGACCGCCATGGTCCGGTCTCCTGCTCTGCGCCGCTTCTTCCATCACCCCTGGGTCCTGGGGGTGTTCGGCATCCTCACGGTCTTTGTGGTGTGGTTCCTGACCACCTCCAGTGGCATGGTCGACAAGCTCTTCCTGCCCGGGCCAGGGGCGGTGTGGCTGGCGGGCAGCGACCAGTTCCAGCAGGGGATTCTGGTCAAGGACGCCATCGCCAGCATCCAGCGGGTCTTCCTGGGATTCGTGATCTCCGCCGGGCTGGCTTTGCCGATCGGCATCGCCATGGGCACGAACCGAACGATCTGCTATCTCCTCGAGCCGCTGATGGGGTTGATCCGGTACATGCCCGCGCCGGCCTTCATTCCCCTGCTGATCATCTATTTCGGTCTGGAAGAGCTGCCCAAGGTGATGCTCATCTTCATCGGCACCTTTTTCTTCAACACCCTGATGATCATGGATGCGGTGAAGTTCGTTCCCTCCGAACTGGTGGAAACGGCCCTCACTCTGGGCGGCCGGGGTCTGCCGATCCTCACCAGGGTGGTGGCCCCCTTCATTGCCCCCCAGGTGCTCGACACCTACCGGATCAACATGGCGTCGGCCTGGAATCTGGTGATCGTTGCCGAACTGGTGGCGGCCAACGAGGGCCTGGGAAAACGCATCAGCCTGGCCCAGAGATTCCTGCGCACCGATGAGATTTTCGTCGGCCTGATCGTGATCGGCCTGATCGGCTTGATCATCGATCTCGGCTTCCGATTCCTGATGCGTCGGGCCTGTTCCTGGGCCAACTGAACCCCATGCATCTCCAGGTTTCCAACGTCTCCAAGAGCTTCGGTGAGGGGCGTGATCGCAAGCTCGTCCTCGAGGACATCAGCTTCGAACTGGTGTCCGGCCAGTTCATGGCCATGGTGGGAAGCTCGGGGTCGGGCAAATCCACCGTGATGCGCTTGATCGCCGGTCTGGAGCGGCCCAGTGCGGGCACCATCCACCTGGATGGTGAGCTGGTCAGGCGCCCCGGCTCCGACCGGGGCATGGTGTTCCAGAAGTACAGCCTCTACCCCTGGCTCACGGCGGCCCAGAACGTCGCCTTCGGCCTGTCGCTCCAGGGCAGGGGCAAGGCCGAGATCCGGGAGCGGACCGCCTACTTCCTCGACGTCGTCGGCCTGGCGGACGCAGCCCGGCTGCTGCCGCGGGAACTCTCCGGGGGGATGCAGCAGCGGGTGGCGATCGCCCGGGCCCTGGCCACCGAGCCGAAGGTGTTGCTGCTGGATGAGCCCTTCGGGGCGCTGGATCTGCAGATCAGGGAGTCCATGCAGGAGTTCCTCCACGACCTCTGGAAGACCACGGGGCTCACGGCCCTGCTGATCACCCACGACATCGAGGAAGCCCTGCTCCTCGCCGGCACGGTTCATATCATGGCGCCGCGGCCCGGCAGGATCGTTCACACCGTGGCCGTGCAGCTGGATCGCACCGATCTGCGCCACCTGCGGGTGTCCCAACCCTTCCTGGAACTGCGCGAGGAACTGGCGGGCCGCCTGCGCAGTCTCGACGGCTCCCTGCTCTGAGCGCGCCCTTCGATGCCGTCCGCCGCCACAGCCGCATTCCTGCCGCCGGAGCTCTACTCCTCCGAGGCCGTCGCCGCCCTTGAGCGGGAGCACGTCGCATCGCGCTTCTGGCATCCGATCGCTGCCGCCGCCGATCTGCCCCCGGGCCATGTCCGGGCGGTGGAGCTGCTGGGACTGCCGGTGCTGCTCTGCCGTGACACCGACGGCATCCTGCGCGCCTTCCGCAACCGTTGTCCCCACCGGGCCGTGGCCTTCCGGGAGCCGGCCGAGGGGACCGTGGCCTGCCGCAGACTGGTGTGTCCTTACCACGGCTGGACCTACGACCTGGGCGGAACGCTGCTGGCGGCCGCCCGGGAATCAGAGTTCGTCGAACCGTTCGATCGCGAAGCCTGGCCGCTGGAGGCTCTCGGCTGCCAGGTGCGGGCCTCCCTGATCTGGGTGGCCCTCGGTGCCGATCCGATCCCCCTCGACGACCAGCTCGATCTGCCGCTGCAGGAAGCCGCCGTTGCCCTGGCCCTGCCCCGGGTGTCCCTGGCCTTCCACAGGCAAACCCTGGCCTGCAACTGGAAGATCGCCCACGACAACACCCTCGACGACTACCACGTCGCCATCGCCCATCCCACCACCCTGCACCGGATGCAGGGGCCGGTGCGCCACTACAGCCATCGCTTTGGCACCTGGGCCAACGTGCTGGCCACCCCCTGGCTCCAAGGGGAGGCCGAATTTCTCACCTTCGGGCTGCCGCCCTGGAACCACCTGCTGCTGTGGCCTGACGGACGCCTGGCCCTGATCCAGTTTCTGCCCAACCATCTGGACAGCTGCACCATGCAGGTGTGGCTGCTGGGCCCGCAGGAGCGCCAGGGAGAAGGGCAAGCCCTGATGGCGGAGATGGTGCAGTTCCTCGCCGAGGACCGCGCGCTGGTGGAATCCGCCCAGCGGGGGTACGGGGAGGGGTTCCGCACCGGGCCTCCGCATCGGCTGGAGGCCCGGATCCTGCACCAGCAGGCGATCTACGCGGCGTTGCTGGAGCCCTGGTACGCATCGGGGCGGATGCCCAGATAGACGGCTTCTTTGAACAGGGCCCGCTTGGCCTCCGCGTCCTGGCGCTGCTCCGCGATGGCGTAGCGGGCACGCAGGGAGGCCACCAGAACAGCCTGACGGGGATCGACCGCGGCAGAGGAAGGGGTGGTGGCAGGGGCCTCGATCGGGGCGTCGATCAGATCCATCACAACGTAACTGTGTTCACTTTGAACACATCTTATCGCCGTCTCCGGCTATCGGCTGCCGACGCAACCACTGCGCCATCGCCGTGTTGATCGACAGCAGATCGGCCACCGGCTGGTCGGTGAAGGGCAGGGTGGGCATGTAGCCGTCAGGGCCGAATTCGGGTGTGAAACTCACCGGCGGTGCCCCCCGCTGCAGCGCCCGGTCGGTGAACAGTTGCCAGCAGGCCAGGTGGGCCGCCAGGGCCTCGGCATGTTCGGGGGCGAAGGGATGGGACACCTGCGGACCCTGGGCATGGCCCACCCGGGCATGGATGTGGTCGACCCGATCGGCCATCACCTGCACCGGTTCCAGCTCCGGTGTCATCAGCCGCTCGGCCACCACGCACCAATGGCTCAGATCCGCCGTGAGCCGCAGCCCGGGCAGGGCGTCCAGCAGGGGGGCGATGGTCCAGGGCATCCCCAGGCAGCGGGATCGGTGGGTTTCAAAACTCACCGCCAGGCCCGTGGCCTCCGCCAGCGTCTGCGCCTCGGCCAGGAAGGAGGTTTGCCGCGCCAGCGGCCAGGCATCGCTGCCGGTAAGCACGGTGACCCGGTGGGGCTGCAGCCCGACGCATCCGTGGAGCAGCTCAGCCAGTTCCGCCAGGTGTTGCTCCGGCGTGAACCCCAGCTGCGGCACGTAGTCGCCGCCGGTGACCACCTCCAGCACCAGGGGCCTGCCGCAATCCCGCAGGCGAGCGGGGCTGTCCGCGTCGGCCAGCAGGCAGGGATGGCGGATGTTCAGCTCCAGGCCATCGAAGCCCCCGCGCTCGGCCGTCTCCAGGGCCAGGGGCAGGGAGCCTTGGAAGCCCCAAAGAGAAAAGAACAGAAGGGACGTCACCGGACCGGCCTCAGGCGCCTTCCACTCTTCCCTGCCGCAGGGCGAGGACGGGTAACCGGTTGCACCAGCCGCCACACCCGGTTCAAATGTTCAGGGCGAACGGTGACGGGTCGACCGCGAGCGGGACAGTGGTCGCTGGCTTTCCTTTTTCGCAGGCCAGCTGCGCCCTTCGTGACCGTTTCACCCTCCTCCGCACCTGCGGCGACCGGCCCGGGAGCAGCCTCGGCGTTGCTGTCAGGCTCCCTGCTGCAGCGTCTCAACGAACGTCGCGATGGGCCCGGCTGGCGGCGGCTGGCCTCCCATCTCTCGTTGCTGGCGGCGGGCGCCTTGCTCTGGGGATGCCCGGCGTTGCCCGCGCTGCCCACCGCGGCCCTCTGGGCCCTGCGGCTGGTGGGTCTGCTGCTCCTGGGCTGGGGTCTGGCCTTCGGCTTCTGCGCCATGCACGAGTGTGGTCACCGCACCGCCTTTGCCAGCAAGGGCGCCAACGACGCCGTGGCCTGGTGGGCCGGTGTACTCAGCTTCTACAACGCTGATTACTACCGCCGCTACCACCAGTGGCACCATCGCTTCACCCATCAGCCGGGCCTCGATCCCGAGCTGGAGCAAGCGCCCGCCAGCACCCTGGCCGGTTACCTGCTGGAGCTCAGCGGCCTGCCCTGGTGGATCGGCAAGGTCCGGGGCCACACCGCCGGCCTGCGTGCTGACTTCGGCGGCAGGCCCTACATCCCCGCCGAGGCCGCGGCGGCGGTCACCCGCTCGATCCGGCTCCAGTTCGGTGTTTACGCCGTGCTGCTGGCGGCCTCCCTCTGGCAGGCCAACGGCGCCCTGTTCTGGTTCTGGCTGCTGCCCCTGGCCGTTGGCCAGCCCCTGTTGCGGTTCGTGCTGATGGCCGAACACGGCGGCTGCAGCACGGACACCGACGGCCTCAGGAACACCCGCACCACCCTCACCCTGGGGCCCCTGCGCTGGCTGATGTGGGAGATGCCGTTCCACGTCGAGCACCACCTCTACCCCTCGCTGCCCTTTCACGCCCTCGCCGAGGCCCACGGCCATCTGGCCCCCCAGCTGGTGCACACAGGCCAGGGCTACCTGGCGGTGCACCGCAGCTTCCTGCAGGACCCCGCCCAGCTCGCCCTCCCCTGAGTCCCGATCCCTTGCCACCCACCCCCGCGCCCCCGCGCCGCTTCGCGCTCGGGGATTTCCCCCTCGCCGGCGGGGGGCGGATTGCCGCTGCCTCACTCGACTACCGGGTCTACGGAAGCCTGGCCGAGGACCACTCCAACCTGGTGCTTTACCCCAGCTCCTATGGCGCCTGGCCGGAGGACATCGACTGGGTGGTGGGTCCGATCCTCGATCCGGAGCGCTGGTGCGTGGTGCTGGTGAGCCAGTTCGGCAACGGCCGTTCCAGCAGCCCGAGCAGCGGTGATCCGGGGCTGGCCGGCGGCCGCTGGCCCGTCGATCACCGCGACAACGTGGCCGCCCAGCGACGGCTGCTGGAGGAGGTGTTCGCGGTGACCTCCCCCGCCCTGATCTATGGCTGGTCGATGGGGGCCCAGCAGGCCTACCACTGGGCGGTGCTGGAGCCGGAGCGAACCCAGCGGATCTGCTGTGTCTGCGGCACGGCGCGCACCACAGCCCACAACCGGGTGTTCCTGCTCAGCCTCCGCCAGGCCCTCACCGCCGATCCGAGCTGGGATGGACAGCGCTTCCGGGATGCGCCGGAGCAGGGGTTGCGCACCTTTGCCCTGATCTACGCCAGTTGGGCCGCCAGCCAGCCCTTCTACCGCCGCGGTGCCCATCACCAGCTGGGTTACGCCAGCGTCGAGGCCTACGTGGAGGAGTCCTGGCTGCCGGCCTACCGCCGCCACGACCCCCACGACCTGCTGGCAATGCTGGACGTCTGGCTGGCGAACGACGTGGCCGCCGCCGCGGGGCTCGCCACGGGGGACGCCGAGGCCGACCTGGCCGTAGCTCTGGGCCGGATCCGGGCCCGCACCACCGTAATCGCCGGTCGCCACGACCTCTACTTCACCCCCGAGGACTGCGGAGCCGAGGCTGCCCTGATCAGCGGTGCCCACTTCGAGGTCCTGGAGTCCGACCTGGGGCATCGGGCCGGCAATCCGCGCGACGCCCCGGCCGAGCAGTGCCAGTTGCGGGCCGCCGTGGACCGGCTCTGCGGCGGCTGACGTCGCCAAGGCCCCCCGTCCCCCATCCCCCTCACCACCGACCGATGACCGACCTGGCTCGCTTCGCCGCCACCCATGGCATCCGGCACTTCCTGTTCTCGTTCTGCGATCTGTTCGGGGTGCAGCGGGCCAAGCTGGTGCCGGCCGCCGCGGCGGCCGAACTGGCCCGTTCCGGGGCCGGCTTCGCCGGTTTCGCCGCTTGGCTGGACATGACGCCGGCCGACCCGGACGTGCTGGCGATCCCCGATCCCACCAGCCTGATGGTGCTCCCCTGGCAGAAGGAGGTGGCCTGGGTGGCCACCGATCTGCAGGTGGAAGGCGTGACGCTGGAGCAGTCCCCCCGGCGGGTGCTGCAACGGCAGATCGCCCGGGCGGCTGCCCGGGGCCTGCAGTTTCGCAGTGGCGTGGAGGCGGAGTTCTTCCTGATGGACCCGGAACAGGACGCCATCGCTGATGGCCTCGATCGGCAGTCGAAGCCCTGCTACGACCAGCTGGCCCTGATGCGCCACTACCCCCTGATCAGTGAGCTGCTCGAGGGCATGGAGCGCCTCGGCTGGGGGCCCTACCAAGCCGATCACGAAGACGCCAACGGCCAGTTCGAGCTCAACTGGACCTATGCCGAATCCCTGCTGACCGCCGACCGCCATGCCTTCTTCCGGGTCATGGCGGCTGCCCTGGCTGAACGCCATGGCGTGCGGGTGAGCTTCCAGCCCAAGCCGATCCCGGCCCTCACCGGTAACGGCGCCCACCTGCACGCCTCCCTCTGGGACGAAGCGGGCCACAACGTCTTTCACGACCCGACGGGGGAGAAGGGCCTGTCGGAGGTCGCCTATCAGTTTCTCGCCGGCCTGCTGGCCCACGCCCCGGCCCTGTGCGCTCTCACCAATCCGGTGGCCGGCAGCTACCGGCGCCTGGCCCGCTCCGTCACCAGCTCCGGTGCCACCTGGTCGCCGTCCTGGATCAGCTACGGCGGCAACAACCGCACCCACATGGTGCGCATCCCCGACGACCAGCGGATCGAACTGCGCCTCGGTGACGGTGCCGCCAACCCCTACCTGCTCCAGGCCGCCGTGCTGGCGGCGGGGCTCGACGGCATCGAACGCCGCCTCGACCCTGGCCCCCGCAGCGACCTGAACACCTATGTGCAGGCACCGGAGGGTGCTCCCTCCCTGCCCACCTGTCAGGCCGATGCCCTGGAGGCGTTCCGCCACGACGGACCGCTGCGTGACTCCCTGGGGGAGGCGTTCTGCACGGCCTACGAAGCCCTCGTCGCCCAGCGCAGCGATGGCTGAGATCGCCCGGGGCCCGTCGTCTCCGGGCCAGTGGAAGATCAGCAGAACTGCCTATAGCCAGGACGCTCCAGAAGGAAGACACTGACGATATCAACCAGGAGGCTCCAGCGATGGAAGAGACACCACCCGGTCAGATTTCAGGAGTTCGTTGACGGCAGGCCCCTGCTCCAACAGTCTTGTTCCCACCAACGGTTTCCCGTTCTCTTGCAGATCACCCGATGCATCGTTCAGGTGCCCACGGGTCTACGGAAACCAGCTCCTGGATGCCTCGGCCCCAGGTGCCACCGCTGGCAGCTCCGACTCCAAAAACCACCCCCCGGGGACTCCCACGGATCCCCATCTCAGCTGACCTCTTTTCGATGGCGCGTTTATGACGGCGTGGGCATCCTCGGCCCCGTTTCGTCATCACCCATCAACCGTCCCCAAGGACCTGATCGTCAGCCCTTCTGATCGTCCAAGCACACACCGACATCAGACCCAATCAACACAAGCCAGGAACGATCCCCGTTCCACCCCAAGCCCGGCTCCCCTGGACGCCGGGCTTTTTCACGGGGGACGCTGGCGTGGAGGGGGGCCGCGGCCGGGACCGGTGCAAACCACCTAGGTTTGCTTAACAATTGGACAGGGTCGATGACGCGCTTGCCCTGGGCCGTGTTGCTGCTGACCTTGCTGGGTGCCCGCTACCTGAGCTGGCGCCTCAGCGCGTCCCTCAACCTGGCCACCCCCCTGTCCACCACGTTGAGCCTGCTGACGCTGGCTGCCGAACTGGTGCTGCTGGCCGGCTTCTTCCTGCAGCTCTGGTTCACCCTGCTGCCCCAGCGGCCCGCGCCTGCCGCAGGCCCGATCCCGATGCCGGCCCCGGCGATCGATGTGCTGGTGCCCAGCTGTGGGGAACCGGCCGATCTTGTGGAACGCTGCCTGCGGGGCTGCCTGGCGATGGACTACCCGGCGCTGACGGTCTGGCTGCTGGACGACGCCGGGCGGCCGGAGCTGGCGGAACTCTGCGACCGCCTCGGCTGCCGCTATCTCGCCCGGGAGGACCACGCCCACGCCAAGGCCGGCAACCTCAACCACGGTCTGCGCCACTGCCAGGGCGATCTGGTGGCGGTGTTCGACGCCGATGTCGTGCCCCTGCGGCCGTTCCTGAGCCGCACGGTCGGCCTGTTCACAGATGCGTCCGTGGGGTTCGTTCAGACCCCCCAGAGCTACATGAACGCCGATCCGGTGATGCGCAACCTGCGCCTGGAGCGCTGGTTGCTGCCGGATGAGGAGAGCTTCTACCGCTGGATCCAGCCCACCCGCCAGAACCTCAATGCGGTGGTCTGCGCCGGCACCTCCTTCGTGATGCGGCGCGATGCACTCGAGCGGGTGGGGGGCTTTGAAACGGCCACCCCCTCGGAAGATCTCGCCACCGGCATCCGGATCACGGCCGCGGGCTACCGCAACCACTACGTCTCGGAAAAGCTGAGCGCCGGCCTGGCCCCGTTCACGGCGGCGGCCATGGCCCGGCAACGCTGCCGCTGGGGCAGCGGTTCGCTGCAGACCTTGCGCACGGGCGCCGACCCGCTGCGGATCCCCGGGCTCAGTCCCCTCCAACGGCTGGCCTACAGCGAGGGGATCCTGCACTGGTTCAGCTTCCCGGCCCAGCTGGTGCTGCTCTGCACGCCGCTCAGCCTGGGCCTGTTGGGGATTGCCCCGATCCTCATCGGCGGGGAAGCGCTGGTCAGCGTTGCCCTGCCGTTCTTCCTCTGCCAAGTGCTGCTCACCCGCTGGCTGAGCGGCCATGCCCGCGCGGCGATCCTGCCCGAGCTCTACCGCTGGATCTTCCTGCTGCCGATCTGCGCCGCCGTGGTGTCCACGGCCCTGGGGCGGCCGCGCCGGTTCCGGGTCACCCCCAAGGCGGTGGCCGGCATCGGAGCCACCGGCCCCGATGTGGGCCTGCTGCTGCCGCTTCTGGTGCTGCTCGGCCTGCAACTTCTGGCCTTGGGCAACCTGGCGTCGGGTCGGCAGCCGCTGCTGGCGGGCCAGGGGGCGGCGCTGCCGGTCTCGGCCACCACCCTCGGGGTGCTGCTGGGCTGGAGCCTGCTCAACGGTCTGCTGCTGCTGCTGGCGATCCGGAGCTGCTGGGATCGGCCCCGGAGTGATGGGGTGCCCTGGTTTGCCCTGTCCCTGCCGGTCCGGCTGCACCACCAGGGGGGGATGGTGCCGGGACGGCTGCAGGCGATCAGCGCCACGGGCGCCGAACTCAGCCTGGAGAGCGGAGTTGATTCCAGGCGTCTGGAGGCGAGCGGCCCCCTGACCCTGGAGGGCCTGCTGCCGGGTCAAACACTGCCGTTCGTGCCGGTGGCCCAGCGCGCCGCAGCCGTGGGCGGAACCTGGGGACCGCTCACGCCCTTGCTGCGGGATCAGCTCGAGACCTTGCTCTACCGACGCGAGGGTCTGTGGCCCACCCTGCGGGCTCCCTTCGAGCTGCGCACCCTGCCGCTGGTGCTGCTGCGAACCCTGCAGCGGATCAGGCCGGAGAGCTGGTTCCGCCGCAGCCTCATTCCCCAGCTTCCACCGCTCGAGGCACTGCCGCTCCCCAGGCATGCAGACCGTCCAGCACGGGCAGCAGTGCCTGACCACGTTCAGTGAGTCCGTACTCCACCCGGGGCGGCACCTCGCTGAAGACGCGACGCCACACCACGGCATCAGTCTCCAACTCCCGCAGCTGGGCCGTCAGCACCTTATGGCTCACCCCCACCAGCGACCGCTGCAAGGACGAGAAGCGGCGCACTCCGCCACTGAGCTCGCGCACGATCATCAACTTCCAGCGTCCACGCATCACCCGCAGGGCCAGTTCCGCCGGGCAGACCTGGGGATCACCGCTGTTGCCAAGATCGTCGAGAAAGGTCGTCACGGGTACGGGGGTGACCAGCGGGTGACCCAGGCACCATTCGGTGCGTTCTTGTCAGGCACGGTGCGCGTCCGCCAGAGTCTTGCCATGACCTTAACGATCCCTTCCGGTCCAGGGTGTCTCCATGGCCCCATGCCGGTCTCCGCACGATGAGCGGCCTGTTCACCCCCCTGACGGTGGGTCGCCTGGAGCTGCCCAACCGGGTGCTGATGGCTCCCCTCACCCGCGGTCGCGCCGAACCTGGCCACGTCCCGGGCCCACTGATGGCCACCTACTACCAGCAGCGTGCCAGCGCCGGTCTGGTGATCGCCGAGGCCACGATGGTGATGGAGGGCAACTCCGCCTTCTGGCATGAACCCGGCATCCATTCGCCGGCCCAGGTGGAGGGCTGGCGACTCACCACCGAGGCGGTCCACGCCGCCGGTGGGCGGATCGTGCTGCAGATCTGGCACGGCGGTCGGGCCTGTCACCCCCTGCTCAACGACGGCCGTCAGCCGGTGGCACCGAGCCCGATTGCCATCACCGGCGACGAGGTGCACACCCCCGAGGGGAAACAGCCCTATGTCGAGCCCCGGGAGCTGGCCGATGACGAACTGCCGACGATCGTGGCCGGGTTCCGGCTGGCCGCCCGCAACGCCACCGCCGCCGGCTTCGACGGGGTGGAAGTGCATGGCGCCAATGGTTATCTGCTCGACGAGTTCCTGCGGGACGGCAGCAACCGGCGCAGCGGTCCCTATGGGGGACCGATCGGCAACCGGGCCCGACTGTTGCTGGAGGTGCTGGAGGCCGTGCAGCACGAATCCCCCCTGGTGGGCCTGCGGATCTCTCCGCTGAACAGCTTCAACGCCATGAGCGACAGCGACCCGCTCGGACTGTCCAGCTGGCTGGCGGAGCGGCTGAATGGAACGGGGCTGGACTATCTGCACGTGATGCGGAGTGACTTCCTCGGCCAGCAGCACGGCGACGTGCTCACCCCGATCCGGGCCGCCTTCCGTGGGGTGCTGGTGGGGAACATGGGCTACAGCGCCGAGGAAGCCAACGCCGCCATCGCCGCCGGCCAGCTCGATGCGGTGGCCTTCGGCAACGCTTTCCTGGCCAACCCGGACCTGCCCGAACGGTTCCGCCGTGGCGCCCCCCTGCAGGATCCCGATCCAGCCACCTACTACACCGCCGGTCCTGCCGGCTACACCGACTATCCCTTCCTGGAGCCCGCCTGACATGGCCCCCGATCTTCTGGTGCTGAGCGCCAGCAACGGCGACAACCTGGCCCTGTCGCAACGGTTTGCAGGCGCGGCCCGCGCCCGCGGCATGCGGGCCGACGTGCTCGACCTCACGGACCTCTCCCTGCCGCTCTACAACCCCCGCACCCATGCCGAAGCCGGCCTTCCCGCCGAGGTGGGCCCGCTCAGCCAGGCTCTCGGAGCCGCCCCCCGCTGGGTGATCTGCGCCCCCGAGTACAACGGCTCGCTGCCCCCGGTGCTGACCAGCGCCATCGCCTGGCTCTCGGTCCAGGGGGAGGGGTTCCGCAGCCTGTTCAACGGCCGGCCGATCGCGATCGCCACCCATTCCGGCGGGCCCGGGGTGGAGGTGCTGGCCGTGCTGCGCATCCAGCTGGCCCACCTCGGGGCCCATGTGGTCGGCCGCCAGCTCTCCTGCAGCCGCCAGAATCCCGCCAAGGACAGCAGCATCGACGACATCGTGCACCGCCTCCAGCGGATGGAACCGATCCAACCCTGAGCCACCTCACCCCATGACCCTTGTCTTCCGGCCTGCCTCGGAGCGCTTCCATAGCCAGCTCGACTGGCTGGACAGCTGGCACAGCTTCTCCTTCTCCCACCATCACGATCCGGCCTGGATGGGCTTTGGTCCGCTGCGGGTGATCAACGACGACACGATCGCCGCCGGCCGTGGCTTCGGCATGCATCCGCACCGGGACATGGAGATCGTCACGGTGATGGTGGACGGCCAGCTCAACCACCGCGACTCCATGGGCCACAGCGAGGTGCTTCGGGCCGGAGAGGTGCAGGCGATGAGTGCCGGCACCGGCGTGGTGCACAGCGAGATGAATCAGGGCGAGCGTGCCTGCCGTCTGCTGCAGATCTGGATCGAACCGGGCCGCGAGGGCCACGCCCCCGCCTATCGCCAGGAGCCGTTCGAGCTCGGCCCCGGCTGGACGCCGCTGCTGGATCCGGACGAACGTCAGGGGGCTCTGGCCATCAACCGGCCGGTGCGCCTCTGGCGGGCACAGCCTGCGGCAGGAGAGCGTCTGGCGCTGGCGATCGCCCCAGGGACCTCTGGCTGGTTGCAGCTGATCTCTGGCCAGGGGACGGCCTTCGGCCAGCCATTGCAGCGGGGCGATGGCCTCGGCTTTCCGGCGGCCCGAGCCGACAGCTTCGAGGCCAGCGCCGATGGGGCTGATCTGCTGCTGTTCGAGCTGCGCTGAGCGGAGCGGGCTGGCACGGTGGTCCACTTCCTCGCCACGGCACCAGGATGGGGACAACAGCCGGACGTCATGGCCCGTTTTCTGCTCCTTTTCCGGCCCCGGCTGCCGCTGCCGCCACCTGAACTCATCGGCCAGCTCGATCCCCTGATCCAGCGCTTCCACGCCGACGTGGAACATCGCTCCCCCGCCCACCTCAGCGCCATGGTCCGGGGGGAGCACGAGATGCTGCGGCTGCAACTGATCGCCGACGTGCAGGCCAAGGCAGATGGGCCTGTGCTGGAACTGGTGCTGATGAGCCGGGAAGCCATGGGGGCCGGCGCGCCCCACACCAAGCAAGTGTTCGAGACGCTGGTGGCGATCGCGGGCCAGGTGATGCCGGACTTTGAGCTGGTGTTTCGATCCGACCGAGACGGCGCCCTGCCCGACCGCAACTGAGACAATGACAGGGATGCAGACCCTCCTGACGACCCCGGCCGCCCTGGCGGAACTCCAGCCACCACGGGGCTATCGCGTCCTGGCCTGGCTCGGACTGGTGGCCAACCTGCTGGTCCTGCCACTGGGCCTGGCGGCGATCCTTCTCACCAGCGTCTGGAGAACGGCCAATGTCGTGGTGTACACCAGCGCCGTGCTGCCCGCGGTGGCCCTCGGGGTGGTGGCCTGCGTCGCGTTGCTGAAGTGGCGGCTGTGGGGCCAGGTGCTGGCGATCGTGGCGCTGTCGCTGGATCTGGCGATCGAGATGGCCTACGGCATCGTGCGGATGACCCTGATGGGCGAGGAGCGCCTGCTGCTGGCCGTGGCCGCCCCCCTGGCCTGGGGCCTGACCCTGGCGGCGCTGGTGTTCTGGTGCCGGCCGGCGATCCGCTCCTACCTGAGCTGAAGGGTCGCCCCGAGCCACCGGTCAACCTGCCGTTCTGTATCAACGGCACCACCGATGGCCCCCGGCACAAGGATTGGATACCCCTCAGCCGAATCCAAGCCTCTCCAATGCCCAGCCCCCAACGCTTCGCCGCCCTGCAGGAGATTCACAGTCGTCTTCCGGTGGTGACGCCTCCCATCGAGTCCCTCGATGACCTCTGGGCCAGCGACGTGTTCAGCCTGGCCAAGATGAAGGCAGCCCTGCCCAAGGACATCTTCAAGTCGGTGCAGCGCACCATCCGGGAGAGCGGCAAGCTCGACGTCTCGGTCGCGAACGTGGTGGCCCAGGCGATGAAGGAATGGGCCACCGGCCGCGGCGCCCTCTACTACGCCCACGTCTTCTACCCGCTCACCAACGCCACCGCTGAGAAGCACGACGGTTTCATCTCGGTGCAGGGCGATGGCTCGGTGATCACTGAGTTCACCGGCAAGGTGCTGGTCCAGGGCGAGCCCGACGGCTCCTCGTTCCCGAGCGGCGGCATCCGCACCACCTTTGAGGCCCGTGGCTACACCGCCTGGGATATCACCAGCCCGGCCTTCCTGATGGAGACCCCCAACGGTCTCACGCTCTGCATTCCCACCGTCTTCATCTCCTGGACCGGTGAGGCCCTTGACAAGAAGACCCCGCTGCTGCGTTCCAACGCCGCCATGAACAAGCAGGCCCAGCGCCTGCTGCGGCTGCTCGGTGAAACCGATGTGGCCCCGGTCAACTCCAGCTGCGGTGCCGAGCAGGAGTACTTCCTCATCGACAGCGCCTACGTGCCCCTGCGGCCCGACCTGCTGCTGGCCGGCCGCACCCTGTTCGGCAAGCCCTCCGCCAAGGGCCAGCAGTTCGACGACCACTACTTCGGCGCCATCCCGCAGCGGGTACAGGTGTTCATGCAGGACGTGGAACGCCAGATGTACAAGCTGGGCATCCCCGCCAAGACGCGCCACAACGAAGTCGCCCCCGGCCAGTTCGAGCTCGCCCCGTTCTTCGAGGCGGCCAACGTGGCCACCGACCACCAGCAGCTCACGATGACCATCCTCAAGAGCACGGCGCGGCGCCACGGGATGAACTGCCTGCTGCATGAGAAACCCTTCGAAGGCATCAACGGTTCCGGTAAGCACGTCAACTGGTCGGTGGGCAATGCCACCCAGGGCAACCTGCTGGATCCGGGCAACACTCCCCACGAGAACATGCAGTTCCTGCTGTTCTGCGGCGCCGTCATCCGCGGGGTGCACCTTTACGGTCCGCTGCTGCGGGCCGTCGTGGCCACGGCGGGCAACGACCACCGCCTTGGCGCCAACGAGGCCCCTCCGGCGATCATCTCGATGTACCTCGGCAGCCAGCTCGAGGATGTGTTCCGCCAGATCAAGGACGGCGACGTGACCGGCTCCACCCATGCCGGCGTCATGCAGCTGGGCGTCGACACCCTGCCCGAGTTCCCCAAGGATCCCGGCGATCGCAACCGCACCTCCCCCTTCGCCTTCACCGGCAACCGCTTCGAGTTCCGTGCCGTCGGCTCCAACCAGTCGGTGGCGGGGCCCCTGGTGGCCATGAACACGATCCTGGCCGACTCTCTCGCCTACATGAGCGACCAGCTGGAGCAGAAGATGGCCGCGGGCGAAAGCCTGCCCGGTGCCGCCTTCTCCGTGCTCAAGCAGATCATGACCGACCACGGCAACGTGGTGTTCGGCGGTGACGGCTACTCCAGCGAATGGCACAGGATGGCCGTGGAGGAGCGGGGCCTGGAGAACCTGCCCACCACCGCCGATTCCCTGCCGGTTCTGCAACGGCCTGAAATCCGCGACCTCTTTGCCAGTCAGGGCGTTCTCAGCCCCCTGGAGCTGGAAAGCCGCTTCGAGGTCTACGCCGAGCAGTACGTGCTGGCCATCGACGTGGAGGCCAAACTGGCCGTGCAGATCGCCCAGACCCAGATCTACCCGGCCGCCATGCGCTACCTGGGTGAGCTGGCCAGTTCCCTGCAACTGCAGACGGCGATGGGCCTCCAGGTGTCGCCGGAAACCCAGCAAAAGGTCGCGTCCCTGAGCGCCAAATCGATGGAACTCAGCAATGCGCTGGAAAGTGCCATCAGCCAGGCCCCCCACGGCACCATGGCCCACATGCGCTATTCGGCCGACACCCTGATGCCCCTGATGCACCAGCTGCGGGAGGCGGTCGATGGCCTCGAGGCGGTGGTTGACGACAACCTCTGGCCCCTGCCCTCCTATCAGGAGATGTTGTTCATCCGCTGAGCCTCCCCGGCGCTGCAAGGAAAGGGTCCTTCGGGGCCCTTTTTTTTTGCCCCTCAGGGGGGAGGACCTCACGTTCTGCACGCTTGGTTCCCTTCGGCACAGTCGAGCCGTGAGGGGAGGTGCTGGAGTCGATGGATGCGTCCTCCATCCGACCCGCTCCCCACCGCCGACGGATCCCCCGAACTCCGGGATCTTGAGGATCGCTACGGCTCCTACTGCAGGGCCATGCGGATGCTGGTGCGGGAAGGGAAGAGCCTCAAGACTGTGCAGCGGACCGTGTGCTGGCAGCAGCTGGCCCGCCTGCACGACAGTCGCCCGGCCCGCTATCAGGAACCCGATGCCCTCTACCTGAAGCTGTGCCGGGAAGGCGGCAGCGGCGCGGCTGCGACGGCCAGGCGCTGAGGCCCAAAGGGCCCCACCGGGGACTCTTTCGTGGATTCGGTCACATCGGCCACTGACAGGCACCCCTGGAGAGAACGATGACGGGTGTTCCTTGCTTTTGACGCGATCCATGGACGCACCTACGGCCTTCGCCGCGGTCGCACTCGCCGCCGTCTCCTGGGATGGCGCTCTCACCATGGCGGGCACACGGGCCCTGCGCCACGCCCTTGATTACCGCGCCCCGTTCAAGGGTCGCAGTGACAAGGAGATGATCACCCTGATGGACACCCTGCTTCAGGGCCTGCGGGCCAAGGGGTCGATCGGGCTGATGGAGGAAGCGGCCTCGGTGCTCGATGACCGCCAGCGCCACACGGCCTACGCGGTCGCGGCGGAGATCATGCGCTCTGACGGCCCTCTGCAGGACCAGGAGCAGAAGATCCTCACCGACCTGGCCACCACCCTGCGCCTGGATCCGGAGGAAACCAGCAAGGTGCTGGAGGTGATGGATGTCCTCCATGCCAGCATCCTGGAGCCTGCCGTGAGCGCATGAGTTCCGCCCCCGCCGGCCTTCGCATCGCCGTGGTGGGGGCCGGCAGCTCCGGCCTGCTGCTCTCGGTGATCCTGCAGCGCCAGGGCCACAGGGTCACCCTGTTCGAGCGCTCACCGCGGCTGCGCAGCGACGGTTGCGGGATTCTGCTGGTGAAGAGCGGCGTCGAGGCGGTCGCCGCGGCCGCCATCCCCGGTCTGCTCGACGATCTGCTGGCCGGCGGCCATCCGGTGCAGCGGTTCGTCTTCCGCAACCTGAGGGGTGATCTGATCGAAGCCAGCCCGGCCGATCGGCAGGCCGGCGAACTGCCGTCGCTGCTGATTCACCGCCGCGCCATCCTGGACGCCCTCTGGCGCCATTTCGATCCCGCTGGCTTCCAGGGCGGTCGCTCCCTCGTCAGCTGGAGTCAGAGCGACGCAGGCGTCGAGGCGAAATTCGCCGAAGGCCCCCCATGGACAGGCGATCTGCTGATCGGGGCCGACGGAATCTTCTCCAAGGTGGCCGCCTTGCTCCGCCCCGACCGGCGCTTGCAGTACCTCGGCGATCGGGTCTGGCGTGGGGTCGTGACGGACGAGACCTTCTGCGCGGGCGGGGATTTCTTCGTCTACGCCCGCGGCCGGGGCATCTACGCCAACTTCTTCGATCTGGGCCCCGATGGGGAAGGCCAAGGGCGCACCCACTGGGGCTTCTTCCAGGAGGAGGAGCTCCCCGACGACCGCGGCAGCCGGCAAAGGCTGCTGGAGGAGGGGGTGCCGGCTGCGGCCCTGGCCAAACTGCCCGCCGATGCCGCCGCCATCATCAGCGCCACGGCACCGGAAGGGGTGGTCGCGAACTGGTCGTTCGACATCGATCCCCTGCCGGCCTTCGTTGCCGGGCGGGTGGCCTTGATCGGCGACGCCGCCCATGCGATGAGCTCCTCCCAGGCCCGGGGAATGACTGCGGGACTGGAGGATGCGGTGGCCCTGGCCGCCTGGCTCGCCCCCGGCAGCTGTGCCACCCCGGAGCTGGCTCTGCAGCGCTACCAGCAGGAGAGGCTGCCGGTGGTGCACCGCTATCAGCAGCGCAGCCGCCAGGTCAGTCACCGCACGGGCCGCAAACGTCCTCCCAGCCGCGACAGCGCCGGGGCCCAACCGCCTGAGCAACACCAAAAGATGTTGTGAAGGTGACAGTTCAGATCTGGCACAGGGGGCAGAATGCAACTCCTGTATACGAGGCAAGACGTGGCGATCTCCTTACCTCACACCCGTCAGCGCAGCAGTTCCCCGTCCTGCCGCACCTACCGGCTGGTGGATCAGCAGGGTGAACCCCATCCCATCCTCGACGACCTTTACGAGTCCCTGGATGCGGCCTGGAGCGAGGCGCTGCACTGGTGGCAGGAAGAATTCGGCCCCGTGCAGGGACCGGTGGGCATCGGCGTGGAAGTGAGCACCCTGAGCGGTGAATGGCGCACCCTGCGCTACCCGGGCACCTGAGGGTCTCAGCCCACCGTCACCCCTTTCCAGAACGCCACCCGGCCACGGATGTTGCTGGCGGCCTCCTTCGGCTCCGGGTAGTACCAGACGGCATTGGCATTCTCCTTGCCGTCCACCACCAGGTCGTAGTAATGGGCTTCCCCCTTCCAGCCGCAGACCGAGCGGTGGCTGGACGGCCGGATGCAGGCGGCATCCAGCGATTCGGCCGGGAAATAGGCGTTGCCTTCCACCGTCACGATGTCATCGCTACTGGCGATCACCGTTCCATTCCAGCTGGCCTGCATCGCTGACGCTGTCGAAGTGGCGCCATTCTGACGCCCACCGAGCAGCTCACCAATCGTTGGGTTGGTAGATGCGCAGGGTGCCCACCCCCACCGGACTGGCCACTGGGCCCGGTCCAGCTGGAATCGCCGTCACCTGAAACAGATAGGTGTCGGCCTGGATGGGGTTGAACCAGGGCCGCAGCGACACGGTGACGGTCGCGCCGGCGGGGACAGGCTCGGGGAAGTGCAGGGTGAAGCGCCGCGCTGCAGGTTCGAAGCTGGCCTGCACGGGGATCTGGCGGCCCTCGCGGCGGGGGACCCCCAGGAAGGCCCTGGTCCGCTCGACGGCGAAAGGGAACTGCCAGTCGGCACCCCGGGTCTGCTGGATGGTCAGGCCGCCGAGGGAGGCACCCGCCAGCGCATCGAGGCTGAGGGTGAAGAAGTACTCCGCCGGGGATTGGCCCACGTTGGTCGTGTAGCTGGTGAGGGTCACCTTCCAGGGGGCCCTCACGAACTGGGTGCGGCCTTCCAGCTCCAGGGCACGGACGGCGGGCGCCGCGCTGGCGAGCAGCAGCGAGAGTGCCGCCAGGGGCATGATGGCGGCGCTCCCCGCCAGGGGCCTGGGCCATGAAGGACGGGCCATGGCCACCTCCAGCTACGGAGCCAACGCTAAAGGGACCCTGCTGCGGAGAAGTTTGCACCGGCCAGGAAAGGAGACGGATCCTGGTCGCGGCGATGCTGCACTGGAATCGGCTCCCCCTGGGCAGTGGCGTCAGCCGGATCCAGGCAGGCGGTGGCCTCCAGGGAGCGGCGCAGCCGACGGGCGGCGTGCAGTGGCATGTCCCTCGGCACGCTGATGCGATCGCGCAGGTAGCGCAGCCCTTGGGCCGATCCAGCCGGAGGCGGGCACTCCCTTCCGCTGATCAGGAGGGTGAGCGCACAGCGCAACGGCCGATCCAGCCCATCCCTGCCGAGGGGATTGCGCGCCAGCAGGGTGTCCCGGTGCCGCAGCACCCTGGCCAGGGCCACACCGGCCGCCTCTGGCGGCTCGCTCTGGCTGGTTTCGGGATCAGACCCTGGCGGGGCCACCAGCGGCCAGGGGCCGGCATCGATGCGCTGCGCCAGATCCTTCTGCTGCGGCGTGCCGCTGGCGTAGCAGCCCCCCATCTGGGGGGGCAGGTCGTGGGCGTGGGTGTGGAAGTCGCTCTGGGTGCCCAGATAGGTGGCGCGCTGCTCGAGGGCCTGGAACCAGCGATCGATGGCCGGGTAGCGCTCCCGCAGCAGGTAGCCCTTGTAGTACGCCAGGCTGGCGTTCATGCGCTCGAGGTAAGGCACGAAGATCAGATCCGCCGTGCCGAGCTCCCCCAGCAGAAACGCTCCGGGGTCGGCACTGAGGGCGCTGGCGAAGCGTTCGGCGAAGCGCTCGAAACCCTGCTGGCCCCGCGCCTCTTCCTGGGCCCCACGGCTCGGGACGCAGAGCCACTGGCACCAGGCCCGGAACAACTGACGCTCCAGCTGGCGCAGGGAAAGCGTCTCCCGAGCATTCATCACCTGCCC
Organism: Cyanobium gracile UHCC 0281; assembly: GCF_034931305.1. GTDB lineage: Bacteria > Cyanobacteriota > Cyanobacteriia > PCC-6307 > Cyanobiaceae > Cyanobium > Cyanobium gracile_A. Next base: position 58,984 of record NZ_JAYGHY010000005.1, on the reverse strand, counting down.
CAAGGGGCCGAAAGTCGTCTCCAGGGCCTCCAGGATGCGATCGCTTTCGGTGATCAGACGACCGTCCAGCTCAAGGGCCGGCAGCATGCCGCCCCGCACCAGGTCGGTGTACCAGGGTTCCTTCTGCCCATAGCAGAACATCGTCACCTTTCGGATCCGATAAGGGATCTGCTGCTCCTCCAGCCACAGCCAGACCTTCTGGCAGTACGGGCACCAGGCGTGGTGGTCCCGGTACAGCGTCACCCGGACCTCCCCTTCCGGACGGCCGAACAGACGCCACAGGGCCTGGGGGCTGGTGGGCCCTGCAGCCGGATCACGAAAGGCTGGGGTGGCCAGGGTGGGCGCCGCCTCCGCGGCCAGCTCCGCCCAGTCCAGAGGCTCGAGTGGCACGGAGAAGGAGCCGGCCATGGCAGGGGCAAATGGTGTCTTCAGCCTAGGCATCCCCCCATGGCCAAAACCCACAGGCGGCCCTCGCACCCCCACGGACGACGAACCTAAAGTTTGGGGACCCTCGCTCTCCAGCAACACCCCATGTTCGACGCCTTCACCAAGCTCGTTGCCCAAGCCGACGCCCGCGGCGAATTCCTCAGCCCCGGTCAGATCGATGCCCTGGCAGCCATGGTGGCTGAGAGCAACAAGCGGATGGACACCGTCAACCGCATCACCTCCAACGCCTCCAAGATCGTCACCAACGCGGCCCGCGATCTCTTTGATCAACAGCCCGCCCTGATCGCCCCCGGCGGCAATGCCTACACCCATCGCCGCATGGCCGCCTGCCTGCGCGACATGGAGATCGTTCTGCGCTACATCACCTACGCGATCTTCACCGGTGATGCGTCCGTCCTCGAGGACCGCTGCCTCAACGGCCTGCGTGAGACCTACCTGGCCCTTGGCGTCCCCGGCGCTTCGGTGGCCGAAGGCATCCGCAAGATGAAGGACGCCGCGATCGCCATCGCCAGTGATCGCAATGGCATCACCCAGGGGGACTGCGCCGCTCTGATGTCCGAAGTGGGCACCTACTTCGATCGCGCCGCCGCCGCCGTCGCCTGAGTCCGGCCCCTCGCCATCAGTCCAGAACCGAGCCGGGAATCACTCCCGGCTTTTTTTGTGACCGTTTGCGCGTGGGACCGGGTGTTTGTGGTTGTTGCTACACAAGGTTGTTCGCGGTGCGCAGAGGGTGAGCGGTGGCACTTGAGCAAGGGTCCCCTCTTCTCCAATGCAAAGTTCACCTTCCGGAGAAGCCTGGTCCGTAGCAACGACCTTTGATCGCTTCCGCCGAACGTTTCTGGAGCGCCTCCAGGATCCACAGCTCCGCCGCATCGGCTTTTTTTTGCTTGCTCTTGGGGCCGGCGTCCTGCCGCTGATGGCCGGAGCCGCCAAGGCCTCCCTGGCCTTGGCCCCCACTGATGGGGCCGACACCCTGCTGATGCTGGTGGGCTCGGCGATGGTCCTGCTGATGACCCCAGGCCTGGCCTTCTTCTATGGCGGCTTCACCCGTTCCAAGAACGTGCTGAACTGCATGATGATGAGCTTCTTCCTGATGGGGCTGATCGGGGTTCTCTGGGTGGTGGTCGGCTACAGCCTGGCCTTCGACACCGGCTTCAGCAGCCCCTTCATCGGTGGCCTGGGATCCATGTTCCTGCATGGTGTCGGCGGCGAACTCGGCGACCAGCCCCTGGCCGCTGGTTTCCCGATCAGCGCCACGTCGTTTGCCCTGTTCCAGGGGATGTTCGCCATCATTACGCCGGCCCTGATCTCCGGGGCTTTGGTGGAGCGCGTCAGCTTCAAGGCCTGGTTCTGGTTCTGCCTGATCTGGAGCCTGCTGATCTACTCCCCCATGGCCAAGATGGTGTGGGGGGGTGGCTTCATCGGCCCCTTCGGTTCCATTGGAGCCATCGATTTTGCCGGTGGCACCGTCGTCCACATCGCCTCCGGCATGGCCGCCGTGGTGGCCGCCGCCATCATCGGCCCCCGCACCACCTGGCCAAACTCCAAGCGACCGCCCCACAACGTTCCCTTCATCCTGCTGGTGGCGGGTCTGCTCTGTTCGCCTGGTTTGGGTTCAACGGGGCCAGCATGTTTGCCTCCAAGACAGCGGGCTACCCCTTTCTCACCACCACCACCTCCGCCTCAGCCGCCATGCTGACCTGGTGCTTGATTGAGTGGTTCAAGGACGGCAAGCCCACGGCCGTGGGTGCGGCCACCGGTGCCGTCGCCGGCCTGGTGGGCATCACCCCGGCAGCGGGTTTCGTCCACATCGAGCAATCCATCCTGATCGGCATCCTTACGGCTGCGTCTTGTTTCGTTGCCGTGAGGGTGAAAGCCACCATCCAGTTCGACGATTCACTCGACACGTTCTTGCTGCATGGCGTGGGAGGAACAGTGGGTGCCCTGCTCACGGGGATCCTTGCTTCCAAGGCTCTGGTGCCCGAGGATTATTTCCCCCTCTCTGCCAAGATCCTTGAGGAATCAGGTCATTTCGGCCTCTTCATCGCCCAGCTCAAAGCTGTTATCCTCACTTACGGATTTGTCGCTCTGGGCACGGCTGTTATTCTCTGGATTCTCGGTGCGTTGATGCCCATCCGCGTCACCACTGAACAGGAAGAGCGCGGTCTCGACTTCGTGGCTCACGGAGAAGAGGCGTACGATCCAATGACCAACTGACAACCAAACCTTCCATGAAAATGATCACGGCCATGGTCCGCCCCTCCAAGGTGGATGCCATCAAGACAGCCCTCGTTGCCCTTGACATCATCGGCATGACGGTCACCGATTCCCGTGGATTCGGGCGCCAGAAAGGCCAGGTTGAGCGCTACCGAGGCACCGAGTTCACCGTCGAGTTCCTGCCCAAAGCCAGGATCGAAATCGTGGTCCCGTCCGCCAAACTGGATGCGGCCATCGCGGCCATCACCGAGGCGGCCCGTACCGGGGAAATCGGCGACGGCAAGCTCTTTGTCACCCCCGTGGAAACGGTGATCAGGATCCGCACCGGGGAGTCCGGCGAAGCCACGCTCTGAGCCCAGGGTCCCTGTCGTTCAGGAGCCCATCACCAGGAGCCGACCGCCATGGTCGGCTCCTTTTTTTGCGCCTCCCATCACCCCCACCGCCGGCCATGGCCCAGTTCCGCACCTTGCTGATCAGCGGCGCCAGCCGGGGCATCGGCCGCGCCATCGCCGAACGGGCCCTGGCCGAAGGCCATCGCCTCAGCCTGGGGGTGCGGGATCCCGCCGGGCTGCCGCCAGGCCCGCTGCTGGAGGCCGTTCGCCGCTGCCCCGAGCAGGTGCTGCTCCATCCCTACGACGCCTGCGATCCCAGCCGGGCCAGCAGCTGGGTGGCGGCGACCGTGGCCCAGTTCGGCGGCATCGATGGGCTGATCCACTGCGCAGGGGTGTTCTCCCGGGTGGGCCTGCTGTTCGAGGCCGGCCAGGACGCGGAGATCGAGGCGCTGTGGCGCGTCAATCTGATGGGACCCTGGTGGCTCAGCCGGGCCGCCTGGCCGGCGCTGGTGGCCAGCGGCGACGGCCGGGTGATCACCCTGGTGTCCATGAGCGGCCAGCGCGTGAAGGGCCCCCTGGCGGCCTACGCCTGCAGCAAGTTCGCCCTGATGGCCCTCTGCCAGTCGATGCGCAACGAGGGCTGGGACGCCGGCCTCCGGGTGACGGCGATCTGCCCAGGCTGGGTCAACACCTCCATGGCCTCCCAGGTGACCGCACTTCCCGCCTCCGCCATGACCCAGCCCGAGGATCTGGCGGCCCTGACGGCCCAGTTGCTGCGGCTGCCCGCCAGCGCCGTGCCCTTCGAGCTGAAGATCAACTGCGTGCTGGAACGCTGAGGCCGCTCAGATCAGGCGCGATCCGGAGGCCGCCCGGCGCTGGGAGGGGTCGAACACGGCCGCCACGGTGCGAATCAGCCAGCGGCCCGAGGTGGTGACCTCCACCAGACCCAGGCCATCGACCTGGCTCAGGCGCACCAGGCCGTCGTTGGCGAGGAGGGTCAGATCGGCCCACTCGCGGTTGAAGCGAACAGGGTCGATCGCCACCCGGAACTGGCACATCACCTCCCGGATCAGCTCCCGCCGTTCCAGCACCTCCGGATCGCTGACCACAAGCCCCCGCTCCACCGGCAGCTGACCGTTGGCGATGCTAGCCCCGTAGGCCTTCAGATCCCGCTGGTTCTGGCTGAACAGCCCAGGGAACTGGCTGATCGCCGTGGGACCCACCCCCAGCAGTTCCAGCTCCCCACCGGTGGTGTAGCCCTGGAAGTTGCGGTGCAGGCGCCCCTGCCGCGCCGCGACGGCCAGGCTGTCGCCAGAGAGGGCGTAGTGATCCATGCCGATGGCGTCGTAGCCGCAACCGCCCAGACGGGAAGCGGCACTTTCCAGCATCTGCAGCCGCTGCCGCTGGGAGGGCAGATCCTGCCGAGCGATCTTGCGTTGCAGGGGCAGCTGGTCGGGGAGGTAGGCGAAGGAGAACAGGGAGACCCGATCGGGGCGCAGGTCCTGCACCAGAGCCAGGGTGGCCTCGAACCGCTCCGGAGTCTGGAGCGGCAGACCGCAGATCAGATCGACATTGACGCTGTCGAAGCCCGCCTCCCGCATCCAGGCCATGGCACGGCGCAGCTGGTCCACCGGCACCACCCGGTTCACCGCCCGCTGCACCAGGGGATCGGCATCCTGGATACCGAAGCTGATCCGGGTGAAGCCCAAGCGGCGCATGGCGACCACGTCCTCCCGGCTGAGGGCCTCCGGATTGACCTCGATGGAGGCCTCCAGGTCGTCCTCCAGGTCGAAGTGACGCTCGATCAAGCGCCAGAGGCTCTCGCGCTCGGGAATCGTCAGATAGTTGGGGGTGCCCCCACCCCAATGGAGCTGGGCAAGGCGCCGGCGCTGGGCGGAGTGGCGCGTGATCAGCTCCAGTTCAGCGGCCAGGGCCTCCAGGTAGGGACCCACCACCGTTGAGCCGGCGCCGGTGGTGACCCGGTTGCAGCCGCAGAACCAGCAGGCGTTGCGGCAGAAGGGCACATGCACATAGAGCGACAGCGGCTCGTCCGTCCGGCGGGCCAGCTGAGTCTCGAGATCGGCGGCGGTGACGCCCCCGTGAAAGGCCGCGGCCGTGGGATAGCTGGTGTAGCGGGGCACGGGACGGTCGTGCTTGAGCAGCAGATCGATCGTGGTGGCGCCTGGCGATGAAGCGGTGGCCGCTGGGGTCATGGTGTCGGAAGGGGGTGTGGCGGGAGAGAGGCGGGTTGTTGGGCGGGGCGGCTAGGCGGCGAGGTCCCCCAGCTCCGCCAGCAACCGCTGGGTGTCGTGGAAGGCGACCACCGATTCCTCCAACAGCTCCTGCTCCTCGTCCTCGCTGAGGTCCATCCGTTCGATGGCGTCATGCAGCTGCTGCTTGAGCTCGGGGAGGGGGCGCTGGAACTCCCAGAACTGCAGGGGCGACAGTCCCTGACTGACGAGGATGGCCTTGGCCTGCTCGGCCAGTTGCTGGCCACCGGAGAGATCGCCGCCATAGCGCACGTAGACGTGGGCCATGAACCGGTGCGGGGCCTGCTTCGCCAGGCGCTGCAAGTGCTCCAACCAGATTTCAGCCGCCGCAGAAGCGGGCGTGGCCGGCACAATGGCCAGCCTGGCGATGTCCTGGTGCAGGGCCTGGCTGCGGGCCAGGTCGGCCCAGGGGAAGCCCTCGGCTCCCAGGGCGGCAGCGAGCAGGGGGCCCTGGGCCTCGATCAGGGCGTAGGCGGGGGCGAGGGCACGGACCAGGGCCGCCAGCTGGCGCGGGTGAGCCTGGCCCGCCAGCAGGGACCGGGAGAAGGACATGCCCTCGGCCTGGTGGTGGGCAGCACCGATGCGGCCATGGAGCCGCCGCACCCGGGGGCCGAAGCCCTTGCGGGCGAGCACATCGGCGGGCCTGGAATGGTCGGAGATGGCGGCAGGAATGGCGGTGGTCATGGGGAACGGAACCGAAGGAGAACGGGCCCAGAGGGGCGCTGGCTCATACGGTATAACGCTACTGTTGATCCATGCTGCAGTAGTTGCGATTTTGTTGCAACTCCCGCATCCACACCAACAAACGCCGCAAGTGCCCCAGGCTGAGCACCGCCAGGTGCACCCGTATCCGCTCGCTGCCGATGAGCGCCGTTGAATCGTCACACCTCCAAATGGGTCTGCACCGCTGTGTTCCCCTCAGGCACAGTGGCAGCGGTCCTGACAAAGAGTGCACCAAGCCAGATGCAGCATCAGCGCGAAAGGCCATGCATCCCACAGACAACGCCTACTGCGCAACAGTGGAAGCCATCACGGAAGGCCAGGTCATGGTGTGATCCAGAATCTGTCCTGTGCTCTTATCCATACTGCGCATGATGATGGTAGCTAACCTTTATCGATCAGTATCTCCTGCATCAGTGTGTCCCATGGAAGGAATGATTCCATGCCGAACAGAATCTCGGGCGCGCCCCTGGCTTCTTGGCGACTGACCACATGCCGTGCGTAACACGCATCTGGAGGAGGGCCGTCAAAAAACAAGCCTCAGCCTGGAATGGGAAACAACTTAAATTCGGGACGACGTTGGGGCTGATCTAAAGCCTTTTTAATTGTAGCCAGGAATAAAAGAATGCCATGGGCAGGATGTAGGCCAGGCTGAGGCGCCCAGCCTCCTGCCCGCCATTGCCCACAATCGTAAAGAGGAGAGGAGCGAAGCAGGCGAACGCCGAGAACACCAATGCCCTTTTGCTCACGCTTTGCCAGAGATTGGCAAGAATCATGCGCAGAAGAGGGTAATAGAGAAAAATGCCAAGAGCTACCCACATGAGCCACTGCAGAGCTTCCTCAAGCCCTGCTGGGCTGGGAAGCCGGACGTACTTCCATGGCGAAAAGGGTGCCGGGAAAACGATTCGTGCCAAGCGCTGAGGCTCCAGAACATCCTTCATGGCGCTCAGTGGATCAGACAGAATATAGTTCTTGATAATCTGCTGATTTTCCTTGCAATACTCTGCCACTTCGATTCCACTGTGTACCGACATATCGATGCCGCCTTTGATATTCGGCGCATTAATGAAGACCTCGGCAAGATTGCAACCCGTGTAATTTGTAAGCATGAATGTATTTATCAGGCGATGCTGGTTGATATGGTAGGGAGAGGCCAGAAGAAGGCCAAGCAGAAGCCCTGAAGCCACCAATAACTTTCTATTCAGTACCGAAGACAAGAGAATGAATACCAGGATATAGGGAGCGTAGGGCCTCGACATATCTGCAGAAAATGCAAAGAACAAGGCAAGCAGGCAGATCGAAGCACCAACCGGAACAGTGACACGTTTACCGCTGCCCAAGTGAATCAAGGCAAGCAGACCTATGACAGAGGCTGGATACAAAGCGTCGACAAAGGACCCGCCTGAAAACAAAATAATGTAGACAGGCAAAATGAAGAGGATCCATCGGGCCCAGCGCTGCTCGTGGGGGAGTTGCGTTGGCGATTGAAGGATGCGAAAAAGGGTTCTCGATAACAACAAAACACCAAAAAGTAACGCCGAGAAATAAGCCAGGTCATAGTAGAGATTCAGGCAGGCTTCTCCACAGGCATGGCCAAGCTCCTTCTCGATGTGCAGAGATGGACGCATGACTGAGGTGACAGTCTGGAAGGCGAGTTCAGCATGGGATTTCGATAGCAGAGCCCGAAGGTCTGGGATGCTCCTGCACCACCCATAGTTGGGGGTGTGATTCTTTAAAAATGCACCGGCGGTGGCCACCACCAGCGAATAGACCATGGATTTAGTTACCACCATTGCTCTCGGCATGGGCAGTGGCGTCCGTAGCGATTTCACTCCTGAAGCTAAGGCCAAGCTCGCCATGGAGGCGCTCAGTCGTCGCACCTGATCCAGGTCAGCCAGTGGTAGGAGCAGCGGTTAGAGGCCGGCAGCGACCCTGTTGATGCGGGGAGACTGCACAGTCCGGGGGGGCTTCAGGGCCTTGCCTGAACGGATCAAGGAACGCCGCCATCACAAGGGAGGAGACATCGAGCTCTGGTGCCTGGGACCGGATCTGGACGAGGAGCTGTGTCTGCACCAGGCCTTCACGTCCCCTCAAGGGGAATGCCGCGCCGGCCCCCAACACGAGGAGCGCCCTCAGTGCCAACAACGGATCGAAGCGATCGTGGCAGGCGAAGGGCCTGGAGGTAGGGGATCTTCTCGGTAAGAACGGCGCCACATCAGATGGGGGGATACGTCAAGCCTTGGGCATGGGGTTCGTCCCCCACCGTTTCCCGGCGGCGTCAGCGCAGGAGTGGGTCTCCCAGGCCATAGAGATCCAGCAGCAAGTGGCGGCCATCGACGTGGAGACCGCGCTCGGGCTGCCAGGGGCCATGCCAATGCTGATAGGTGCGCTGCCCCACCGGATCCAGCTCGACGACGAGATCGGGGACAGCGGCGTTCTGCCGATCGAAGCGCCGCCGTTCGACCTGGATGGCGAAGTTGGAATAGGCGCAGACGTTGACCGCTTCCGGCGTCACAGTGGCGCCGAAGCGGGCGCTGCTGCCGTTAGAAGTCTGCACCGCCGTCATCGCCAGAGTCTCGCATCGAGCCTCATCAAGGGGGGTGTTCCAGGCCGCTTGACGGAAGGTCTTCCATCAAAGTCAGAAAGGAAGAATGCTGCTGGAATGCGGGAGCACACTCTCCTGAATTGACCAAGGTTTGTGTCGCGCTAGCTTCCTGGTTCACAGGCAGGAGCTGCAATGAAGGGAACCGATCAGGGATTCTCCATGACCCCTGCCGAGGCCGTCGCCGCCATTCCCCTGGCCGCCATCTGCTGCGACAGCAACGTCGGCCGTGAGAAGGCAGCCATTCTCAAGGAGCAGCTGGTCCACCGCTCCCCTTCCAGGCGCATGACGCCGCTGGCCTTTGACGAGCTCATCGAGGGTCTGCCGGGTCTCTACCGCCGTGACCACTGGCAGGAACTGATCTACCAAGCCATACCGGCCCTCACCACCTTGGGCAACGAGCTTGCCCTGCCAACGGGCCGGGCCGCCCAGATCCAGGAGCTGCTGGTGCTGCTGCAGCGCCAAGGTCTGATCGGTGAGACCGGTGGCTGATCTCACCCCAGCCGTTGGCGACGCCTCCGCCGCCCCCTTCTGCAACCTGCTGTTGCCCACCGGCGCCCAGGCGCGGGCCCGCACCCTCCCCGGCCGCAAGGTGGTGATCGTGGGCTGCGGCGCCGTGGGCATGGCGTGTGCCGTGGCGATCCTGCATCGGGGCTGCCAAGAGGAGCTGGTGCTGGTGGATGTGGCCCATGACCGGCTGGAGGGGGAGGTGATGGACCTCTGCCATGGCCTGCCCTTCCTGCCCCGGACCGACCTGCGGGCCGGGAGCGTGGAGGAGGAGGGACGCGATGCCGACCTGGTGGTGATCACCGCCGGCGTGGCCCAGCAGCCGGGCCAGTCGCGGCGGGATCTGATCGAGCGCAATGCCGCCCTGTTCCGCAGGCTCGTGCCACCGATCGCGCTCCACTGCCCCCGGGCGGTGCTGCTGGTGGTGAGCAACCCGGTGGATGTGCTCACCCACATCGCCGGCCAGCTGAGCGGCTTCCCCGCCCACCGGGTGATCGGCTCGGGCACCGTGCTCGATTCGGCCCGCTTCCGCATGGCCATCAGTCGCCGGCTGGGCATCGATCCCCAGGACGTCCAGGCCTGCGTGATCGGCGAACACGGTGATTCGGAGGTGCCGCTCTGGAGCCGGGTGGTGGTGGCTGGCTCAGGGCTGGTCGATGGCGGCTGGGAAGGCAGCCGCACCCTGGCGGACCCTGAGCTTCAGGACCTGTTCCATGGCGAGGTGCGCCAGGCGGCTGACGCGATCATCCGGCTCAAGGGCAGCACCTCCTGGGCGATCGGACTGGCCACCGCCGAGATCGTCGAGGCGGTGCTGCGCAGCAAGGATCAGATGCTCACCGTGAGCAGCCGCAGCCACGGCCACTACGGCCTGCCCGATGTCTGCCTCAGCCTGCCCACGATCGTCAATGACAGCGGCGCCGCCGCCCTGGTGCAGATGGCCCTGACGGAGAAGGAGATGGGGCAGCTGCGCCACAGCGCCGAGGTGCTGCGGGGAATGCTCGATGCGGCTGGGTTCTGACCTAGGCCGCCAGCTCCACCGCCTGGCCCGCCAACCGCGCCACCAGCCCCCGGGCCTGGCGCGGCTCGAAGCCCACCGCTTCGATCGCCGCCTGGAAGCAGCCCACGAACTCGCCCACCAACTCGGCGGGATCGATGCCGATGGCGGTGAGATCGGCACGCACGGCGTTGAGGATCGCCAGCACGATCGGCACAGCGCGCTCGCAGCAGGCCGCAATCGGAGCCGCCACCTCGGGAAACCAGGCGGCCAGCACCGTCTGGAGGATCGGGGCGGCGTAGGCATCGGCCACCGGCTGATAGCAGCGGTAGGCCGCCACGGCGAAGCTCTCCACGATCAGGCACTGGATCACCAGGGCACTGACCCGATCCCCCGTGCGCACCGCCTCGCGGAACAGGCGATGCAGGGGCGCGAACAGCCGCTGCGCCAGCGGCATCAGGTCGTCCCTGTCGTCCGGAAACAGGCCGGCCAGCAGGCGGAAGTGGCTGTCCGCCAACCCCTCTCCGACGATCACCAGGGCGTTGATGCGGCTGTAGGCCTCGCCGTAGGCGGCGTTCATACCGCCTCCACCCGCAGCATCGGCTGGAAGAACTGGCGCCACAGCAGAGCGCCGAAGCGCAGCTTCAGGCCGAGCTGACGCAGGGGAGAGGCCCCCTCGCGACGGGCGGCGCCCATCTCCTGGAAGCAGGTCACGAGGCGATTGCGCAGGGCAATGAACTGGCCGTTCTCCAGGTCGAAGACCCAGGGGAAGGCGCGGCGCGCCGTGCGGTTGGTCTGCCGCATCACCTCGGCATCGAAAGCCTCCGGATCCATGCCCAGGATCCGGTAGAAGTCACCCCGCTCACACACGGTGAGGCTGTGGGTGAGAAACACCGACCAGAGAAAGAAGCGGCTCAGCACCTTGCCGCGGAGCCCCTGGCGCAGGGACGGCCAGCAGCGGATCAGCATGTTGAAGATGTCGCCATGGCGGTTCTCGTCCTGGCACCACGGCTCGAAGAAATCGAACAGCGGCGCAAAGTTGTTGTCGGGGTGGGCCTTGAGATGGCGATCGATCAGGATGTAGCGCCAGTAGCCGATCTTTTCCGACAGGAAGACGCTGTAGAGCACCCAACTCAGCGGGAACCAGGTGATCGGTCGCTTCGTGCTCAGGCTGGGCAGGTCGATCTCGATGCCCTCGGCCACCAGCGCCCGGTTGAGGAAGCCGGCATGGCGGGCCTCATCGCGGGCCATCAGCTGGAACAGCCGCCCCATCTCAGGACGCTGCGCCTGGAGGAGCCGGCGGGAGAGCTCCTTGAACAGCAGGAATCCGGAGAACTCCGATACGCAGGAGCGCACCAGGTAGCTCTCGTAGGCCTGCTTCTCCTCGGGGCCCAGATCCCGGAGCCGATCCAGCGGTGCCTTGCGATCGAAATGCTCCCGGTTGTAGTCCGCCTCCATTTCGGCCAGCATCGCGTCGAAGGCCGGCCGTTGCTGCTCCAGATCCGTGCGGGCCGCCTTGGCGATCTGGGTCGTGTAGAAGCGCGGCGTCAGCAGGTCCTCGCGCAGGTGCGGGGCGGCCGGCGCGGCCGCGGACGGGGCCACGGCAGCAGAGGAGAGGGTGGCTGTCATCGGACAGGCGACGTGCTTCACGTCATAACGACAACGTGATACTACGTGATCCGGTTGATGCAGAAAGCTGGTTTCACGATTCTGCATGACTGGTCTGAGACGACAGCGTGGTACCATCTGCCCCATCCCAGGCACTGGAGCGGTCGATGGAATCCCTGGCCGACTATTTCAAGGTGTTCTCCGAACCCAACCGCCTGACCGTGCTCGAGACCCTGCGTCCGGGCCCGCTGAATGTCACGGCCGTTGTCGAGAAGACCGGCCTCAGCCAGGCCCTGGTCTCCAAGCATCTCAAGCTGCTCACGATCGCCGGCGTGGTGCGACGCCGGCCCGAAGGAAGCCTGGTGTTCTATGAAGTGATCGACAAGGGCGTCTTCCAGCTCCTGGTTCAGGCCAAGAAACTGATGCTCGCCTCCCGCCGCCAGCAACTCGATGCCCTTGCGGCCATCCTCTGACCTCCCCGCCGATCTGGACGCCCTCAAACAGGCCCTCGCCGCAGGCCGACGCGACTTCGCCGGCCTGCGGCTGGGGGATCTCGATGGGGTGGCGCTGGATCTGGGGGACTGCGACCTGCACGGCGGCTGCTTCAAGGAGTCGCGGTTCGGCCATGCCCGGCTGGCGGGGGCGAACGTGGAGGGCGCCTGCTTCCAGCAGGCCCTGCTGTGGGGGGCCGATCTCTCCGCCCTGAAGGCCGGCGGCTCCTTCTGGCACGACGCCGACCTATCGGCGGCGCGGCTGCAGGGGGCCGATTTCAGCGCCGCCCTGATGCACCGCTGCTGCCTGCGGGGCGTGCTGGCCGCCCACAGCCTCTGGCGGTCCACCCGGCTGGTGGAGGCCGACTTCCGCAGCGCTCTCGACCAGCGCACCGACCTCGGCGGGGCCGATTTCCAGGGGGCCGATCTCAGCTTCGCCCTGCTGCAGGGCGTCCAACTGCAGGGAAGTGATCTTCGCGGCGCCTGTCTCTACGGCGCCAACATGGAAGGCGCCGATCTACGCGAGGCCGACCTGAGCGGCTGTGACCTGCGGGACACCGATCTCCGGGACGCCATGCTGGATGGCACCCTGCTCCACGACGCCCTGCTGCCATGACCGACTGCTTCGATCTGATCGTCCTGGGGGCGGGTTCCGGTGGCCTGGCCGCCGCCAAACGGGCGGCCTCCTACGGGGCCTCGGTGGCGATCGTGGAGGGCGATCGGGTGGGAGGCACCTGCGTGATCCGCGGCTGTGTGCCCAAGAAGCTGCTGGTCTACGGCTCGGCCTACCGGCACCTGCTGGCCGATGCGGCCAGCTACGGCTGGCAGCTGGATGGCTTCCGGCCTGATGCCTCGGTGCTGCTCGCCAACGTGCGCCGCGAAGTGGACCGGCTCAATGAGCTGCATATCGGCCTGCTGGAGAAGGCGGGCGTCGAGCTGGTGCGGGGCTGGGGCCGCTTCGCCGATCCCCACCACATCGAGGTGGTCCCTGGATCCAGCACCAGCCGACGGCTCAAGGGGGACCGGATTCTGATCGCCGCCGGCGGCCGCCCGCACCGGCCCGTGCTCCCAGGGGCCGAACTGGGCTGGGTGAGCGACGACATGTTCCTGCAGGAGCGATTCCCCGACCAGGTGGTGGTGGTGGGCGCCGGCTTCATCGCCTGTGAATTCGCCTGCATCCTGCATGGCCTGGGCGTGGCGGTGACCCTGCTGGTGCGTGGCGATCACCTGCTGCGGGGCTTCGATCGGGAGGCCTCCGCGGCGGTGCAGGAGGCCATGGAGGCCGAAGGCATCGAGATCCGCTTCGCCCACAGCCCCGCCGCCATCACCGGCGTGCCCGGAGCCCTGGAGGTCGTCACCCAGAGCGGTGAGGTGCTCCCCTGTGGCGGTGTTCTGCTGGCCACCGGCCGTCGGCCCTTCCTCGAAGGGCTGCAGCTGGAGTCGGCCGGGGTGGCGGTGGAAGGCCACCGCATCCCGGTGGATGCCGACCAGACCACCAACGTGCCCCACATCCATGCCGTCGGCGACGTGACCGACCGGGTCAACCTGACGCCGGTGGCGGTGGATGAAGGCCGCGCCTTCGCCGACACGGTGTACGGAAATAAGCCCCGACAGGTGAACCACGACCTGGTGGCCAGTGCCGTGTTCAGTCAGCCGGAACTGGCCGGGGTGGGGCTGAGCGAGGAAGCGGCGATCGAACGCTTCGGCACCGATGGCATCCGCGTGCACCGGGCCCGCTTTCGGCCCATGGCCCAGGCCCTGCCGGCCCGTGGCCCCCGGGTGCTGCTGAAACTGATCGTGGAAAAGGCCAGCAACAAGGTGGTGGGCTGCCACATGGTGGGCGAGCACAGCGCCGAGATCATTCAGATGGCGGCGATCGCCATCGGCATGGGGGCCACCAAGGCCGACTTCGACCGGACCATGGCCCTGCACCCCTCGGTGGCCGAGGAGTTCGTCACCATGCCGGGTTGATCGGACACAAGTCGGTCAGAGATCCTCTTCGACGCCTGGCTGGATGGTGCAGTCGGAGAGGGGGTAGCTGACGCAGAGCAGGGCGAAGCCTGCGCCGATCTGCTCATCGTCCAGGAAACTCTGGTCGGACTGGTCAACGCTGCCGGAGAGGATCTTGCCGGCACAGGTGCTGCAGGCCCCGGCCCGGCAGGAGTAGGGCAGATCGATGCCCTGCTCCTCGGCCGCATCGAGGATGTAGGTGTCGTCAGGGCAGGGGAAGGTCTTGCCCCCTTCCAGAGTGATTGTGAAGCTCGCCATGGCGCCGCAGCAGGAATCGCAGGGAATCCTTGGGGAGTCGGGGCCTGGGGGGTGTATCGAGGCGTACAGCGTGCGCGAGTGGGCACAGGGCCGCCTCAGGCGTTTGGTGGCTCCACGGGAAACCCCCAGGCCCGCCGCAGGGCTGGGTCGCTGAGTTCCCAGGCATGCTCACTGGCCACGACGGCGGCCCGCAGCCCATCCCCCTCCAAGCCCCGCTGCCGCCGGCAGAGTTCGAGCCGCTGGCGAAAACACAGGCTCTCCTGCAGCAGCGCTTCTACCCGTTCGGCACCACCGGCACTGGCCAGCATGGTGGGCTGCCGCCCGCAGAGTTCAAGGCTGTCGATGTGCTGCTCCAGCCAGGCGGCCTCGTACTGGAGCATGGCGTCGCTGCAGGCCTCGAGCCGGGTGCCGTAGAGGGCCAGATGCTCTTCAAGGCGGCCCTGGGCCTCACCCCGCTCAGCCGCCGGCAACGGGGTGGAGCGGTCGTGGAGCCGCTGCATGATCTGGCGCAGATAACTCATCGGCGATGGCCTCGAAGCGCGGGCGCGGTCGGTGGGATCAAACGGCAGCCAGGCCCCGTTCGTTGAACATGCCTTCGAACAGCACCGAACTGAGGTAACGCTCGCCGGAATCCGGCAGCACCACCACGATCGTGCGACCCGCGAAGGCCGCCTCCCTGGCCAGCCGCAGCGCGGCCACCGTGGCGGCGCCGCAGGAGATGCCGGCCAGGATTCCCTCCTCCTTCATCAGGCGGCGGGCCATCGTCACCGCCTCCTCGTCGCTGACGGCCTCCACCCGATCGACCAGGCTGAGATCCAGGTTGGCGGGCACGAACCCGGCGCCGATGCCCTGGATCTTGTGGGGGCCAGGCTTGAGGTCCTCGCCGGCGATGGTCTGGCGGATGACGGGGCTGTTGAGCGGCTCCACGGCCACGGACACCAGGGGCTTACCGAGGGTGGTCTTGATGTAGCGGCTGACGCCGGTGATGGTGCCGCCGGTGCCGACGCCCGCCACCAGCGCATCCACAACACCATCGGTGTCCTGCCAGATCTCGGGTCCCGTGGTGTCGTGGTGGATGCGGGGATTGGCCGGATTCATGAACTGCTGCAGCATCACCCAGCGGTCAGGCTCGGACTCCGCCAGCTCCCGGGCCGCGCCGATCGCCCCGCCCATGCCCAGCCGACCTTCGGTGAGAACCAGGTTGGCGCCGTAGGCGGTGAGCAGCTTGCGGCGCTCCAGGCTCATCGTCTCCGGCATCGTGAGGGTGAGGGGGATGCCCCGGGAAGCCGCCACGAACGCCAGGGCGATGCCGGTGTTGCCGCTGGTGGGTTCGATCAGTTCCTTGCCGGGCCCCAGCAGACCATCCTTCTCGGCCTGCCAGATCATCGCGGCGCCGATGCGGCACTTGACCGAATAGGCCGGGTTGCGGCCCTCGATCTTGGCGAGCACCCGCGCCCCGCATCCCTCCGTGACGCGATGCAGCTCCACCAGCGGGGTCTGCCCGATGCTGAGGCTGTTATCGGCATGGATGGGGCTCATGGCGCTCCCTCTGGATCCGGTCCATGGGCACCTTAGTCAGCGCCCGCTCGCCGGGGACTGTCAAGCAGCTGCGGCACGTGGTGCCGGCGACATCGGCCCATACGATCGGCTTCAGCCATAGAACGTTGCCAGGGGTGAAGACACCGATCCCCGGGATCCATGGGCCCGTCGCCCTGCTGCTGCTGTTGCTCTCCATCGCCGTGGTGACCGTGGTGCTCGACCGGGGCCGCTACTGGTGGCACTGGTGGCGCACCCGGGCCTCCCGCCGGCAGCAGTGGGAGCGGCTGCTGGCGGACCAGGGGGCGCCGGCCGCAGGGCGGAAGCTGGAGGACTGGGACCTGGAGATGCGCTTCGGTGAACCGCTGCTGCAGGCCGCCGTCGTGCTGGCCCCTTTGCTGGGGCTGGTGGGCACCGTGCTCGGTCTGATGCAGGTGCTCGCCAGCCTCGGCCCCCAGCTGCTGCTGCCGGCGGGCGCCAACCTGGCCGGGTTCGGCCAGGTGCTGCTGAGCACGGCCATCGGGCTGATCCTCAGCCTGATCGCCAGCACCGGCCTGGTCGCGAACCAGTGGCTGCGGCGCAGCCAGTGCCTGCGGCTGCAGCGCCTCGGCCGTGCCTGGCTCCCCCCGGCATGACCTACGCCCTTGCTGCGCTTGTGGGGCTGACCGTGCTGCTGTGCGGATCGGTCGCCGCCCTGGCCGACCTGGCCCGGGAGCGCCAGCCGCGGCTGCGCCCCCAGGGCGGACAGGCCCTCACCGGGGCCCTGTGGATCGTGCAGGCGCCGGAGGATCGCTGGTTCGTCAACGGGGAGCCGGTGTCCCGCCGCCGGCTGCCGGGGCTGCTGGCCTCCCAGCCAGAGCGCACCGAGATCCGTTTCCTGCCGGCGGCCACGTTGCCCCTGGGGCAGGTGAGCCGCTCCCTCGCCCAACTGCGCACGATCAGTCCCCGGCCGGTGGTGCTGACCTTGCCCCAGAAGCAACCATGAACCCTGAAGCCGATCCCAACCCTGTCTGGGGGCCATCGCTGGACGCCCTGGCCCTCGGGGCGATGGCGACGGGCCTGACGCTGCTGACCCTGGCGCTGATCCTGGTTCCGCAGCGGCTGGCCCAGCGGCCGGCGAGCCAGGGGATCGTCAGCCTGCGCCTTGCCGCCGACGGGCAGGTGCGGCTGTGGAACCAGCCGGTCCCCAGGGAGCAGCTGATCCCCGTTCTGCAACGGCTCGAAGCTGGCCAGGGCCGCCCCACCCTGCGGTTGGTTCCCGACCGCGACGTGCCCTGGGGGGCCGTGCAGCAGCTGATGGGGCGGCTGGGCCGCACGGACCTGCCCCTGGAACTGCAACTGCCATGAAAGCCAGCCTGTCCTTCCCCCGTTGGCGCCGCCTCCAGCTCCCCCTGCTGGTGGCCCTGGCCCTGAACGGGCTGCTGCTGCTGCTGCCGGCCCTGCGCCCCGCCCAGCGTTCTGTGGCCAGCAGAGCCGCCATCCCGGCGGACGACACCCCCGAGCTGCTGCGCTTCAGCCGCCAGCAGGCCCGGGAGCCGGCCCTGCCCCTGCTGGCCCTGCCTTCCCTGAGCTCCCTGCCGCCTCCACCGCCGACGGATCTGCCGCCCGAACCCCGCGCCGGGGCAGCCAGTCGCCGGCGTGGCACGGACGCCCACAGGGTCCGGACCCAGGACCGGGTGGCGAGCGCCACGGCGGCGGAGCGGGAGGCCGCCCAGGACCGTCCCCTCTCCAGGGCCGGCGCGGAACCCACCGCGGTCAGCACCTTGCTCGCCCTGGCCCTGCAGGCCCGGCCCCTCGAGGCGTCCGAAGCCACAGCCCTGGCGGGTCTGTGGGAGCAGGCAACGGCCACACGGGAGTCTCCCGAGGGGATGGTCGTGCCGGCAGAGGGCGTGGAATGGCGGCGGTTGCCCCTGGCCAAAGCGCGCGCCGCCGGGCTGCCCGTCCGTGATCCCCTCGCCGTCCTCTCCGGCGACAAGCTGCTGCTGCTGTGGCCGGAGGGGACAGCGCTCTGGATGCTGGCCGCCGCAGGCGAAAGCAAAACGGTCAGCGCTACCCCCTGAACCACGTCAGGCCTCTGGTCGCCCTACCGGTCCAGAACGGCCAGAGCCTGAAACAGGCGCCGCAGGGCCTCGTCCAGATCCGGGCCATCGAGCATGCCGTAGCTGAGCCGCAGCTGGCCGAGGCCGTTGGCCGCCGGCAGGCCGAAGCTGTCGCCGGGCAGGGCCGCCACCCCGTGTCCCAGCACCAGGTGCCGCATCAGTGACTCCCCATCGAGGGCACAGGGGAACCGCAGCAGGCCATAGAAGGCCCCATCCGGGGGACCCAGCAGCTCCACCGCCAGTCCGCCGTCCCTGGCCGCCGCCACCGCGGCCAGCAACTGCCGGCGCCGCTGGCCGAGGGCCTCGACATGGGGGCGGCACCAGGCGGGTCCGGCCTCCAGGGCCGCCAGCGCCGCCCGCTGGCTCACCTGGGGCGGGCAGATCAGCACCGTGTCCTGGACCTTGGCCAGGGCCCCCATCAGCTGGCGCGGGACCGCCGCGTAACCCACCCGCCAGCCCGCCATGCCATAGGCCTTGGAGAGGGAGAACAGAGACACCGTGTGGCCGCCGCTGCCGGGCAACCGGCCAGGACTTGCATGGGGCACCGAGCCATGGACGAAATCGGCATAGGCCTCGTCGCTCACATGCACCAGCCCATGGCGGTGGCAGAGGTTGTTGATGGCCGCCAACACCTCCGGCGGCGTCACCAGGCCGCTGGGGTTGTTGGGGGAGATGGTCACGATGGCGCGGCTGCGGGGGGTGATCGCCGCCGCCAGCCGGTCGGGATCGGGCACCAGCCCCGCCGCCACCGGCACGGGCACACCGCCGGCCAGGCGGATCGCCATGGCGTGGTTGAAATAGAACGGCAGGGGCAGCAGCACCTCGTCGCCGGGGTCGCAGAGCACCTGGGCGATGGCGTTGAAGGCCATGTTGCTGCCGGCCGTGACCAGCAGCTCGCTGCCCTCCAGATCCAGGCCGCGCTCCTCGGTGAGCTCCCGCCGCACGGCCTCCAGCACGGCCGGCTCCCCCTGCACCGGCCCGTAGCGATCCAGCCTCCGATCCGTTTCTGCCAGGGCCAGGGCCACGGCCCGGCTCACCCCCGGCGGTGGTGCCCAGTCCACCATGCCCTGGGCCAGGGAGAGGGCTTGCGGGCGCTGGCGCATCAGGGCGCCCACCTGGGCGATGACCGGATCGGCCACCGCCGCCATCCGTCCTGCCGCCTGGGGAAACGCGTCGCCCATCTCAGGCCCCCGCCGGCAGCAGCAGTTCCATCACCGCTCCGCCCTCGGGATGGTTGGCGGCCTGGATGCGGCCGCCGTGGGTGACGGCGATCTGTTGGACGATCGCCAGGCCCAGGCCGCTGCCGCCACGGTCGCTGCGCACCCGGGAGGGATCGCCGCGGTAGAAGCGCTCGAACATGTGCTCCAGGTCGTCCTCGCTGAGGCCGGGGCCCTCATCGCGGATGGTCAGCAGACACCACCCCGCCGCCGCTTCGATCTCCACCCGCACCGTGCCCCCGTCCGGGCTGTAGCGCAGGGCGTTGTCGAGCAGGTTGAGCACGGCCCGGTGCAGCCGCGAGCCATCGCCCATCACGCCCAGGGGGGACTCCGCCGCCAGCTCCAGGCGAATGCCACGGCGCTCGGCCAGGGGGCGCAGACCCAGCCACACCTGCTGCACCAGCTGGGGCAGATCGACACGGCTGCGCAGGCGCACCCCCTCCGGGAGGGTGTTCTCCAGCCGGGAGAGTTCCAGCAGATCGCCGACGAGCCGCTGCAACCGCAGCAGCTCCCGCTGCAGCCGTTCCACCAGCACGGCATTGGCGTCATTGACGTGGGCGGACAGGCTGTCCCCCACCAGCAGCAGGGCCGTGAGGGGCGTCTTGAGTTCGTGGGCCACATCGCTCACCCAGCGCTCCTGTTGCTCCAGTTGGGCTTCGAGTGAACGACGGCTCTGGAGCATCACCGCCACCCAGCCGCCATCGCCGGGCAGGACCACCACGGCCAGCTGCTGGTCGCCCGGCTCCCAGTCGAGCCGTTGGGGGCGCTCCCGCCGGCGGGCGTTGCGAATCCCCTCCAGCAGCTCGGCAGAACGGCAGACCCTCTCGAGCGGCTCCTGACGACGCAGTCCGGCCCCGGGAACATCCAGCAGCCGTTCGGCCCGCAGGTTGATCAACTGGATGCGATCGACCCCATCGAGAATCAACCAGCCATCGGGGGCTTCGCCGATCCAGCGCAGCAGCTGGGGCAACGAAAGCCCGGAGAGGCCCTGGCCGGGGGGGCGGCGGCGGCGCCCCAGCAGCCAACCCAGGGCAAGCCCGAGCAGCCCGGCCAGCAGCACCCCCATTCAGCCGAAGCGGTAGCCGAAGCCCCGGACGGTGATCAGATGCTCGGGGGCCGAAGGATTGGCCTCCAGCTTTTCGCGCAACCAGCGAATGTGCACGTCGACGGTCTTGCTGTCGCCGAAGTAGTCGTAGCCCCAGACCCGCTCCAGCAGCTTGTCGCGACTCCAGACGCGGCGGGGGTTTTGCATGAACAGCTCCAGCAGCCGGTATTCCTTGGGCGAAAGATTCACCTCGAGGCCATCGCGGGTGACCCGGCATTCCTCAGGAAAGAGGCTGAGGTTGGCGTGCTGAAACACCTTGGCGGTCACCTCCACGGAGCGGCTGCGGCGCATCAGGGCGCGGCAGCGGGCCACCAGCTCGCGCAGGCCGAAGGGCTTGATCAGGTAGTCGTCGGCACCCACCTCCAACCCCAGCACCCGGTCGGTCTCGCTGTCGCGGGCACTGACCACGAGGATGGGGGTCTGGTTGCCGGCGGAACGCAGCTGGCGGCAGAGATCGAGCCCCCCCAGGCCCGGCAGCATCAGATCCAGGACCACCAGGGAAAACTCCTCTCCCGGCGGGCGCTCCTGCAGGGTGCGAAGAGCCTCGCGGCCGTTACCGCAGGCCGTGACCGAGAACCCCTCTAAGACAAGGACGTCGCGGATCGTCTCTCGGATCGTGTCGTCGTCCTCGACGACCAGGAGGGGGGGATGCATGCCGGCATTATCGGCGTCGGCGGGGGGCAGATCCCAGAACTGTCTCAACGGCGTGGCAGATAGCTGACCACCAGGCGGCGCTGGCCGTCCAGTTGCAACCAGCCTTCATCGCGCAGGGCGCCGATCACGCGGGTGACGGTGACGCGGGTGGTGGCCAGGGCACTGGCCACCTCCTGGTGGGTCAGGCGCAGGTTGAGGCGCAGGCCCGATTCGCAGGGCTGGCCGTATTCGCTGGCCAGGAGTTCAAGAAAACCGCGCACCCGTTCATCGACGCGCTTGAGCCCCATCAGGGCCAGCAAGGCCTGGCTCTGCTGGATGCGCAGTCCGAGGGCCTCGAGCATGGCCACGGCCAGGGCACCGTCCTGGCGGATCTCAGCGCAGCTCAGGCAGAGCAGGTCGGTGTCGACCAGGGTGGTGGCGGAGTAGGCCTCGACGCCATTGAGGGGATCGCCGAAGGGTTCGTTGGGGCCGGCCAGCCCAAGCAGCATGTCGTCGCCGTGAATCGTGATGGCACTGAGCTTCACCATGCCACGAACCACCAGCCAGACGTTGTTCTTCAGCAGCGGCACATTGCTGCCGGCACTGACATGAACCAGACTGCGTTTCTGGTAATTAGCTTCGAGAAGATCGCGGAATCCATCCTTGCTACCGGATTCACGGGAGGGCGTGAATACCATCGGGAAAAGCGCGTCGGATGCAGCGAACTGTATGCAGCGACACCCAGCAAACGAGCAAAGAGCTGGTAGTGCTTTGGTTAAGAGCTCGGTAAGGCCAGGGCCGACAGATCCGATTCGGGGTGGCTGCCAGAGGGACTGTCGGAGTGCCGCTCCATCCAGAGGGCCGTCGACAGGCTGCGGCGCCGCTCGGGCAGCATCAGTCCATCGGCCCGGTGCCGCCACTGCTCCCAGCAGCCCTGGGCCCTGCGGTGCAACAGGGCCTCCAGCGCCGGCAGGCTCCTGGCCAGTCCGGACGGCAACTGGTCATCGATCGCCCGCTCCAGAACATGGAGATCGTTGAGTTCCCCGAGCAGCTCCTGCAGATCCCTCAGTTCCACCACCCAGTGCCGGCAGCGTGAGCCGGTGACGGCCCCCAGGTTCTCAAGGCCATAACGGGCCGTCTTGAGTCGCTTGCGCAGGTCGTGGACCCGTTCCATGTCCCCCTGCTGCTCAAGGATGAACCAGCCGGGGTGCTGGAACAACCCGGCAATCATCGGGGTCTGCCACTCCAGGGTCCACCCCAGCAGCGGCAGCTCCCCCAGCGGCGTGAGGTCGGGATGGCGCAGCCAGCCCTGCAGCTGGGAGAGCAGCTTCAGATAGCCACCGCTCTGGAGGGTGCTGACCACCTGCTCATAGGCCAGGGCCCGCTCGCGCCGCAGCTGTTTCAGCACGGGCTTGAGGGCCTTCCGCTCCGCCTCGGGCAGCTCGGGCATCAGATCCTTCTCGAGCCGTTCCTTCAGCACATCCAGGTCCCGTGCCATGCCGAGCCGTCGCACCGTCTTGGCCAGACGGGGGTCTGCAACGGCCTTGGGCAGCTGCAGGGCGGGGGCGAACTGATGCAGGCAGGTGCGCAGACGCCGCAACGCCACCCGCATCTGATGCAGGGGTTCGGGATCGCTGTCGGCCAGCACGGGCCCCTGCAGCGACACCAGCTTGTCGGTGAAGCGGGCGATCAGATCGACGGCGAACGCTCCATTGCTGGAGGCGTGATCATCGTGCGGGCTGGCCATGGGAAGGGCCAAAGGCCTCAGCGGGGTGATTTCGAGCGGATGTCCTCAAAGCTGCGTCGGATCGCCTGACTGATCGTGAGCCCAATGGGCAGATCACCGCCGAAGGAGGTACCGAGCAGGTGCCGATAAAGTTTGGATTCAACGATACGGTAAGTATCAGCAGGCAAGGGGATGGCGCCGGCCTGCTCCGTAAATCGCAACCCTCGCTGCACCGTGAAGGTGACGAAGCGGCGCACCTCGGGCCGATCTCGCATGTCCTTGTCGTTCACGTACACGAACAGTGGACGCGACAGGGGCTGGTAGCGCTCGCGCTGCACAGTGTTCACCGATGGCAGCCAGGCGCCACGCGGGCCGGCGACTTCGAGCGCCTTCAGCTTGCCGGCCTGACTGCGGTAGTATGAAAAACCGAAATAGCCCAGGGCCTGGGGATTTTTCTCAACACAACGGACAAGAACGTTATCGTCTTCGCTCGAGGTGTAATCGGTGCGGGAGTTGCGCGAATCGCCGTTGATGGCCTTGTTGAAGTAATCGAAGGTTCCTGAGTCGCCCCCCGGGCCACAGAGGTTGATCGGCCGATCCGGCCAGGCGGCATTGACTTGCTTCCAGCGCTTGATCCGACCCTGCGCCTTGCGGTTCCAGAGGGTGGAGAGCTCGGCCGTGCTGATGCGGCTGGCCCAGGTGTTGCGGGGATGGACCACCACGGAGATGGCATCAAAGGCCAGCGGCAGCTCAATGAAGCGAACTCCCTTGGCGGCACAGGCCTTGAGTTCCCTGGAGTTGATCGGACGGGACGCATTGCTGATCGGGATTTCCCCTCGGCAGAAGCGGCGCAGGCCGCCCGTGCTACCCGTTTCCTTCAGAGCGATGGACACCGGCTGACCACCCTGACGGTCCTGGAAGGCCTTGGCGGCCTCTTCCATGATCGGGAACACGGTGCTCGATCCCTCGATGCGAACCACCGGAGCCGTCCCCGTCTGGGCAAGGGCCGGCACCGGTGCCAGGGAGGGCGCCAGCCAGGCGCCGAGGAGGACACCGAGGCCGCTGCAGACCATCACACCCCTCGACAGAACTGTCGCCGGCAGCTTCAGGACCATGGTTCGAGACCAGCGAAGGAGGGGCGCTGCGCCGATCCTGCACCAGCAAGCCGAGGGGTTGGGTTAAGGACAGATTGTGGCTGCCAGCTCAGCCCTGCCCGGTCCAATCCTGGAACCAGCCCCGCCGCCACAGCCACCAGCCCTGCACCGTGGCGATCAGAAGCATCAGCAGCATGACAAAGACGTAACCATGGCGCCATTTCAGCTCGGGCATGAACTCGAAGTTCATGCCGTAGACGCCGACGATGAACGTGAGCGGTGCGAAGATGCTGGTGAGGATGGTGAGGGTCTTCATCACCTGGTTCATCCTGTTGCCGACGCTGGCCGCATAGGACTGGGTGATGGCATCGCACTGACCCCGCAGCGACCCGCAGGCCTCGAACAGCTGGTCGACGAGCTCGGCCATGTCCCGGAAGCCCTCCAGGGCCTCGGTGCCCAGCAGCCGCTGCCGTTGGCGGAGCAGCAGGCGGATCTGGTGGCGCAGGGGCCAGATCAAGGTGCGAATGATGCGCAGATTGCTCCTGAATTCATAGGAGCGGCGCAGGATCAGGGGGCGGGGATTGCGCAGGGAGGATTCCTCCAGCGCATCGAGCCGCTGGGACATCGCCTCCAGCATCGGGAACAGATCATCGAGCAGGTCATCGATGACAAAGTGCAGGATGTCATCCAGGTCCCTGTCGGCGATTGACCCCGACTTGGACAACAGCCATTCGGTGAGATCCGGGAAGGGATCCCCGCCGCACCCCTCCTCCAGGGTGATCAGCAGGCCGGGCAGCAGCACCAGGCCCACCTGTTCACTGACCAGATGGGCCGGGTCCTTGGCGAAGCTGAGCCGGTGCAGCACCACCAGCAGCACATCTTCCAGTCCATTCACCTGGGGCCGCTGGGGCACCTCGAGCAGAGGGGCCAGCAACACCGCCGGTACCTCGAGGCGATCGAGCAGCTGCTGGATGTAGCGGCGGTCCCCGAGACCCTGCAAACGCAGCCAGAGCGGAGTGCCCGTCTGGCGCAGGCTGGCCAGCTGCTCGATGGCGGGGGTGGGGGTCCGCACCGGTCCGGACTCCAGGAACAGCACCGCATCGGCCCGGGTGGGCCCGAGCCCGCCATGGACATAGAGATGGGTGGGCAGACCCGCCGGACGCTGCTCCAGGCGCTGGGAGTTCAGCGCCCCTGGGGTGAGTCGCACCACGGGGGTTGCGGTTGTTGCGACGATTCAACCGCAGATGGCAGGCCATGGATATGGCCGGCGCGGGAGGGTCTGGGGGGTGGCCGGAGCCCTTTACGGAGCCTTAAGCCAGGCTGGCTAGCCTGACGGCCTCATCAAGATGAAGCGTTGACGAACCAGCCCTCCACCGGACCGATCCACCCCGAACTCGGCCGGCAGGAGAGCGATGTCAGGTCTCCGATGGAAGCCCATAGCAGCTATCGCGGCCACGACTGGAGCCCGGAGCGGCTGATGTTTCATCAGAATCTGGAGTCTTTCGCCGACCAGGTGGGGTTGATCGTGGGCCTTCAGGCCAACGGCAAGATGAGCCAGGACGAGGCCTACGCGAAAATCAAGAAGATCTGGAAAGGGCTCAAATTCACCCGCGACTCGCTGTTCGACGACGCCACGAAGAGCTGAGACGTCTCCCTGTTCCCGCGGCGACGCGGAGATTGTGATGGCGCTCACGGCAGCGGGTCGTCGGCTTCACCGTTGCTCCGGAACGCCAGGCCGGTGAGCTTGGTCTTGCTGGGATCACCGGTGCTGCGGGCCACGATCCCCTCCAACACCGTCTCGGTGCTCCAGAGGCAGGGCACGTGCGCCGCGGTGCAGATCCGCAGGATCTCCTCCTGAATCGGAGCCAGGGCCTCCCAGCCGCATTCGATCGCCAGATCGCCCCGGGCGATCATCACCCCCACCGGGGCTGCGTGGCCCATGGCCGCGAGCAGCAGCCGGGGCAGGTTGAGAAAGGCCTGGCGGGTGTTGATCGTCAGCAGCAGCGCCAGATCAGTCCGGCCGCGATCCTCCAGGCACTGGCGCAGGGTCTGGAGGTCGGAATCCCTGTGCACGCCGGAGCAGCCGATCAAGTCGGCGTGCCGAGCCACGAACGCCAGGTCATCGATGTCCTTGGCGCTCAGCGCCGGCGTGCGCCGATCACTGTCGGGGAGATTGATCCCCCTGTCGGAGCCCAGCCGGCTGCCCCTGGCACGGGCTGCGGTGACCTCGAGCACCACCTCCTGGGGCGCCACGCCCCGGATCACGCCGCCGATGCGGCCAGCGTCGAAGAGCACCCGTTCGCCGAGCCGCAGGTCGAAGAACACCTCCGGCAGGGTGCAGGGAAGGGTGCCCGCGCCCCGGTCCGGCTCCGGCGTCAGGCGGAGGGCGTCGCCCGGGCGCAGCAGCCGTTCGCCGCTCACCGGGGCCAGCGGACCCACAAGCAGCCGGGCTTTGCCGTGCCGCTGGCGGAACACCAGGCCGGCCACGAAGCGGCAGGTCCTGCCGGCCCGCAGCAACAGGCCATCGGGGAGACGCCGCAGCACGGTGAGGGTGCGCCGGCGGCCGGAGGCATCGTGCCCCCGCAACCGATCACCCGGCCGCAGCCGCTTCGCCTTCGACAGCCGCGCCGGCAGCAGCACAACGTCGGGATCCTGCGGCGCAGGCGTGGCTCCCGGCGGCACCGCCAGGATCCGCACCGGCTGGGTGGCGCGTCCCATCCGGTCGCGGGGGGGACGGGCACGGATCACGGCGGGCTGGGGGGCCAGCTGACCGGTGCGCAGCTTCGGCCCCGCCAGGTCCATGGCGATCGCGCAGGGGCGGCCGGCGGCCGCCCGGGTCTGGGTGATCCCCTCCACCATCCGGCCCCAGACCTCGGGGTCGCCATGGGCGCAGTCGATGCGGGCGATGGTCATCCCCGCCTGCAGCAGATCGGCGATCAGGGCAGGCCGCTCAGCCGCCTCCGCCGGCAGGGTGACCATGAGTCCGGCGCCCCCCGGGGCGGCCACGGCCCCGAACAACCGCTCGCCCTGGCGCTGCAGGACATCGGGGTCGCCCAGCGGGGCCGGGGTCGCCGCCATGGGCCCCAGACCCTCGAGCGCTTCGAGGGCGGTGATCACCGCCTCGAGGCTGGAGAGCAGATGGGTGTCGCCATCGGTGAGGGGACAGAGCCCCCGCAGGCGCAGCGCCTTCGGCAGGTCCGGATGGGCGTGGCGATGGAAGGCCATGACCTGCAGCAGGTTGCGGGCACTGTCCCGGTGGTTGGCATGAAGGGCCGCCAAGCAGGTGGCCTCCTCCACGTCAACGCGCTCCAGGGTGGCCCTCAGGGCGCGCAAGGTGTCGAGCAGCCAGCCGTCCGGGGCGGGCCTGGGGTCCTTCATGGCTGCGGGCCCTCCCTCGGGCCGGGCTCCCCGGGAAAGGGGAACGGAGTGGGGGCCACCCCTGGCTGGGCTGCGGGGTCGGGAATGGAACTCTGGCGGGCTCCCTCATCATCCCAAGACGACCGCGAAGCTCCGTTCCCAGCTGATCCTTACCCGTCCGCCTGCATGGTGTCTGATCCAGGCGTCATCCATGACATCCCCCTCCCAAGGCGCCGTGACGCCATGTGGCTTCTGGCCTAGGTCAGGAACTCCAGGACAGTCGCAGCAGGGGAGGTGATCGTCCGCTCAGACGACGCGGGCGCCTCCGTCTTCGGCCTCCTGGCCAGGGACGTCCAGATCGACTGGGCTGAAGCCCAGCCCCCAAGAAGGCCAAACGCCGCAATGACGCTGCAGACTTGCGGCATTGGCGCGCCTTCGATGGGACTCCCCGAACCCGGCACCTATGGCGATCCCCAGCGCAACGGCCTGAGGGCGAAGGATCTCTACGACGCCGTGGTCGAGCATCTCTTCTATTCGATCGGCAGGCGGGTGCCGGGGGCCGATCGCCACGATCTCTACATGGCGCTCAGCTACGCCGTGCGCGACCGGCTGATGACCCGCTACCTGGCGGGGCTTGATGCCGTCGGCACCAGCCCCAGCCGCATGGTGGCCTACCTGTCGGCCGAATTCCTGATCGGTCCCCAGCTCGGCAACAACCTGCTGATGCTCGGCATCCAGCAGGAGGCCGCCGAGGCCCTCAAGCCGTTCGGCATCAACGACATCGACGACATCCTCCACGTGGAAACGGAGCCGGGCCTGGGGAACGGCGGCCTCGGCCGCCTCGCCGCCTGTTTCCTCGAATCCCTCGCCTCCCTCGAGATCCCCGCCACCGGCTACGGCATCCGCTACGAGTTCGGCATCTTCGACCAGCTGATCCGCGACGGCTGGCAGGTGGAGATCACCGATAAGTGGCTCAAGGCCGGCTGGCCCTGGGAGATCCCCCACCCCGACCAGGCCTGTTTCGTGGGCTTCGGCGGCCACACCGAGAGCCACCGCGACCAACACGGCGCCTACCGGGTGCGCTGGATCCCCGCCGAGCACGCCATTGGCATTCCCCACGACGTGCCGGTGCTCGGCTACCGGGTGAACACCTGCAACCGCCTGCGCCTCTGGCGGGCCGAGGCCAACGACTCCTTCGACTTCCAGACCTTCAACCGCGGCGATTACTCCGGGGCCGTGGAAAAGAAGGTGGGCTCGGAGACCCTCTCCAAGGTGCTCTACCCCAACGATGGCACCGATGCCGGACGGCGCCTGCGCCTCAAGCAGCAGCACTTCTTCGTCAGCTGCTCGCTCCAGGACATGATCCGCGGCCTCGATGCCCGCGGCATCCCCGTCCAGGAGTTCCCTGTCCACTGGGCCATCCAGCTCAATGACACCCACCCCTCGATCGCCGTCGCCGAGCTGATGCGGCTGCTCCTCGACGACAAACACCTCGAATGGGAGGCCGCCTGGGCCATCACCACCGCCTGCCTCTCCTACACCAACCACACCCTGCTGCCGGAAGCCCTCGAGACGTGGGGACTGGATCTCTTCGGTTCCTTGCTGCCCCGGCACCTGGAGCTGATCTTCGAGATCAACCGCCGCTTCCTGCAGCAGGTGCGCCTGCGCCACCCCGGCAACGAGGGCTTACTGCAACGCGTCTCGATCATCGATGAAACCGGGGGGAAAGCGGTGCGCATGGCCCATCTGGCCACCATCGCTTCCCACCACGTCAACGGCGTGGCGGCCCTGCACAGCGAACTGGTGAAGCAGGAGCTGTTCCCCGAGTTCGCCGCCCTGTGGCCCAACAAGTTCACCAACGTCACCAATGGCGTGACGCCGCGCCGCTGGCTGGCCCTGGCCCACCCGGCCCTCGATGGCCTCCTGGGCGAGGTCATCGGTCCCGACTGGCCCGTGCGCATGGAGGATGTCCGGCAGCTGGAGGCTTTCCAGCACGACGCCGCCTTCCTGGAGCGCTGGAGCGACTGCAAACGCAGCGGCAAACAACGCCTGGCCGCCTACATCCTGCGCCAGAACGCCCTGGCCATCGACCCCGACAGCCTCTTCGACGTGCAGGTGAAACGCATTCACGAGTACAAGCGCCAGCACCTCAACGCCCTGCAGGTGATCGCCCTGTACCTGCGCATCAAGAACGGCGACACCCACGGTCTGGTGCCCCGCACGGTGATCTTTGCCGGCAAGGCCGCCCCGGGTTATGCCATGGCCAAGCTGATCATCCGCTTCATCAACGGCATCGCCGAGGTCGTCAATGCCGACCCGACGGTGAATCAGCTGCTGCGGGTCGTCTTCCTGGCGGATTACAACGTCAAGCTGAGCGAGAGGGTGTACCCAGCCGCCGACCTCTCGGAGCAGATCTCCACCGCCGGGCTGGAAGCCTCCGGCACCGGCAACATGAAATTCATGATGAACGGGGCCCTCACCATCGGCACCCTCGATGGCGCCAACGTCGAGATCCGCGAGGAGGTGGGGGACAGCAACTTCTTCCTCTTCGGCCATACCGCCGAGGGCATCGCCCGCCTCCACCGCGACGGCTATCGGCCCTGGGAGCGGATCGCCGCCATGCCGCTGCTCCAGGAGGTCCTCGGGCTGATCGGCCAGGGCCACTTCAGCCGAGGGGACAGGGACCTGTTCCAGCCCCTGCTGAACAACCTCAGCGGCCCGGACCCCTTCTGCGTCGTCGCGGATTTCGAGGACTACCTGCGGGCCCAGCAGACCGTCGCCTCGACCTGGGCCGACCGCCGCCGTTGGAGCCGCATGACGCTGCTCAACACGGCCCGGAGCGCCTACTTCTCCTCCGACCGCGCCATCGCCGAGTACGCCGAGGGGATCTGGGAGGTGAAACCGGTGCCGGTGGCGATGAGATCCCTGATCGAAGCCTGAGCCGATGGCTCAACTCAGGGGGTCACCCCCGGCATGAAGCGCCGTTCATGGTCGAATCCCTTGAGCATGCGGTTCCAGTAGAGGCAGGGCAGCACGTCCTTCTTGACCACCCACATGCTCCAGCGCTCCTTGGTGGGATCAAGCGGGAAGGAGGGCACGGGCTGTCCTTCGTAGTTGAATTCGGCCATGATCACGCGGCCGTAGCCGGTGATCAGCGGACAGCAGGCATAGCCGTCGTAGCGGGCGGCCAGGGGCTGGCCATCGAGGTGGGCCAGCAGGTTGGCCACCAGCACCGGGGCCTGGCCCCGCACCGCAGCGGCGGTCTTGGAGTTGGGCAACGACGACACGTCGCCCAGGGAGAAGACGTTGGGATGGCGCACGTGCTGGGTGGTGAACTTGTCCACCTCCACCCAGCCGCCGGGTCCGTCCACCGCCAGGGGGCTGGTGGCCACCACGTCCGGGGCCGCCATCGGCGGCGTGACGTGCAGCATCCCGTAAGGAAGCACCTCCTCCCGCACCGTGTCCCCGTCCTTGACGGCGAACACCGCCTCCTTGCTGGCGGCGCGGACCTCCTTGAGGGTGTGGAGGTAACGGGGTTCGATGCCCCGGCGCGCCACCACCTGGCGCAGGGGCTCGGCGAAGGCCGGGATGCCAAAGATGCCCGGTGTGGCGGTGGCGAAGATCACCCTGGTCGCCGCCGCCACCGCCGCCGAGCGCTTGAAGACGTCGTCGGCCAGGTACATGATCTTCTGCGGCGCGCCGGCGCATTTGATCGGCGTGTCCGGGAAGGTGAAGATCGCGTTGCCGCCGGTGAAGCCCTGGATCGTCTTCCAGGTGTAGTCGACCAGATCCTTGGAATAGTTGCTGGTGACGCCGCCTGAGCCCAGCGCCTCCGGCAGACCCTTGATCCGGTCCCAGCAGAGCTTGATGCCGGTGGCCACCACCAGCACGTCGTAGTGGAGCGTTTCGCCATCGGTGCAGGCCACGGTGCCGGCCACCGGATCGAAACCGGCGGCGGCGGCGCGGATCCAGCGCACCCCCTCCGGAATCAGAGCGGCTTCGTCGCGGCGGGTCTGCTCCAGGGTGAAGACCCCACCGCCCACCAGGGTCCAGCCCGGTTGGTAGTAGTGGTCGGCAGAGGGCTCGAGGATGGCGATCTCCAGGCCCGGCCGCGCCCGCTTGAGCTGGCTGGCCACGGTGAGGCCCCCAGCCCCTCCGCCGACGATCAGGATCTGGTGATGGGCCATGGAATGGAGATCGAACGCGGAGGGCCGGGCAACGGCGATGAAAACATGGCACGCCCTCTTGCCTGTGAGGCACCCGGGCAACACAGCGAAGGTATCGAGAACCGGCTCGGGACGGTGTTGCTGAACGTACGTCACAACGTTGGAACAGGCCTGAAGCCCTCCGGGGCTGCAACGTGGCTAAGACGCCTGCATGGCGTCCCATTCCCACCACGACCACCCGCACCGTGGGGCCCCGAGGGCCTTCTTCTGGGGGGTGGTGCTCAACAGCGGCCTCTCGGGGCTGCAGCTGGCGATCGGCATCGGCTTCGGCTCCCTGGCCCTGATCGGCGATGCGATTCACAACCTCGGTGACGTGGCCGGCCTGCTGTTCGGCTGGGGAGCCGAACGGCTCAGCGCTCGCCCGGCCACGGCCCGCTTCACCTACGGCTTCGGCCGCAGCACCCAGCTGGCCTCGCTGATGAACGCGGCCCTGATCCTGATGGCGGCCGGGGTGGTGATCGTCGAAGGGGTGCAGCGGCTGATCGATCCGGTGCCGGTGGTCAGCGGCCCGGTGGCCTGGGCGGCCGCGGCCGGCATCGTGGTCAACCTGCTGTCGGCCCGCCTGTTCGGCAGCGGTCATCACCACGATCTGAACCGGCGGGCGGCGGTGGTGCACCTGCTCACCGATGCGGCCGTCTCGGCCGCGGTGCTGGTCAGCGCCCTGCTGGTGGGGCTGGTGGGCTGGCTGTGGCTCGATGCCGTCACCGCCATCGGTGTGGGGCTGGCCGTGGCCTGGAGTGGCTGGGAGCTGCTGGGGGAGGCCCTCAGCGCCTCCCTCGACGCCGTGCCACGGGACATCAACCTGGCCGAGGTGGAGGCAGCCCTGCGCAGCCTGTCCGGCGTGGAGAACGTGCACCATCTGCACGTCTGGGGCATGAGCACCTCCCGGACCGCCCTGACAGCCCACCTGGTCCGCCCCGTCGGTGGCGGGGACGACGGGGAGCTGCTGCAGCTGGCCCAGCAACGGCTGGCCGACCTGGGCATCACCCACAGCACGATCCAGATCGAACCGCCCGGGGGCTGCTCGGAGACCCCGATCAGCCGTCCTGGGGGAGCCGGCTCGCCTTCTTGTCCTGCTCCAACACCTGCTCCACCAGGATCTTGAGCAGCAACGACACGATCGCCACGCCCCCCAGCACCATCGCCGCCCCGAAGGCCAGCTCGGTCTGGTAGTTCTTGTAGGCGTCTTCCACGAACAGAGGCAGGGTCTGGGTCTGGCCCTCGATGTTGCCGCTGACCACCGCCACCGCGCCGAACTCCCCAAGGGCCCGGGCCGTGGTGAGGATCAGGCCGTAGAGGGCGGCCCAGCGCACCGAGGGGAGCGTCACTTTCCAGAACACCTGCCAGTTGGTGGCCCCCAGGGTGCGGGCCGCCTCCTCCTGCTCCCAGCCCTCCTCCTCCAGCAAGGGGATCACCTCCCGGGCCATGAAGGGGAAGGTGACGATGATCGTCGCCAGCACGATGCCGGGCCAGGAGAAGATGATTTTCCAGCCCAGGCTCTCCACCACACCCCCCAGCAACCCCTGGGTGGGGCTGTAGAGCAGCACCAGCATCAGGCCCACCACCACCGGCGAGATCGAGAAGGGCAGGTCGATGACGCTGAGCAGCAACGCCTTGCCGCGGAACTGACGCCGGGCGATGGCGGTGGCCGCGGCCAGGCCGAAGATGACGTTGCAGGGCACGGCCACGGCGGTGGCGAACAGGGTGAGCCGCAGGGCGGAAAGCAGTTCGTGGGACTGGAAATTCTCCAGGAAGGGGCCCAGCCCCTTGGCGAAGGCTGAGGCCACCACGCTCAGGGCCGGCAGCAGGATCACCACCCCCACGTACAGGCAGGCGATCAGCGGAATCAGGATCGCCGGCAGATCAAGGCCTTTACGGCGTGAACGTTGGCCTGGCGCAGGGCTGGGCCGCGGGCTCTCCAGGCTGGGAACGACGATGGTCATGGCGAAAGAATCAACGCAACGGAAGCTGGAGGGGAATCAGGCCGAATCGCCCTGGTAGCGCTGGCCCCAGACCTGCAGTAGGTTGATCACCAGCAGGCTGAGCAGGGAAAAGATCAACATCACCGAACCGATCACGGTGGCGGCCTCGAAGTCGTACTCCTCGAGCTTCTGAATGATCAGGGTGGGGGTGATCAGGTCACGGAAGGGCACGTTGCTGGAGATCATCACCACCGAGCCGTATTCGCCCACGGCCCGGCTGTAGCCCTGGGCCACCCCGCCGAGGATCGCCGGCAGCAGCTGGGGCAGCACCACCCGCACGGTGGTCTGCAGGGGCGTGGCCCCCAGACACCAGGAGGCTTCCTCCTGCTCCTTCTCCAGGGAACGCAGCACCGGCTCCACCGTCCGCACCACGAAGGGCAACGAAATGAACACCATCGCCACCATCACCCCGGGGGCGGCGAAGGCCACCTTGAGGCCGAAGGCCTCGTTCAGCGGTTGCCCCAGCCAGCCGTTGGTGCTGTACACGGCCGTGAGCGCCAACCCGGCCACGGCGGTGGGCAGGGCGAAGGGCAGATCGATCAGCGCATCCAGCAGCCGCTGGCCCGGGAAGCGGCTGCGCACCAGGGCCCAGGCCACCACCAGCCCGAACACGCCGTTGATCACACTGGCCACAAAGGCAAGGCCGAAGCTGACCTTGTAGGTGGCGAGGGCCTCCGGGGTGGTGGCCATCTCCCAGAACCCGACGGGCCCCACCCGGGCGGCCTTGAGCAGCATCGCCCCCAGGGGCAGGAACAGGATCAGGCCCAGGTAGGTCCAGGTGAGGCGCCAGGGCCAGCTGGGCAGGCTTAGGACAGGCGGGCGCCAGCGGCGCAACGGGGCGGGGGTCATCGGGGGCGCCGGATCGGCGGGGTGGCGCTGACCGTATCATCCTAAAGAACGGTTTGGCGGTGTGTTTACCGGTATAGTCCGTTTCCCCCACTCACCCAGTCCGTCCCGATGGGCATTCGCGTCGCCAACGTCAGCAAGAGCTTCGGCGACTTCCGCGCCGCCGACGACGTCAGCGTCGACGTGGACAGCGGCTCCCTGGTGGCCCTGCTGGGGCCGTCCGGATCTGGCAAGAGCACCCTGCTGCGCCTGATCGCCGGGCTGGAGGCGGCCGATGCCGGTCGCATCTGGATCACCGGCGAGGAGGCCACCCAACGCTCGGTGCAGGAGCGCCAGGTGGGCTTCGTGTTCCAGCATTTCGCCCTGTTCAAGCACCGCAACGTGCGTCGCAACGTGGCCTTCGGCCTCGAGCTGCGTCGCTGGAAGCCCGAGGCCATCCGCCGCCGGGTGGACGAGCTGCTCGACCTTGTCCACCTGCGGGGCTACGGCGGCCGCTTTCCCTCCCAGCTCTCCGGCGGCCAGCGCCAGCGGGTGGCCCTGGCCCGGGCCCTGGCGGTGCAGCCCCGGGTGCTGCTGCTCGATGAACCTTTCAGCGCCCTCGATGCCAAGGTGCGCAAGGAGCTGCGCGCCTGGCTGCGCAACCTCCACGACGAGATGCACGTCACCACCGTGATCGTCACCCACGACCAGGAGGAGGCCATGGAAGTGGCCGACCGCATCGTGGTCATGAACGAAGGGCGGGTGGAGCAGATCGGCACCCCGGCCGAGATCTACGACCATCCCGCCTCCCCCTTCGTGATGAGCTTCGTGGGGGCCGTCAACGAACTGCCCAGCGGCTCCCTGCCCGTGCGGCGCGATGCCGTCCCACCGCTGCCGGCAGACGGCCGGATCTTCGTGCGCCCCCACCACGTGCAGGTGCATGTCACCCCCCAGCCGGGCACCGTGCCGGCCCGCCTGCGGCGCCTCACCCACATGGGCCGCGACCTGCAGGCAGAACTGGTGCTCGACACCGAAGACGTGGTGGTGGCCCAGTTCCCCCGGGAAGAGGTCGACGTCGCCACCCTGAAGCCCGGCGACCGACTGCATGTGATCAGTTGCCAGGCCCACGCCTTCCAGCCGGACTACTCGATCTGAGCCGCCAGTCGGGCATCGGCGAGGTCCTGGGCGACGGCGAGGCGCTCAGGGGAGGCTGACCATCAGGTCGGTGTCACTCACCTGGTGCAGCAGGCCGAGGCGCTTGAAATGGTTGAGGGTCTTGGTGACCGTCACCCGGGTGAGGCCGCAGATCTCTGCCAGGGCCTGATGGGTGAGGTTCATGTCCCGCAGGGAGAGGCGGTAGCCCCGGCTGCTGACCTGGCCGAAGCGGATGCCGATCCAGCGCAGCAGCCGCAGCAGCCGCGAGTCGGCGCCGCGGACCCGGTTGATTTCGAACAGTTCTTCGGTGTTGCGGATCTGGTGGTGCAGGAAGGCCAGGATCTCGGCCTCGCTGGGATGGCCCTGCTCCACCACGACGGTGGACAGGCACTGGATCTCCACTGGCCGCAGGGCCGAGTAGGCATTGGTCACCCAGTCGCCCGGGCCCCAGAGACCCAGGGTGAAGGACTCCCCGTCCTCGTCGTGGGACGCGGTGCGCATGTAGCCGTCCTGGATTCTCCAGTGCAGCCCATCGGGCAGGACGTCACGGGGCAGGAGCGT
The DNA here is from genome assembly GCF_034931305.1 of Cyanobium gracile UHCC 0281. Classification (GTDB taxonomy): domain Bacteria; phylum Cyanobacteriota; class Cyanobacteriia; order PCC-6307; family Cyanobiaceae; genus Cyanobium; species Cyanobium gracile_A. Next base: position 23,012 of record NZ_JAYGHY010000005.1, on the reverse strand, counting down.
GAGGCGGAGGGCCTGGGGTGGGCGCGAGGTGGTCATGGCCGCAGGAACGAAGGAATGGGTACGGGGTCATCGGGGCAGAGCAAACGGCCAGCGATCGGCTGGCAACAGACATTCGCCGACAACAGCACATGGGGCGCCTGCGGGGGCACCAGAACCATACTTCACATTTCCAATCGGCAATGTGGCCTATTTAACGATCCGGGACGTCCTGCCTCAGATGAAGTACATCGCCTGGGCCTGGGCCAGGTGGTCCCGCTGGTCGAGCAGGTCCTGCAATGTGGTGCCCGAGAGAATCCCCAGGCGGGCCTCCTCCAGCCGCTGCTCCAGCCGGCCCAGCACCTCGAATTCGGGCGTGGCGCCCTCGCCAGCGGAGCGGGGGGCCACGTCCCCCTCCAGACAACTGACGATGGCGTCGACCCGAATCTCCGCCGGCGGCCGGGCCAGCTGGTAGCCCCCCTTCGGGCCGCGGATGCTGCGCAGGATCTGCCCCCGCCGCAGGCTGGCGAGCATCTGCTCGAGGTAGCGGTCGGGGATGCCCTGGCGCTGGGCGATCTCCGCCACCTGCAGCACCCCACCGCGGGCATGGATGGCGGCCAGCTCCATGAGCGAGACGAGGCCGTAGCCGGTTTTCGCGCTGAAGGCCACGGGATTCCACGGTTGTCTGACGGGGATTGTGGCAGCCCCCACCCACCGGGCCCCACCCGTCACGCTCGCCCCAGGCATTGTCATCCGCCCTACATCGCCATGGCAACCGCGTCGATAGCTTTCATCAGTTCATCTATCGGACTACCGTGCTTTATCCGTTCTCCGCCTCGATCCCGCCAGCCGCTCGCCGCCGGTGGCTTCCTGGCCTGGCTGTCGGGCTTGCCCTGGTCGGCTGCAGCCCCCGGCCCGAAGGCCGTGCCGGTGACGGCGCCAGCGCTGCGTCCCAGGAGCTGCTGCTGGTGAGCTACGCCGTGACCAAGGGGGCCTACGACAGGATCCTGCCCAGGTTCGAAGCCGACTGGAAGGCCCGAACCGGCCAGGCCATCAGCGTGAAAACCAGCTATGGCGGCTCCGGCTCCCAGACCCGGGCGATCATCGACGGCCTGGACGCCGACGTGGCCACCCTGGCCCTGGCCGGCGACGTGCTCAAGCTCCAGGAGAACGGTCTGGTGCAGCCCGGCTGGGAGAAGGATCTGCCCGACGGGTCGATCATCACCCACTCGGTGGTGGCTTTCGTCACCCGTGACGGCAATCCCAGAGGCGTTCGCACCTGGGCGGATCTGGCCAAGCCCGGCATCTCCGTGGTGACGGCCAATCCCAAGACCTCCGGCGGCGCCCGCTGGAACTTCCTGGGTCTGTGGGGCTCGATCAGCCAGACCGGGGGCAGCGAGGCCCAGGCGAAGGCCTACGTGGGTTCGGTCTACCGCAATGTGGACAACCTGCCCAAGGACGCCCGCGAGGCCAGTGACGTGTTCCTCAAGCGCGGCCAGGGTGACGTGCTGCTCAATTACGAGAACGAGGCGATCCTGGCGAAACGGAGCGGCGATCTCAAGGCGCCCTTCATCGTGCCTGAGGTCAACATCCGCATCGAGGGCCCGGTGACCGTTGTCGACCGCAACGTGGACCGCAAGGGCACCCGCCAGGCCGCCGAGGCCCTGGCCGCCTACCTGCAAAGCGAACCGGCCCAGGAGATCTTCGCCGAGGAAGGCTTCCGTCCGGTCAGCCCCGGCGTCTGGAGCCGGGTGAAGGGCCGTTTCGCCCCGGTGAAGACACTGTTCTCGGCCGACGACTTCGGCGGCTGGAAGCAGATCAACGCCACCTTCTTCGCCAAGGACGGGGTCTGGGACCAGCTGTTCAGTCGCTCGCGCTGAGCCCGGCGGAGAGAATGGGGGCGACGGTGGACCTCGGGTGATGTGCGAACTGCTGGCCCTCAGCGCCAACACCCCCACCGACATGCGCTTCTCCTTCCATGGCCTCACCCGCCGGGGCGGAGCCACCGGTTGCCACGGTGACGGTTGGGGGGTGGCCAGCTTCGACCCCGACGGTCATGGCGTGCACCTGTACCGGGAGGACGCTCCGGCAGCCTTCTCAAAGGCCGCCGCCGAGGTGGCCGCCCTCGATCTCAAGGCCCATTGCTCGATCGCCCACATCCGCAAGGCCACCCGGGGGGTGGTGGCCCTGGAGAACTGCCATCCCTTTCAGCGTCACTGGCACGGCCAGGAGTGGGTGTTTGCCCATAACGGGCACCTCGAAGGAACGCTGCCTGAAACACCGTTGTTCCGCCCGGAAGGTTCCACCGACAGTGAGGCCGCCTTCTGCTGGATCCTCGGTGAGCTTGAGCGGGCTGGTCTGGCTGCGGAGGACGAAGCCGGACTGTTTGAGGCCCTGACACGCGCCTCCGTGCAACTCACCTCTGCCGGCATCTTCAATGGCCTGATCAGTAACGGCCGCTGGCTCTTTGCCTACGCCAGCACCAAGCTGCACCGCATCACCCGCAGGGCTCCCTTCGCCCGGGCCACCCTCGCCGACGACGACCTCAGTGTGGACTTCACCGAGCTCGCCGGCCCCAACGACGTGGTGACCATCGTGAGCACGGAACCCCTGACCAGCGATGAACGCTGGACCCCCCTGGTGCCCGGCGAGGCGCTGTTGCTGCGGGGAGGGGAGGTCATCCGCCGCGCCGGTCCGCTGGGCGCTCCAGCGGAGAGCGAATGAACCCGGCCCCCTTCCTCCCGGAGCCAACGCCAGCGGCATCCGTCGCCAGCGCCGCCCGCTTCTGGCTGCGGCTGGGGCTGGTCAGCTTCGGCGGGCCGGCCGGCCAGATCGCGCTGTTGCACGCCGAACTGGTGGAGCGGAGACGCTGGCTGTCGGAGCGGCGCTTCCTGCATGCGCTCAACTACTGCATGCTGCTGCCGGGGCCGGAAGCCACCCAGCTGGCCACCTACCTGGGCTGGCTGATGCACGGCCTGGGCGGCGCCCTGATCGCCGGGGGCCTGTTCCTGCTGCCCTCGGTGCTGGTGCTGCTGAGCCTCTCGGCGATCTATGCCCTCTGGGGCCAGCTGCCGGTGCTGGCGGCGGTGTTCTGGGCCCTCAAACCGGCGGTGCTCGGGATCGTGCTCCAGGCGGCCTGGCGGCTGGGGCGGCGCACGTTGCACAACCCCGCCCTGGTGCTGATCGCGGCGGCGGCCTGCCTGGCCCTGGCCCTGGGCCAGGTGCCCTATCCGGCCCTGATCCTCGCCACGGCCCTGGTGGGCTGGATCGGCGGCCGGCTGCGGCCGTCCCTGTTCCAGGCCCCATCGCGAGCCGTCGCCAGCGCCACGGCCGATGCGACAGCCGACGCCCCATCCGGCGCCGCTCTGCACGACGACGACACCCCCACCCCCGCCCACGCCCGCTTCCACTGGCGCCGCCTCGCCCTCACCCTGCTGGGAGGTGGGGTGGCCCTCATCCTGCCCCTGGCCCTGCTGAGCCTGGCGGGCGGCTGGAACGGCCAGCTGGCCACCATGGCCCGCTTCTTCACCAAGGTGGCTCTGGTCAGCTTCGGGGGCGCCTACGCCGTGCTGCCCTACGTGGCCCAGGGGGCAGTGGAGACCTTCGGCTGGCTGGAGGCCGGCCAGATGGTGGACGGCCTGGCCCTGGGCGAGACCACGCCGGGGCCCCTGATCATGGTGGTGGCCTTCGTGGGCTTCATGGGGGGCTGGAACAGCAGCGGCAGCCTGTCGGCCGGCGTGGTGGCCGCCCTGGTGGTGGTGTGGTTCACCTTCCTGCCCTCCTTCCTGTTCATCCTGGCCGGCGGCCCCCTGGTGGAAGCGAGCCGCGAGGACCTGCGCGTCGGCGCCCCCCTCAACGCCATCACCGCCGCCGTGGTGGGGGTGATCCTGAGCCTGGCGCTTTATCTGGCGGGACCGGCCCTGGCCCCCGCCGGCGCCATCGACGGCGGCGCGGTGGTGGTGCTGCTGGCCGCTGTGGTGCTGCTGGGGCGGGGCCTCGGGGCGTTGCCCGTGATCGGCGCCGCCACCGCGGTGGGCCTGGGGCGCTGGTGGCTCACCGCCGGTGGCTGAAGCCAGCGGTCAGGGGATCATCCCGCAGACGAACAGCTTGTTCATCACCGGACCGGCGACCTGATCGATGAAGGCCTGACGCATCTGGGGTTCGTCGTTGAGCATGTCGAGCACGCGCTGCTCCTGCGAGCCACGCCGCTCACTGCGGGCGGCCCAGAGCTGGTCGCAGGTGGATTTCTGATAGCGCTCGATCACCTTCTTGGCCACCAGATTGACGACCGGCGACTGGGCCTGGGCGGGGGCTGCCGCAGCCAGCACGGCCGCCACACCCAGGCAGGCCATCCGACGGATCTTCATGGAGCGCAGGCGGTGGAGGGCCCTTCAACGTAGGTCCGACGCCCCGCTCAGAAGACATCCAGGGGCTCGAGACTCGGCTGCTGGATCTCGCTCCCGAGGGGCGCCTCGAACCTCAGGGTGAGCGACGACGCCTGGCGCCGCGCCGATTCGCCGCAGCTGCGCGGTATGGGGAATATCTTGCCGGGATTGGCCAGGCCGGCAGGATCAAAGGCCTCGCGCACCAGCCGCATCGTGGCCAGGTCGTCGGGGGCGAACATCCAGTCGAGGTAGCAGCGCTTGTCACTGCCCACCCCGTGCTCACCGGTGATGCTGCCGCCGGCCTCGATGCAGAGGCGCAGGATGTCGGCACCGAGGGCCTGCACCCGGTCGATCACGCCGGGCTCGTCGGCCCGATAAAGGATCAGCGGGTGGAGATTGCCGTCACCGGCATGGAACACGTTGGCCACCGGCAGGTCGTAGCGGCGGCTGAGCTCCTCGATCGCCGCCAGCACCGCGGGCAGGGCGCTGCGGGGGACCACACCGTCCTGCACGTAATAGGTGGGGGTGATGCGGCCGACGGCGGCGAAGGCGGACTTGCGGCCCTTCCACAGCAGGGCCCGGTCGGCCTCGCTGGAGGCACGCCGGATCGTGCGGGCGCCGGCCCGGCGGCAGAGCTCGCCGGCGATTTCCACGGCGGCCGTCACCTCCCGCTCCTGCCCGTCGAGTTCGATCAGCAGCACCGCAGCGGCGTCGCGGGGGTACTCGTCGCGGCCGAACAGATCGTCGACGGCGTTGATCGTGAAGTTGTCCATGATCTCCATCCCCGCCGGCAGCACGCCGGCGGCGGTGACCAGGCGCACCGCCTCACCGGCGGCCTCCATGGCGGTGAAATCGGCCAGCAGCACCGCCACACTCTGGGGCGCCCGCAGCAGCCGCAGGGTGATGGCGGTGGCGATGCCGAGGGTGCCTTCACTGCCGATGAACACCCCGCGCAGATCCAGCTCGGGGGTTTCGGCCAGGCCGCTGCCAAAGGTGGTGACGGTGCCATCGGGCAGCACCACCTCCATCTCCAGCACATGGTTGCTGGTGACGCCGTACTTGAGGCAGTGCACCCCACCGGAGTTTTCGGCCACGTTGCCGCCGATCGAGCACACCACCTGGCTGGAGGGGTCCGGGGCGTAATAGAAGCCATCGCCGGCCACCGCCCGGGTGACCCAGCCGTTGATCACCCCCGGCTGCACGGTGATGCGCCGGTTGGCCAGATCCACCTCCAGGATCGAGCGCATGCGGCTGGTGGCGATCACCAGCGCCTCGGTCTCGGCCAGGGCGCCACCGGACAGGCCGGTGCCGCTGCCCCGGGCCACGAAGGGCACCCCCCGGGTGTGGCAGAGCCGCAGCAGGGCTGCCACCTGCTCGGTGGTTTCCGGCAGCACTACCAGACGGGGCTGGGCCCGATGCAGGGTCAGACCGTCGCAGTCGTAGGCCAGCAGCTCCTGGGGCGCCGCCACCACCGCCCGTGGCGGCAGCAGGGCGCGGCAGTGGCGCTCCATCGCGGCCCAGTCGATCGTCACGCAGGGGCTCCGGTGGGCCGGGGGAGGGGGGGCATTGGTTCCGAACTTACTGAGGCCAGGCACCCCGGCACCCTTCTGGGTCAGGATGGGAAACGAATGCGTCCACCTTCCGCGGATCCCGCCTTGAGTTCGGCCACCCCTTCAGCGCCCACCTCGGCCCCTGCTCTCCTCACCACCCGATCCGAGGAGATCTTCGCCGCCGCCCAGACCCTCATGCCCGGCGGCGTCAGTTCCCCGGTGCGGGCCTTCAAGTCGGTGGGCGGCCAACCGATCGTCTTCGACCGTGTGAAGGGCGCCTACGCCTGGGACGTGGACGGCAACCGCTACATCGATTACGTGGGCAGCTGGGGCCCCGCCATCTGCGGCCACAGCCATCCGGAGGTGATCGCCGCCCTGCACCAAGCCCTGGAGAAGGGAACCAGCTTCGGCGCGCCCTGCGTGCTGGAGAACGAGCTGGCCGAGCTGGTGATCGACGCCGTGCCCTCGGTGGAGATGGTGCGCTTCGTGAACTCCGGCACCGAGGCCTGCATGGCGGTGCTGCGGCTGATGCGCGCCTTCACCGGCCGGGAGAAGGTGATCAAGTTCGAAGGCTGCTACCACGGCCATGCGGACATGTTCCTGGTCAAGGCGGGCTCCGGGGTGGCCACCCTCGGCCTGCCCGATTCCCCCGGGGTGCCGCGGGCGGTCACGGCCGGCACCCTCACCGCCCCCTACAACTGCCTGGAGTCGGTCAAGCAGCTGTTCGCCAACAACCCCGGTGAGATCGCCGGGGTGATCCTGGAGCCGGTGGTGGGCAACGCGGGCTTCATCACCCCCGAACCCGGTTTCCTCGAGGGCCTGCGCGAACTCACCAAGGAGAACGGCGCCCTGCTGGTGTTCGACGAAGTCATGACCGGCTTCCGCATCAGCTACGGCGGCGCCCAAGCCCGCTTCGGGGTCACCCCTGACCTGACCACCATGGGCAAGGTGATCGGCGGTGGCCTGCCGGTGGGGGCCTATGGCGGCCGGGCCGACATCATGGCGATGGTGGCGCCGGCCGGTCCGATGTACCAGGCCGGCACCCTGAGCGGCAATCCCCTGGCCATGACCGCCGGCATCAAGACCCTGCAGCTGCTGAAACAACCCGGCAGCTACGAGCGGCTGGAGGCGATCACCCGCCGGCTCAGCGACGGCATCCAGGCCGCCGCCGCCGAAGCCGGCGTCCCCTGCTGCGGCGGCAACATCAGCGCCATGTTCGGCTTCTTCCTCTGCGAGGGGCCGGTGCACAACTTCGAGCAGGCCAAGGCCGCCGACACGGTCCGCTTCGGCCGGCTGCACCGCGGCATGCTCGAGCGCGGCGTCTATCTGGCACCGAGCGCCTTTGAGGCCGGCTTCACCTCCCTGGCCCACAGCGACGCCGACATCGACGCGACCATCGCCGCCTTCCGCGACGTCTTCCACACGCTGGCGTGAGCGTCGGTCGTTTCCTGCGGGTCGGCACGGGGCTGCTGACCCTGACCCTGCTGCTGGTGGGCTGCGGCAGCGATGACGCCAACCAGCCCGTGGATGTGGCCGGCGGGGTGCCGGTGGGGGCTGTGCTGGCTCTCACCGGCAACGCCAACGTCTACGGCCAGGACCAGAAAATCGGCCTGGAGCTGGCGCTCAAGCAGCGCAACGGCAGCGGCGGCATCAACGGCCGTCCCCTGAAACTGGCCCTGGAGGACAGTGGCAGCGACGAACCGGGGGCCAATGCGGCCTTCACCCTGCAGATCAACCGGGGCGTGCTGGCCCTGGTCGGTCCCACCCTCTCCCAGCAGGCCTTCTCCGCCGACCCCATCGCCCAGCGCCGCGGTGTGCCGGTGGTGGCCCCCTCCAACACCGCGACCGGCATCCCGGAGATCGGCTTCTTCATCAGCCGGGTCTCCGCCCCGAGCTCGGTGATCGCGCCCATGGCCATCGCCCAGGCCCTGAAGATCCAGCCGGGGCTGAAGCGGGCGGCAGTCTTCTATGCCCAGGACGACGCCTACAGCACCGCCGAAACCACCATCTTCCAGAAGGCCCTCAAGGAGAAGGGCCTCGAGCCGGCGACGGTGCAGCGCACCCAGCTCAACGACCAGGACTTCCAGAACCAGATCAGCGCGGCGCTGCGGGAGAAACCCGATCTGATCGTGCTGTCGCTGCAGGCGGTGGATGGGGGCAACCTGATCCGCCAGCTGCGGGAGCTGGGCTACCGGGGCCTGATCGTGGCCGGCAATGGCATGAACACGCCCAACATCTATCCGATCTGCCAGAAGTACTGCGACGGACTGCTGATCGCCCAGGCCTACAGCCCCGAGCTGGACACGCCCGCCAATACGGCCTTCCTGAAAGCTTTCCAGGCGGCCAAGGGGGGGGCCATGCCGCCCCAGCTCACCGCCCAGGCCTACACGGCGCTGCAGGTGATCGGCGAAGCCCTGGTGCGCCTCGACCAACGCCAGCCCCTGGCTGGCGCCCCCCTGGCGGCGGCCCGCAAGCAGCTGATGGAGGAGATCCTGGCCGGCACCTATGCCACCCCCCTGGGCGAGATCCGTTTCACCCCCGAAGGTGAGGTGATCCAGAGCCAGTTCTTCGTGGCCCAGGTGCGCATGGATCCCGGCGGGCGCAGCGGACGCTTCGCCCTGCTGAAGTAGGCGCCGGGTGGACCTGCTTCAGATCCTGGTGAACGGTCTGTCCGTGGGGGCGGTGTACGGGCTGTTCGCCCTGGGGTACACCCTGGTGTTCTCGGTGCTGGGGGTGATCAACTTCGCCCACGGGGCCGTGTTCACCCTGGGGGCCTACTTCACCTACCTGCTGATCGGCGGCGCGGTGGGGGCCAACGGCCTTCTGGCGGGTTTTCAGCTGCCCGTCGCCCTGCCCTTCTGGGGCGCCCTGCCCCTGGCGGGGCTGGGGGCGGCCCTGGTGGCCCTGCTGGTGGAGCGGGTGGCCTTCCGCCCCCTGCACCGCCGCCGGGCCGACCCACTGCTGGCCCTGATCACCAGCCTGGGGGCCGGCGTGATCCTGGTGAACCTGATCCAGCTGCTGGTGGGGGCGGAAAGCTATGCCATCCCCACCGGCGCCCTCGGCGGCCTGCCGGCCTCGTTCCCCCTGCTGGGCGCCAGGGTGCGCACCGTGCAGGCCCTGCTGCTGGGGATCGCCGTAGTGCTCCTGGCCCTGCTCACCCTCTGGCTGGAGGGCAGCCGCAACGGCAAGGGGCTGCAGGCGGTGGCCGAGGACCCCGAAACCGCCCAGCTGCTGGGCATCGACAGCACGGCGATGGTGCGGCTGGCCTTCGGCCTCAGCGGCTTCCTGGCCGGGGTGGCCGGCGGGCTGGTGGGGCTGAGCGTCAGCATCGCCGGGCCCTATTTCGGCATCGGCTACGGCCTCAAGGGCCTGGCGGTGCTGGTGCTGGGGGGTCTAGGCAGCGTGCCGGGGGCGGTGCTGGGCGGGCTGATCGTCGGGCTGGCGGAGGCGTTCGTCCCCGCTGACTGGTCGGGCTACAAGGATGCGGTCAGCTACGGCTTCCTGTTCCTGGTGCTGCTGCTGCGGCCCCGGGGGCTGCTGGGCCGGCCGCTGCCCACCAAGGTGTGAGGGCCATGGACGCCGCCCTGCTCGAACAGATGCTCCTCGGCGCCCTGCTGGCGCTTTCGGTCTACCTGCCGCTGCGCTGCGGCCAGCTGTCCCTGGCCACCCCGGGCTTCTATGCGGTGGGGGGCTACGTGGCCGCCCTGCTCTCCACCGGCGTCCCCGCCTTCGCGGGCAGCGGCGCCACCTCACCGTTGCCGGCCCTGGTGGCGGAAATGGTCCTGGGCGGGGCCCTGGCGGGGCTGATCGCCCTGGCGATCGGCGGTCCGGTGCTGCGGCTGCGGGGGATCTACCTGGCCATCGCCACCATCGCCCTGGTGGAGATCCTGCGGGTGCTCAACCTCAACCTGCCTTTCACCGGCGGGGCCATGGGGATCTTCGGCATCCCCCAGCCCTTCGCCCACGCCGAGGGCTACGTGCTGTTCACCCTGGCGCTGCTGGCCCTGGCCTGCTGGCTGTGCCAGCGGCTGGAGGCCCTGCGGCTGGGGCGGGCGATGGCCGCCATCCGCGACGACGAACTGGCGGCCGCCTGCGTCGGCATCGACACCCCCCGCACCAAGCTGATCGCCTTCGTGGCCAGCGCCGTGCTCGCCGGCGTCACCGGCGCGCTGGCGGCCCATTTCCTCAACTCCTGGAACGCCCGGGCCGGCAGCTTCGACGCCAGCATCACCACCCTGGCCTTCGTGGTCTTCGGCGGCTCGCGCCTGTGGCCTGGGCCGGTGCTGGGGGGGCTGGTGCTCACCGCCCTGCCGGAGCTGCTGAGGCCGGTGGGCGACCTGCGCCTGATCCTGTTCGGGGCGGTGATCCTGCTGGGTCCGCTGTTCTTTCCCCAGGGACTGGTGACGGCGGAGCGGCTGCACTGGCTGGCCGCCCGGCTGGGACGAGGGCACCACCGGAGCCGTCAGGCGCCGCAGACCCCATGAACCAGAGCCCCGACGGCACCGGCCCCGTTCCCCTGCTGCAGGTGGAGGCGGTCAGCTGCCGCTTCGGCGGCCTGCTGGCCCTCGATCAGGTGAGCCTGGCGCTGGAGGAGGGGGAGATCTTCGGCCTGATCGGCCCCAATGGCGCCGGCAAGACCACCCTGTTCAACGTGATCTCCGGCCTCACCCCCCCCAGCGGCGGCCGCTGTCTGTGGCGGGGGGCGCCCACCACGGGCCTGGGGGCCAGCGGCCTCAACCGCCTCGGCATCGCCCGCACCTTCCAGAACCTGCGCCTGTTCGAGAGCCTCTCAGTGCGGGAGAACGTGCTGGTGGGCCTGCACCACGCGGCCCGCACCCCCCTGCTGGGCGCCCTGCTGGGCAATGGGGCCTTCCGCCGCCACCAGAGGGGCCTGGAGGCCCGGGCGATGGAGCTGCTCACCCTGCTGGAACTGGAGGCCCTGGCGGAGCAGCGGGCCGGGGACCTGCCCTACGGCGACCGCCGCCGGCTGGAGATCGCCCGGGCCCTGGCGACGGCGCCGCGGCTGCTGCTGCTGGATGAACCTGCCGCCGGCATGAATCCGGCCGAGAAGGACGACCTGCGGCGGCTGATCGGCACGATCCGCGAGCACTTCACCCTGACCGTGCTGATCATCGAGCACCACGTGCCGCTGATGATGCAGCTCTGCGACCGCCTGGCGGTGCTCAACTTCGGCAGGCGCATCGCCCTGGGCAGCCCCGCCGAGGTGCGCACCGATCCCCAGGTGATCGAGGCCTACCTGGGTGGCTCGGGCGGTGCCGGCGGAGACGGCCGATGAGCGCGCCGCTGCTGGAGCTACGTGGCCTCACCGTGCGCTACGGCGCCCTCACCGCCCTGCGGGGCCTCGATCTGCAGGTGAGGGAGGGGGAACTGGTGGCCCTGCTGGGGGCCAACGGCGCCGGCAAGAGCACCACCTTGCGGGCCATCTCCAGGCTGGTGGGCGCCGCCGCCGGCCAGGTGCTGTGGCGCGGCGCCGACCTGGCGGGGGTGAGCACCCACCGCACGGTGCGCCTCGGCATCGGCCACTGCCCGGAGGGCCGCCGGGTGCTGGCCCGCCAGACCGTGGCCACCAACCTGGAGCTGGGGGCCTGGCTGCGGCGCGACCGGGCCGGCATCGCCACCGACCTGGAGCGCTGCTACGGCCTGTTCCCCCGCCTGGCGGAGCGACGCCGCCAGCTGGCCGGCAACCTCTCGGGCGGCGAGCAGCAGATGCTGGCGATCGCCCGGGCCCTGATGGGCCGGCCCAGCCTGCTGTTGCTGGATGAGCCGAGCCTGGGCCTGGCGCCGAAGCTGGTGGCCGAGGTGATGGCGTCCCTGGCGGCGCTGCACGCAGGCGGCCTGTCGATGCTGCTGGTGGAGCAGAACGCCACCGCCGCCCTGGAGATCGCCGACCGCGGCGTGGTGCTGGAGGGCGGCGCCATCGGCCTGGAAGGAAGCGCCGCCGCCCTGCTGGCCAATGCGGGGCTGCGGGCCTCCTACCTGGGGAGCGGCTGACGATGCTGCAGGTGCCGCTGCTGGAGCCCCTGCTGGTGCCGCTCCTGCTGGTCGGGCTGGTTGCCGTGGCCCTCGCCCTGGTGCGGCTGGTCGGGCGCCCCTGGCTGGAGCGCACCATCCTCGAGACGGACACCCCCTCCGGCAAGGCCTTCGACGCCGTGCTGATGCTGGCGATCGCCCTCAGCGTGCTGGCGGTGGTGCTGGAGAGCGACCCGCTGCTGCGGCAGCGCTGGGCCGCCGCCTTCCTGGGGCTGGAGTGGGGCTTCACCCTGCTGTTCAGCCTCGAGTACCTGCTGCGGCTGCTGCTGGTGGCCGAGCCGCGGCGCTACGCCACCAGCTTCTTCGGGCTGGTGGACCTGCTGGCGATCCTGCCCACCTACCTGGGGCTGCTGATCGGCGGCGGCCAGCTGTTCCTGGTGGTGCGGGTGCTGCGGTTGCTGCGGGTGTTCCGGGTGCTGAAGCTGGGCGCCTACCTGCAGGAGGCCGAACTCCTCTGGAGTGCCCTGATCGCCGCCCGCCGCAAGATCACCGTGTTCCTGCTGGCGATGGTGACGCTGGTGATCCTGATCGGCGCCTTCATGTATGTGATCGAGGCCGGCAACGACGGCTTCCGCAGCATCCCGGTCGCCATCTACTGGGCCTGCGTCACGATCACCACGGTGGGCTACGGCGACGTGGCGCCGGTGACGCCGCTGGGGCGCTTCATGGCCTCGGTGGTGATGCTGATCGGCTACAGCATCATCGCCGTGCCCACCGGCATCCTCAGCGCCGAGATCGGCTTGAAGGTGCTGAGGCCTGCGGAAGGAACGTCCGCCGGAGCCCGCGAATCCCAGGCCCCCCACCAGGGGGAACTGAAGCGGCTGATCGTGTGCGGGGCCTGCCGGAGGGACGGCCATGATCCTGATGCGCGCCATTGCAAGTTCTGCGGGTCTGAGCTCTGAGTACGGTCGCCTGAGCGGGCCCGTCACCGACAAGAAGGGAAGAGGATGCCAGTGCGAAGATAAGGGAATGCTATGATAGGGGGTTATGGTTGAAAGCCCATTATGATGGCCGTCCGTCCGTCAGCCCATCGGCAGGCCAACTGAATGGCTGGCCCGAGCAATCCGCTGTCCTCTTGGCTGAAGCGCCGTCGCCGTAGGCGCAAACAAGCCAATCCAGCCCAGGGCCAGAGGAGTCAGAGGCGACGATCGCGCCAGCTTGCCGGGCTCCGGCGGACCCAGAGAGGTCGGAAGGATGGACAACCGCGATGGGTCGTTGGCACGCTCTGGTGTACCGGACTGATCCTTGTCCTCAGCCTCGGACTGCTTGGCAAGCTGGCCTTCTTCCCCGCGCCGACACCTGAGGTGGCCGTGACGGATCGGCACGCAGAGCAAAAGGCGGAATGCGAGAAACTGGCACGCAGCAAACTGGTCTATCCAGACAGTTACAAACGAGTCAGCGGCTTTGTCAAAACAGCGGATGACGGGGCGCAACGAACCTTCCAATGGACGTTCACCAGCCGGAACAACCAAGGGGGCATGGGCCGGGGGGCTGTCGTCTGCAAAGCCAACTATTATCTGAAGATGGCTACCGTCGACGTCAGGCAAGTGAACTAGCCGACAGCTCCCGTTGGCATGGGTACGGCAACGGCCGCATCGAACGGGTTGCTGGGTGGCGCCAAGCCCGATGCAAGGCATGAGAGGCTTGCGTTTTTCTTACATCAGCATGGAGAAAACAACAATTAAATTCATAACTGCGGAGCGATGGTGGCATCCATCGTCCACCCTGATACGGTGCCAACAGAGAATGATGGCACGTGGTCAACCCATTGCAACAAGACAGGATGGCCCATGGTGGTGATATCCAGAGCCGAGCCAGCCAACACCAGGACAGGGAGCAGAGCCATCACCGCCCCCCCCTGAAAGGACAGCTCAACGCGGCGATCCCCAGGGCCGTGGCCCTGCTCGCTGCCACGGGCCTGATGAGCACGGTCCAGGCTGCCGCTGCCGCCCCACTGGAGGTGACGTTCAACAGCACGATCTATACCCTTGATTTATCGCAATGCTTCGCACCTGGCACGATCCTGGCCGGCTGCAATGGCGCCACCGATGTCCGGCAGAGCTCCTGGTTCGGTAACTCCCAGCTGGCCCAGAGTCTGTCCACCGCGACGAGAGATCTCCTGGGACTTCCCAATCCCGCCCTTGGCACCGGAGTGGGACCCAGCTTCGTGTGGCAGTCGGGAAGCCCGGCCCAGTTCAACGCCAGTGTCCTCCCCTTCGACGGTTTCGAGTGGGATCCAGTCGTGAACCGTTCCTTTGCCGTGGGAGGACTCTGGAACAGCTTCACCGGCGAATCCACCGGGAGGAACACCTGGCTGGCGAAGGAGCTGGCGCCGCCCAGGCCCGTGGCCACGCCGATCCTGCCGGCCAACGACGGCACCAGCCGCAACACCACCGCCAGCCTGTTCAACCGGACGCTGCTGCCCCAGTTCCGCGGCGGCACCCTCACCGTGGCGGCCTCCGCCACCACGGTGGCGGACAATTTCACCCTGGATGACTCCAGCACCAACGCCATCGACGCCGCCGGCAACAACGCCACCTTCAGCGGCGTCTTCGCCGATCAGAGCGGATTCCAGGGAAGTCTCAACTTCCGAAACTCGGGTTCCAGCGGCGCCGTCATTCGTCTCACCGGCCCGAGCACCTACAGCGGCCTCACCAGCATCTGGGACAACGCCACGGTGGACATCGGCATCGCCAATGCCCTGCCCACCGGCACCGAGCTGATCCTCTATGGCAATGGACGTTTCAGGCTCAGGGACAACAACCAGACCATCGCGGCCCTCGGCGGCGCCGGTTTCGTTGAACTGGGATCAGGGAACCTGACAGTGAGCCTGAATGCCCCCTTCGTTCGCAATTCCAGCGCCGACATCAGCGGCAGCGGCAACCTGATCAAGGACGGCAGCTACACCCAGGTGTTCAACGGCGCCCTGAGCTACAGCGGCCTGACGCTCATCAATGGGGGAAGCCTGATCCTCAACGGCACCAGCGCCTCCGATGTGCTGGTGCAGCCCAATGGGTTGCTCGGAGGCAACGGCGTCATCAGCGCCAATGTCTTCAACTTCGGCACGGTGTCACCGGGGCAGCAGAGCATCGGCACCCTGACCATCAACGGCGGTTCCTATCTCCAGGATCAGGCGGCCACCCTGGCCATCGATGTGGCTGGCGCGGGCCAGAGCGATCTGCTGCAACTGACAGGCGCCGGCGCCGGACAGGTTCTCATTCTGGAGGGAAATCTTCGCCTTTCGAGCTTTCAAGGAGCCCCCATCACCCCCGGCATGGTCTACACCGCGGTGACCGTTCCACTTGGCACCGTCGGCGGGGACCCGGGCCTTTTTGCCGATACCGGCGGTGTGGCTGGGACCAGCGGCTTTCGATTCGTGCGCGATGAAGATCCGCTCTTCAACCTGCTGGCCAACGGCACCGCCCTGCCGAATCCAGACAAGCTGCAATTCGGCTGGCTCCAGCTCAGCCCGACGGGCGCCGTGATCCCCACCAACACCCCACCTGGAATCGCCACGATCGCCGCCGTGAAACCCACCGGTGGTGCCCTGACCCAAGCCATCACCGGAACCATCCCCACCCTGCTGCAGCAGTGCATTGCGAACACCGGGAATGCCGCTTCCTGCCAATACAACCTGACGGTGGGGGGCTCATCAGGAGCCAACGGGCCCAATGGCAACAGCATCCCCACGGCCAAAGCCATTGATGCCGGCATGTCTTCGGTGTACGCAGCTGTGGGCCAGGGCAGCAGGGGTGGCTTTGCCATCCCCACCATCAATGGAGGCTTCAGCGGCTACAGCAGTAACCAGGCCCTGGCGGCTGGCGTCACACCGGATTTCATCGCGGTCTACGGAGCCCTTTACAGCCTCCCGAGCAGGGCACAGCTGAACCAGGCCCTCCACTCCATGACCGCCGAACCTTACGCCTCGATGCAGACGGTGGCCATCGCGGCGCTGGAGCAGTTTCGGCGGAGTTCCCTGTCCCTCGGCGATGGCACCCATGCGATTCGCCTGTTCACGGATTCCGAGGAGTGCCGAGCGCCAGACGGCACCCTGATCCCCGCCAGCAGCCAGCGACGCCCCGGAGACTGCCAACCACGCAAAGTTTCCCAGGCCAGCCGTTGGTCTCTGCTGATCGACGCCAACAACACTCAGGCAAGCCTGAATGGCACCAACTCACTTTCCTCCTTCGACTATAATATCTTCCAGAGCCAGTACGGGCTCCAGTATGACGCTTCTAGCCAATGGAGTGTTGGAGCTGCCTTCGCCTATGGGCAGGCCAACCTTTACAACAACCAATACGCCAACGCCAGCATCAATGGTGATACCTATGGCGGCAGCCTATGGGGGATCTATCGCCCCTCAAAACCCTGGAAGATCACCGGGCTGGTGGGGTATACATCCTTCGAGAACAGTTCCAACCGCAGCATCAATATCGGCAGCCTCAACCGCATCGCTTCAGCCAACTGGAGTGGCAACGGCTTCACCACGGCCCTGGTGGGCGACTACGACTGGATCCTTTCGGCCAACAAGGACGATCGCAACGCCGTTCGCCTCAAGCCAACCACCTATGTGGCCTACAGCCGCTACAACCAGGGTGGCCTCACCGAAACGGGTGCACAATCGCTCAATCTGGGCGTCGACGGTCATTCGGCCGATTCCCTCGTCTATGGCATTGGCTTCACACTGGAAACACCCCTGCAACTGGCCAGCCAAACACGCCTGATCCCCCGATTGTCGGTGGGCTACGAGCATGACTTCTATGCCGGCACCAATCCCAATGAGGCGCACCAAGTGACGGCGTCCTTCGCCGAAGTGCCAGCCCTTGGGTCCATTGATGTGCTGGGGCAGAACCGTGGGGCCAACGACCTCAACGTTGCCCTGAACGTGGAACTGGAAACCTCCGATCAGTTCTCCCTCTACGCCGGGGTGGGGGGCTCTTTCCGGAGCAATGTCAATGAAATCAGCTACGGCGGCGGTCTGCGCTGGCGCTTTGGCGGTGCTCCCCGCGCTGCCGTCTCCAAGGGAGGAGCCGCGGCCACACCGCCCGTCGAAGCACCCGTTTCCGCTCCATCCGAGCCGGTCGCTCCAACCATCCGCGGCCTGTGGTGAACGGCAACGCGAGAACGTCGCCCATGGTGCCGATGAATGGCACCAGCTTGCGAGATGTGCCACAGGATTGTTTCGTGGCCCTGGATTTCGAAACGGCTGATCAAGGCAGGGACAGCGCCTGCTCCGTCGCCCTGGTACGGGTGGAGAAGGGAACGATCGTGCACCGCGAGCACCGCTTGATTCGCCCGCCGCGGCGCACCTTCCAGTTCACTTCCATCCACGGCATCCGTTGGTCGCAGGTGGCAGAGGCTCCAACGTTTGGGGAACTCTGGCCGGAGCTTGCGTCCTGCCTGGTCGGCGCCCATTTCATTGCCGCCCACAATGCCAGTTTTGACGCCAGTGTGATGCGAGCCTGCTGCGATCAGGCCGGCCTGCGGCCGCCGTCCCAGCCCTATCTCTGCACGGTGAAGATCGCCAGGCAGGCCTGGAACCTTCGTCCGACCAAGTTGCCGGATGTGTGTCGACATCTGGGCCTGAGCCTCAAGCATCATGAGGCCCTTTCCGATGCTGAGGCCTGTGCCAACATCGTTCTGGCCGCCATCAGCGAAAGGCACGCACCAGGTCGGTGACATTGCGGCGCATCACCGCGCCATAGGTGGCCGGCGTCAGGGAGGCTTTCTCCGTACTGGTCTCCATGGGATCAAAGACGCTGATGCGGAGGCCGAGATCCCCGGCCAGGGCATTGAAGGAACGGTTGCCCTGCTGGGGTTCGCTGAGCAGCGCCCTGAGCTGGGTGTGTTTCACCGTGTCCGCCACGCGGGCCAGATCCACCGGGGAGGGGTTCTGCTCGGGCACATCCACGAGGTACTCAGCCTTGAGGCTGTAGCGCTCGGAGAAATAGGGAGCGAAGTCATGCACCACCACGAAGGTCTTGCCCCGGAACGGGGCCAGCTGCTTCTCGAACTCCCTGTTCAGCTGGCGTAGCTGGGCCGTGAAGGCGGTGGCATTGCGGCGATAGCCATCGGCGCAGGCCGGATCAGCCGCCATCAGACCGTCGCGGATGTTGTCCACCTGCTGGACGGCGCGCATCGGATCGAGCCAGATGTGGGGATTGATGGCGCCATGGGCATGGTCGTGGTCGTGATCGGCTGCGCCACCACGCTCCTCCGGGTTCTCCAGGGTGGCGATGCCGGAGCTGGAGTCGATCACCTGGAGCGTGGGGTTGGCGGCACCTTCGACCAACTTGTCCAGAAAGGACTCCATGCCCAACCCGTTCTTGACCAGCACCTTGGCGTTCCTGAGGGCCGCCATATCCCCGGGTCTGGCCTGGAAGTCGTGGGGGCCGTTGACGGCGGGGATCAACGCCGTCACCGCGGCGCAGTCGCCGGCCACGGCGCGGGTGAACAGGGTGATCGGCAGGAAGGTGGTGAGCACCAGGGGGCGATCGGCGCGGCCGCCCTTGGCTTCCGGCGTCTGCAGCGCGGGCCGGCAGCCCAGCAGCAGAACGGACAGCGCCGCCACCACGGCCAGCAGGGGACGACGGGATGGGGACTGGCGGCGCCGGAGAAGGATGGGAGGAGACATGGGAATCATTCTCAAGTTAGCAGCCCATCCTCTCCCCTCTCATCGGAAACCGCGTCCATCACTACCGCCCCGGCGTGGAGAGCTGCCTAAGGTGTCGGCTGAGGATCAGGCCGATGGCACCGGAACGCTTCTTCCTCGAACTGGATCCCCCCCAGGAGGCCATGCGCGACTGGCCCCACGTGGTGATCGTGGGCGGTGGCTTCGCCGGGCTCAAGGCCTGCAACGCCCTGGCCGGCAAGCCAGTGCGCGTCACCCTGATCGACAAGCGCAACTTCAACCTCTTCCAGCCCCTGCTGTACCAGGTGGCTTCCGGGCTTGTCTCGGAGGCCGACGTGGCCTCGCCCCTGCGCCAGATGGTGGGCGAGGCGGCCAACATCCAGATCCTGCTGGGCGAGGTGGTCGACATCGACCCCGCAGCCAGGGAGGTGGTGTTCAACGACCACCACTACGGCTACGACCACCTGATCCTGGCCAGCGGTTCGGGCAGCACCTATTTCGGCCATGAGGAATGGCGGCCCCTGGCGCCGCCGATGAAGATCCTTGAGCACGCCGATGAGATTCGCCGCCGGCTGCTGATGGCCCTGGAAGAAGCCGAGCAGACCCGGGATCCCGAGCGGCGCCGGTTCCTGCAATCGGTGGTGGTGGTGGGGGCCGGTCCGGCGGGGTGCGAACTGGCCGGCTCCCTGATCGAGCTGATGCACCGGTCCGTGGCCCGGGACTTCAAGCAGCTCGATCGCGCCCAGTGCCGGGTGATCCTGCTGGATGCCGTCGACCGGGTGCTGCCGGCGATGGCCGCCAACCTCTCCAGGGACGCCGCGCTCTACCTGGAGCGGGCCGGCGTGGAGCTGCGTCTGAACACGATGGTGGCGGCGATCGAACCGGGTCGGGTGATCCTCAAGCCCCCCCCGGACGTCTCCGCTGACGAGGCGGACACCGGCGGCGATGGCCTCGGCGACCTTGAGGCGGCCACGATCTGCTGGACCGCCGGGGTGCGCGCCTCCCGCCTCGGCCGGCTGCTGGCGGAACGCACCGGTGCCCCTGTCGATCGGGGCGGCCGGCTGCAGGTGGAGGCCGACTTCTCGCTGCCGGGTCACCCGGAGATCCGGGCGGTGGGCGATCTGTGCCACTACGCCCACACCGGCGACGGCCGGGTGCTGCCGGGCATGGCGGGGCCGGCGGTGCAGATGGGCGGCTGGGTGGCGGGCGACATCCTGGCGGGCCTGGAGGGGCGCCGCAGCGAGCCGTTCCGCTGGTTCGACCTGGGCAGCATGGCCGTGATCGGCCCCTGGTATGCCGTGGCCGATCTGCGCGGGCTGCATGTGAGCGGGCTGGCGGGCTGGGTGCTCTGGGCCTTGGCCCATCTCGCCTTCATCCCCGACACCGAGAACCGCATCGCCCTGTTCAGCAAGTGGATGTGGCAGATCGCCACCCGCCAGCGCACGGCCCTGCTGATCACCGGCCGGCCCGACCAGCACCTCGGCGTCGATGTGGGTCTGGAGAGGGCCGTACCGCCCGGCTCCCTGACTCAGTCGCCGGAGGAGCCCCCCTCCGGGCCCTTGAATCGACTGATCAGCACCCCCAGAATCACGGCGATGTAGAGCGGACCGGCGATCCCCAGCACCACGCTGGCCATGCGCGCTGGAGGCCGGGAGGGTGTGATGTCGCCATAGCCGGTGGTGGTGAGGCTGACGAAGGCGAAGTAGTTGATGCGGGCGAAGTCCAACTCCCAGAGGTTGTTGGCGGCCACCCCCGCATGGGAGCGAACGATGGCGGCCTGGCCATCGGCGCTGTTGGCCAGGAAGCTGCCGGGCTGGATCGTTTCCAGCACGCTCAGCACCAGGCCGCCACTGAGGCCGAGCAGCAGGTAACCGGCCACCGCCCCGACCACCACCGGTCGGGTGGCCCGGGGCTCGCGGCCCAGGGTCCGCACCAGCCGCACCAGGCTCCAACCGATGAACAGGGTGGTGATCAGCAGCAGGGGCACCCCGGACAGGCGCCGCCCCTCGGGCGTCAGCAACCAGTACAGCTGGGCGAAGAGGTTGGCGCCTCCCAGCGTCAGGAACAGCCGATCACTCCAGGAGCGCCCGAACCGTCCGGCCAGGAAGCCGCTCAGCTCCACGGTGGTGAGGACCGTGATCAGGAAGTAGCCCATCGATCCGGCCAGGCGCAGCGTCTGGGGAAACGCCAGGCTCAGCATCACCAGCAGGCACAGCACCAGCAGCCGGCGGTAGAAGCGATGCCGCCGCCGCGCCAGAGCGTCTGGCGTGGCCGGCACTGCCAGAGGTCGGATCACGGAGGCATGGACTCAGAACCGTCAAGGTAAGCCGCGTCTCAGCGACAGCCAGCGCCCCTGAGACGCAGAGGCGGATCCCCGCCTGATACTGGAAACACCCGCAAGGAACCCCATGGCCTTCCGCCTCCGGCCCGCCACCCGCCTGCTGCCCGCCGCCGCGGGGCTCCTGCTGGCGCTGGCCCCCCTGGCCCCGGCCCTCGCCCAGGGCATCCCCTTCAACGAAGTCCGGGCCCTGAACCTGGCCCGCAACGCGGCCGTGCTCAGCAACGGCGGGCTGACGGTCTACACCCCGGCCAACTGCATGTTCAGCACCTCGGCGGCCTCCAACCCCTGCCTGGTGAGCAGCGACGCCGACGGCTTCGTGTACCGCTTCCTCGGAGGCCCCCCTGGCTGGGAGGCCAAGGGGCTCCCAGCCACCACGGAAACCGAGATCAAGATCGCCCCGGACGGTCGCCGGGTGGTGGCGATCCTCTACAACGGCCCGCCGCGCTGAGCACGGCGGTCGGCCAGGGGAAAGCGACCTAACCTCCCACCAGCCTCCCCAAGCCCTTGTCCGTTCCCACTTCCCCGACCCTGCGCTGGGTCACCGCCGGCCTGCTGCTGGTGGCGGCCGTGCTCTGTCTGGCGCTGCCATTCGTCTCGGCCACCCTGCTCACCATCGCCCTGGGCGGCGTGGCAGCGGCGGCGGGCGTCTCCCAGCTGCTGCGGCTCACGTCGGCCGATGACACCCGCACCAAGGTGTTCCGGGCCATTTCCGGGGTGCTCTACGTGGTGGGCGGCATCGGCCTGGTGGCCTTCCCGGTGGCCAGCACTGTCAGCCTGACCCTGTTCATCGGCGTCCTGCTGGCCGTCGAGGGGGTGATGGAGCTGGCGGGCGCCGCCGCCGGCGCCGGGCCGGCCCGGGGCCTGGTGCTGCTGGATGGGATCGTCACCGTCGTGCTGGGGGGGATGCTGATCGCCGAGTGGCCCTCCGACAGCCTCTGGGCCATCGGCACCCTGTTCGGCTTCGGCCTGGCCTTCTCCGCCTTCAACCTGCTCACCGCTCCCGCCGCTCCCGAGGCCTGAGGCTCATTCGGCCACGGCCGGCCCTTCGGCGCGGCGCGGATCCACCGCCCCCAGGCTGCCGCCGCCCTCCAGCACCTCGACGCTGTTGGCCGCCCCCATGGCCGGGGACTGGCGCACGGCATGGCCCATGGCCTCCAGCAATCGGCGGGTGTCGGGACTGAGGCCCTGCTCCAGATCGATACGATCCGGCCAGAGCTGACTGTGAATCCGAGGAGCGGCCACGGCGCTGGCCAGGTTGAGGCCATGCACCACCCGGTTGAGCAGCACCTGGAGCACGGTGGTGATGATGCGGCTGCCGCCGGGGCTGCCGGTGGCGATCCAGGGGCGGCCATCGGGGCGGAACATCAGGGTGGGGGCCATCGAACTGAGGGGCCGCCGGCCCGGCGCGATGGCGTTGGCCGATCCCTGGCGCAGGCCGAAGGCGTTGGCGCTGCCGGCTCTGGCGGTGAAATCGTCCATCTCGTTGTTGAGCAGGAAACCCAGGCCCGACACCGTGATGCCGTTGCCGTAGGGGAAGTTGAGGGTGGTGGTGAGGGCCGCCAGCCCGCCCTGCCGGTCGGCCACCGAGAGGTGGGTGGTGTTGGTGCCTTCCCGCGCGGCGGCCGACTCCAGGGCCGGGGCCGGGGTGTGGCGCTGCGGATCAATGCGGCGGCGCAGAGCCGCGAGATGGGCCGGCGACAGCAGCCGCGCCACCGGCACCGCCACCTGCTCGGGATCGCCCAACAGGGCATTGCGGTCGCGGTAGGCCAGGTTCATCGCCTCGGCCATCAGATGCAGGCTGGCGGCGGCGTTGAGGCCACTGCCGGCCAGATCGAAGGGCTCGAGGATCCCCAGCAGCTGCAGCAGGGTGAGGCCGCCGCCGGGGGGGGGCATGGTGAGCAGCGGATGGCCGCGGAAGCGGCCCTGCAGGGGGGCCACCAGCCGGGCGCGGTAGGCGCGCAGATCGGCATGGGTGATCAGCCCGCCGCCCCGCGCCATCGCCGCCACCAGGGCATCGGCCACCGGCCCCCGGTAGAAGCCCCGCTCCCCTTCGGCGGCGATGCGCCCCAGGGTGACGG
>NZ_JAYGHY010000004.1:0-108908 GCF_034931305.1 Cyanobium gracile UHCC 0281 | reverse complement strand
GGCCCCGACCTGGGCCATCTGCTGATCGAAGGCATCCAGCAGCTCCTGCCGCTGGCCGGGAGCCAGGCCCCGGCGTAGGAGCTGGCTGCGCTGCCGCAGCAGCCGTCCATGGCGGCTCAGCAGGGCGCCGTAGACGGGTTCGAGCTGCAGCACCACCCGGTCCAGCCACTGGCGCCGCAGGGCGGGCTCCCCCCGCACCAGGTCGAGGTCGAGGGCGCTGAAGCCGACGCAGCGCAGGGGGCCGATCAGGTCGAGCTGCCGCTCCAGCCGCTTGCCGTTGCGGAACGCCTGGCGGCCGCCGCTGCGGCGCAGCTCCAGCTGCAGGCTGTCGGCCTCGTCGGTGAGGGTGCCCAGGCGGCTCCAGGGGTGGCCGTGGCCGATCAGGTCCCGGTCGACGTTGCAGCGGTGCGACCGCAGGCTGGTGAGCAGTTCCACCCCTTCCAGCAGGTTCGACTTGCCCTGGCCATTGCTGCCGACCACAAGCAGGCGGGGCTCCTCCAGCGTCAGCTGCAGGCCGTCGATGTTGCGGAAATGCCGGAGGTCCAGGCGGTGCAGCCGGATGGTTCTGGGGCGGTCAGCCGCTAAGGTACCGCCATCGGAGGGAAAGGTCCTGAGGGACCCCTACCGCCGTGGCAGGGCATGTAGCTCAGTTGGATAGAGCGTCAGATTCCGGTTCTGAATGTCGGGGGTTCGAGTCCCTCCATGCTCGTCAGCCCCGTCCCTATTTCTCGGTCACCCGTCTACCTGGGACCGCAGGTCCAGGCCCATGGCCCGGATGCCCCCGGGATCCACCACGAATCCCGCCCGGGAGAGGGCGTTGAGGGCTTCCGGTGGGGCGGAGAGGGAAATGCTGCAGCCGCTCAGCTCCCGCCGCAGGCGGGCCAGGGCGGCCTGCACCAGGGCCCCGATGACCTCATCCCGGCAGGGGTCGGCCGGATCGGCCACCAGGTCCCAGAGGTTGGCGTTGAGGGCCTGATCGCTGGTGGCCCGCACGAAGCCCACCAGCCGGCCGCCCGGGTCGAGCACCACCAGGTGCCAGGCGCTGCGCGCCAGCACCCGCTTCCAGCGGTCGTTGCTGCGGGGGGAATCGCCGCAGGCCTCCAACAGACGGTTCAGGCCGGCCGGTTCGGGGTCGTGCTGATGGAGCAGCGCGTAACCCTCCCGCAGGCGAGGGGTCGAAGGCTGGCTGCGGAAGGGGATCAACAGAGAGTTCAGGGAATCAGCCCGTGTTGCGCATGCCTGCGGCGATGCCGTTGATGGTAAGCAGGGCGCCGCGCAGCAGTTCGCTGCGGCTGTAGGTGCGGCCGTCGCCGCTTCCAGGCCCGTCGCTCGGCCCCTCGCTCATCGGCGGTTGGCGTTTCTGCTCCCGCAGCCGGCGCAGCAGCGCCACCTGCAGATAGCCCAGGGGAATGATCGTGCGGTTGCGCAGGTCGACCGACAGCTGCAAGGCCGGGTCCCCGTCGAGGAGCCGGCTGTGGTTGCTGATGCGCAGCACCAGGGAATGGGTGAGGGCGAACTCGCTGGCGATCGACGCGAAGATCTGCTCGAACACCTGCTTGTTCTGGGGACGTCCCAGCGAGGTGACGTAATGGCCGGCCAGCTCTAGGTCGACCTTGGAGAGGGTCATCTCCACCTTGGAGATCAGCATGCGGAAGAACGGCCAGCGCTGGTAGAGCAGCTGCAGCAGTTCCATCTGCTCACCATCGGCATCGAGCTCGGCCTGCAGGGCCGTGCCGACGCCGTACCAACTGGGCAGCAGGAAGCGGCTCTGGGTCCAGCCGAACACCCAAGGGATCGCCCGCAGGCTGGAGAGATCCTTGGCGCCGCTCTTGCGCCGTGCCGGGCGGCTGGAGATCTGCAACTTGCTGATCTCCTCGATCGGTGTCACCTGCTGGAAGAAGGCCACCAGGTCGGGGTTGTCATGCACCAGGGCCCGGTAGTGGTCGCGGGAGCGGGCGGCGAGCCGCTCCATCAGCACATTCCAGGTGGGGGTGTCGTCCACCGGGGTGCTCACCATGCTGTTCTGCAGCACGGCGGTGGTGACCGTCTCGAGGTTGTAGAGGGCCAGCTCGGGCAGGGAGTACTTGGAGGCCAGCACCTCCCCCTGCTCGGTGATCTTGATGCGCCCTTTGAGGGTGCCGCTGGGCTGGGCCAGGATCGCCTGGTAGGCGGGGCCGCCACCCCGTCCCACCGAGCCGCCACGGCCGTGGAAGATGCGCAGGGCGACGTCGTGGGCATCGGCGAGCGACTGCAGCGCGATCTGGGCCCGGTGGATCTCCCAGTTGCTGGAGAGGAAGCCGGAATCCTTGTTGCTGTCGGAGTAGCCGAGCATCACCTCCTGCAGGGGCTGCTCGCCGTCGCTGTTGCTGATCAGCAGCTGGCGGTAGAAGGGGTCGGCGAACAGGCGCCCCATCACGGCCGGGGCTCCCTGCAGGTCTTCGACCGTTTCGAACAGGGGGATCACCAGCAGGGCCGATTTCTGGGCCATCGGATCCACCAGCCCCGCCTCCTTGGCCAGCAGCACCACCTCCAGCAGGTCCGACACCGTGTGACTCATGGAGATCACGTAGGTGCGGCAGATGCGCCGGCCGAACTCCTGCTGCAGCCGCTGCAGCATCCGGAACACGGCGAAGGTCTCGGCGGTGGGGGCGCTCCAGCGGGCCGCCGGCGGCAGCAGGGGCCGGCGGGTCTTGAGTTCGCTCAGCAGCCAATCCACCCGCTGCTCCTCGTCCATCTCGCCGTAGGGCACCGGCAGCAGCAGGTAGCGGCTGAGTTCGTCGATGGCGTCGCTGTGGCGGGTGCTCTCCTGGCGGATGTCGAGGCTGGCCAGGGAGAAGGCGAAGATGTGCACCTGGCTGAGCAGGTCCTGCAGGGCCTCGCAGCTCAGGCCCGTGGCATCGAGGCTCTCCTTGATCAGCTCCAGGTCGGTGCGGAATTCCTCCACCGAGGCGTAGTGGAGCTCCTGGGGAGGGGCCGGCTCCATCAGGCTGCTCAGTCCGGCCTCGTAGCCGGAGGACCCGTCGCACGGTGATTCCCAGCCGGCCTCGGCCAGCTGCTGGTTGCGCTGCTGGGTGAGCCGCAGCCGCTCGAGGGTGTAACTCAGCTTCAGCCGGTAGGGCTCGAGCCGGTAGCGGGCGGCGCGCTCCTCGTAGATCTCCGGGAAGCGCAGCCGGTCCATCTCCAGGGATTCCAGCAGGGCCGCGCTCACCTGGCTCCACTGCATCGAGATGCTGAGCTGGTCGCGCAGGATGGACACCGCCTGGATGTAGCGGGCCAGCATCAGCTGCCGCTGGAAGCAGGCCGTGCGCCAGGTCACGTCCGGGGTCACCGAGGGGTTGCCGTCCCGGTCGGAACCCACCCAGGAACCGAAGGTGCAGAAGGCGTCCCGCGGGGGCTGCACGTCGGGATAGCTGGCCGCCAGGGCGGCGCGGATGCGCTGGCGTAGCTGGGGCAGGGCGTCGAACAGCACCTGTTGGAAGTAGTGGAGGGCGTAATCGACCTCGTCGATCACCGACGGCTTGAACTGGTGCAGTTCGTCGGTGCGCCACCACAGCCGGATCTCCTCCTCGAGCTGCTGGCGCAGGCGGTCATTGTCGTCCGGGTTGCCCTGGCCGTTCACCTGCAGCTTCTGGATCAGGGCCGCCACACGCCGTTGCTTGTGGCGCACGGTGTGGCGCACGATCTCGGTGGGGTGGGCCGTGAACACCAGCCGGATGTCGAGCTCCCGCAGCAGCCCCTCCAGCTGGCCCGGCGGCACGTTCAGGGCCCGCAGGCGCTCGAACAGCTGGCGGAAGGTGGCCGGATCGCTCTGGCTGGCCAGGGGCGGCAGGAACGGGTCGTTGCTGGCGGGGGCGGGGGCCCGCTTGATGCTTTCGAGGTAGCTGTCCTCTTCGATGTGCTGCTCGAGGATGTTGACCAGCTGGAAGTAGAGGGAGAAGGCCCGGGCCGCTGCGATGCCCTCGGCCAGATCCATCGCCTTGATCAGGGCCACGATGCCGTCGGTGTCGACGGCGGAGGGGGCCTCCGGATCCAGGCCCGGCGCCACCGGACCGCTCAGTTCCTTGAGCCGCAGCAGGCGCTCCACCTGCTCGGGCGGGCATTCACTGCGCAGCACCGTCTGCCAGAGGTCCTCCACGAGCTCCAGCCGCTCGGTGAGCAGTCGGATCACCCCGGGGGAGGCCTCGGCGGGAACGACCGAAGGCTCGGTCAGCTGGAGCCGCATGGGGGCGGTGGGCACGGGGTTGCTGTTCATGATCCTCCAGGAACCTGTGCTGCTTCTGTCTCCAGCCATGCGTCCAGCGCCTTCTCCCGTGACGCGAGTGCCACGGCCTCGCTGCCGATGATGGCACCGATGCTTTCGCCACGCCCCTGACGGGCGAGCCAACGCATCGCCTGGTTGCCGGTGGCGAGCAGCTCATGGAGCGGGGCCAGCCAGCGCTCCAGCCCAAGCTCCGCTGCCAGCGGGGCCATGGCCTCCAGCTCGGCGGCGATCCAGGCGCGGGCCTCCAGCGTCTGTCCGCTGCGCCACTGCACCAGCTGGGCCTGGAGGCTGGAGCGGGCCGCCGCCCGGTCGTTGGCATCGGCCAAGGCTTCGAGCTCGCCTGCGGCCAGCCGACTGGCGGCCAGGGGATCCTGACCCTGGGGATCCCGCAGCAACTGCTGCAGGCGCAGTTCGGCGAAGGCGGTGACCGCCAGCAGCAGCAGCGGGTCGTCGATCAGGTCACAGATGCGGATCTCCAGGCGGTTGAGGCCATGGGGGCGGTCGTCGCCATTGGGGCGCACCGAGGTCCACAGGTGACGCACGTTGCGCATTGCCCCGGCGGCCAGCTGCTGCTCCATCCAGAGGATGTAGTGGTCGTGGTCGCGGAACAGGGGCACCTGGGGCGGGGTGATCGGAAACTGCAGCCAGCGCTGGGAGTGGGCCCCGGTGGCCACACCGTCCAGGAAGGGGGAGCTGGCGCTGAGGGCCAGCAGCAGGGAGGCCTCGCAGCGCAGCAGGCGCAGGCCGGCGAACAGGGCGTTCATGTCCGTCAGCCCCAGGTTGATGTGGACGCTGGCGGTCACGACCCGGGTGCCGTAGGTGGCTTCGATATAGGCGTGGTAAGGGTTCTCGGGGTCGGAGCGCTCGAAGCGGTGGCTGTCCCCCAGGCTCAGGGTGCTGCCGGGCAGCAGGGTCAGCTGGCGGGGCTGGAGCCAGCGGCGCAGGCGACGGCGCGGCTCCAGCAGCAGCTCCAGCTGGGCGGTGTAGGAGGCCTCGGGCGGGGTGACGTACTCCAGGTTGCGCTGGTCCGGTTCGGTCATGAAGCCCGCCAGGTCGGCGGCCGCCTCAGCCGAGCAGCCGACCACCGAGCCATCGGCCCGGCCGGTGTACATCTCCACCTCGAAACCCTTGAGCAGCAGGGGAGCGCTCATGGCGTGGCGTCCGCCGCACCGGCCACGGCCGGCTCCAGACAGGCGAGAGCCTTGAGCATCCCGCGCGCCTTGTTGCGGGTTTCCTGGTACTCCGCCTCCGGCCGGGAATCGGCCACGATTCCTGCCCCGGCCTGGACCTGCACCCGCCAGCCGCCGTCGGGGTGGGGCCGCACCACCATGGTGCGGATCGTGATCGCCGTGTTCAGCGCCCCGGCCAGATCCACGGCCCCGTAGACCCCCGAATAGGGCCCGCGGGCATCCGGTTCGAGGGCATGGATCAGCTGCATGGCGCGGATCTTGGGGGCTCCGCTCACGGTGCCGGCCGGGAAGGACGCCATCAGCAGGTCCCAGATGTCGTGATCCTCGGTCAGCAGCCCTTCCACCTCGCTGACGATGTGCATCACGTGGGAGTACTTCTCAATCACCATCAGCTCGGTGACCTGCACCGTGCCGGCGCGGCAGACCCGGCCCAGGTCATTGCGGCCCAGGTCGACCAGCATCACGTGCTCCGCCCGCTCCTTGGGATCGGCCAACAGCTCCTCGGCCAGGGCCGCATCCCGCCGGGCATCCTCGCCGCGGGGGCGGGTGCCGGCAATCGGCCGCAAGGAGGCCTTCACGCCTTCGGCGCAGGGCTCCGCCTTCACCATCACCTCGGGGCTGGAGCCGATCAGATGCCAGTCGCCGAAGTTGAAGAACGCCATGTAGGGCGAGGGGTTCACCATCCGCAGGCTGCGGTAAAGCTCAAAGGGATCGTGGCTCACCCGGGTTTCCAGCCGCTGGCTCAGCACCAGCTGGAACACGTCGCCGGCGGCGATGTGCTCGGCGGCGGTGGCCACGGCGGCTTCGAAGTCGGCCTGGCTGCGGTTGCTGTGGGTGGCCAGCTCGGAGCCGCTCGCCTCATGCCAGGCCAAGGGTTTGACATGGCCGGGCAGGGGGGCGTGCATGCGGGCCTCGAGAGCCTCGATGCGCGCCGCCGCCCGGTCGTAGGCCTCGCCGGGATCGGCGCCTGCAGAGAGATCCACGTAGGCCACGGCCGTGATCTGGCGCTTCACCTGGTCGAACACCAGCAGGCTGTCGGCCAGCATCCAGCAGCCGTCGGGTGGGGCCCCTTCGGCGGCGTTGTGCACCGGCACGCTGGGCTCGATCCACTGGATCAACTCATAGCCCCAGAAGCCGAACAGTTGGGCCACCTTCGGCAGGCCCTCCACCGGGCCGGGCCGCAATGGCGCCAGGGCGTCCCGCAGCAGGCTGAAGGGATTGCCCTGGAGCTGTTCGCTGCGGCCATCCCGCCAGCAGCGTTCGCCCCGGTCACCGCGGCAGGTGAGGGTCCAGAGCGGGTCGCTGACGACGTAGCTCCAGCGGCCCAGCTGCTCGCCCCCCTCCACGGATTCCAGCAGCACGCCATGGCTGCCGCCCGTCCCCACCTTCAGCCAGGTGGTCAGGGGCGTCTCCAGGTCGGCGGGCCAGCACTTCTTGAGGGGCAGAAAATTGACGGCCAAGTCAGCACCTGCTTCCCCACCGGCGATCCGGGCAAGGAAGGCGCTGCGATCAGAACCGGGCATCACGGCGACAGGCAGGCAAAAAAAACGGGGCTCTCGGCCCCGCCGTTATAGGTGCTGGCCGGTGGGACTCAGGCTTCGTGGGTGGCCTTGCCGCTGAACTTGAGGCTGGCGGGGTTGGGGTTGGCGCCGATGCTGCGGGGGGTGTGGCCCACCATGGTGCGGCCTTCGTTGACCTTCTCGGGGAAGACGCCGTCCTTGGGATGCAGGAATTCGGTGTCCCCACCGGGGTAGATCCGGTAGATCTTGTAGTCCTCGATCCGGGGCTTGAACTTGGTGCGCAGCTGGGTGCCGAGGGCCAGGCACTGCTCCTTGCGGGCGAAGTACATGAGGTTGTCGCCTTCGTTCATCTCCGCGGCACCGCCGGTGGGGAGTTCGAACGCCTGCGCCTTGGAGCTGCTCCAGGTGATGGCGTACTTCTCCTCGGTTTCGGCCGAGTTCAGCAAGCCACCGGTGCTGCCGATGGACTTCGGAAGTTGACCGTGGAGGGCCGTATCAGGCATGACTTGCAGACCGTTTCAGGCGGAAGCTAGCACCGTGTTTTTCGCCTTCCCGGCGCCCCCGGCGGACTCTTCACACCCGTCAACAAACGCGGCCCACCCGGGGCCCATCCCCTCAGCTGCTGCGCTCGGCGGCCGGGAAGAAGACGGTCAGGTTGCTGCCGCCCCGCTCGGTGAGCCGGCCCCCCAGGCGGTGGAAGAGCCGCTGGGTGGCCTGGCGGCTCAGCTGCAGGCTTCCGGTCTCCGGATTCCAGCTCAGCACCGGCCCCACCGGCATCGGCACGGCGGCTGCCAACCCGTCGGCTGCACGGCTTTCGGGGTCGTCGCTGCTGAGCTGCAGTTTCAACCGCGACCCCGCCGGCAGCAGTCGCAGCCGCACCTCGCTGCCACTGGGCAGGCTGCGGCTGAACCGGTCCATCAGCCCGCCGAGCATGGTTTCCAGCCGGCTGGGATCGCTCATCACCGGCGGCAGGTCGGCGGCGATCTCGAGCACGAGCTTGAGGTCCCGCCGGCCCAGCTGGCGC
Source organism: Cyanobium gracile UHCC 0281 (assembly GCF_034931305.1). GTDB lineage: Bacteria > Cyanobacteriota > Cyanobacteriia > PCC-6307 > Cyanobiaceae > Cyanobium > Cyanobium gracile_A. The sequence continues at coordinate 100,913 of NZ_JAYGHY010000004.1, read as the reverse complement.
TGCCACAGCGCCTCCAGCTGATGGAGAAGCCGGCTCAGGTCCGTCCGGGCCAGTTCGCTGTCGCTCAGGGGCTGGCCACTGCCCGGCTGGCGCTGCAGTTCCGCCGCCAGGAAGATCAGTCCGAAGCGGTCGATCTGTTCGCTGCATTCGCCGTCGATCTGCTCCAGCCGCTGGCGCACCACGCCCGGCAGGTCGGTGCGGCGCAGCAGGGAGCGGATCAGGGTGCGGATCGTGGCCAGAGGGGTGCGCACCTCATGGGTGAGGGCCTCGAGCAGGGCCAGCTCGCTGCTCACGGCGTCGTTGCCGTTGCCCTCACTCCGTTTCTCCCCGTGCACCAGGGGCTGCAGGGTGACGCTGGGGGCCATCGCCGCCAGCCGCTGGGCCAGCAGGGGCCAGAAGCGGGTGGCCAGGTCGGGCGCGTTGCGAAGTGGGCCCAGCAGCTGCAGCCGGCGGCGCAGCCCCAGACCTGCCGCCGGATCGTCCTGGGCCAGGCGGCGATCGAGCAGCTCGAGGGCGGCCGAGAGGATCGAAGCCTCGAAGCGCACCACCAGCCGGCGGGCCTGCGGCGGGCCATCGAGAGCCAGGGCCACCTGCAGCACCGGCGTGATCAGCACCAGCAGCGGATCGGTGCCGTCGTCCTGGCGCAGGCTGAGGCGCTGGAAGCCCCCCGGCCGACCGGCCGTTCCCCGGGGGGCGGTTCCTGGGGGGGGCGGCAGGCCGGGCAGCAGCGGCAGCCCCGAGGGCATCAGGTTGCCGACCTCCGCCGGGGTCCAGACCCAGCCGTCGAGCCACTCCAGCAGGGCAGGCTCGTACAGGGCCGGCAGGGGGGCCGCCAGCCAGACGCCGGGCTGGGGAGGAGCGGCTCCGAGCAGATCCTCCTGCACGGTGGCCAGGGCGGCCCACCACTGACGCCTGACGCTGTCCTCGTCCCCCTGCCCCACCGGCACGCCGTCCGCCAGCAGTGAACGCAGTTCCTCCAGGCTCACCACCATCGCCGCTGGCTGCGGCTGTGCCTGGCCACGGAGGCACAGAGCCCGAGGCTGATGCAGTTGACGAGCATGGCCGAACGGCCGTAGCTCAGGAAGGGCAGGGGAATGCCGGTGATGGGTCCAAGGCCGATGGTCATGTTGACGTTCACCACCACCTGAAACATCAGCATGGCGCCGATGCCCACCACCACGAGCGATTCGTAGTCGCTGCCGGCCCGGCCGGCGATCTGCAGCAGGCGCCAGATCAGCACCACGAAGCCCATCACCACCAGCATCGAGCCGATGAACCCGGTTTCCTCCCCCAGGGCACTGAAGATGAAATCGGTGTGCTGCTCGGGGATGAAGCGCAGCTTGGTGAGCGAGCCGTTCATCAGGCCGGTGCCCCAGAGTTGTCCGGAACCGATCCCCACGGTGCTCTGGAGCAGGTGGTAGCCGCCGCCGAGGGGATCCTGGGCCGGATCGAGGAACAGGGTGAGCCGGGCGCGCTGGTGGGGGCGCAGCCCGTGTTCCCAGAGCCACGGCGTCCCCACCGCGAACAGCCCCTGGACGGCCAGCACCAGCGTCAGCCCGATCGTTTTCCAGGGCAGGGAGCGCCACGCCACCCAGCCCATCAGCGGCACCCAGCCCAGCAGCAGCCACGGCATGGTGCCGGCCATGATCGCCGTGAACAGCGGCGAGAGCAGCAGCAACAGCCAGGTGGCGGGCATGCCCGCCCAGAACAGCATCACCAGCAGCACCGCACCGAAGACCAGCGACGTGCCGAGATCCGGCTGCACGAACACCAGCAGCCAGGGGATGCTGATCATCCCCACCGGCCGCAGCAGATCGATCGGCCGCTCCACCGGGTACTTCGAGAGAACGCCCGCCAGCAGCAGGATGGCCGCCACCTTGGCGAATTCAGAAGGCTGCACGTAGAAGCCGCCGATGTTGATCCAGCTCTGGGCCCCAAGGGCGCTGACCCCGATGACCCGCACCGCGATCAGGCTCGCCACCATCAGGATGTAGATCGGCCACTGGAAACGGGCGATCCGCTCCAGCGGCACCCGGGCCAGCAGCACGGCCACAACGAGCCCGACCGCGGCGGTGACCCAGTGCTGGTACCAGTCGGTGGTGGCCTGCTGGCGCTGGGTGCTGGCGATCAGGATCCCCGCCAGCAGGGTGAGGGCGATCGGGATGCCCCACAGAATCGGATCGAAGCCGAGGCCACGCCGCTTCGCCCCCTTGGCGGCGAACCCACCGCGCCGGGGGCTGAGAACCGCCATCGCTTCAGGCGAGGGCCGGGCTGAGGGCGCAGCTGGCGCTCAGTCGCTCGGCAAGTTCGGTGAAGGCACGGCCGCTGGCGGAGCTGGGTGCCGAGAGCACCACCGGCCGGCCGCTCTCTCCGCCCTCGAGCACGGGCATCTCCATCGGCAGCTGGGCCAGCAGCGGCACACCCGCCTCGTCGGCCAGCAGGCGGCCGCCACCGCTGCCGAAGAGGGCGTAGCGGCGATCGGGCAGATCGGGGGGGATGAAGGCGGTCATGTTCTCCACCACCCCCAGCACCGGCACCCCCATCTGCAGGAACATCGCCAGGCCGCGGCGGGCGTCCTGAAGCGACACCTGCTGGGGGGTGGTGACGATCACCACCCCGGCCATGGGCACGGCCTGGGCCAGGGTGAGCTGGGCATCGCCTGTGCCGGGCGGCAGGTCCACCACCAGCACGTCGCGCTCGCCCCAGTTCACCTGATAAAGGAACTGGCGGATGATGCCGTTGAGCATCGGGCCGCGCCAGACCACCGGCTGGTTCTCCTGGATGAGCAGGCCCATCGACACCATGACGATGCCGCAGCTCTCGATCGGCTCCAGCACCTGGTCGTTGCCGCTGCCCGTCACCTGGGGGCTGCGGTCGGCCACGCCGAGCATGGTGGGGGCATTGGGACCGTAGATGTCGGCATCGAGCAGGCCCACCCGCAGGCCGGAGGCGGCCAGGGCACAGGCCAGGTTGACCGCCACGGTGCTCTTGCCGACGCCACCTTTGCCGCTGCTGACAGCGATCACCTGGCGCACGCCGGGGATGCCCTGACGTTCCGGCAGCTGGCCCCCACCGGGGCCGTGGCCGGCGGCGCCAATCGGCCCCGAGGAGGGAGCGGCGGCGGGCTGGGCCAGTTCGATCTGGACGTCGTTGATGCCCTCCACGGCCAGCAGGGCGCTGCGGGCCTCAGCGGCGATGCGCTCGCGTTGGCTCGCGGCGAAGCCCGGCAGGGCGAGGCGAAACACCGCCCGACTGCCCTGGTGACGCAGGTCGCTGATCCAACCGAGCTCCACCAGGCTGCGGCCGCTGCCGGCATCGCGGAGCGGCTGCAGGGCCTGAAGGAGGGTGTCGGCGCTGGCCATTCGTCGACGTCTCGGGCGTTGTGAAAAGGGATCCTAGGGGCCGTGCCCCGGGGCGGTTGGGCCGGCAGCGGCACCCCGGTGGCGGCCGCCCGGAACTTCCTCAGCCCGTGACAGAGACTCTCGACCCCTTGTGGGACCCCCCGACGGACTGAAAAGGTGTGCGGATGTTCCGCGCCCGCCGCGCTGCCGTTCCATGGAGATGCCACCTGCCGATTCCCGCAGCCGCGCCAAGGCCCTGCTGATGGGCCTGCAGGATTCGATCTGTGCCGGCCTGGCGAGCCTCGACGGCGAGGGTGGTTTCGAGGAACAGAGCTGGGAGCGGCCGGAGGGCGGCGGTGGCCGCTCCAGGGTGATGAAGGACGGCCGGGTGTTCGAGCAGGGCGGCGTCAACTTCTCCGAAGTGGAGGGGGAGCGCCTGCCCCCCTCGATCCTGTCCCAGCGCCCCGAGGCGGAGGGTCACCGCTGGTTCGCCACCGGCACCTCGATGGTGCTGCACCCCCGCAACCCCTACGTGCCCACGGTGCATCTCAACTACCGCTATTTCGAGGCCGGACCGGTGTGGTGGTTCGGCGGCGGCGCCGACCTCACCCCCTACTACCCCTTCCTGGAGGATGCCCGCCACTTCCATCGCACCCTCAAAGGGGCTTGTGATGGGGTGGATCCCGCGTACTACCAGGTGTTCAAGCCCTGGTGCGATGAGTATTTCTTCCTGAAGCACCGCGGCGAGACCCGGGGCGTGGGCGGCATCTTCTACGACTACCAGGACCCCGGCGGGGTGCTCTACAAAGGTGGCGACCCCGAGGGGCCTGCGGCGGCGGCCAGCACGGCCGTCGGCCCTCTGCACCAGGACTGGGAGCAGTTGTTTGCCCTGGCTTCGGCCTGCGGCCATGCCTTCCTGCCGAGCTACGTGCCGATCGTGGAGCGCCGCCATGGGCAGCCCTGGGGGGAGGTGGAGCGCCAGTTCCAGCTCTACCGCCGCGGCCGCTACGTGGAGTTCAACCTGGTGTTCGACCGGGGCACGATCTTCGGGCTGCAGACCAACGGCCGCACCGAATCGATCCTGATGTCATTGCCGCCCCTGGTGCGCTGGGAGTACGGCTACACGGCCGCTGAAGGCAGCCGGGAAGCCCTGCTGACCGACCTGTTCACTCGCCCCCAGAACTGGCTTGAAGACGCTTCCCTGGAGGAGCGCTGCCGACCACACCAGGCTGTGGACTGAGCGGCTGGGGGGTGGGGCTGCGGCCCAGGCCGACTTCGAGGGCCGTGACGATCCGGCTGGCGATGGCCATCACCGTGTCGGGACGGGTGGCGGGATTGCGCAGCGAGCGCTCCAGCCGGCCTTCGAGCTTGCCGACCTCCAGCAGGGCGATGCCGCGCCTGGGTCCCCCCAGGCCACCACGGAAGGCCATGGGGAAGCCACCGAAGGCCTCGGCCAGGCTTTCGTCGAGCCGGCCGAAGGGCCGGTGCAGCGGCGGGATCAGCCCCGATCCGACGCCATCGGGTCCCCAGGCATCGAAGTGGATCTCCAGGGCATAGCCGCCGCTGGCGGCGTGCTGACGGCCCACGCTCCAGTTGGTGCTGGGGTGGTCGCCGTCGCTGATCGTGCGGAAGGGGGGGCGGTAGTAGCTGATGCGCAGCCCCCGCTGCTGCCCCAGGGCCACCACCGTCTCGGCGACGACCATGTTCCAGTAGAGCTCGTCGCTGATGCCCGGGACCATCGGCGGCGCCCCGGCGGCCACCGCGGCGCCGCTGGTGCCGGACCCCGCGATGCCCTGGGAATCGGCATGGCCGGCCAGCACCAGGATGGGCGTGTCCGCTTCGACGGGGCGGAGGCCGATCCAGTCCCGGCTCAGGTGGCTGCGGGGTCCGGTGATCGGATCGGTGCCGTCCAGCGCCGGGGCTGATGTCCGGAGCTGGACGGCCATGGGCATGGCTTCCGCGCTGCGGGCGGGTGCCGCCAGGGCGGCAAGGCTGCTGAACAGAAAGGCTGGACCCACCAACCAGGCGGCAGAACGGCAACGCATGGGCTCAGATCGGGGAGGAGAGCAGGGAGCCGTCGCTGGCCAGCTGGAGGTCGGCGCCGAGCTCCCGCTCGATGGCGATCAGTTCGTCGCGGTGGGCGCGCAGGCGCAGGGTGCTGCCGCCGCCACTGTCCTCGTCCATCAGTCGCAGCTCCAGGCTCTCGGGTCGGGCCGCCCTCCGGCTGTAGAGAACACCCGCCATCGGACCGGCCAGGGCCAGCAGCAGGGGCCACCAGCCGAGGGAGGGAAGCACCTGGCGCAGCACCAGGCCCAGGCAGGCGGCCCCAACGCTGCCCAGCAGCGAGAGCAGCAGGGCGAGAGGCAGGCTGGAGCGCACCTGGCCGCGGAAGCGCAGCAGTTGGCGCTCGGGATCGCCGGTTTCGGTCTGCCAGCCCCGGGCCGTGAGCCAGTTGGAGAGGCCCTCGAGCACCTGCACCGGCGGTTGGGGGGAGTGGACGTCCACCACCGTGGTGCGGTCCTTGCTGGCGGCCCTCAGGAAGAAGACCAGGCCGATGGCCATCAGCAGGGTGAGCAGGAGGGTGGAACCCAGGGTGGGCATGGGGGCGGAACCTTGGCGGCCCCCATTCTGGCCCGACTGGCCTGGCCGGTGTCCGTGCTGGGCCACGATGGCCGCAAAACCCCTGCCCCACGATGGCCCAGACCCCTGCCAGCGTCAGCGCCAGCCCCGGACCGGCGGCCCGTTTCGCCGTCTTTGACCACGACCTCGACGCCACCTGGCAGGAGCTCTACGGAAAGGCCCGGGCCCTGGCCATCGACACCGAGGCCATGGGGCTGATCCACGGGCGGGACCGCCTCTGCCTGGTGCAGATCTGCGATGACGCCGACAACGTCTGCTGCATTCGGCTGGCGCGGGGGCAGACGGAGGCGCCGCGACTGAAGGCCCTCTGCGAGAACCCGGCGATCGAGAAGGTGTTCCATTTCGCCCGCTTCGATGTGGCGGCGTTGGCGGAGAACCTCGGCATCGCCGTGGACCCCATCTTCTGCACCAAGGTCGCCAGTCGCCTGGCCCGCACGTACGCCCCGCGCCACGGCCTCAAGGACGTGGTCAACGAGCTGGTGGGGGTGGAGCTCGACAAGCAGGCCCAGAGTTCCGACTGGGGCCGGGTGGAGGAGCTCAGCGACACCCAGCTGGCCTACGCCGCCGGTGACGTGCGCTGGCTGCTGGCCGCCCGGGACCGGCTGGAGGTGATGCTGCGCCGGGAGGAGCGTTGGGAGCTGGCCCGTCGCTGTTTCGCCTGCGTGCCGGTGTTCTCCGCCCTCGATCGGCAGCGGTTCCACCAGGTCTTCGAGCACTGAGTCTGGGAGCGGCGGACAGGCCCGTCGGGCGTCCTGCCGGCAGCGGCCCTCAGTCCTCGATCATGAACAGGTCGTCCTCGCCCACCGAGCGCAGCTGGCCGTCGAACAACTGGCCCCGGTCGAGGCCGCTGGCCCGGGTTTCCTCCAGCAGGCGTTCCGCCAAGGCCAGCTTGGCGGCCGTGTCCCGCAGGCCCTCCTTGGCCGCCAGGATCTCCACCCGCCGGCGGGCCGCCGCCAGGCTGATGCCCAGCTGGGTGGCCAGATGACCGCAGGCGGCGTTGAAGCTGCGGTCGGGGATGCCGGGCATCGGTGCGGGGGACGAGGGGGTGGTCGAGCCCATCATCCCCCTACCCCGGCAGCAGGCGTTCGAGGATCAGCGCCGCCAGCCGCGCGCTGCCACCGGCCGGTCCCATGCGCCGCCGGCCGATGCGGCCCAGCCGGGTCCGTTCGCCGTCGTCGTTGAGCAGGGCGATCAGCCGCCGCTGCAGCTCCTCGCTGTCCTGGCACGGCAGCACGGCTCCCCCCAGGAGCCGGCTCTGGCGGCGGGCGAAGCCGGCCTTGAACTGGGGGCCGGGCCCCGGCAGCGACAGGGCCGGCACTCCCAGGCCCACCAGCTGCTCGGTGGCCGTGCCGGCGGTGGCCAGCCCCAGTTCCGCCAGCGGCGCCCAGGCCGCGAACTGACCCGGACCCACCAGCAACTCCAGTGGGCCGCGCCGCCAGAGGCCCGAGGCACCGGAGCCCGGCGGTGCTGCCGCCGGGCTGAATCCAGCGGCGGCGAGGGGGGCGGCCAGCTCGGCGTCACTGGGGCGGGAGCCGCTGGCGAGTAACACGCTGATCGGCTGGCTCGCGCTGGCGGACGGCAGGGCGGCGAGCAGGCCGCGCAGGTTGCCCAGGGCCTCGGGCAGGCGGCTGCCCGGCAGCAGCAGCAGACGGCGCCGCCCCTCCAGCCAGGCCGGCAGGGGCCCAGGGGCGGTGAAGCCATCCATCATCGGGTTGCCCGGAGCGACGGCCTGGACCCCATGCCGGTGCAGTCCCCGGGCGGTGAGGCGATCGCGCACCGCCACCAGATGGCAGCGGCGGTGGCCCATCAGGGCCCACTCCCAGGGATCCCATTCACTGCTCTTGGCCCGGTGGTAACCATCGGCCAGGGGGGAGCGGCCCCAGCCGGCCGGGGCGGGTGAGGCCCAGGTGTGGTCGCTCTTGGGGGTGCCCAGAAAGCCGTACGGACCACCGCCCGCCCAGGCCAGCAGCAAGGGCAGCAGATCGCCCACCGCCAGGATCGGCAGACCCTGCCTTCCCCAGCGCCGCACGATCCGCCACTGACGCCAGCTCAGCAGCGGCAGCCCGGCGGCCAGATCGTTCAGCAGTCCCCGCAGGCTCTGATTGCTGAAACCGCCACTGGGAAGGGGCTGCCGCGGCCCAACCCGCTGCAGCTCCCCGGCCGCTTCGGCGCCGGCATAGGCCTGGCCCATCCCCACCAGGGGCAGCACCTGCACCTTCAGGTTGGGTTCCTGGTGCCGCAGGGCCTCGATCAGCCGCAGGGCGATCAGATCCTCCCCGTGGCCGTTGCTCAGAACCAGCAGACGGGGGGTGGACATGCCATGGCTGATACGATCCGCTGCGGGGAGTTTGCTCCCCGGCAGGCGGCATGGCCAAGTGGTAAGGCAGAGGATTGCAAATCCTTTATCCCCAGTTCGAATCTGGGTGCCGCCTCTGCAACAACCGACGTTCTCCTGCTCGCCCCCCGCGCAGGAGTCACGGCCCAACGGCCGGCCATCGGTGGCAGACTGCAACTGACTTGCCAATGAGGACTGAGGTGGGAGCTAACTCCACGGAAGAGCCGGATCCGTTCGTGGCGCTGCTCAGCGAAGACTGCCTGGAGATGATTGAAAAGATCCAGGCTTATCGCGAAAGAATTCAGCTACCTTCCACACCCACGGCGATTCTCGAAGACGCCATCATCGAGTATTACACCGCTCTCAAAAGGGTCGGCAACTGGTGACAATGCCACTGCAGGGTGACAGCCTGGTGTGGATTCAACCCTGCTGCGTTCCAGGCCTTCCCTGCGGCTGACGTGCTCCTGCTCCGTGGATCAGTTCAGCCCGTTTCCTGTGCAGGCTCATCGAGGCTTCTGTGAGCACCACCCACTGGGCCAGGGTGGAGCAGTGCTCCTCAAAGGGTGGCAGGTCCAGTCGCAGCGGCCGCCAGGCGCCTGCCTCGATGTCCCGGTTGAGCTCCGAGTGGGGCAGATCGTCGTTGGTGATGATCAGCCAGCGGTAGTGGGCCTTGAAATGGTCGAGATACTCCCGCACCAAGTGGTTGGGAAGGTGTTGCAGCACATCCTTGACCAGGATCAGATCGGCGGGCGGAAGGTTGGCCAGGTCCTCGAACAGCTGAAAGCGAATCGAGTCGCTGGCGTGGAGGTCGCTGTTGGCGGCCACCACGGAGTCGACGATGTCAATCCCGGTGTAGGTGATGTCGCCCCAGTGGATCAGCCGGGAGAACTGCCAGTCGCCACAGCCGAAATCGACGACGCTGCGGATGTGATTGAGCCGCAGAAAGCGTTGCAGGGTAGCGATGTACTCGCCGTTGAACTCCGGTCTGGACCCCTGGCCGGAGCCTCCCCCCCATGTGTCCCGTTGGTAGATGCGCGTGAAGGCGTCCTTGGTCGACATGCCGGATAGTGGGTGGCGGCACCTTAGCGGCGGCGTCCCTCCGGCCACTCGCGTCGGCTCAGGGAAGGACGCCCAGGAGCAAGGAGATCAGGGCGAAGCCCACGACGCCCACAAGGGCCAGCAGCGATGTGGACTGGGGCATGACCATCACCCGAACGAACGAATGATAAAGAAAACCTGAAGAGGGTCAGGGTTGTCTGTGGCGTTCGTTGCCGATCGTCATGTCCCTTCCGACCGGTTCGCAGGCCCGCTCAGGGAGAGCCTTCCGCCTGCCACCGCTGTCCTTCCTGGCCGACGGCTTCGCAGCGGAAGGTGCGCCCGTCCAGCTGGCAATGACCGCTGGCCAGCTGGGCTCTGGTCAGCCCCAGGGCCGGCGTGGCCTCGCCGAAGCCTGCCTGGCCCACGGCGCTCACCTGCAGTCGCAGGGGCCAGCGCGGCTCGCAACGGCTTGCCTGGCACTGCATGCCCCTGGTGCCTTCCGCCAGCACCCCGGCGAAGACCAACTGGCGGTCAACAAAGGCGCCGCTGCCGCCTGGCTGCAGAAACCGGACGGTGAGCAGTCCCTCCATCTGCTGATCCAGCCGCAGCACCCTGCAGCTGATGGGCTGCTGAGGCGAGTCCTGGCTGGAGGTGCTGACGATGCGGCAGCGCCGCAGGCCCCCTTCCCAGCGGCCGAAATCTTCGCCAGACAGGTCCTGGGCCTCCAGCGCTGTCCACGGGCCCGTGAGGGCCAGCAGCAGCAGGCCCGACGGCCATCCGCGGCAAAGCCACCGCTTCAATAGCCCGAGTCGGCGACGCAGATCCCCTGGCAGCTGATCCCGTTGCTGGCTGTGCGGCCGCAATGGCCGCAGAGCACCGGCTCGGGGGCCATTGCGGCTGGCTCGTTGCCGGCGGCCAATGGGATGGTGGCGCCTGCTCCGGCCGTGGGCAGTGGCGGCCGGACGCCCGGATGGGTGGTCATCGCATGCCCCCTGGGAACGGTTCGGTTCGATCATGGCAACAGCGTGAGAGTGCCGCGATCGTCTGGGCCGACCCTGCCACCCCCGTGTCCGCGCCCGGGCCGTCAGCGGCCCCCGGGATCGGGGTGGGCACCTGGGCCTGGGGCAACCAGTTTCTGTGGGGCTACGACCCGGCCCAGGACGCGGAGCTGGCCGCCTGTTTCCGCCGGGCCGTGGACCTGGGGCTGACCCTGTTCGACACGGCGGATTCCTATGGCACCGGTCGCTTCGGAGGCCGCAGCGAGTCGCTGCTGGGCGACTTCGTCGCCGACCTGCCGCCGGACCGGCGCCAGGGGCTCACCGTGGCCACCAAGTTGGCCCCCTTCCCCTGGCGCCTGGGCCGCCGTGGATTCGAGCGGGCCTTCGAAGCCTCCCGAAGGCGGTTGAGGGGTCATCTGGACAGGGTCCAGCTGCACTGGAGCACGGCCCGCTACGCCCCCTGGCAGGAGGGGGCCCTGCTGGAGGGGCTGGCGGATCTGCTCGAGCAGGGCCGGGTGGGCAGCCTGGGGGTGTCTAACCTGGGCCCACGCCGGTTACGCCTGGTGCATGGGCGATTGGCCCGGCGGGGGTTGCGATTGTCCAGTCTGCAGGTGCAGCTCTCCCTGCTGGCGCCCGAGGCCCTCGCGGCGGGTGGGGTGGCATTGGTCTGCCGGGAGCTGGGCATTGACTTGCTGGCCTACAGCCCCCTGGCCCTCGGTCTGCTGGGCCGGCCGCCGGGGGAGGGTCAGGGACTGCCGGCGGGGCCCCGGGGCCTGCTGTTCCGCCGGCTGCAGCCCCGCATCCAGCCCCTGCTGCAGACGATGGAGAGGATCGCCCATGCCCACGATGCCCCCATGGCGGCTGTGGCGATCAACTGGTGCCGCGCCCATGGCGCCATTCCCCTGGTGGGGTTGCGCCGTGTTGATCAGGCCGAAGCGGCGGCCTCGGCTGCCAGCTGGTGCCTCGACGACGGGGAACGACGCGATCTGGACCGGGTGGCGCAGCGGTGCGAGGGACGCATGCCGGCCAATCCGTTTCAGAGCGGCTGAGGCCCTCAGGCGCTGAGGGCGTCGGTTGGATCCGGGCTCAACACCACCGGCAGGGCGGCGGGCCGAGGCTGGGGGGCCTCGGTCCGTTGCAGCAGCCTCACCACCTGGGGGTCGGTCGGTTCGCCGCCGAGGCTGCCGTCTTCGCCGGGTCCGCAGGCACTGAGGGCCTCCTGCAGCAGGGAATCGAAGGTGGAGCCGGGCAGCCGGTGGCGAGCGAGCTCCAGGAAGGCGCGCGAGAGGGATTCGCCCGCGGCCGCCCGCAGCGCCGGGTTGGAGCGCCGCAGTTCCTGCTCCTGGGCGATCGAGTTGAGGAACCGCTGGGTGATGTCCCGTTTGGTGGTGGCCCGGATGCGGGTGTCCTGGTCGGCCTCGCTCAGGAAGGTCTGGGCCTCCAGCTCCTGCAGGCGGCGGTTGAGACTGTCGAGAACGTCCTGGGCTTCCTTATTGATATGGGTGAGTTGGCCGTCGGACAGGCGGGGCAGGTCGGCCACATAGACCTTGCCATGGTCCCGCAGGGTCAGAAAGGTGGGGCGCTGGCCGCCCGTGCCTTCCCGCTGCAACGGGGCCCCACCGTCGCGCAGACGGGGACGTGGCTGCTGGGGGCGCTGGGGCGGAATCGGGCCGGCGGAACTGCGGCGGCGGGTGATGCGTCTGGACGTATCGAACATCGGGCAGCGAAATCTTTTGAACGTCTGGGGAGCGTGTGGGGGACTGGTTGTGGCGGCCATGACGCCCACGACCTTAGGGAAAGCGGTGGATGAGGGCTGCCATTGCCTCAGTGCGGCAATCCGGCCAGGGGGTGCTCCCCCGATGCGCCCGCCGCGATCCTGCCGAGCTCCCAGGCCTGATGGCCCGAGGAACGGCAGAGGTCGATGATGCCAGGGGAGGCCTCTGCTGGCACCACCAGGCAGAAACCGACCCCCAGGTTGAAGGTGTTCCACAGATCGACCTCCGGCACCTGGCCCCGCTCCTGCAGCCAGCGGAACAGGGGCGGACGCTCCCAGCTGTCGGGGTCGACCACCGCATGAACCCCCGCGGGCAGGCAGCGGGGCAGGTTCTCCGGCAGGCCGCCGCCGGTGATGTGGGCCATGGCGTGGAGCGGCTGCCCCGATCGGCGCAGGTCCTGCACCAGTGAGGCATAAAGAAGTGTCGGGGTCAGCAGGGCCTCGATCAGTCCTTGCCCGGTTGCCGGCAACAGGGTGGCGGCGTCGACCGCTTCGGCCTCCAGGATGCGCCGCACCAGGCTGAAACCATTGCTGTGGACACCGCTGCTGGCCACCGCCACGATCCGGTCACCCACGCTCACGAGCGCGCCGTCGATCCGTTCCTCCTCCTCCACCACCGCTACACAGAACCCGGCCAGGTCGTAGCGGCCGGCGCCGTAGAAGCCCGGCATCTCGGCGGTTTCGCCCCCCAGCAGGGCGCAGCCGCTCTGGCGGCAACCATCGGCGATGCCTTCCACCACCTCGGCCATGGCCTCGGGCCCGAGCTTGCCGGTGGCGATGTAATCCAGGAAGAAGAGTGGTTCCGCGCCGCTGGTGATCACGTCGTTGACGCACATGGCCACCAGGTCGAGGCCCACCCCGTGGTGACCGCCATGGGCCTGGGCGAGCTCGAGCTTGGTCCCCACCCCGTCGGTGCCGGCCACCAGCAGGGGGCGTTTCATTCCGGCCGGCAGGCGGCAGAGCCCGCCGAAGCCCCCCAGTCCCCCGATCACCTCCGGCCGCCGGGTCGTCTCGACACTGGTGCGGATGCGTTCCACGAAGGCGCGGCCGGCGGCGACGTCCACGCCGGCAGAGCGGTAGTCCATGGGGCAAGGGTCAGCGCTGCACCGATCCTGCATCGGCATGGGGCCGCAGGGGGCACCAGGAGAGCCCTGGGCATGGACGATTGACCGATTGGCCCATGCTTCCATCGCCTGGGCTTATGCCATTGATCAAATCCACTGATGTTTTGCTAGCGCCGGTGGGCCAGTCAGGCCAGTGGACGCCTGAAGGGGTGGCAAAGATGAAGAAAACTGATCGGTCCTGAGGCCTGTCTGCAGCACATTTGAGCCCTGTGCAGTTCGGATAGTTTTCCGGGGTTGTCATTTTCTCTTAGGAATTCGCCAGGCCATTTCGGCCGCGTTCGACTCAGTCACCACCGCTTCAGGTCTGGTTGTCGTCAACGCCCGAATGCAGTCATCAGGAACGTCGTTCCTCGATCGCTTGCTCAGCCAGTGTTTTCCGCTTGTTATGCGAGTCACTCAACTCCTGGGCGCCGCCGCCCTCCTCTTCACCAGCAGCATCGCTCCGGCCCAGGCCGGCTCCCTTACTGCCCAGCAGGCCCCTGGGAGTTCCGTTGCCATCCGCCCCGCCGACTTTCCCTCCACCTGGGATCGTTTCGTCGAAGACATCCGCACCGTGCCCACGGCGAGCAATCTGATCGCTTCCTCTGGTGGTGTCACCACCGGTCAGGCCAGCTGGTACGGCCCCGGTTTCTTCGGCAACCGCACCGCCAGTGGAGAGGTTCTTCGCCCCGGCAGCCTCACCGCCGCCCACCGCACCCTGCCGTTCGGCACCAAGGTGCGCGTCACCAACCTCTGGAACGGTCGTTCCGCCGTGGTGCGCATCAACGACCGTGGCCCTTTCCACGGCAACCGGGTGATCGACCTGGCCCATGGTGCCGCCCAGGAACTGGGCCTCACAGCCAGCGGCGTTGCCCAGGTGAGGCTCGAAGTGCTCCCCTGACACGTTCAGGCGGCTCGATCCGTCCCGTGTTCTTCCAGCCCATCCGCCAATCTGGCGGGTGGGCTTTCGTTTTGTGCCGGTGCAACTGCTTCAGACCCTGGCCGAGCTGAATGACTGGCGCCGCGAGCAGGTCGGTCGGCCGCTCCATTTCGTTCCCACCATGGGCAGCCTGCATCAAGGCCACCAGCAGCTGCTGCAGAGGGCCTGCGCCGCCGTGCCTGCGGGCCGCCCCGCGGTGCTGCTCAGCGTGTTCGTCAATCCACTCCAGTTCGGACCGGCTGAAGATTTCGACCGTTACCCCAGGGATCTGGCCGCTGATGCCGCCCTGGGGGAGGCGGCCGGTGCCGAGGCCCTGTTTGCCCCATCGGTGCAGGAGCTGTTTCCCGGTGGTGAGGCCCAGCTCACCGGTGTGGTTCCCCCGGCCGCCCTGCGCCAGTCCCTGTGCGGTCCGGGTCGACCAGGCCATTTTGAGGGTGTGGCCACGGTGGTCTGCCGGCTGCTGGCCCTGGTGCGCCCCGATCGCCTCCTGCTCGGGGAGAAGGACTGGCAGCAGCTGATGATCCTGCGCCGCGTGGTGGCCGACCTGGCCCTGCCGTTGACGGTGCAGGGCTGCGCCACGGTGCGGGAGGTCGATGGGCTCGCCTGCAGCTCGCGCCATCGCTACCTGAGGGCCAGCGAGCGCGATCAGGCGGCGGCCCTGCCGGCGGCCCTGGGGGCGGCGCAGGCGCTCTGGCGCGAGGGCATCGCCAGCGCGGCGCTGCTCTCCGCTTCAGTCCGCCGCGACCTGGAGGCGGCGGGCCTGGCCGTGGAGTATGTGCAGCTCGTGCAGCCCTCTACCCTGAGCCCCGTGACCACCGCCGACGGCGGCCTCGTCTTGCTGGCCGCGGCCGCCCGTTGCGGCAGCACGCGCTTGATCGACCATCTCTTCCTGATGAACCGCCCGCCGATCGTTGCCATCGATGGCCCCGCCGGGGCGGGCAAGAGCACGGTGACCCGGGCCTTCGCCCGCCGTCTGGGCCTCCTCTATCTCGACACCGGTGCCATGTACCGGGCCCTCACCTGGTGGGTGCTGCACCAGGGTGTGGACCCGGCCGATGCCGCTGCCATCGCTCCCCTGCTGGTCGACCTCGATCTGCAGCTGGAGAGCGACGCCGGCGGGGAACAGCGGGTGCAGGTGAATGGCCACGAGGTGAGCGAGGCGATCCGGGGCCCTGAGGTCACCGCTGCGGTGTCCGCCGTGGCGGCCCATGCCTGCGTGCGGGCGGCCCTCACCGGACAGCAGCAGGCCATGGGGCAGCGGGGCGGTCTGGTCGCAGAAGGGCGCGACATCGGCACCGCCGTCTTCCCGGAGGCGGAGTGCAAGGTGTTCCTCACCGCCACGGTGGCGGAGCGAGCCCGCCGCCGGGCAGCGGATCTGGCCCAGCGCGGCTTCGCCGTGCCGCCCCTGGCCGAACTGGAAGCCCAGATCGCCGAGCGGGATCGCCTGGATTCCACCCGGGCCGAGGCCCCCCTGCGGCAGGCGGCCGATGCGGTGGAGCTGGTCACCGACGGCCTGGGCATCGACGCCGTGATCCAGCGCCTGGTGGATCTGTTCCGCGAGCGGGTGCCCGAGGACGCCTGGCCGGGCCCTGGGGCTCCCTAGCCCCCCGCCCGTTCGGCCATCAGGGCCTCGAGCAAGCCCCCGCAGGCGTCCTCCAGCAGGTCGAGCACCCGATCGAAGCCCTCCTCACCGCCGTAGTAGGGATCGGGCACCTCTTCGATGCTGTGGTGGCTGCAGTACCGGGTGATGGGGGTGATCTGGGCGGAGGCCCCAGGCCCGGCAAGGCCCCGCACCGCCGTCAGGTTCTGCCGATCCATCGTCAGCACGTGATCGAAGTGGCTCAGGTCGCGGCTTGTGATCTGGCGGGCTCGGCTGGGCAGGGCGATGCCACGCTGGGCTGCGGCGCTGCGCATGCGCTCGTCGGCGGGCCGTCCCACGTGCCAGTCGCCGGTGCCGGCGGAATCCACCCGGAAGGCGTCCTCCAGGCCCTGGAGGGCGATCAGATGCAGGAAGACGCCCTCGGCGGCCGGGGAGCGACAGATGTTGCCAAGGCAGACGAACAGGAGGCTGGTGGGCTGTGCCATGGCGAGGGGGGCGGCGGGCGGTTCAGCGGGGGTGGTCATCGGGTGTTCAGTCGATGGATGGCCACGCCGGCCCGAAGCCGCACCACCAGCGTGTCCTCCCGCTCCGGATCCTGGAGCTGCCCCAGGCTCGCCTCGGCCCGATCTCTGTGGGGATCGGCCGGGGGCAGGGGCAGGGCCAGGCCCTCGAGGCCCACGGCCACGGCGTAGCGCACGACCCACTCGCCGTCCCCACGGCCGCTCTCCAGGGCCCCCAGGCAGCGCTCACGCACCAGGTGCTGTTGCTCCTCGGCCAGGCTCTCCAGCCGCAGGGCCCCCAGTCCCCTGGCGGCGGCCCGGCGCACGCTGGGGCCGACGTCTGTGGCCAGGGCGTCCTCGAGCACGTCCAGCCCACGGGTGTCGCCGATCCCGGCCAGGGCCCGCACGGCCCAGGCCCGGGCGCCGTAGTTGTGGGCATCGAGATTGGCCAGCAGAGGGCCCACGGCCGCCGGGCCCAGGGCGATCAACCCATCCACGGCGGCCACGGCGGCTCCCGGATTGTTGAAGCCCAGCACCTGGACCAGCTGGGGCACGGTGGCCAAAGGGTCGTCGCAGGCGATCAGCCGGCGGGTGGCCACCACCAGCTCCTCGGCGCTGCCGGCCTGCTCGAAGGCCCGGATGCGATCGACCGCGAGCCTGGAATCTCCGCTTGCGGCCGTCATCAGAGCAGGGCGTCCATCGCCATCAGCACGGCCTCATCATCGCTGCCCGCCTCACTGCCGCTGCCGTTCTCCACGAGGCCCCGCAGGGCAATCAGCTTGAGGCTGTTCTCGGCCAAGGTGCGCTGGATGGGGACCAGGGCGGGGCGCCACCCCACCGCCCCCAGATCCATCAGGGCGGCACGACGCACCTGCAGCTGGGGGTGTTGCAGCAACTGGAGCAGCTCGTCGGCCCAGACCGTCTCCCCGGTGAGCTGCAGCAGGGCCCGGCAAGCGGCACTGCGCACCAGGGGGCGCCCATGGCTGGTGAAGGGCTTGATCACGGCCAGGACCTCCGCTTCGGCCACTCCGATCGTGCCGAGGGCCTCCAACATCGCCTCGCAGGGTTCCTGCAGCCGGGGGCTGTTGCTGCGGTGGGCACCGGCGACATCGGGTCCGCTCGCCAGGCGGCGGGTCAGCAGCGGCACCGCTGCCGTGGCCCGCAGCTCGCCGAGGGCACGGGCCGCGGCCTCCCGCAGGCCGTCGTCGGCATCGTCGAGCACCACCAGCAACTCGCTCACCGCCCGGCCATCGGCGATCTTGCCCAGGGCCCGGGCGGCATTGCGGGCCACGGCGTTGTGTTCCACCCCGGCGCCCACATCCCGTGGCTGGCGCTGGCGGAGGGCCGCGAGCAGCAGCGGCACGGCCTCCGGATGCCGGCTGCGCATGCGACCCAGCCACCAGGCCGCGTAGTACTGACGGGACTGGTCGTCGGTCTGGCGCAACTGCTCCAGGGCTTCGGCTTCACTGATCGGTTCACCGTCTCCGGCCATGGGCGTGCAGAGGTGGGACGTAGGGACTGGGGGAATGCTGCCACCCCCGCGGGCTGGGGGAATCGGGCCAAAAAAAAAGGGTCCCCGAAGGGACCCAGAGGAATCGAAGAGCGAAGCGACTCAAACGAGGGCGCTGATGGCGTAATCGATGTAGTTGTTGGCGATGACGCCGGCGTCGCCGGAGACACCGTGGTTGGCCTTGATGTAGGTCAGGGCTTCCACGTACCAGGAGGGGGAGAGCTCGAAGGTGCGGTTGATCTCGTCGAGACCGGCCACGAGGTACTCATCCATGGGGCCGGTGCCACCGGCGACCAGGCAGTAGGTGACCATGCGGAGGTAGTAGCCGATGTCACGGGCACACTTGGCCTTGCCGCGGGCGTCGGAGGCGTAGTTGCTCCCCTGCATCTGGGTGGTGTAGGGGAACTTGTTGTAGACGGCCTGGGCGGCGCCGTTCACCAGGGAGTCGGCGTTGGCGGTGAGGGCCTTGGCGGCTTCCAGGGCGTTCTTGGCGCGCTCGAAGCGACCGAAGGCGGCGTTGAGCTCGGTGTTGGAGAGGAAGCGGCCCTGGGAATCAGCGGCTGCGACGGCCTCGGTGAGGGGAGTCTTCATTTGAAGGTTGTTAGAGAGAAGGTGAACCGGAAGATGAAGCGGAGATCAGGCGACAGCAGCAGCTGCGCGATCGAAGTAGGTGCCGATTTCGGACATCAGGGAGGAGCAGTCGCCCTGGGTGATGCCGTTGCGGTCATTGGCGATGCCGATGGCAGCGTCCTTCATCTTGCGGATGCCTTCGGCCACGGAAGCGCCGGGGACGCCGAGGGCCAGGTAGGTCTCGCGGAGGCCGTTGAGGCAACGGTCTTCGAGGACGGAAGCGTCACCGGTGAAGACGGCGTAGGTGACGTAGCGGAGAACGATCTCCATGTCGCGCAGGCAGGCAGCCATGCGGCGATGGGTGTAAGCGTTGCCGCCGGGGGCGATCAGGGCGGGCTGTTGATCGAACAGCTCGCGGGCTGCGTTGGTGACGATCTTGGAGGCGTTGGAGGTGATGCGATTCACGGCATCCATACGCTTGAAGCTGTCAGCGACGACGCCGGAAAGGGCATCGATCTGACCAGCGTTGAGGAATTCGCCGCGGGCATCAGCCTGAGCAACGACCTTGGTGAAGGCGTCGAACATTGAGTTAGCTCCTGTTCTCGACGTCGAACGTCGGGCTTTGGGTGGGTAAGGGGGGTGGGAACGCCAAGGACGTTCACCTGTGCTGGGCACGGGCCTATTGTCAGAAAGAATCGCTCCAGAATCCGTTAAGTTTACAAAGGGTCATCTGTAGCGGCTCGATTCCTCCCGTTGGCTGCAGTCGTGGGGCTGTTGGGTACGCCATTGTCCCTCTCATCTGTGCCTTGCTGAACAATCGTCTGGATGCTCTCCTGGCGCGCGTGCGTGCAGTCGGGCCATGAAAAACCCCCTTCAGCCTGATGCCGAGGGGGGTGAAGTCGTGGGGGAGAAACCAGTGACCTTGCGGTCAGTTCACCGGGCTCACGCTGGCGACTCTGCCACCCTGACGGTGGATCATCTGCTGGGCTTCCAGCAGTTTGTCGAAGGGCACGAAGCGAACGGTGTTGCTGCGCTTGTGCAGGCGGTACTCGGTCAGTCCGGTGACTTCGATGCGATACACCTTGGCCTTCTGGCCGATTCCCTTGGCCATCTTGGTGATCGATTCATTGGCCACCCGGCTGGGCTGGTAGGCCGATCCCTTGGCGTTGGGGCTCACCACCGGAACGGCACGGTCCTGGTGCAGGGCTTTGCCGAGTCGGAAGTTGGTGCCGGCGGTATCGCCTTTCACCGAAGCGGCGGCGCCCCGGGCCAGTTGCATCAGCCAGGAGAACTGACGCCCCTGCTGCCCGGCTGAGTAGTCCCAACCCGTCAGGTAGGGGACCACTTCTTCCCCGAAGCGCTCCTGATATTCAGCACTGTCGATATAGGAATCGATCTCGGCTTCCACACCCTCTTCCTGCAGGATGGTGAAGTGATGCAGCATCTCCGCTTTGTTCTGGGGGGCCCGGCCCAGCAGATGCTTGAAGTTCAGCTCGATGAAATGATAGGGATTGCAATTCTCGAAGAACTTTTCGCGGTACAGGCCACTCTTGGCCACGGCACGCACAAATTCGCGCACACTCAGATAGCCGTTACGGAACAGGGACTCGGCACCCTCGAGGCGCTCGCTCTCCATGATGTATTGACGACCGAGCACCTGCTGATAGACCGTGCGGATGATGGTGGTCTTGTCCTGATCGGACGCATTCGACCAGTTTTCCTTGTTGCGGTCGTTCGCGAAGCGTTCGATGCCCAGATAGGGCGCATTGACGAGGGTCATGGATGGCGGGCCAGAAGGGGGGAGGACTGCACGCGTACGGTGCACCGTTCCGATCTTATGAGGAAGTCAGCACAGACTTCCGCCAAATGGTTCGATCGTTACAGCGGCTGATTGCCACGCGGACCTCCGCCCTACGGAATGGCCAAAAAAAAGGGTCCCCGAAGGGACCCAGAGGAATCGAAGAGCGAAGCGACTCAAACGAGGGCGCTGATGGCGTAATCGATGTAGTTGTTGGCGATGACGCCGGCGTCGCCGGAGACACCGTGGTTGGCCTTGATGTAGGTCAGGGCTTCCACGTACCAGGAGGGGGAGAGCTCGAAGGTGCGGTTGATCTCGTCGAGACCGGCCACGAGGTACTCATCCATGGGGCCGGTGCCACCGGCGACCAGGCAGTAGGTGACCATGCGGAGGTAGTAGCCGATGTCACGGGCACACTTGGCCTTGCCGCGGGCGTCGGAGGCGTAGTTGCTCCCCTGCATCTGGGTGGTGTAGGGGAACTTGTTGTAGACGGCCTGGGCGGCGCCGTTCACCAGGGAGTCGGCGTTGGCGGTGAGGGCCTTGGCGGCTTCCAGGGCGTTCTTGGCGCGCTCGAAGCGACCGAAGGCGGCGTTGAGCTCGGTGTTGGAGAGGAAGCGGCCCTGGGAATCAGCGGCTGCGACGGCCTCGGTGAGGGGAGTCTTCATTTGAAGGTTGTTAGAGAGAAGGTGAACCGGAAGATGAAGCGGAGATCAGGCGACAGCAGCAGCTGCGCGATCGAAGTAGGTGCCGATTTCGGACATCAGGGAGGAGCAGTCGCCCTGGGTGATGCCGTTGCGGTCATTGGCGATGCCGATGGCAGCGTCCTTCATCTTGCGGATGCCTTCGGCCACGGAAGCGCCGGGGACGCCGAGGGCCAGGTAGGTCTCGCGGAGGCCGTTGAGGCAACGGTCTTCGAGGACGGAAGCGTCACCGGTGAAGACGGCGTAGGTGACGTAGCGGAGAACGATCTCCATGTCGCGCAGGCAGGCAGCCATGCGGCGATGGGTGTAAGCGTTGCCGCCGGGGGCGATCAGGGCGGGCTGTTGATCGAACAGCTCGCGGGCTGCGTTGGTGACGATCTTGGAGGCGTTGGAGGTGATGCGATTCACGGCATCCATACGCTTGAAGCTGTCAGCGACGACGCCGGAAAGGGCATCGATCTGACCAGCGTTGAGGAATTCGCCGCGGGCATCAGCCTGAGCAACGACCTTGGTGAAGGCGTCGAACATTGAGTTAGCTCCTGTTCTCGACGTCGAACGTCGGGATTGGGTGGGTAAGGGGGGTGAGTCTGGTGCGTCAGCCCGGTGATGGCCTGGCCGACGTCGACTGCGTCGTTGCTTTCGATGATCGCCTGGCCTCGGCCGGGCATCGCTCCGAAAGACCTCCCTATTGTTGTGCCCCGCGTCCATGGGATGGGGGGACCTTAATAAATGGTCACTAGCCCCAAGATTCCAGCTGCTGCAACCGTTTTGCCTCGCTCTCGAGGTCCATGGGTTCAAGCTGAACGGTTGTCCTGGAGGATCGGTGCCAGGCACTGTCGGCCCATGTCTCGCCTGCCAGCAAAAAGGGCCCCCACATCGGGGACCCTCTGGCGACGGATCGCGGCTGGGGCTGAGGCGGAGCCTGGGCTCAGCCGTCTTCCCTGGCCTTGCCTTTCCCCTTGCGGGGGGCCGGCTGATCCGGGCTGCCACCACCGGTCACGGAGACGCTGACGATCCGTCCACCCAGGGAGTGAACCAGACGCATGGTCTCGTTCATGCGGGTGAAGGGCACGTTCATGACCATGTCCGCCGTGCGGGAATAGTCGTTGTTGCTCACACCGGTGACGGTGAGGGCCACCTGGCGGGAGCTGCTGAGGCCGGTGCCTCGGGTACCTGCGGAAACCTTCATGGATTCGGTGGGGTAAGGGGGAAAGGCTGGACGGGAAACCGGTTCAGTTGACCGGGGTGATGCTGGCGATGCGGCCGCCTTCCCGCAGAATCTGCTGCTGGGTCTGCAGCAGCTTGTTGAAGGGGATGAAGCGCACCCGGTTGCTGCGCTTGTGCAGGCGGTAGTTGTTGAAGCCGGAGATCTCCACCCGGAAGGTGCGGCCCTCTTCGCCGGCTCCCACGCCCTGGCGGGTGAGGCCATCGGTGCTGACCTTGCGGAACACGCTGCCGCGGGCGTTGGGGCTCACCACCGGCATGGGGGCTTCCGCATGCACGGAGGGATTGAGGCGGGACTGGTTCTTGAGCAGGTCGCCCCGCACTGAGGCGCCCACGCCCCGGGTGAGTTGGAGCATGTAGGAGAACTGCAGGCCCTGCTGGCCGGAGGAGTAGTCCCAACCGTGCAGGTAGGGCACCACCTCTTCGCCGAAGCGGGTCTGATACTCGGCACTGTCGATGTAGGAGTCGATCTCGGCGTCGTAGCCCTGCTCCTGCAGGATCGTGAAGTGGTGCAGCATCTCAGCCTTGTTCTGGGGGGCCCGGCCCAGGAGATGCTTGAAGTTCAGCTCGATGAAGCGGTAGGGATTGCAGTTCTCGAAGAACTTGGCCTTGTACAGGCCACTCTTGGCCACCTGCCGGACGAACTCCCGCACGCTGAGGTAGCCGCGCTTGAACAGGGACTCCGGACCCGTGAGCCGCTCGCTGGACATCACGTACTGGTTACCGAGCACCTGCTTGTAGACGGCGCGGATCAGGGCAGCCTTGTCGTTTTCAGTGGCGTTCGTCCAGTTTTCCTTGTTGCGGTCGCTGGAGAAACGCTCGATGCCCAGATAGGCAGCGTTGGCAAGTGTCATGAGCGTGGGGGGCCGGAGGGAGAAACGTTGGTTAGGAGGTCGGAGGGCAGGGCGAGTGGCCACTGCGCGATCGGCAGACGCCTTCAAGGACGGCTGCAGCAAACGTCCCGATCATGGGCTGCAAGGCGGATCCTATGGGCCTGTCCGCTCGCCACGACAGGGTTTTCAGAATCGTTACAAACCCCCCGATCGGCGCTGCCCCGCCCGACCCCGTCAGCCCCTGGGGTTGTGCCCCCTGGCGGGCTGGCCCCACCCCGATACCATCCGGCCATCATCCCGGTGCCGTCATGACTGCTGTTGTGCCCCTGTCCGAGGACGCCTCCCTGCGGTTGGCCGACCAGCTGCAGGTCCTCTCCCAGGTCGCCGAAGCGCTCACCTACCGCCTGCTGGAGCTCGAGGAACGCTTGGAGGGCCAGGACGAGCGGATCGGCGAACGTCTGCAGCAGGTCGCCGGCAGGGAGGCGGCCCATGGCGTGGCCATGGATCAGCGGCTGGGCGACACCGAAGAGCGACTGGCCAGGATCGAGGCGGCGCTTCGGGGTCTGGATCGCACCGGGGGGTCCCGCCATCTGCAGGCGGTGCAGCCGCCGGCGCTGCAGCAGGAGCTGCCGGGCTCCCTCACGGAGGACGAAGGCTTTGATCTGGGACCGGAGGACACCGACCCCTTCCTCGACGAGGGGGAGCAGCCCTTCATGGACGAACTGATCGCCGGCTGAAGCCCCGGGACGTCTCCCTGTCGTGAACCTCAGTCCCTCAGTTCTCCAGCCAGGACGGGGGGATGTCGCCGTTGTAGTCGTGGGTGCGCTCGAATTCAAACGGTCCGGCCAGCGATCCCCAGAGCTGCTCATGGGTGGCCGGATCGTGACCCCGATCGATGGTGCGCATGCCCCGGGGGTCGATCTCGAAGCTGCTGACCAGATAGGCGAGGCTGCCCTTGCGCTCCACGAGGCAACGGCAACCGGGTTCCACCTCGCCACTGAAGCCTTCGCCCATCTCCCGCACCAGATAGGTGCAGCCTTCCAGGGGCAGCAGGTCGGCGGCGCCGATGCTCTGGCGTCGCTCGTCGTCTTCGATGGCACCCCAGAAACGCTGCTCGTCGCGAAGGGCCTGGTTGTGGATGATCAGCGCGCCGTCGCGCTGTTCGGCCCGGAGCACCCGGATCCGGTAGGGAGTGCCGGGGGTGATGGCGTAGCTCTGCTCGAGGAGCAGCGAACCCGGAGCCAGCTGGGGCAGCGGCCGGAACTTGACCAGGATGTGGGCGTAAAGGGGCGGGTTGTCGAAGGCCTGGGCCTGGTTGCTGAAGCCAGCGCTCAGCTGCTGGATGAGGCGGGCAAGGGAGCTGCTCATGGGGCGCAACCTAGAGGTCGAGCAGGCGGATCCGGAAGGCGCCCACCTGGCGGGCCGTGGCCGGATCGCCCTGGGCGAAGGGGTGGTCGGCCACGCAGCCGAGGATGGCGTCAAGCTTCGCAGCGGCCGACAGACCGTGGGACGGATCCTCTCGGCTGTGGGCCTGCCAGGCTTCGTCGAACGCCTGGGCAAAGCTGTCGGCGTTGTTGAAGATCTGGCTGGAGGTCGAAGGCGGCTGGGGCATGGTGATGGGCTGCAGCGCAGTCCGCACGCAATGCCAGGACCCAGATTTGAACTGGGGACACGGCGATTTTCAGTCGCCTGCTCTACCAACTGAGCTATCCCGGCCCGTCGCCGAAGCGACCTTCGGATCTTAGATCACGGCCTGCTGCGGGATCGGCCCCCAGGGGTGCGGGCCAGGCAGAGCATCCCCACCACAGGCCAGCCGTGCGTTTCCAGGGCCAGGGCGGCGTTGCACCCGGTGGCTCCGCTGGTGAGGATGTCGTCGACGATCAGCACCGGCCGCCCCGTGGCTTCGCCGGGGCGGGGTCCGCGGCGGCAGTGGAAGGCGCCCTCCTGGTTGGCCAGGCGCATGGCCCGCTTCAGATGGTGCTGGCCGAGCACCGGCCGCGACCGCTCCAGCAGGTCGTCGTGGCGGTAGCCCAGCTGGTGCACGAGCTGGCGGCACACCAGAGCGGGCAGGGGGTTGCCGCGCCGTTTCCAGCTCGGCACCGGCACCAGCAGCGGCCGCCGCCGCCACTGGGGCAGACCCTCCGCCAGCACCCGCACCAGGGCGGCGATCCGGGCCTCCTCAGGCCGCTGCCGCAACCCGAGCAGCAACCGTCGCAGCTCTCCGTCGTAGGACCCGGCCGCCCACCACAGCAGGGGCTCGTTGCCCCTCTGGCCACCATCCGGCAGCGGGAGCTGGCGGCGGCAGGTGGGGCAGGGGGCTGCGGCGGCGTGCTGAGGCGGCTGCAGGCCGCGACACAGGGGGCAGGGGGTGGCGGCGAGCCAGTCGAGCGGCAGCCGAACCAGGTGGGCGAGGAGGGTCAGGGGTCTGGCGCTGCTGCTTCAAGCCTTCCCGGGGAGCGACCGCAGCATGGCCACCAGGGTGCGGTGGGCGTCTTCGCTGTCGCTGAGAGTGTGGTCGAAGGGCACCTCCACTCGGGTGCCGTCCACCTCCAGGCGCATCGCCTGGGGCTCCACGGCCACCATCCGGGCCTCCCTGGCCTCGGTGCGGCCGCCGTAGTGGCGGGCATAGGCCAGAACGGCTTCGGCGTGGTCGTCGTTCATGTGCTTGCAGATGCGGTCGCTCACCGCGGCGGTGAGGGGATCGGCGGCCATGGGGTGGAAGCGGATGGGGGGATTCTGGGCTCAGGCGCCGGCAAACCGCTGCCAGAGCAGCAGGCCCAGACGCACACCGCTGAAGCCCACAAATCCCGCCAGCACGATGAACAGCGCGATGGAGAGGATCGAGCTGAGGCGTTCGTTCATGGCCGTAGGGGTGGTGATTCGATCTCCATCCTGAAGCTGGCCCTGGCCAGCAGGGCCATGCCGAGGGCCGCCGTGCGTTTCGGTCGGTTCAGCACCGGGATCCCCAGGGCCCGCGAGCGGAGGGCCCGCCACTGGCTGTTACAGGCGCCGCCACCGACGCTGATCACCCGCTGCAGGGCCGGCGCCCCCAGCTGCCGCAGCCGTTGCCAGCCCGTCGCCTCGATGGCGGTGAGGCCCTCGAGCAGGGCCTGCAGGTAGCGGGCATCGCTGACGGGCCTCGGCTCCAGGATCGGCTCCAGCTCCGGGTCATCCACGGGAAAACGTTCACCTTTGCGGCTCAGGGGGAGCAGCTGGAGCCCCGTCGGGCGGTCCGGAGTGATCTGGCGGCTCAGCTCAGCGATCCGTTCGTCGTCGAAGAAGCGGCGCAGCACCCCGGCGCCGGCGTTGGAGGCCCCCCCCGCCAGCCAGCGGCCGGCCACCCGGTGGTTGCTGAGGCCGACGCCGGCCAGGGGCGCCGCCACGAACTGCTTCAGCACCAGGGTGGTGCCCAGCACGGCGATGCCATCGCCGGCCTGGGGGTCGGCGGCCAGCACGGCGGCATTGGCATCGGTGCTGCCCGCCACCACCTGGCACTCCTCGGACAGGCCCAGGCACGCCGCCGACGCAGGGGCGAGTGGGCCCAGCAGGCTGCCGCTGGAGCGGATCTGCGGCAGCGTCTCCACGCCCAGGCCTGACGCCACACCAGGGAGCCAGGTTCCCTGCTCCAGGTCCCAGCCCAGGCGCACGTTGTTGCCCTCCTCGCCCCAGCGCCAGTCGTCCATCAACCAGCCCATCAGCCAGTCGGCCTGGTGGCGCAACAGCAGGCCCGGCCCTAGCCCCGCGTCCCTGGCCAGGGCCAGCAGGCGCAGGGCCCTGGCCAGGCTGCCGCTGGCGCTGGCGGCCGGATGGCTGGGGGGGCCGCCGGACGGCTGGCCCAGAAGCGCTGTGATGGCCCCGGTCTGTTCCGTGCAGGCCAGGTGGTACGGCAGAGCCTGCTCCAGGGGCGGCGCCAGCAGGCGGCCATCGGCCCCGCAGGCCAGCAGGGTGCCGGAGGTGCCATCGATGGCGATGGCACGCACCCGGTGGCGGATCGCTTCGGGAACAGTGGCCAGCAGCTCAATCAGCCCCTGCCGCCAGGCGTCAGGCTCTTCCAGGCGACCGGGGTAGGGGGACTGCCGGCTCAGCAGGGGGTCATCGGGCTGGCCGCCGGACGACCCAGCTTCCGCCAGAACGGCCAGGCGCAGGCCGCTGCTGCCGAGGTCAACCCCCAGAAACAGCGCTGACACGGCTCGCCGTGGCCTGCTTCAGGGTGGCGGCGATGTCGCTGACGTCCTCCCAGGGAAGGTCGAGATCCTTGCGGCCGAAGTGGCCGTAGGCCGCCACGTCCTGGTAGAAACGCCCGCCCCGCTGCTGGGGCAGTTCCCGCAGACCGAAGGCCTCGATGATCGCGCCGGGCCGCAGGTCGAAATGCTCCTGCACCAGGGCGGTGAGGTCGGCATTGTCGAGGGCACCGGTGCCGAAGCTTTCCACCAGGATGCTCACGGGCCGGGCCACGCCGATGGCGTAGCTGAGCTGCACTTCGGCCTTGTGGGCCAGACCTGCCGCCACAAGCGCCTTGGCCACATAGCGGGCCGCGTAGGCGGCGGAGCGGTCCACCTTGGTGGGGTCCTTGCCGGAGAAGGCACCGCCGCCGTGGCGGGCATAGCCGCCGTAGGTGTCGACGATGATCTTGCGGCCCGTCAGGCCGGCGTCGCCCTGGGGGCCGCCCACCACGAACTTGCCGGTGGGGTTGACGTAGAAGCGGGTGCCTTCCTTGGTGGGCTTCAGGGGCAGATCGGCGGTGGCGGGGAGCACCACGTGCGTCCAGAGGTCGTCCTTGATGCGCTGCTGCACGGCCTTCTCATCGCTGAGGCCCTCCACTTCAGCGGTGTGCTGGGTGGAGATGAGGATCGTGTCGATCGCCACGGGGCGATTGTCCTCGTACTCCACGCTCACCTGGGTCTTGCCGTCGGGGAGCAGGTAGCCGAGGCTGCCGTCGTGGCGCACCTGGGCCAGCCGCAGGGCCAGCCTGTGGGCCAGGCTGATCGGCAGGGGCATCAGCTCCGGAGTTTCGTCGCAGGCGTAGCCGAACATGATGCCCTGGTCGCCGGCGCCCACCTTGTCGAGGGGGTCGCCGGCGTGGTCGTCCGCCTCATCCACGCCCTGGGCGATGTCGGGCGACTGTTGATCGAGGGCGATCAGCACGGCGCAGCTCCTGGCATCGAAGCCACCGGCGCGGGCCCCGCTGTAGCCGATCTGCTCGATCACGCCCCGCACCAGGGTGTTGAAGTCGACCCGGGCGTTGGTGGTGACCTCCCCCGTGATCAGGCAGAGGCCGGTGTTGACCACGGTCTCGCAGGCCACCCGGCTGGCGGGGTCCTGGGCCAGCAGGGCGTCAAGCACGGCATCGCTGACCTGGTCGCAGATCTTGTCGGGGTGGCCTTCCGTCACCGATTCCGAGGTGAAGACGAAACGGCTCATGGGGGAATGCGATCAGTCGATGGGTGAGCTTATTCCCACAGGCTGGCCGGCCCCGGCAGGGATGGACGGAGCGGCCAGCGTCGAGACGCCTTGGGGCACCACGGTCAGCTCCCGCCAGTGATCCAGTTGCAGGAAGGAGCCGTCCAGCTCCACCGGCCGCCGCCAGCCGGACCGGTACCCCAGCACCACCGGCACTCCGGCGGCCCGGGCCATGCGCAGGTCGCTGTTGGCGTCACCGATCAGGGCACAGCCCTCCACGCCCACGCCCAGGTCGTTGCACAGGCCGTGGACGGCGGCGGGGTCAGGCTTGCGGGGCTGATGTTCGGCGCTCCAGATGGCCTGCACGTAGGAGGCCAGATCATGGGCGGCCAGGAAGGCTTCGATGCCGTCGACATGGTCGTTGCTGATCACGGCGCAGCGCACCCCGGCCCGGTTCAGGGACTCCAGCAGCGGGCGCAGGCCGGCGGTGGGGGCCGGCCGCTGTGTGCTCCCCTGGCCGTGCAGGGCGTCGGTGCGGGCGAACACGGCTTCGGCCATGGCCAGGGCTTCGGGCCAGCCCAGGCCCACTTGCACGAGGGCGGTGGCGGTGGCCACCAGGTTCTGGTCGCGGCTGGCCACCGCCATGGTGCCGGCGGGATGGACGCCTTCGGTGGCAAGGCCGTAGGCGCGGTGGAGCAGGTCGCCCAGGTCGCGGTGACGCTCCGGGTCGCCGGCGGCCAGATCGGCCAGGGCCAGACAGTGAAAGACCCTGGCCTGGGCCAGGGCCACGAGCATCGGCTCGCTGTGGCTGATGGTGCCGTCCTTGTCGAACAGCACCGCCTCCAGAGAACGATCCCCGCAGGGAAGGGGTGTGCCCCGCAACGACAGAAGCACCATCGTCAGAGGGCCGGAGCCAGGGGCTTCATTCGAGCGAGACGCCCATGGGCTCGTTGTCCTCAGCCTGCTCCAGCAGCATCTGCTTGTAGCGGGCGGCCATTTCCTCGGCCTTGTCGAACACCTTCTGGGGATCGCTCAGCATGTCACCGGGTTCCGGCTCGAGGGCCTTGGTGGACAGCGAGATCCGGCCCCTCTCAGCGTCGAGATCGATGATCATCACCTTCATCTGATCGTTGACATTGAGCACCGTGTGGGGCGTCTCGATGTGCTCGTGGCTGATCTCGGAGATGTGCAGCAGACCGCTGACACCACCGATGTCGATGAAGGCGCCATAGGGCTTGATGCCCCGGACGGTACCCAGCACCACTTCGCCCACTTCGAGGCGATTCATCTTGCGCTCCACCAGGGCGCGGCGATGGCTCAGCACCAGGCGGTTGCGCTCTTCGTCCACCTCGAGGAACTTGAGGGGGAGGAAGTCGGCCACGAGCTCCTCCTTGGCCTTGCGGGTGCTGATGTGGCTGCCGGGGATGAAGCCCCGCAGGCCCTCCACCCGCACCAGGGCACCACCACGGTTGGTGGCGAACACTTCGCTGTAGATGGTGGCGTCTTCCTTCTGCAGCTGGCGCACCCGCTCCCAGGCACGCTGGTACTCGATGCGTCGCACCGACAGGGTGAGCTGGCCGTCTTCGTTTTCCTCGCTGAGGATGAAGAATTCGCGCACCTCGCCGGGCTCGAGCACGTCGGAGAGATGCTCGACGCGGTTGATCGACACCTCCTGGAGAGGCATGAAGGCTGCGGTCTTGGCGCCGATGTCGATCATGGCGCCCTTCGATTCCAGGGCGAACACGGTGCCGTTGACGACGTCACCCGGCTTGAAGTTGTAGTCGTACTTGCTGAGCAGAGCCGCGAACTCGTCCAGCGTGAAGCCCACACCGTCGCCGTCCCGAGCGCTGACCCTGCTGCTGGAGTCGTCGGCGCTGGGTACCTCTTCCGGGATTGCCAGATCGAGTTCCGCTGTGGTCTCGATGTCGGCGGCCTCCTCGCTGCTGATCGGCGTGAGGGCCTCGAGGGTGTCGGCTTCGGAAGAAGGAGTGAGGGTCATGGAGCTGGGGCGGTCTGCCGGTGGCAGTGCGAAGGAACGGGGTGACTGCCCGCCTGCAGCGCACACCCGATCAATCACTCTATCAATGGACCGGCAGACCAACCGCGCGAGGGCCTGGAGCCGGCCTCAGCCGACCACCGCCAGGCGGCTCTTGGTCTTGCCCCGGTTCCCCAGGCCTTCCAGGGTGGCCACGAAATCGCTGACGCCCTGGAACTGGCGGTAGACGGAGGCAAAGCGCACGTAGGCGACTTCGCTCATCTCCCGCAGGCGCTCCAGCACCAGTTCCCCGATCTCGTTGCTGCTCACCTCTCGGCCGGCCCGCTGCTGCAGCACCAGTTCGATGTCGTCGACGACAGCCTCCAGCCGGGAAGGTTCGAGGCCTGTTTTCTCGCAGGCCCTCAGCAGGCCATGCAGGAGTTTGCTGCGATTGAAGGTTTCCCTGCTGCCGTTGCGCTTGACCACGGTGATCGGGACAGTCTCAACCCGTTCGTAGGTGGTGAAGCGAAAATCACAGTTGAGGCACTCCCTGCGTCGCCGCACACTGCGTCCGGAATCGGCGGCCCTTGATTCCAGAACACGGCTATCGGTGTGTTGGCAGGAGGGACATTGCATCCCTGGGCACGCTTCCAAGTCTTTGGAGTGTAAACAGCTACGCGCACAAAGAGAAGGGCTTGCCTTCAAGGTGGGGCCCCAGGCAAGAAAAAACCCCTGGTTTCCCAGGGGTTGAAGCAATCCGGAAGCGTGGTCACTTGCCGATTTTCGGGGGATCGCGGAAGGCGATCGCGAAAAAGAGCGTGGAAATGGCCAGGGCCAGGATCAGGATGTAGGCGAAGCTCTCCATGGGAATCCTCGGGGGGGCTGGCGGTCAGCTGAGGGGGGAGCCGGCCGGGGGCACGAAGCCCTCGGGCAGGCGTCGGGTGGAACGGTCGCCCAGCTTGGCGAACAGACCGAATTCCACCTGCTCACCGAGATCGGGGTCGATACCGGCGAAGACATCACGGTAGAGGGTGCGGGCACCGTGCCAGATGTGGCCGAAGAAGAAGAGCAGGGCGAAGCAGGCATGGCCGAAGGTGAACCAGCCGCGAGGGGAGCTGCGGAAGGTGCCGTCGGAGTGGTAGGTCTCGCGGTCGAACTCGAAGGCCTCGCCAAGCTGGGCTTTGCGGGCCAGTCGCTTGACGTCGGCGGGATCGGTGAACGTCTGACCGTTGAGGGCACCGCCGTAGACGGTGGCCGTCACGCCCTGCTGCTCAAAGGAGTACTTCGCCTCGGCACGACGGAAGGGGATGTCGGCGCGGACGATGCCCTGGTCGTCTTGGAGGACCACCGGGAAGTTCTCGAAGAAGTTGGGAAGGCGACGGACCTCGAGGTCGTGGCCCTCCTTGTCGGTGAAGGAGATGTGCCCGATCCAGGAGGTGGGCAGGCCGTCACCGTTGATCATCGGGCCCACGCGGAACAGACCGCCTTTGGCGGGACTGTTGCCGACGTAGTCGTAGAAGGCCAGCTTCTCGGGGATGGCCGCGAAGGCCTCGGCCTTGGTGGCGCCGTTGTCGATGGCGGTCTGGACGCGACGGTTGATCTCCGTCTTGAAGTAGTTCTGATCCCACTGGTAGCGGGTGGGGCCGAACAGTTCGACCGGCGTGGCCGCAGAGCCGTACCACATGGTTCCTGCCACGATGAAGGCCGCGAAGAACACCGCCGCAATGGCGCTGGCCAGGACCGTCTCGATGTTGCCCATGCGGAGCGCCTTGTACAGGCGTTCCGGCGGTCGGGTGGTGATGTGGAAGATGCCGGCGATGATCCCCACGATGCCGGCGGCGATGTGGTGGGCCACGATGCCGCCCGGGTTGAAGGGGTTAAAGCCTTCAGGCCCCCAGGAGGGCTGCACCGCCTCCAGGTGGCCCGTGAGGCTGTAGGGATCCGAGATCCACATCCCCGGTCCGAAGACGCCGGTGAGGTGGAAGGCTCCGAAGCCGAAGCAGCCCAGGCCCGCCAGCAGCAGATGGATGCCGAAGATCTTGGGCAGGTCGAGGGCTGGCTCCCCGGAGCGGGGGTCCTGCCAGATCTCGAGATCCCAGTAGGTCCAGTGCCAGATGGCGGCAAGGAAGAGCAGGCCACTGAAGATGATGTGGGCGGCGGCCACGCCTTCGAAGCTCCAGAAGCCGGGGTCGACGCCGGTTTCACCGGTGACGCTCCAGCCCCCCCAGCTGCCTGTCACGCCCAGGCGGGCCATGAAGGGCATGACGAACATGCCCTGGCGCCACATGGGGTTGAGGACCTGGTCGGAGGGGTCGAAGATCGCAAGCTCGTAGAGCGCCATGGAGCCGGCCCAGCCGGCTACCAAGGCGGTGTGCATGAGGTGCACGGCCAGCAGTCGGCCCGGGTCGTTGATGACGACCGTGTGCACCCGGTACCAGGGCAATCCCATTGGGGGGTCAGGTCTGGGTTGACAGTTGCCGAAGCCGATCGCCGGAGCGATGACGGCTAAGGAGACGCTCGGTGATTACCGATCCGTGCTGGCGATGGTAAGGGTTGCGGGCAACACCGCGGGGCCCCAGGTAACGGACCGCAACGGCGCGATTCACAATGGGAGTCATCCCGTCCCCTGAGAGGCCTCCGCCATGCCCGTGATCCGGTTCGTCCGTGAGCAGCGCGATGTGGCGTGCTACCCGGGGGAAAATCTGCGTGAGGTGGCCCTGCGCGAGGGCATTGAGCTCTACGGCCTCAAGGGCCGCCTGGGCAACTGCGGCGGCTGCGGCCAGTGCATCACCTGTTTCGTGGAGGTGGTGGAGGGGGGCGCTGACAACGCCCTCACCGAGCAGACCTCGGTGGAGCTGCTGAAGCTGAAACGGCGCCCCCAGACCTGGCGGCTGGCGTGTCAGGCCCTGGTGCAGAAGTCGGTGATGGTGCTCACCAGGCCCCAGGTGGGACTGGCCGATCGGGAGGGGGAACTGGGCCGGGCCCGATCTCTGCCCCTGCCGGAGGGTCCCACCGCCTGGCCCGAGCCCCCCGCCGCACCGGAGGCGGTGGATTCCCAGGCGTCCGAAGCGGCGTCCGAAGGCCCCGGGGCTCCATCCACAACGAGCGATGAAGGGGGCGTCCTTCCCGCCGATGGGCGGTGATACCTTCTCAGAACCTCTCCAGCAGTCATGGAAACCAACGACCTCGGCTTCGTTGCCAGCCTCCTGTTCGTTCTGGTTCCCGCCGTCTTCCTGATCATTCTCTACATCCAGACGAACAGCCGCCAGGGCGGCTGAACCGGGTTCAGCGGACCCGCCCCTCCGGCTCCCGCACCAGCAGCACCGGGGCCGGGGCGTGGACACGGATGTAGTCGCTCACCGAGCTGCCCAGGAGTTTGTCGAGATCCACCAGGCCCCGGGCCACCAAGGGCCGACGGTCCTGGGAGGCGATCACCACCAGATCGGCCTTCACATCTGCGGCGGTGCCGCAGACGCCCCGGGCGATGTCACCGGTGCGGTGCAGGCCCTTCATCTCCACCCCGAAGCTGCGGGCCCGCTGAATGGCCTTCAGCAGCACCTCATCGCCGGGGGTGCGCCCCCCCCGGGAGGGGGTGATGTCCTGGCGGGACACGTGCACGCCGGTGAGGCTGCCGCCGGGGATCCCCTGCACCAGCTCGCAGGCCAGCTTGAGGGCGTCATCGCCCACCCCGGTGCCATCGATGGCCACCAGGACCCGGTTGATGGCCTTGACGTAGAGGTCGTCGCGCACCAGCAGCATGGGCCGGGTCGACAGCTGGAAGACGTACTGGCTGGCGCTGTTGCCGAGGATCGACTGCAGCCTGCCCAGGCCCCGCGACCCCATCACGATCAGATCGGCCTCAAGCTCGTCGGCCACCTTCAGCACGGTCAGCTTGGTGTCGCCTTCGCGCACCACGGTGTTCACCTCCGCTGGGGTGAGGCCGAGGCGTTCGATGGCCTCCTTCACCAGAACCTCGGCCCGCTGGCGATGGCTTTCCAGGTCGAGCCCCCCTTGCTCGGGAATCACGTGCAGCAGGTTGATCCGGGCCTGGCGGCAGGGGGGGATGTCGCGCAGGAGGCGGACCATCTCCTCGACATGGCCCTTGCCGGAATCGGCGATCAGCAGGTTGCGGAACACGGACATCAACGTGGCTCGGCATCAGCCTATGGCTGATCCCCTTTCCGCCATCCCCTGTGGTGAAGACCGTGATGCAGCGTTCGGATGAGGCCTGGTGGCACCTGCGGCGGCGGGTGCTGCCCCAGCACACCGACCATGCCGGAGTGATGTGGCACGGGGCCTATCTGGCCTGGCTGGAGGAGGCGCGCGTCGAGGCCCTGGACAGGGCGGGCCTGGCCTACAGCACCCTCTCCGCCCGGGGGCTGGAGCTGCCGGTGGTGGGGCTGCGCATCGATTACCGGCGGGCCCTGCTCCATGGCGAGAGCGTCGAGATCCGCAGCCGGGTGCTGCCGCGGCTGGGAGTGAAGTTGCCCTGGCACAGCCAGTTCATCGGCCCCGACGGGGCCGTGGCGGCGGAAGCCAGCGTCGATCTGGTGCTGGTGGATCTCTCCGGTGGCGCCTCGCAACGGCGCTTGCTGCGGCGGTTGCCGCAGGATCTGGAGCAGGCCCTGGCGATCCTGCGCTCCGGCCCGGCCGCCGCCAGCGACCAGCCATAGTACGCTTGTACTGCTGTTCGGGCGGTGGGGCGCGGGGATGGGAGATCTGGTGCAGGGGGCCTTCCCGCGGCGCGGGGCCCCGGTCTGGGATCAACAGCGGCGCCTCTGGTGGCTGCTCTGGAGCCGTTGTCCCGGCCTCGGCTGGCAGCGGCTGCGGGCCCTCGAGGCGAGCTGTGGCGGGCTGATGGCCGCCTGGCAGGTGCCCGCCGATGAGCTGGCGGCGGTGCCGGGTCTCGGACCGGGGCTGGTGGCGGTGGTGGAGCGGTTTCGCCATCGCTGGGGCCCCCGGCCCCTGGAGGCCTTCGCCCCCCGGTGCCGCTTCGGCCGTGGGGTGCTGGTGCCAGGGGATCGGGGCTGGCCCGCGGGTCTGCGGGAGCTGCAGCGGCCCCCCCTGCAGCTGTGCTGGCGGGGGCGGGGCAGTCTGTGGCCCCACCTGGGCCTTCGCCGCTCGGTGGCGGTGGTGGGCACCCGGCGTCCGTCCTTGCATGGCCTCTCGATGGCCCGCGCCATCGGCGCCGCCCTGGCCGAGGCGGGATGGCCGGTGCTGAGTGGTCTGGCCGAGGGCATCGATGGGGCGGCCCACGAGGGATGTCTGGCGGCTGGGGGTGCCCCGGTGGGGGTGCTGGGCACACCCCTGGGCCGCGCCTACCCCCTGCACCACGCCTCGCTGCAGCGGCAGGTGGCCCGTGAGGGGCTGCTGGTGAGCGAGCTGGCCGAGGGCGGCAGCGTCCGGCCCGGCAGCTTTGCCGCCCGCAACCGCCTGCTGGTGGCCATGGCGGCCGCGGTGGTGGTGGTGGAGTGCCCGGTGGAGAGCGGGGCGCTGCATTCGGCCGAACGGGCCTGGCAGCTCGAGATGCCGCTCTGGGTGGTGCCCGCCGATGCCGGCCGCGCCTCGGCCATGGGCAGCAACCGTCTGCTGGCCAGGGGCGCCACCCCCCTGCTCCTCCCCGCCGACCTGATCGGCCAGCTGGGCTGGGGCCCCCTGGCCCAGCGGCCCCCTGCAGACCCCCCCACCCCGGCCAGGGAGCTCCAGGGGGCGGAGGTCGAGGGTCTGCTGGAGGCGGTGGGCGGCGGCGCCAGCCTCGAGCAGCTGAGCCTGGCCCTCGAGCGCCCCATGGCTGAGCTGATGCCCCGGCTGCTGGAGCTGGAGCTGGCCGGGCTGTTGCGGGCCGAGGCCGGCCTCTGCTGGCGCCCCTGCTGAGAACGCAAGTGCTGATTAGGCTGCCTCCATGGTTTCCCAGGTCGGCAGCGTCCCCGTCCCTGCGCCTCTGGCGGATGGCCCTGACGGCCTGCTGATCACGGCTTCGGAGCTGCTGGGATGGCGCCGCCGCCTGCTGGCCCTCGGCGGTGACGCCGCCGCCTTCGACTGGCTGCTGGATCTGGGCGGTGGTCTGCGCTGGAGCCAGTTGCAGGCGCTCTGGTGCCATCCGGAGGCCGAGGTTCGGCTCAACGGCTCGCTGGAGCTGCTGGAAGATCTCTGGCGCCGCCACCTCGACACCCACGAGCCCCTGCAGTACTTGGTAGGCCGCTGCCCCTGGCGCGACCTGGAGCTTCCCGTGGCGCCTGGGGTGCTGATCCCCCGGCAGGAAACGGAGCTGCTGGTGGATCTGGCCCTGTCCCTGTGGCCATCAGAGCGCCCCGAAGCCCGCTGGGCCGACCTGGGCACCGGCTCCGGTTGCCTGGCCATCGCCCTGGCCCGCAGTCGTCCCGCCAGTCGTGGCTTCGCCGTGGAAGCCAGCCCTGAGGCCCTCGTCCAGGCCGGCGCCAACCTGAGCCGCTGGGAGCTGCAGGGCCGCGTCACCCTGCTGCCGGGTGACTGGTGGCAGCCGCTGACGCCCTGGTGGGGTGCGCTGGATCTGGTGGTGAGCAACCCTCCTTACATCCCCAGCGCCACCCTTTCAGCACTGGAGCCAGTGGTGCGGGATCACGAACCCCGCCTGGCCCTTGATGGCGGCCCCGATGGGCTGGCGGCCATCCGTTCGATCGTGGCCGGCAGCATCAGGGGCCTGGCCCCTGGCGGCCTGCTGCTGCTGGAGCACCACCACGACCAGAGCGAGGCGGTCGGCGATCTGCTGCTCGCCGCGGGTCTGGAACGGCTCGCGGTGCATGCCGACCTGGAGGGCAGGGCCCGCTTCGCCAGTGGCTGGAGGCCCGGCGGGTGATCAACGCTGCCGTGCCACTGGCCAGGTGCCTGGCGGCGGGGGAGGCGGTCCTGTTCCCCACCGACACCCTGCCCGCCCTGGCCGCCCGGCCCGAAGCGGCCGCCCTGCTTTGGCGGCTGAAGCAACGTCCCGCCGACAAGCCGCTGATCCTGATGGGGGCCGACCTGGCCCAGCTGATCGAGGCGCTGGGCGTGCCCTGGCAACAGCCCTGGATCGAGCAGGCCCAGCTGAGCTGGCCAGGCGCCGTCACCCTGGTGCTTCCGATCGCCGGTCCCTTGACCAACCATCTCCACCCCGGCGGCACGAGCCTGGGGCTGCGTGTCCCGGCCTGCGAGCCGGCGTGTGAACTGCTCCGCCTCAGTGGCCCCCTGGCCACCACCAGTGCCAACCGTTCCGGCGAGCCCCCGGCCACCACGGCGGCTGAGGCGGCGCATCAGTTCCCCGCCCTGTCCCTGCTCGAGCCCCTGCCCTGGCCGGCGGGATCCGGGCAGGCCAGCACGGTTCTGGCCTGGCGGGGGCCAGATCAGGGAGCTGCCAACCCTTGGGCCGTGCTCCGGCCGGGGGGCGCCTGATGCTGCCGGTCCTGCTGGTGGTGCTTCTGGCGGTGGGCCTCAGCCAGTGGTTTGTGGTCCCCCTGGTGCATCTGGCCACCCCCGTGTTCAACCTGGGCTGGCTGGGCTGGGTGGGTCTGGCGGCGCTGCTCTGGCTGTTCGCCGGAGCATGATGCCCAGATACTGAAGGGCTGGCCTGCGGCCGGATCCACCCCCTGGCGCCGAGGAGGCGTGCCGAACGCCCCCATGACCCTTGCCACAGCCGGCGATCCCGGACTCGCCGCCTTCGGCTCCAGCCTGACCGCCATCACCCTGGCCGAGCTGGGCGACAAGACCTTCTTCATGGCCCTGATCCTGGCGGCACGCCATCGCCCCCGCTGGGTGTTCGTCGGGGCCTTCGCGGCGCTCAGTCTGGTCACCCTGTTGTCCCTGGGCATGGGGTACGGCCTCAGGGAGTTGCTGCCCCAGACCGTTGTTCCCTGGCTGGCGGCGGCCCTGTTCCTCGGGTTCGGCGTCAAACTTCTGGTGGATGCCGCCGGCCTGCCCGCCGATGCGGCCAAGGGGGAGGCCCAGGAGGCCGAGGCGGCGATCGACGCGGCCGAGAGCGATGGCAGCATCCGCGGTCCGGGCGCCGTGATCTGGGAGGCCTTCGTGCTGGTGTTTCTGGCCGAACTGGGGGATCGCACCCAGTTCGCCACCATTTTTCTGGCGGCGGCACCGGCTTTCACCTTCGCCGGCCTGCTGGCCGGCACCCTGCTGGGCCATGCCCTGGTGACCTGGCTGGCGGTGGGTGCGGGCCAGTGGATCGGCGGCAGGATCAGCGAGCGGGTGCTCTACCGCCTCAGCGGTGGCCTGTTCCTGGCCTTCGGCCTGCTGTCGCTCTGGCAGGCGATCGGCTAGAGCCCCTCAGCGGCTGGCGGGCTGCTGCAGATCCCAGCGGAACAGGCCCCGCAGGGTGGGCCTCTGGAACGGTCCCTCCTCCATCGTCGGGGTGAAATCCACCCGTTCGTTCACGGGGACCGTCAGCGGACGCGACGGGGGGCCAACGGCCGGCAGCGTTTTGGCCCCAGCCGTTGGCGCCGGGCCGCTGGGATCGGCGTAGCGGGTGCGGATGCCTGGACGGCCCAGGATCTCCGCGCCGGAGCGGACGGCTGGCTGGGGCGGCCGCTCCGGCGAGATCGGTGGCGGTGGCGGTGGTGGGGCCTGCGCGAGGTCCCCAACGAGGACGATCAGCCCACCCACCAGCCAGGCCTGGCACGACATGGCCTCCCGCTCGTTGTGATGCAGAGATGGTAAGGGCGGCGGATCCCTTTCCCGATGCAGGAAAGCCGGCTAACGGATTTGAACCGATGGCCTTCGCTTTACAAAAGCGCTGCTCTACCACTGAGCTAAGCCGGCGACGGGCCCTTGGCCCGGCCCAGCCTATCCCTGGGCCAGGGCCCAGAGCAGCAGCTGGGTGCGGCTGCGGCAGCCGGTCTTGGCCAGCAGGTGGGAGACGTGGCATTCCACCGTGCGCGGGCTCAGCACCAGCTGGGCGGCGATGTGGCGGTTGCTGTCGCCCCGGCGCAGCAGATCGAGCACCCGTTGTTCGGCCGGGGTGATGGCCACCGGGAAAGGTTCCGACAAGGCCTGCCGTCGCTGCACTGCCTGCAGCGTTCCCGCCGGCCGTCGCCCGGTCTGTGCCGTCTCAATCGGGATCGGCGCCGGAGGGGTCCTCAGTCGGTTCGCTGGACAGGGGAACGGCCAGCTCCTGCGGGGCTTCGGGGTCGGGGGCCTGGGCCATGCCCACGGCGGCGGCCGCCGCCACCAGGGCCGGCAGGGGCCGGGCCCGCTTGATCGGCAGGTTGGCCACCAGGGCGGTGACCCGGTCCTCGGTCTCGAGGCTCACATCGCCTTCCTCGATGTCGATCTCCACGTAGCGCTGCACCACCTCGAGGATTTCGCGCCGCATCTGCTCGAGCAGTTCGGGATTGAGATCACTGCGGTCGTGGGCCAACACCAGCTGCAGCCGCTCCTTGGCCATGGTGCCGCTGGGTTTCTGGCGCCCCAGCAACCGTTGGATGAAATCGAACAGCGTCATGGTGCTCAGAAGAGACCGGTGGTTTTGCGGATCTTGTTCATCAGCCGGGCGCGCAGGCCCCTGCGGGCCTTGGAGGGATCCTCCAGGGGGATCTCCTCGCCCCGCAGGCGCCGGGCGATGTTCTGGTAGGCCTTCGCGGCGGGGGATCCGTTGCCGTTGAGGGTGAGCGGTTCGCCCCGGTTGGTCGACACGATCACCTGCTCGTCCTCCACCACCAGGCCCACCAGGGGCAGCGCCAGGATGTCGGTGACGTCGTCGACCCCGAGCATCTCCTGGCTGGCCATCATCCGGGGACGCACCCGGTTGAGCACCAGCTGCACCGGTGCCACTCCGCGGGTGTTGAGCAGGCCGATCACCCGGTCGGCATCCCGCACCGCGGACACTTCCGGGGTGGTGATCACGATTGCCTCGCGGGCGGCGGCGGCGGCGTTCTTGAAGCCGTCTTCGATCCCGGCCGGGCAATCGATCAGAACGTAGTCAGCCCGCTCGGCCACCATGGCGACGATGCGCTGCATGTCCTCGGGGGTGAGCCACTCGAGCATGCGGGGGTTGCCGGCGGGCAGCAGGGCCAGATTGGGCTCCTGCTTGTGTTTCACCAAGGCCTGTTCCAGCCGGCAGGTTTCGGCCAGCACCTCCTGGGCGGTGTAGACGATCCGGTTCTCCAGGCCGAGCAGCAGATCGAGATTGCGCAGGCCGAAATCGGCATCGAGCACGACGGTGCGCTCGCCCAGCCGGGCCAGGGCGATCCCCAGGTTGGCGGTGAGGGTCGTCTTGCCGACGCCCCCCTTGCCGGAGCAGATGAGGATGATGCGGGCGGGTGCTGACGTCACGGCGTCCACGGGCGTCGCGGCAGGTTAATCCCATCGGGCAGGGCGGCTGGGCCAAGGCCAGCAACTGCCGCTAGAAAGGCCCATTCCCCCCTGCGCGCCTCGATGACCTCCGCCCCCCACCGGCCCCAGCGGCTGCTGGTGATGCCCGACGACGGCGTGGAGGCCGTCGTCGCCCTGATCGAGGAGGCCTCCGAACAACTTCTCCTAAAGCAGTTCAAGCTCCAGTCGGAGGCGGTGGAAGACGCCCTGCGGCGCGCCCAGGAGCGGGGGGTGCAGGTGCGGGTGATGCTCAACCCCCACACCTCCGGCGGCGACCGCTGGAACGACGAGGCCTTCACCCGGCTGCAGTCCTGGGGCATCGAAACCGCCTGGACCAGCGAGTCCTTTCCCGTCACCCACGAGAAATCGATGGTGGTCGACCGGCACACCGCCCTGGTGGCCACCTTCAACCTGGCCGACAAGTACTTCACCGAAACCCGCGACTACGGGGTGCTCACCTACAACCCCGCCGTGGTGGCCCAGGTGATCGCCGGCTTCGAAGCCGACTGGCAGCGCGTCTTCTTCCAGCCCGATCTCGGCGTGGGGCTGGTGTGGAGCAGCGCCCACAGCCGCGGTCAGATGGCCCGCATCGTCGATGCCTCCACCCGCACCCTCTGGATCCAGCACCCCAAGTTCGTTGATGCGGTGATCCTGGAGCGGATCATCAGCGCCCGGGAGCGGGGCGTGAAGGTGCGGGTGCTGTGCGGCGGCAAGCACGGCATCAGCGACTGGGACATCTACGACACCTTTTCCTCGTTGCGCGTGATGGAGCGCTTCGGCGTCAAGGTGCGGCGCCAGCAGCGGCCCAAGCTGCACGCCAAGCTGATCCTGGTGGATGGGGCCTTCGCCCAGACCGGCTCGATGAACATCGACCGCAGCGCCTTCGACCTGCGCCGGGAGCTGGGCATCGAAAGCGATGCTCCCGAAGTGGTGGCGCGGCTCAAGGAGACGTTCCAGATCGACTGGCAGGCCGCCTCCAAGTACCACGCCCCCGATCCCCTCGATCCCAGCTTCCACGAGGAAGGGGAACTGCCGCCGGATCCCCATTTCGTGCATGACTGACGCTTCCGAGCTCCCCCCGACGGCCCCCGCCCCCGGGCTGCGGCAGCTGTTCACCGGCATGCTCATGGTGGCCCTCTCCGCCTTCGGCGGCGGCCTTTCGGCCTGGAGCCAGCGGATCATCGTCGAGCAGCGCCGCTGGATGAGCAACGAGGAGTTCCTCACCGGCCTCACCGTGGCCCGGCTCTTCCCCGGCCCCAACCAGATCAACATGGCCGTCTACGTCGGCACCTTCTTCCGCGGCCTGCCCGGAGCCCTGGCGGCCCTGGCGGGCATGTTGCTGGTGCCGTTCACCCTGCTGATGGGGGTGGGGCTGCTGTACTTCCAGTTCCATTCCCTGCCTCAGCTGAATCGGGTGCTGGCGGGGGTGGTGGCGGCGGCGGCCGGGATGGCCCTGTCGATGGGCTTCAAAATCCTTGATCAGTACTGGAAGGATCCGGTGGCCCTGCTGCTGGCGGCGGTCACCTTCGTACTGATGGCGTTCTTCCATGTGCGCCTGGTGCCCTTGGTGCTGGTGGCCGGCCCCCTGGCGATGGCCTGGTACTGGCCGCGGCCGTCCCATCCCAGGCCCCTCGCCGGAGAGCCACGCTGATGCCGCCCCTGCTGCTGGCGGCCGCCGCCGAGGCGGCCAGTTGCACCCCCGTGCGGCTCAACGACCTGGGCCACCTGCTGCAGGTGATGGGTACGTTTCTGGGCCTGTCGCTGTTTTCCCTGGGGGGCGGCAACACCCTGCTGGCCGAGTACCACCACCTCAGCGTCGATCAGTACTGCTGGCTGCGGCCCGCCCAGTTCGCCGACATCTACGCCCTGGCCGAAGCGGCCCCGGGCCCCA
The DNA here is from genome assembly GCF_034931305.1 of Cyanobium gracile UHCC 0281. Taxonomy (GTDB): domain Bacteria; phylum Cyanobacteriota; class Cyanobacteriia; order PCC-6307; family Cyanobiaceae; genus Cyanobium; species Cyanobium gracile_A. The sequence continues at coordinate 58,407 of NZ_JAYGHY010000004.1, read as the reverse complement.
GCTCCATGATCGTGGGGTTGCTCGGCATGGGGGCCGGCTGGCCCGAGGGCCCCGGCTGGGCCTTGCTCAGCGCCTATGGCGCCGAGATCGCCATCCTGCTGCCCTCCACCCTGCTGATGGTGGTGGCCTGCCTCAGCTGGAACCGGCTGCGCGACTCCCCCTGGCGTGTGGCTTTTGAGCGGGGACTCGGCCCCATCACCCTGGGCATCCTGTTCGCCGTGGGGGTGAAGATCCTCCAGACCGCCGACACCAACGCCGCCGGGATCGGTGTGTCCCTGCTGGTGTGTGTGCTGATGCTGCGCACACGGATCTCGCCGTTGTGGTTCATGGCCGTGGCCGGTGGCCTGGGAGCCTTCGGCCTGATCAACCGCTGAAGTCCGGCGCCGCCGGATCGATGCGGATCTCCCCGTCCACCAGCAGGGCCTGCTCGGCCAGCCCTGGCGGCGGCAGACCCTCCGGCCCCCGGGCCACCATGTCGGCGATGCGCAACTGCAGGGGCCGCAGTTGCAGGGCGACGATGCGGGCGTTGCGGTCGCCGGCCACGCCGGCATGGGCGATGCCCCGCAACCGCCCCCACACCAGAACATTGCCGGCGGCACTGATGCGGGCGCCGGGGTTCACATCTCCCAGCAGCAGCACCGAACCCTCCGCCTGCAGATGGTCGCCGGAGCGCAGGGTGCCGCGATGCACCAGCAGATCGCCGGCCACGGCTGCTCCGGCTGGCGATGGCGGTTGCGGCACCGCCAGATCGATCTCGAGTCCGAGGGCCGCGGCGGCCACCAGCGTCTCCGGGTGGTCACCTGCGACACGAATCAGGTCGAGCTGCAGGGGGGCCAGCAGTTCCTGCAGCTGCCGCAGCTCCGGCAGGCGCAGGTGCCAGCGGCCCGCCTCCAGCACCACCGTGCCCGCCCGGGGGTGGCGGCTGCCGAGGGCGTAGCGCACTTCCTCCAGGGCACTGGCGGAGCCCTGCTGCACCGGCAGCCGCAGCAGGTGCGGCTGCCGGTCGTCGACGGCCTGGATCAGTGCGGCGGCCACGACGGTGTCCGGGGGTGCAGCGAACCTAGAGGCCCTGGTGGCCCCTGTCCTCCTGTCGCCGCACCGCCAGGGCCGCGCGCAGGTCGTCGCTCACCTGGGCCGGGTGGATCAGCCAGGCCATGTCGACCGTCTGGCAGAGGCTGGCCACCAGGGGCGAGCGCTGCTCGAGGGCCTGCAGCCGCAGGCCATCCCAGAGCCGCAGGCCCCCGGCGTAGGGGTGATACCCCCGGCTCTGGCGTTGCTGCAGGGCGCAGCAACCTTCCGCCACCAGGCCGGCCCGTTCGCACAGCTGCCGCGCCACCGCCAGCAGCTCGATCCGGCCGGCCGTGGGGAGATCGCTCACGTCCGTGGCCTTGGGCAGGCGCCGCTCCAGCAGCCGCCCGCAGGGATCGGCCAGTTCCGGGGGGGCCTCCTCGCGCCAGCGCACCAGGTGGTAGCCGGTGCGGACGTCGTCGTTGGCCAGGTAACTGTCGAGATCGAGCCGATCCCGATCCCAGAGCCAGCGGGCCATGGTGGGATCGGCCCACACCACGGCGGGTCCGAGCCGGCGGGCCACGGCGATCACCTGGTTCAGCAGCCAGTTGCAGACGATGTTGAGCCGGTGGTTGTAGACGCTCCGGTACATCAGGTGGCGCACAACCAGATAGTGCTCCACCGCCATCAGGCCGCGGGGATGCAGGGCCAGATCACCGTCGGGCGCCAGGGTGAGGCTGGCGAGGATCCGCTCCAGGTCGAGCTGGCCGTAGCGGGTGCCGGTGCTGTAGCTGTCGCGCAGCAGATAGTCGAGCCGGTCGCAGTCGAGCTGGCTGCTGATCAGCGCTTTGATCGCCCGGCAGGGGTGCTGGCCGTGCTCCAGCAGGTCGGCCACCAGGGCGGCCCGGCCGGGGGCATCGGCGTCAAGGCGGTCGCGCAGGGCGGGATGGTCGCGGATCAGCCGGCCCGACCAGACCTCATGCTGCACGCCGAACATCTCCTCGCCCGAGTGGCTGAGGGGTCCGTGGCCCACGTCGTGCAGCAGGGCGGCGGCATAGAGGACACCCCGGTGCTGGGCCAGGGAGGGATCGAGCCGCTCCAGCTGCTGCAGGGCCAGCCGCGCCACCGCCAGCACCCCCAGGGAATGGGTGAAGCGGCTGGATTCCGCTCCATGGAAGGTGAGAAAGGCCGGCCCCAGCTGGCGGATGCGCCGCAGCCGCTGGAACGGCGCCGTGTCGATCAGATCGATCGCCAGCGCTTCGGCGGGGTCCTGGCGATCGAGGCGGATCGCCCCGTGCAGCGGATCGTGGTAGGTGCGCTGGCTCATGGCACCAGGCCTGGGGCCGCCAGTTCAGCCACCAGCAGCGTGGCGGCGGCCTGCCGCCAGGTGTCCCCGTCCCCGTCCGGCTCCAGGGGCTCGGGCTGGGGCAGCAGCACGTCCGGCTCGATGCCCTGGTTCTGGATGTCGCGGCCGCTGGGGGTGAGGTAGCGGGCCACGGTCACCGCCAGACCGCTGCCGTCACTGAGGTTGATCAGGGTCTGGATCAGTCCCTTGCCGAAGGTGCGGCTGCCGGCCAGGCGGGAGCGGCCACTGTCCTGCAGGGCACCGGCCAGGATCTCGCTGGCGCTGGCGGTGCCGGCGTTGACGAGGGTGAGCATGGGGCCGCCATAGAGACAGCCGGGGGTCGCCTGTTGCCGGGCGGCGATGCCGCCCCGGTCCTGGGTTTCCACGATCGGCTCCCCGTCGAGCAGCCCATCGGCCACCGCCAGCCCGGCGGCCACCAGCCCCCCCGAGTTGTTGCGCAGATCGAGGATCAGTCCTTCGATCGGCCCGCTGCCCCCGGCGGCGGTCAGCTCGGCCAGGGCGGAGCGCACCTGCTGGGGCACCGGTTCGCTGAACTGGGTGATCCGCAGGTAGCCCAGGGTGTGCCCGTCGCTCTGCAGCCGATGGCTGCGCACCGGTTGCAGATCCACCTCGCGGCGGTCGAGCAGCACCTCCGTGGGTTGGCCCGCTGGGGCGCGAAGGGCCAGGAGCACGTCGCTGCCGGCGGGGCCCCGCAGGCGGGCGGCGGTACCCTCCAGCCCCAGCACCTCGGCGGGGATGCCGTCCACCTTCAGGATCTCGGTGCCGGAGACGATCCCCGCGTCGGCGGCGGGGGAGGCATCGAGGGGGGCGATCACGACGATCCGCTGATCCCCCGCCCGCAGTCCCAGCTGCAGCCCCACCCCGGTCACGCGGCCCTGGGTGTTGGAGCGCAGGGTGGCGTACTCCTCCGGGCGCAGCATCCGGGTGTAGGGGTCGCCGATCGGCGCCAGCATGGTCTCGATGGCGTCGTAGGCCTGCACCGAGCTGGCGATCGGCGTCTCGAGGGCTTTCTGGCGCAGGTGCCGCCATTGCACCGCCTCCAGCTGGGCGGGATCGACGTAGCTCTGGTTCACCAGCCGCCAGGCCTCCACCACCAGTTGCTGGGCATCGCTGAGGGCCAGCGCCGGGGCGGGGAGCCACAGCTGCAGGCACAGGCCCGTCACCAGGAGGAGCTGCAGGAGCGGGACACGGCCCGGCAGCCCTGTTGCAAAGCATTGAGCCGGGATGGACCGGCGGCCCGGGTCTCTCACAGGGGGGTCAGCACGATCGGTAGACTCTCGCAACCCAAGCCCCACGCTGCATGGCGAACTCGTCTCCTGGCGCCAAGTCGTCCCCGATCTATGACTGGTTTGAGGAGCGCCTCGAAATCCAGGCGATTGCCGACGATATCTCCGCCAAGTACGTCCCGCCCCACGTCAACATCTTTTATTGCCTGGGCGGCATCACGCTGGTGTGCTTCCTGATCCAGTTCGCGACCGGCTTCGCGATGACCTTCTACTACAAGCCCACGGTGGTGGAGGCCTACACCTCGGTCCAGTACCTGATGACTGACGTCAGCTTCGGCTGGCTGATCCGTTCGGTGCACCGCTGGAGCGCCAGCATGATGGTCCTGATGCTGATCCTGCACGTGTTCCGCGTGTATCTCACCGGCGGCTTCAAGCGTCCCCGCGAGCTCACCTGGGTCACCGGCGTGACCATGGCCGTGATCACCGTGTCCTTCGGCGTCACCGGCTACTCCCTCCCTTGGGATCAGGTCGGGTACTGGGCCGTCAAGATCGTCAGCGGTGTTCCAGCTGCCGTCCCCGTGGTGGGCGACTTCATGGTCGAGCTGCTCCGCGGCGGTGAAAGCGTGGGCCAGTCCACCCTCACCCGCTTCTACAGCCTCCACACCTTCGTGCTGCCCTGGCTGCTGGCGGTGTTCATGCTCATCCACTTCCTGATGATCCGTAAGCAGGGCATCTCCGGCCCGCTCTGAACCCCGTTCTTCCACTTAGCCTTCCCCCACTGGTCACCAGCGCTGCGAGCTCCCCACCATGCACATCCTCAAGAAGCCTGACCTCACCGATCCCAAGCTGCGGGCCAAGCTGGCCAAGGGCATGGGCCACAACTATTACGGCGAGCCGGCCTGGCCCAACGACCTCCTCTACATCTTCCCGGTGGTGATCCTGGGAACCCTGGCTTGCCTGGTCGGGCTGGCCGTTCTGGATCCGGCGATGCTGGGTGACCGGGCCGATCCCTTCGCCACTCCGCTCGAGATCCTTCCCGAGTGGTACCTCTACCCGGTGTTCCAGATCCTCCGGGTCGTCCCCAACAAGCTTCTTGGCATCGCCCTCCAGACGATGATCCCCCTGGGCCTGATGCTGATCCCCTTCATCGAGAGCTTCAACAAGTTCCAGAACCCGTTCCGCCGTCCCGTCGCCATGGGCGCCTTCCTGTTCGGCACCGTGTTCACCATCTACCTCGGCATCGGCGCCTGCCTGCCGATCGACAAGTCCCTCACCCTGGGTCTGTTCTGAAGCCAACCGGGGCCTTGGTCCCGAATCAACCTTCCCTTGAGCCGCGAGTGATCGCGGCTTTTTTGTGTTCTGGCTGTCCGTGCGGGTCCAGGGGCCAGCAGCAGCCCTGCAGACCCCACGGGCCGAAGGACGTACATAGCGAGAGCACGGCCCACAGGCCTCTGGGTGCCCTTCCACGGGCTCGGCTGGCAGGAAAGGGGGGCCCAGCGAGGCCCGCCTGCCGCCAGAGGAACGCTGCAAGCCCCTTGGCCAGGTCTGCGACGTGCCCATGTCCCAGACGCTCCGTGCTGGTTCCAGCTGCTGCGTGGGCCCTGTGCTGCTCAGGCGGCAACGGTGGCCAGGGGCGGATCCGCAGGTCATCGCGCTGCAGCGTCGGTGCAGGTGATATGATTTTGGACTGCGCCCCAGAGAGCGAGAGCTCGAGCGGGGAGCAGGCTTACGGGATCGAGAGGCGCGAGCCGACGGTGTTGTAAGTTTTCTGAGTCGCCGGGAGGCGACGCGCCGCGAGAGCCCCGGAAGGGGTGGAGCGGTTGAACCTGGACAACCAAAAAAGTTTAGGAACTGACGCTTCCACTGCGTCGGTTGCGACTGGCGAGGAGGTGTGAATGCGGGAGACCGTAGGCGACCGAATCAAAAGAGCCTGTGTCCATCGCTACGGCGAGGGGGAGAGGAGTCCTTGAGAGAGGAGGCAACGGACGAAGAGCGGTGGAGGTGTGAGGTCCCGTCAAAAGAAACAAGCGACGGGTTGAAGCAACCAAGGAGTACCAGGGCGTTCTCACGACGCGCTGGTGCTTGGAGCGGCGTCATCTTGAAAAGGATGGAAGGCCCTTTGGCTGGTCAACCGGTTGCGAACCGGATCTGAGATTCGGGAAAGTCACTGGAAGCAAGCGAGTGAACTGTCCGATGGATGGTGAGCCTGGGAGCTGACATGTGCACTCTTTGAACCCAGCGTGAAAGCGATGGTGGCCCTGATGTTCTTGTAGACGCCAGTCTGCAGGGATAGCACGAGGCAAATCTAACTGAGGGTAGCGAGAGTTATCCAAGAGGGTTGGATCTACAACGGAGAGTTTGATCCTGGCTCAGGATGAACGCTGGCGGCGTGCTTAACACATGCAAGTCGAACGAGCCTTCGGGCTAGTGGCGGACGGGTGAGTAACGCGTGGGAATCTGCCCTCAGGAGGGGGATAACGGCCGGAAACGGCCGCTAATACCCCATATGCCGAGAGGTGAAATGAATTTCGCCTGAGGATGAGCCCGCGTCTGATTAGCTAGTTGGTGGGGTAATGGCCCACCAAGGCGACGATCAGTAGCTGGTCTGAGAGGATGATCAGCCACACTGGGACTGAGACACGGCCCAGACTCCTACGGGAGGCAGCAGTGGGGAATTTTCCGCAATGGGCGAAAGCCTGACGGAGCAACGCCGCGTGAGGGATGAAGGCCTCTGGGCTGTAAACCTCTTTTCTCAAGGAAGAAGACATGACGGTACTTGAGGAATAAGCCACGGCTAATTCCGTGCCAGCAGCCGCGGTAATACGGGAGTGGCAAGCGTTATCCGGAATTATTGGGCGTAAAGCGTCCGCAGGCGGCCTTGTAAGTCTGTCGTTAAAGCGTGGAGCTTAACTCCATTTCAGCGATGGAAACTACAAGGCTTGAGTGTGGTAGGGGCAGAGGGAATTCCCGGTGTAGCGGTGAAATGCGTAGATATCGGGAAGAACACCAGTGGCGAAGGCGCTCTGCTGGGCCATAACTGACGCTCATGGACGAAAGCCAGGGGAGCGAAAGGGATTAGATACCCCTGTAGTCCTGGCCGTAAACGATGAACACTAGGTGTCGGGGGAATCGACCCCCTCGGTGTCGTAGCTAACGCGTTAAGTGTTCCGCCTGGGGAGTACGCACGCAAGTGTGAAACTCAAAGGAATTGACGGGGGCCCGCACAAGCGGTGGAGTATGTGGTTTAATTCGATGCAACGCGAAGAACCTTACCAGGGTTTGACATCCTGCGAATCCCTTGGAAACGAGGGAGTGCCTTCGGGAGCGCAGAGACAGGTGGTGCATGGCTGTCGTCAGCTCGTGTCGTGAGATGTTGGGTTAAGTCCCGCAACGAGCGCAACCCACGTCTTTAGTTGCCAGCATTTAGTTGGGCACTCTAGAGAGACCGCCGGTGATAAACCGGAGGAAGGTGTGGATGACGTCAAGTCATCATGCCCCTTACATCCTGGGCTACACACGTACTACAATGCTACGGACAAAGGGTCGCAAGCTCGCGAGAGTTAGCTAATCCCATAAACCGTGGCTCAGTTCAGATCGTAGGCTGCAACTCGCCTACGTGAAGGAGGAATCGCTAGTAATCGCAGGTCAGCATACTGCGGTGAATACGTTCCCGGGCCTTGTACACACCGCCCGTCACACCATGGAAGTTGGCCATGCCCGAAGTCGTTACTCCAACCCTTGTGGAGGAGGACGCCGAAGGTGGGGCTGATGACTGGGGTGAAGTCGTAACAAGGTAGCCGTACCGGAAGGTGCGGCTGGATCACCTCCTAACAGGGAGACACAACTGATCGTGATGTCTGAGCGCCGACCAAGCGAAAGTTTGGGGAGCACATTTGTCTCAGGCCACGGTCCTGTCATCTCGAAGGTCGATCGGTACCTCAAGGTGAGCCATCAAAGCCAAGGAGAAAACCAGAGAGCTCGAAAGAGCAGGAAGGCTAACTCTAAGGATGTTGTGATGGACTCGTTTTCAGTTCCTAAACTTTGTCTAGGTCACCCCACCAAGGGTTTCCCCATTTTGCCAAGATTCAAAGCTCGAAAGAGTTAGGAATTGAGGGAAGTGGTAAGAAGCTTGTGTCGAAGTGATTAATCCTGGGCCATTAGCTCAGGTGGTTAGAGCGCACCCCTGATAAGGGTGAGGTCCCTGGTTCAAGTCCAGGATGGCCCATTCGTGTTTGGGGGTTTAGCTCAGTTGGTAGAGCGCCTGCTTTGCAAGCAGGATGTCAGCGGTTCGAGTCCGCTAACCTCCATCCAACCAAGTGAAGACCACCAGCAGGAAGCGGCAACAGGATGCCTTTCGATGGGTGAGGTGACAAGACATGTTCAGCTGAGGACTCCAGCCTCCTTTCATTCCCAATGGATGAACTGCTAGTGATAGTAGATTTTATCGATGGTGGTTGAAAGGAAGCTGGACTCGCTGATTTTAGCGCGAGCCAAAAATCAGTGACTCTAGCAAAGAACCTTGACAACTGCATAGGTGAGTCTGGATAAAGAAAGCATCTCATAGATGCCCAGACGGACGCGAACTTTACTTGGTACTGCCAAGTGAAGTGAAAGTCTGGCTGGGAGATTCTTGAGTTTAGAGCCGAGAGCTTCCAGCGTCTTTTCTTTCCGCCGAGGAGAGAAGAGTTTGATTCTGCCTTTCAAACCATCGAAGCCTGAGAGAGATCGGGAAACCGAAAGATCAAAGGAGTAGAGAAGTGAAAGCAGAAGAATGGGTCTCAACAACCCTGAACGTTGGGAGTGTTAATTGGTCAAGCTACAAAGGGCTCACGGTGGATACCTTGGCACACAGAGGCGATGAAGGACGTGGTTACCTGCGAAAAGTCTCGGGGAGCTGGAAACACGCTTTGATCCGGGAATCTCCGAATGGGGCAACCCCTAGAACGGCCACCTGAATCCATAGGGTGGCGCGAGCCAACCCAGCGAACTGAAACATCTTAGTAGCTGGAGGAAAGGAAAGTAAAAACGACTCCCTAAGTAGCGGCGAGCGAACGGGGAAGAGCCTAAACCGATGGTTTCGACCATCGGGGTTGTGGGACAGCAACGTGGACCAGGGACGTTAGTGGAAGCGTTTGAAAGGCGCGCCATAGAGGGTGAAAGCCCCGTACGCGAAAACGAAACTGGCCTAGCTGTATCCCGAGTAGCACGGAGCACGTGAAATTCCGTGTGAATCCGCGAGGACCACCTCGTAAGGCTAAGTACTCCTGTGTGACCGATAGCGAAACAGTACCGCGAGGGAAAGGTGAAAAGAACCCCGGGAGGGGAGTGAAACAGAACATGAAACCGTGAGCTTACAAGCAATGGGAGTCCTACTCATAGGATGACCGTGTGCCTGTTGAAGAATGAGCCGGCGACTTATAGGCACTGGCAGGTTAAACCGGAAATGGTGGAGCCATAGCGAAAGCGAGTCTGAATAGGGCGTTGGTCAGTGTTTATAGACCCGAACCCGGGTGATCTAACCATGGCCAGGATGAAGCTTGGGTGATACCAAGTGGAGGTCCGAACCGACTGATGTTGAAAAATCAGCGGATGAGCTGTGGTTAGGGGTGAAATGCCAATCGAACCCGGAGCTAGCTGGTTCTCCCCGAAATACGTTGAGGCGTAGCGTCTGGTGCTATAGCAGGGGGGTAAAGCGACTGTTTCGGTGCGGGCTGCGAGAGCGGTACCAAATCGTGACAAACTCTGAATACCCTGTGTGAAACCAGGCAGTCAGACTGTGGGGGATAAGCTCCATGGTCGAAAGGGAAACAGCCCAGACCGCCAGCTAAGGTCCCCAAATGACTACTCAGTGATAAAGGAGGTGGGATTGCCCAGACAACCAGGAGGTTTGCCTAGAAGCAGCCATCCTCAAAGGAGTGCGTAATAGCTCACTGGTCGAGCGATCCTGCGCCGAAAATGAACGGGGCTAAGTAGTCTACCGAAGCTGCGGATTTAACTTGTTAAATGGTAGGGGAGCGTTCCATGTGGGGCGAAGCGTTAGCGTAAGCGGGCGTGGACTGCATGGAAGTGAGAATGTCGGCTTGAGTAGCGAAAACATGGGTGAGAATCCCATGCCCCGAAACCCTAAGGGTTCCTCCGGCAGGCTCGTCCGCGGAGGGTTAGTCAGGACCTAAGGCGAGGCCGAAAGGCGTAGTCGATGGACAACAGGTCAACATTCCTGTACCTGTCATGTTTTGGGAAGGGGGACGGAGAAGGCTAGCCCAGCCAGAAGTTGGTTACTGGTTCAAGCGTTCGAGGCGTTGAGAAGTGGCGAAAACACTTTGAGCTGAGGCGTGAGTACGAGCTGCTACGGCAGCGAAGTGGGTGACGTCAAGCTTCCAAGAAAAGCCCTATACCCGTTAAGGCATGACGGCCTGTACCCGAAACCGACACAGGTGGGGTGGTAGAGAATACCGAGGGGCGCGAGGTAACTCTCTCTAAGGAACTCGGCAAAATGGCCCCGTAACTTCGGGAGAAGGGGTGCCACCGCAAGGTGGTCGCAGTGAAGAGGCCCAGGCGACTGTTTACCAAAAACACAGGTCTCCGCTAAGTCGCAAGACGATGTATGGGGGCTGACGCCTGCCCAGTGCCGGAAGGTTAAGGAAGCTGGTCAGCGTAAGCGAAGCTAGCGACTGAAGCCCCGGTGAACGGCGGCCGTAACTATAACGGTCCTAAGGTAGCGAAATTCCTTGTCGGGTAAGTTCCGACCCGCACGAAAGGCGTAACGATCTGGGCGCTGTCTCGGAGAGAGGCTCGGCGAAATAGAATTGTCTGTGAAGATGCGGACTACGTGCACCCGGACAGAAAGACCCTATGAAGCTTTACTGTAGCTTGGTATTGTGCCCGGGCTCTGAATGCGCAGGATAGGTGGGAGGCTTTGATCCATTGCTTGTGGGTGATGGTGAGCCAACGGTGAGATACCACTCTTTCAGAGCTAGGGTTCTAACGGTCACCCGTCATCCGGGGACCGGACAGTATCAGGTGGGCAGTTTGACTGGGGCGGTCGCCTCCTAAAAGGTAACGGAGGCGCGCAAAGGTTTGCTCAGGCTGGTTGGAAATCAGCCGACGAGTGTAAAAGCAGAAGCAAGCTTGACTGTGAGACCTACAAGTCGAACAGGGACGAAAGTCGGCTTTAGTGATCCGACGGTTCTGAGTGGAAGGGCCGTCGCTCAACGGATAAAAGTTACTCTAGGGATAACAGGCTGATCTCCCCCAAGAGTTCACATCGACGGGGAGGTTTGGCACCTCGATGTCGGCTCATCGCAACCTGGGGCTGAAGTCGGTCCCAAGGGTTGGGCTGTTCGCCCATTAAAGCGGTACGCGAGCTGGGTTCAGAACGTCGTGAGACAGTTCGGTCCATATCCGGTGCATGCGCAGGAATATTGAGAGGATTTCTCCCTAGTACGAGAGGACCGGGAGGAACGCACCTCTGGTGTGCCAGTTATCGTGCCAACGGTAAACGCTGGGTAGCCATGTGCGGAGAGGATAACCGCTGAAAGCATCTAAGTGGGAAGCCCACCTCAAGATGAGTATTCCCATGGCGTTAGCCAGTAAGGTCACGGGAAGAACACCCGTTGATAGGCTCTACGTGGAAGCCGGGTAACCGGTGAAGCGGAGGAGTACTAATAGACCGAGGGCTTGACCAACATCTGGTTCTAAGCCGGCCATTGCCGAAAGCAAGTTTCGAAAGGAGCTTGTTGGTAGGGAGTGGCGGAATGACTTCTTTATCCAGAGGAGTGATGGCGTCAGCTGTTGCTCTAACCTATGCAGTTCTCAGGGTTCAACCCTTGTTCTCAACAGTTGTTGCGGGTAAGGGAAACCTATCCTGGTGTCCATGGCGCTGTGGAACCACACCGATCCATCTCGAACTCGGTTGTGAAACGCAGCAGCGGCGACGATAGTTGGGGGGTAGCCCCCTGCAAAAATAGCTCGATGCCAGGTAAAACTTCCGCTCCATCGTCGCGACCCATCGCGATGTGAGCCACCAGCTCCACATGGAGTTGAAGGAAAAGCCACCCGAGGAGGGTGGCTTTTCTGTTGGTCGGTTGTTTTGCGGCCGGCTGCTGGTGCTTTTTCGGGAGCAGCGGACCGGGGCAGAATGCATTGGCGTATCTGCTCGACACTCTTGACGTTGATCCTGCCGTGAGCTGGCGTCGCCGCTTCCGCCCTATCTGGAAGGCCTATGCCCTGTGGCTGCGCGCGGATTGTGTCGATCTCAGTGCGGCCTTTGCCTACCACACCCTCCAGTCCTTTTTCCCGGCCCTGTTGATCGCGCTCTCGGTCGCCTCCAGGCTCCTCGGCCGCGACATGGAGCGCGTCGACCGGCTGCTCGTCTACGTGGCCCAGGTGCTGCCAGCCTCCTCCCTTCCGGACGTGGAGGCCACCCTGCGGCGTTTCACCAATCAGGGTTTTGGCGCTGGTCTCCTCGGCTTGGTGCTTCTCGCCCTCAATGCCAGCAACATCTATCTGACGCTCCAGCGCGGCGCTGATCGGCTCTGGTGGAACCGGCCCTTTGGACTCGACAACCTGCGCTGGCAGCAGCACGTGGCCCGATTCCTGACCCTACGCCTGAAAGCCCTGTCGCTCATCCTGTTCGTTGGGGTTCTGATCGTCGTAGACCAACTCTTCAGCACCGTGCGGCTGTTCGGTTCGAGTGGGTTCCAGGACCAGCTGAAGGCCTATCTGCCCAAGCCTTTGCTCTTGCTCAGTTCCCTTTCTTTTGGCCTGGATCTGCTCCTTTCCCTGTTGATCAGCTTCGCGGCCACCCTGGTTTTTCTCTGGTTGCTGCCATCGCGCCGCATTCCCTTCCGCCCCTTGATTCCTGGCGCTCTGCTGGTCAGCATCAGTCTCACCCTGTCCAACCTGCTCCTGGGCAGGATCCTGATCGCCCTTGGCTGGCGCTTCCAGGCCTACGGGGTGGTGGGTGCCGTGTTGCTGCTGACGCTCTGGGTCTGGTTGGTGGGGGTGGTTCTGTATTTCGGCCAGTGTTTCAGTGTGGTGCTTTCCGGCGGTGCCGCTGGGGGGCCATCGACACCTCTGCCGCGCTGAGGACGGACTTGTTTCGCGTCAGGATGGAAGTCGCTTCGACGTACCGAACCTTGGCCAAGCTTTCCCTCCGGATACCGCCATTGCCGGCCAGCCTGGCGCTTGTCTGCATGGCCGTGGGTGCGGTTGTGGTGATCGGCCTGACCACCCTGGCGATGGTTCCCCTGTTGCTGGGTCTTGGCCTGCTGGCCGCCTGGCTGGTGGCGGCCCTGCTGCTGGGTTGGGCCGGCCTTGAAGGTCTGGCGGCCTTGGAGCGGTGGATCGAGAATGACCCGCGCTTCCAGCGTTGATGGAGCGCCGCATTCCCTGGCTCTGGATCGGTGTGGCGGCCGCCCTGCTGCTGGTGCCCACCTCGGCGGGCAGGATCCTGCTGGATGTGATCGGGGGGCTCACCCTCACGCTGCTGTTTCTGCCGCTGCTGCTGGCAGGGGTGGGCCTGATCGGCTGGCAGGTGCTCCGCCGCCGGCTGCGTACCTGTCCGAACTGTGGCTTCACCAGCCTAGGCAGCGAGGCTTGCCCCGCCTGCGGCAGCGCGTTTGAGGTTGTTGATGCGTCTGGAACGGCGCCCAGCGCCACGTCCGGAACGTTCTTCTGGGGATCCCCTGCCGATGGGGAGATCGACGCCCGCGACGTCACGATCAATGTGGATGCCGTCGATCTGGAGGCCTCCGGCTCCGCCGATGGTGCCATCAGGGAAAGCGAAACCACCTGAGGGATCGGCTCATCCGTTGCTGACGGGACTCTCCTGGTCAAGGCGGGAGAGCTCAAGCAGCCGGCGTTCGCGCAGATGCAGGAACAGGGGCGCGCCGAAGGCAAAGGCGATCGTGACGCAGCTGAGCAGCACCCAGCCCAGTCCCCGCATGCCCAGCCTGCGGCTTTCGCGCACCATCCAGATGGTGACAGCCGTGGCCCCGATCGCCAGATCGCTGGACAGGGAACGGGCCGCCGGGTTGGCATTGGCCTGGCGAATGAACAGACCCAGATCAAAGGTCGCTCCTGCCGACCGGATGAAGTCCAGATTGGCCAGCCAGGGCAGAATGGCTCCTGCCACGGCCAGGGCCAGATAAAGCCAGGAGACCCAGTTCAGCCCGCCAGGGACTTGCGGCGTGACGCGTGCTGCTTGGCTCATGGGGCGTAGGGCGTCGGCGCCCGTTCCGGCTGGGTGGGATCCCATTGCATCACCTGCTGTTCCACCTGCTGCAGCACCGACTCGCAGCGTTCGGCGTAGGTCAGGGCCCTGCGATACAGATCGGCCATGGACTCCACATCCAGTTCTTCGTCCTGCAGCTGGGCCAGACAGAGTTCGAGGGCCGTCTGGGAGTCGCGGAAGCTCAGTTCCTGGGCCACGCTCGCGGGTTCGGAGGGGTCCTGGGGAGGGGGGGTGGATCTGGTGCTGGGCTTGGCCATGGGTTGGGTGCGCGGTGGAAAAGCGGACAGAGATTCAGCGGGCTGGGGCGGGGCTCTTGCCGGGGGATGCGTCAGGGGGGGCAGCGGCTGGTTCGCTCGTCTGCACCCGCAGGGCCACCCGGCCATCCGCCAGCTCGGCGAAGACCGCATCGCCTGGCCGCAGCTGAACAACGGAACGCAGCAGGCGTCCGTCGCGATCCCGCAGCAGGCTGAAGCCCCTGGCGAGCAGGTGCGCCGGAGACAGGGCCCGCAGCAGCTGCCGTTGCTGGGCCAGCCAGTGCTGCCGTTGCTCCAGCAGACGGCTCGGATGCAGCTTCTGCAGCTGCTCCTGCCGTGTGCTCAGCCGTTGCCGGGCTGAAGCGATGCGCAGAGAGAGCGTGCGCTGCAGGTGGTCACGTTCCTGGGCCAGGGAGCGGAGCACCTGGCTGCGTTCCGGCAGCACGGCGACGAGGGCGGCCGTCGGTGTGGCGGCCCGGTAGTCGGCCACCAGGTCGGCGATCGTGACGTCATCCTCGTGGCCGATCCCGCAGATCACGGGCAACGGCGCCGCCGCCAGGCAGCGGGCCAGCTGCTCGCCGTCGAAGACGGCCAGATCCTCCCGGCTGCCACCGCCGCGGGCCAGCACCAAGGCTTCGATGCCGAGGCTGGCGGCCTGACGGCAGACGCTCTCAATGGCAGTGGCGATCTGGGATTCCACGTTCCCCTGGACCGGGATCGGCACCACCAGCAGGTCCGTGGCGGGCCAGCGTTCGCGGGCCGTGCGCAGCATGTCGGCCAGGGCGGCGCTGGGCACGCTGGTGAGCAGGGCGATACGGCGGGGCCAGGGCGGCAGCGCTCGCTTGCGTTCAGGGTCGAACAGTCCTTCCGGCTCCAGCCGGCTGCGCACCTGTTCGAACTGACGCAGAACGGTGGTCAGGCTGGGACGCACATCCAGCACCTGCACGGTGAGGCTGGCCCGGGCGGCCCAGAAGTTGAGCTTGCCCACCACCACCACCCCATCACCTTCCTGGGGAAGGAAGCTGAGCTTCTGCAACTGGGAGGACCAGATCACCCCCTGGATGCTGGCCTGTCCGTCGAGCAGGCTCAGCCAGAGATGGCCCTTCTTCTGCTGGGGACGGCCCACGGTGGCCTCGAGCAGGAAGCGGGGTGCGAACCCCCTCTCGAGCAGGGTGCCGATGGCCTGGTTGAGCTCGGCGACCGTGAACCGGGGAATGCCGTCCTGCTGGCGGTGAGACGCGGTGCTGCCAGGGACCGTGAGCATGGAATCAGTGCTGGAGCTTGCGATAACAGAGCCACCAGTAGAGGCTCAGCAGGCCCGCCACCAGGGCAATGGCCCGTCCGATGGGATGGTCGAGCCGGATCAAGCCGGCCCCGGTGATCACCAAGGCGCTGCTCAGCAGCCTGGAGCCGTCGCGGCGGTTGCCGACATAGAAGCGGGAAACGGCAGCGGTCGGTGCCATCGGAGGGCGCAAGCCTGGAAGCCACCCAACCTAGGACCGCAACCGGGGTCATGAAAAAGCCGCCGGTGGGACCGGCGGCCAACGTCACGGATGCGATTCAAGGGTTGGCGGATTGCCTGGCTGGCCGGCCTTCAGCCGAGGCCAACCTGAGCCAGAATACCTTGGCCGGTGAGAATTTCGGTCGCCAGGCCGATCACGAAGCCCATCATGGCCAGGCGGCCATTCCAGGTTTCGGCGAAGTTGACAAAACCGAAGCGGGGTTGGGAAGCGTCAGACATGGAAGGAACCCTCGGAAGAAACCCCACTGTAACGAAACATGGAGGGTTCTTGACAGTGCCCAGGACTACAAACTCGGGGGTGGGTTGCACGGTTGACAGTCGTGCCCAGGGGTGGGCTTGAAGATGATTCCGGTCTGCGGCCCTGGCCGGGGTTCCCTCTGGGGGCCTGGGACAGAGGAGCAGCGCCGTGCGCCCCGGGCCCACTTCCAGCAGCACCTCAAGGCGCCGCTACCCGGGGCGACCGAGCTGGTGCTGGTCACCGATCTCGATGGAACCCTGCTGGAGGGGAGCCTCCCGACCCGCCGTCGCCTCTACGGCTGGCTGGGTTCCCAGCGCCACCGGATCCTGCAGGTCTTCAGCACGGGACGGGACATGCGTTCCGTCGCCCGGCTGCTGGCTGAGGAGGCCGTCCTGGGCCTCCATCCCCCCCACCTGGTGATCGGTGATGTGGGTTGCACGGTGGCCTGCGGTGCCTCGCTCACCCCCTCGCCCCTGGCGCTGGAGCCGATCGAGGCCCTCTGGCGCGGACGGGCGGCACAGGTGCTGCCCCTGCTGGCGGGGCTCCCGGGTCTCTCCGCCGAGCCCCTCAGCAGCGATCGGCGCCTGGCCTACGCCATCGACCCCCGCCGGCTCGATCGCAGCCGATTGCCGGCGATCGAGGCCCATGGGGTGGATTGCCTTGTCTCAGGCGACAAGTACCTCGACGTGCTGCCGGCCGGTGTCAACAAGGGCAGCACCCTGCTGGGGTTGCTGGAGTGGCTGGAGCTGGATCCCGCCCTGGTGGTCACGGCGGGGGATTCCCTCAACGATCTGGCCATGTTCGAAACGGGGCTTCAGAGCGTGATGGTGGGCAATGCCGAGCCCGGCCTGGTGCGCGCCCTGCCGGGCCTGCGTCGCACCTACCGCGCCCGCAGCCATGGCGGCGCGGGCATCCTCGAGGGTCTGCGCCATTTCGGCTTCGGCCATCTGTTGGCCGGTCTGGTCTGAAGGGCCTGGCCTGAGGAGGCCTCATCTGAGCAGACCTCGTCTGAGCAGACCAGCTGGATCAACGCTCGGTGGGCTGGTCGCCGCGCCCCTCCCGCGCCAGGGCGGCCTTGGTACGGGCGCTGGCGATGCCCTGGCGGGGATCCTCGGGCCAGGGGTGTCGGGGGTAACGGCCGCGCAGCTCCCGGCGCACCTCGGCGTAGCCCTGGCTCCAGAAGCCGGCCAGGTCGCTGGTGACCGCCGCCGGGCGTCCCGCCGGGGAGAGCAGCTCGACCCTCACCGCCAGCCGGCCGTCCAGCACCGTCGGCCCTTCGAGGCAGCCGAACATCTCCTGCAGTTTCACCGCCAGCACCGGGGTGCCGCTGCCGTAATCCAACGGAACCCGGCGGCCGGAGGGGACCGGCTGGCTCAGGGGCAACAGCCGCTCCAGCTCCCGACGCAGGGACCAGTCAAGATCGCCCCAGAGGATCTCGGGCAAATCCAGCCGCTGCAGATCCTGAAGTCTGTTCAGGCCGCCCAGGTGGGGCCCCAGCCACGAAGCCGGATCCTGCTGCAGCCGCTCCGGTGAACGGTCGGGCCAGGGCGCCCCCAGGTGGTGGTGGGCCAGCATCAGACGCTGCTGCAGCTGGCGACTGGTGCGGCACCAGGGCAGCACCTCCAACCCCAGACTTTCCAGACCCTCCAACAGCGCCCGCTCCACCAGCTCCCCAGTGGCTTTGGGCCAGGGGCGACGCTCCAGCACAAGGGCCCCGGCGCGCCGCAGCCGTTCGCAGCGCACCCGCTGGTCGTTGCCATCCCAGCGGGCTTCGGTGCACTCCTCGACCCCGTCGGCCAGCAGCTCCTCCAGCCCCTGACGGGACAGGGCCACCGCCAGCCGCACCCGGGCCTCCTGGCCCTGGCCGTCGACACTGGCGATCGCCAGGGCTTCGGCGCCGGCGAGGGGGTCTCCCGGGGGCAGAACGGCGCCGCGACCGCTGTGCATCAGAAAGCGCCCATCCCCCCGGCCCCGGCCCAGGGCCAGCCGTTCCGGGTAGGCCCAGCCCAGCAGCTGGGCGGCCCGAGCGTCCTCGGAGCCGGAGGAGATGGGCGCCGACTCCTGTGGGGCCTGTCGGTCCGTGAGCTGGCGCAGCAGCTGGGACTGGAGGTCTCGCCAGGGACGCCGGGCGCCACTGCGACGCAGCCAGTCGAGGCGCCGCATCAGATCGCTGCCCGCCTCGCGGCGATCGAGCGGATCCCGTTCGCTCAGCAGTACGGCCACGGCACTGGCCAGGGACTCCCAGCCCCGTTCCCTGGCCCGCAACAGCATGTGTGCCAGGCGTGGATGGACCCCCAGCCGGGCCATCGCCCGCCCATGGTCGGTGATGCGCCCGTCGTCATTGGTGGCCCCCAGCTGACGCAGCAGGCTGCGGGCCTCTGCGAGGGAACGCCTGGGGGGCGCGGTGATCCAGGGCAACGTGTCGTCCGCCGCCCCACCCCATTCCGCCAGCTGCAGGGCGATCGGCAGAGGATCGACCTCGAGCAGTTCCGGGGGGTCGAAGGGGGGGCGCCGCTGCTGTTCCGCCGGGGACCAGAGCCGCAGGCAGTGGCCGGGTCCGAGCCGGCCGGCCCGGCCGCGGCGCTGCTCGGCACTGGCCTGGCTGGCGGGCTGGGTGACCAGGCCGTCCATACCCGTGGCCGGATCGAAGCGACTCAGGCGGCTCAGGCCGCTGTCGATCACCAGGGTCACCCCTGCGATCGTGAGCGAGCTCTCCGCCACCGCCGTGGCCAGCACCACCTTGCCAGCTGCCTGGTGGGTCGCCGCGATGGCCCGGCCCTGGGCCGCCAGCGGCAGCTGGCCATGCAGCAGAACGGCGTCGACCTCGGCCCCCCAGGCGGTGGCTTCGATGGCCCGGCGCGTCGTCTCCAGCTCCCCGAGGCCCGGCAGGAAGACCAGCACGGTGCCCCGGGGCTGGGGCTGTTCCAGCCAGTGGCTTTCGAGGGCACGGAGCACCTGGCGCTCCAGCCGCTCCTCCTGCCGCGGCGGTTGGTAGGCGACCGTGACCGGATGGCTGCGGCCCTCGCAGCTGATCACGCTGGCCCCATCCAGCTCGGCGGCCAAAGGTTCCAGATCGAGGGTGGCCGACATCACCAGCAGCCGCAGCTCCGGGCGGAGCAGGCTGCGGGCCTGACGCACCAGGGCCAGGGCCAGATCCACCTCGGCCTGGCGCTCATGGAATTCGTCGAAGATCACGCAGGCCACGCCTTCGAGGGCCGGATCGGCCTGGAGCCGGCGCAGGAACAGACCGGCCGTGACCACCTCCAGACGGGTGGCCGCCGAGGTGCGCGATTCCAACCGCACGCTGTACCCCACCCGGCCGCCGAGGGGTTCACCGAGGTTGGCCGCCAGGCGCTCGGCGGCGGAGCGGGCCGCCAGCCGCCGCGGCTCCAGCATCAGGAGGCGGCCTTCGGTGCCGAAGGCTTCGAGCAGGGCCAGGGGGACCCGGGTGGTCTTGCCGGCGCCGGGTTCGGCCTGGAGCAGCAGGGTGGCTCCGGGGCCGAGGGCAGCGGTGACGGCCGCGAGGCGGTCGTCAATCGGCAGGGGCGGGTTCAGCGCACGTGGCGGAGGCCATCCACCGGGTGATAGGCCTCACCGGTGGTTTCTTCGTAAACGATGGCTGGCAGGCCGGTTTCGAACATGGTCTGCAGGGCCTCTTTCAGATAAGGATTCCAGCCGCCGGTGGTCACCTTGCCGTGACGCACCGTCCAGTCCCAGGTGCCCTGGAGATCGCGGGGAATGCGGCCTTCCCGGTCGCGCCGGGCTACCAGGTCCTGGGATTCGACGATGCCCACAAGAATCGGGTCTTTCCCGTAGGACGGCGTGATGCTGAGCTCGAGCCGGATCGGATCGTCCTTCACCATCTTGAGGCGAAAACGAGGTGGCAATTTCAGTGCCCCGAGCACGGCCGCCACGATTCGTGTTCTCTGATCCACCATCGATCTCCGCCTTTGAGCGCGTTCACCTCAGGGAGCCTATTCAGCGGTCGGCCTGGCGTGGTCAGTTCGGATCGGCTGGAAAGGCGGGCTGCTCGTTGTCGCCACTGAAGCGAACGGTCAACAGGTCCTCCTGGGTGAGCTGACCGTCGGCGTCGAGGAGCTCAGGATGGATGGTGAGCCGGCCGGTGCGATCACCCGTGGGGCCACCTGAATCGTTCGCGGCCGCCCCCGGATCGCCTGGCCGGGGTACGGCGCGGAAACCCTGCCCCATGACCCTGAACGCCTGCCAGAGCAGCAGAACAAAGCAGGCCCCGTAGAGGATCGGGAAGATCTGCGAGAGGAGGGAGGTCATGGCGCGATGGGAACCCCGCATGCCGCGGACTCTCCCCCATCATCACCCGTCTGAAGGAGCAGTGGAGGTGGCCAGCATCCAGGCCCAGAGGGAGGTGCAGGCGGCTCCGAAGGCGAGAAAGGCAAGAAGCAGGCGACTTGTGTCCATGTCCCGATAAGAAAGTTTACAAATCATAGCCGATCAGGCCGGTTTGCCTCCCCTTCCTGCTTTCGGGGGAGGTGTCTACGGTTTTGTTACTCCTGATTCTGTTTGCGATGCGTTCCACCCGCGTTCTTGCGGCGGCCGCCGCCGGTCTTGCCACGGTCACAGCGGCGGCCACGGCCACGGTCACGGCGACCACAGCCCTGATCAGCCCGACCCTCACCCCCCCTGGCCTCGCCCAGCCGGCCGGAGCCGTGCTTGGACGTCAATCCTTTGTGGCGGCGGCGATCCGCCGAGCGGGCCCGGCCGTGGTCACCATTGACACGGAACGGACGGTGCAATCTGCCGGCGGCGGTGGCGGCCTGCCCCGGGGACTGATGAACGACCCCCTGTTCCGTCAGTTCTTCGGCATCCCGCAGCAGGGGGCGCCCTCGCGGCGCACCGAGCGGGGCCAGGGCAGTGGGGTGATCCTGCAGTCCGACGGGTTGGTGCTCACCAATGCCCATGTGGTGGATCAGATCGACCGGGTGACCGTGGGCCTGGAGAATGGCCGGCGCTATGAGGGCCGGGTCGTGGGCCTCGACAAGCTCACCGACCTGGCGGTGGTGCGGCTGGTGGGCGCGGGTCCGTGGCCCGTGGCGCCCCTGGGCAACTCCGATGCCCTGCAGGTGGGCGACTGGGCGATCGCGGTGGGGAACCCCTTCGGCCTCGACAACACCGTCACCCTGGGGATCATCAGCAGCCTGAACCGCAACGCCAGCAAGCTGGGCATCACCGACAAGCGGCTGGATCTGATCCAGACCGATGCCGCCATCAACCCGGGCAACTCCGGTGGACCGCTGCTCAACGCTGATGGCGAGGTGGTGGGAATCAATACCCTGGTGCGCTCAGGACCGGGGGCGGGGCTGGGCTTCGCCATCCCGATCAACCGGGCCCGCAGCATCGTCAATCAACTGGTGGCCACCGGCCGGGCCACCCATCCGATGATCGGGGTGGGTCTTGATGAGGTCAGGGCAGCCGGAGGCCAGGGTTCCGGTCGGGGTGCGGTGGTGGTTTCCGTGCAACCCAACGGACCAGCAGATCGGGGCGGCCTCAGGACCGGTGACGTGATTGTTGCGGCCCAGGGGGCTGTGGTGAAGGATCCCTCCCAGGTGATCACGGCCGTGGAACGGGCCGGGGTGGGAGGAACGCTCAACCTGACGGTGAACCGTCAAGGGGCGACGCTGAATCTGCGCCTCGTGCCAGGCGATATGGCGGTGATGCGGCAGGGATGAGGGGGGTGGCCCGACCCCGCCACCTCGGGGCCGGGCCACGGAATCTCTGACAGGGCAGAACTCAGAGGATGTCCATGCCTCCCTTGCCGCCCTCCGGACGCAAGGCATCGAGCAGGCCGGCATCCACAGCGAGTTCGGCTCCGAAGCGGGCCGGTGCACCCAGTTGCTGCCGCATGACCCATTGAGTGGCCGCCTTCTGGCTCTGCCAGGCCTGCAGCAATTGCTTGGCCAGACCCCGCAGGACCTGCGGATCCCCAGTGGCGTCGATGGCCCGGGTCATGCGCTCAAGCTCGAATTTCTGACCGAGGCTGAGGGCGAGGGGTTCGGACATGGTGGGAGGCGCGATGGGGCGTTTCTGACCGGCCCAAAGCTACAAACTGTTTCAAGATGTCACGTAGCGGCTGTTACAGGGCCTAAGCCCCGGTCAGGAAATCCGCTCAACATCCAGAGGAGGGGGCCCCAGACCAGACCCCCCGGGTCCTGGCCTGGGGCCCGGCTCCGATCAGTGGCGCTCGCGCAGTTCTTCCACGCAGCGGGTGACGCACTCCCCATCCTCCAGGGAGCAGGTGGTGATGCACTCGAAGTACACCTCCATCGCATCGTTGGCGCCGACCGTTTCCTCCCGTTCGGCATTCCAACCGTCGGTGACGACGTTCTGGATGGTCATCGCTGCTCCTGGATGGGTGACCCTGTCAGCCTATGCACACAGATCCCACGGCACCAGAGAAATGAGTCTTCCTGCCTAGGGAACGATGAAGTTGTATTTTGCCGGCCTTGTCAGCCGCCACTGCCGTCCTTGCCCCCGGCCTTCGCGGCTGACTTGGCCCGCTGCTTCTGACGCTGCTCCTGGCGTTTGGCGGCCAGCTTCTGCTCCTGCTCCAGGCGCTGGTGCTCCTCGGCCTCCTCGCGCTTCTTCTCCTGGTAGTAGGCGTAGTCGCCGCGATACAGCACCAGTTCGCCGTCGCGCACCTCCACGATCCGGTTGGCCACCCGGCCGATGAAGAAGCGGTCGTGGGAGACCAGCAGCGCCGCCCCCTCGTAGGCCATCAGGGCGTCCTCCAGCATCTGTTTGGCGGGGATGTCGAGGTGGTTGGTGGGCTCGTCGAGCACCAGAAGGTTGCAAGGGGTGAGCAGCATCAGGGCCAGGGCCAGCCGGGCCTTCTCGCCGCCGCTCAGCTTCGCCACCGGCTTGAAGACCGTGTCGTTACTGAAGCCGAAGCTGCCCAGCAGGGAGCGCACCTGGGTCTGGGTCCAGTCGGGAACGGCTTCGAACAGGGTGTCGATCACCGATTTGGCCAGATCCAGGGCCTCGGCCTGGTTCTGCTCGAAGTAGCCCGCCACCACGTGGTGTTCCCCCAGGCCCGCCTGGCCCTCAAGGGGAATCTCGTAGCCCATCACCAGCCGCAGCAAGGTGGATTTGCCGGCTCCGTTCGGGCCGACGAAGGCGATCCGATCGCCCCGCTCCACCTCCAGATTCGCCCCCAGAAACAGAATCTGGTCGTCGTAGCCGTGGGTGAGGTTCTCGATCGCCGCCACCAGGCGGCCTGAGCGGGGGGCGGGGGGGAAGGCGAACCGCGGCCCGCTCACCGATTCCAGCGGCGCCTCGATCCGCTCCACCTTGTCGAGCAGCTTCTCGCGGCTCTTGGCCTGGGTGCTGCGGGTGGCACTGGCCCGGAAGCGGTCGATGTAGGCCTGTTGGCTGCTCAGTTCCTTCTGCTGACGCTCGAACGCCGCCTGGCCGGCTTCCCGCTCCAGGGCTTTCTGTTCGAGATGCTGGCTGTAGTTGCCCAGGTAGGTGCGCGAGACGCCGCGTTCCGTCTCCACGATCTGGTTGCAGACCCGATCGAGAAAGGCCCGGTCGTGGCTGATCACCACCAGGGGCACCGTCTGATCGACCAGATAACTCTCCAGCCACTGGATCGTTTCGACGTCCAGGTGGTTGGTGGGTTCGTCGAGGAGCAGCAGATCCGGCTCCTGCAGAAGGATCTTGCCCAGGGCAATGCGCATCTGCCAGCCGCCGGAATAGTCCCCCACGACCCTCTCGGCCGTCTCGGGGGTGAAGCCGATGCTGGGGAGCAACTTGTCGATGCGGGCATCGAGCTCGTAGCCGTGCAGGGCCTCGAATCGGCTCTGCAGCTGGCCGAGTTCGTCGATCAGCCGGTCGAGCAGGGCTGGATCGGCGGCGGCCTCCTCGCTGGCCATGGCTTCCTCCACCTGCCGCTGACGGTTGAGCACCTCGGCGGCCTCACCGAAGGCCTGGAACAGTTCCTGGCGGACGCTGCGGGCGAGGTCGACATCGAACTCCTGCTGCAGGTAGGCGATGCGGGGATCCCCCTGGCGCACCACCTGGCCGCTGGTCGGTTCCTCCAGACCGGCGATGATGCGCATCTGGGTGGATTTACCGGCCCCGTTGACCCCCACCAGGCCGATCCGATCCCCCGCCTTGACTTCCCAGGTGATGTCCTTGAGCACCTCACCGGTGGGGTAGATCTTGCCGATGCGTTCGAGGCGCAGCACGGAGCGGATAGCGGTCGCAGTGAGCGCATCATCCCCTGTCGGGGCGTCCTGCAGACTGACTGACCGGTTCGGTCGTGTCGTCAGAATGATCAAGCGCCTCGAGCAGATCGCCGCCCTGGTGGTGGCGGCGGGCCTGGCGCTGACGAGCTACTGGCTGTTCTTCAGCTGGGCCCAGGGTGGAGGCTCCCAGCGTCGGCAACAGCCGCGCCGGCCCCAGCAGGAGGGCCGCCGTTTTCCGGCTTCAGAGTCCGCCCCGGGCCTTGATCAGCCACTGCTTGGTGGCGCCGTCATCGAGGCCGGCCAGGTGGGCCTTGACCTCCTCTGGGCTGACCGGCAGGCCCGCCTGCTCGCCGAGGGCGACGATTCTGCTGAGGGCTCCGCTCGGATCCTGCAGGGCCTGGCGAAACAGTGACTGGGTGAGCTCCCCGTCGTTGCTGATGCGTCCGTAGAGCTCGGCGGCGTTGCTGGTCGCGTTGCCGGTGGCGTTGCTGGTGGTCATCCTGGCCGGAAGTCTTCCCTGACCTTATGGGCAAGGGGGCCATGGGCGCAGCCCCCTAGGGGTGGAACTTCAGGGGCGAAGGGGACGGATCAGGCGGCCTGCGGACTGGGGTCCTCCTCGGCGCCGCTGGCGGAGGCGTCTTCCATGCTGCGGGCATCGAGACAGAGCACCTTGCGCAGCTGGGCGTAGTTGGCGGCCAGGGACTGGCGTCCCTCCTGCTGGGCGCCGAACTCGGCCCGCTGCAGCACGTGGTGCAGATGGGTGAGCAGGTAGGTGCTGATCACGGCCGACACCAGCACATCGCTGCGTTCCGCCGTGCTGCGCCGCCGGCTCTGGCGGCTCTTGGGCTGCAGAGGGGTTTCGGAACCGGTGGGGCGGGACTGGGTGGATCGGGCCATGGCGGATGCGGCCGGTGGGCCGTCGGAGGGGACGGGGGGCGTGGAAGGTGGGCGTGGAGCAGGTGGGCTTGGGCCTGGGGGAGGGGATTCCGGGAGGGGGCCGGGATGATCCACAACCCTACTTTTGGATACTACCCATGACAGTCACTGTACACTTTTTCCTATCTCGCCGTAACCCAGCGGCGGCCGCTTGCCGGCACCCACCCAGAGGCACCGTGCCGACCCGCCAGACCTCCTCCAGCGGCAAGCCCAAGTCGCCGCGGATCCAGGTCGTCCTGCCGGAGGAGCTCTGCGCCCGTCTGGCCGCCCTGGCGGAGAGCGAATCGCGCACGGTCAGCAACATGGCCAAGGTGCTGATCCAGCAGGGGGTGGAACGGCTCGAGCAGCTGCAACGCCCCGCCGCGGCCGCCCAGGCGCCCTACCCGACTGGGCCGGCCGCCGCCGCCGATCGTTTTCGCCGTGAGCTCGAACAGCAGGAGCAGGGCGGCACCCGGCGGCTACGCGGGGCGCCACGCCGGCTGCGCCTGCGCCAGCCCCCCTTATCCCCCTGACGGGGGAGGCACGGCCATCACGCCGAGCACGGCGGCCCGGCGGGCTCCGGTGACCGAAGGCAGCGAGCCCGGGTGGCCCCGCCATCGCCACCAGGCCAGCAGGGCAAACGCCAGGGCTTCGCGCTGATCCTCGGCGATGCCATGGCCGGCCAGGCTGCGCACCGCCATGCCGCGGCAACGGCGCTGCAGCTGCTCCATCAGGAAGCCATTGCGGGTACCGCCCCCGGCTACCAGCAGCTCCAGGGGGCGGGGACCCCGGGCCAGGTCCTGACCCACCACCGCCGCAGTGAAGGCCGTCAGGGTGGCCAGGGCATCGGCCGGCTCCACACCAGCGCCGAGCTCCGCCAGGCGCCGATCGAGATCGGCGGCCCCGAACAGCTCTCGGCCGGTGGATTTGGGCGGCGGCGCCTGGAGGTAGGGCTCCCGCAGCCACTGCTGCAGCCGCCCCTCGTCAATGCGGCCCTGCCGTGCCCAGGCTCCGTCGGCATCGAACGGCAGGCGTCCATCGCTGAAGCGGGACACGGCCAGATCCAGCAAGGTGTTGGCTGGTCCGCAGTCCCAGCCCTGCACTGGGGCGTTCCGGTCGGGGCCCGTGGGTGGGGGGAGCAGGGTGAGGTTGGCGATGCCGCCCAGGTTGAGCAGGGCCCGCCAGCCGCCGATCCTTCCCAGCAGGGCGGCGTCGGTGGCCGGCACCAGGGGTGCGCCATGGCCGCCGAGGGCCAGATCGACGCTGCGGAAGTCGAAGACCACCGGCCGACCCAGCAGCTCCGCGAGCAACGGCCCCTGCAGCAGTTGCCAGCTGGCCCCGCGGCGTTCCCCGTCCGGCGGGCGGTGCCAGAGGGTCTGGCCGTGGCAGCCGACCAGCTCGGCGCGGCCCTGCGGATCGCAGGCCCGCGCCGCCACCGCCTGGTGCTCGGTGAGCTCTTCAGCCAGGGTCAGCCAGGCGGCAGCGTCCAGGGGCCTCCCCTGGCCGACGGCCACCAGGCGCTCGCGCAGGTCCGGCGGGTAGGGGGTGTGGGCGCCCGCGAGAATCCGCCAGCGGGGCCGGGCGGACCGACCCTCCAGCCGCACCAGCACCGCATCCACCCCATCGGCGCTGGTGCCGCTCATCAGCCCCAGCACCCTCATGGCTGTCAGTGGGAGGGCAGGGCTTCGAGGGCTTCGCTGCTACCCATCACCACCAGCAGCTCCGCCTCGTTGAGCACATGGGAGGCGGGCGGGTTGACCGTGAGCTGGTTGGAGGGACCGGCGGCCAGCACGCTGACGTTGTAGTTCTTGCGCAGATTCAGATCCCGCAGCGACTGGCCGACGAAGGAGCCCGGAACCTTGATCTCCTCGATGCTGTTGCGGTCATCGAGGCGGAGCCGCTCGAGCAGGTTGGGCCGGATCAGTTCCATGCCCAGCCGTGTTCCCTGCATCTTCGAGGGAAAGACCACCTTGTCGGCGCCGACCCGCCGCAGCATCTTTTCGTGCAGATCGCTGGTGGCCCTGGCGATCACCTGTTTGACCCGGCTGCCCGTGCCGTCCTTGACGATCAAGGTGGCGGTGATGCTGGCGCCGATCGGTTCGCTGATAGCGACCACCACCGTGCCCACGTCGAGGGCGCCGGCCGCCCTCAGGGCCTCCTCATCGGTGCAGTCCACCACGCGGGCCTCGATGGCCGGATCCATCTGACGCAGTTCATCGATGGCCCGCTGGTTGTTGTCGATCGCCAGCACCTCGGCCCCATGGCGCAAAAGTTCCTTGCAGACGGCACTGCCGAAACGACCGACGCCGATCACGGCGTAGCTGTTGGAGGTGTCCTCCTCGCTGCCCTGCCATTGCCACCACTGGTTCATGAGGCCGACGTCTGGGAATGCATGGATCGAACTGGTTCGGGAGGAATCGGTGGGAGGGGGGCCGGGCTTCAGATGTAGAGATCCTCGCGGGGGTACCCCACGCGATTCTGGGGCCGACTGCCGTAGACGGCCGAAAGCAGCAGCAGAATGCCGATCCGGCCCACGAACATGCCGATCATCAGCACCAGTTGACCCCAGCGATTCAACTGACTGGTGACGCCCACGTCGAGGCCCACGGTGCCAAAGGCGGAGATGCAGGTGAACAGCTTCTCCAGGAAGGTGAACGCCTCGCTGCCGGGGGTACCCGCGGTGGTGTTGCCCAGCCCCAGCAGCAGGGCCATGCCCAGCACGAACAGGAGCGATCCGAGGGTGACCCCCACGGCCTTCAGAATGACCTTGGCGGGAATCTCCCGGTTCCTCACCACCACCTCGTCATGGCCGCGCAGGGTGGAGCGCGTGGCGGCGACCAGGGCCGCGAAGGTGGTGGTCTTGATGCCGCCGCCGGTGCCGCCGGGGCTGGCGCCGATGAACATCAGGGCGATCATCAGCAGCAGGCCGGAGTCGGAAATGGTTTCGGCGCTGATGGGGATGGTGTTGAAGCCGGCGGTTCTGGTGGTGATCGACTGGAACAGGGTGACGAACAACTTTTCAAGCAGATTCATCTGCTCCACCATCCCCTCCGTGGCGAAGTGTTCGGTGAACAGCAGCCCCAGCATTCCGATCACGATCAGGCCGAATGTGGTGCGGATCACCAGGCGGGTGTGAAGGCTGAGGCGGCGAATCCGACCCAGCCGGAAGCGGTTCACCCAGATGTCGTTGGTGACCCGCCAGCCGATGCCGCCCATCACGATCAGCAGGCCGATCACCACATTGACAATGGGTTGGCTCCGGTAGCCCACCAGGCTGTCGCGCCACAGACCGAATCCGGCATTGTTGTAAGCGCTGATGCAGTGAAACAGGGAGGCCCAGAGCCTCTGGCCCCTGTCAGGAATATCGGTGAAGCCGAAGTTGTAGAGGATCAGGGTGCCAATCCCGATCACCGCAGCAGCGATCAGCAGAATCTGATTCAGGGTGGGGCCGATGCCACCCACCCCGAATTCATCGAGGGCGCGACCCTTGTCGAGGCGGTGGCGCAGCCCTGATCGCCCCTGCACGAAGCCCTGCAGGAAGGTGGTGATCGCCATCAGACCCAAGCCCCCGGTGAGGATCAGCCCGGCCAGGGCAACCTGCCCGAAGAAGGTGAGATCGGTCCCCACGTCGATGATCGACAGCCCCGTGACCGTGATGGCAGAGGTGACGGTGAACAGCGCCTCCCAGAGGCCCACCTGTCTGGTGGAGCAGAGCGGGCTGGCCATCACCAGGGTGCCGAAGGCGATCACCAGCAGACCGGTGACAAGCGTGAACTGCGGCACCGTCAGACGGTGCCGCCAACTCTGCAGTCGCTTCACTTGTTGGGCTGGGGAGTCATCCTCAGATAAGGACGGATTTCGGTCACACCCTTCGGAAACTTGGTGCGGGCCTCATCGGTGGGGATCGAGGGGACCACGACACAGTCCTCGCCTTCCTTCCAGTTCACAGGAGTGGCCACCTGGTGGTGGTCGGTGAGCTGGAGGGAATCGATCACCCGCAGGATCTCATCGAAATTGCGGCCCGTGCTGGCGGGGTAGGTGATCTGCAGACGCAGTTTCTTGTTGGGGTCGATGATGAACACCGAGCGCACCGTGAGGTTGCTGAGGGCGTTGGGGTGAATCATGCCGTAAAGGCTGCTCACCTTCTTGTCGCTGTCCGCCAGGATCGGATAGTCGACGCTGGTGTTCTGGGTCTCGTTGATGTCGCCGATCCAGCCTTTGTGGCTCTCGGCGGAATCGACGCTCAGGGCGATCGTCTTGACATTGCGCTTCTCCCATTCGGCGCGCAGCCGGGACACCTCCCCCAGCTCCGTCGTGCAGACGGGGGTGTAGTCGGCAGGATGGGAGAACAGCACCACCCAGCTGTCGCCGGCGAAGTCGTAGAGGTTGATCGGGCCGAGCTGGGACTCCTGAGTGAAATCAGGAACGGTGTCGCCCAGTTGGAGGGTCATCGGAGAGAAATTGGCGCCGAGCGATGCTGGCACAGCAGTGGGGCCGCCCGTCGTGGTGGTGGCGGGCCAGGACTGCAGCTCCTGGCGCAGATGCTGGAGGCCCAGGTCCGCCGTGGCTGAAACGAACAGCATGGCCGGATCCACGGCCCTGGCGCGCTCCAGTTCGCCGCTGGGGCAGCGGTCGATCTGGTTGCCGATCACCCGCCTGGGCATGGTGGCCTGCAGGGAATCGAGGATCGCCTGCACGGTGGTGAGCTGCTCGGGCCAGGCCGGATCGGCCAGATCGACCACGATCAGCAGGCCATCGGCATCGAGAGCCTCCTCGAAGGTGGAACGGAACGCCTCCATCAGCTGGGGCGGCAGATCGCGGATGAACCCCACCGTGTCGGTGACCAGCAGCGGCGGGCCGTCCGCGCCGCCGCCCGCCGTCCGCTCGATGCGGCGGGTGGTGGGATCAAGGGTGGCGAAGAGCTTGTTCTCGGCCAGAACCGCCTGGCTGCCGCTGGCCCCGGTGAGGGCGTTGAGCAGGGAGCTCTTGCCGGCGTTGGTGTAGCCCACCAGGGCCACCCGCGGCAGGTCGCGGCGCCCCTCCCGCAGGCGGGCCCGGTGGGCCCCCAGCCGCTGCACCTCCCGCTGCAGCCGCTCGATCCGACGGGCGATGGCGCGCCGGTCCTTCTCCAGCTGGGTTTCGCCGGGACCCCGGGTGCCGATGCCGCCCCCCTGGCGCGACAGGCTCAGTCCCCGCCCGGTGAGTCGCGGCAGGCGGTAGCGCAGCTGGGCCAGCTCCACCTGCAGCCGCCCGGCGCCGCTGGCGGCCCGCTGGGCAAAGATGTCGAGAATCAGTTCGCTGCGGTCGCTCACCGGCAGGTCGAGCAACCCCTCCAGGTCACGGGCCTGGGCCGGGGTGAGTTCCCGGTCGGCCACCACCAGGCTGGCGCCGACGCGGCGCGCCTCCAGGGCCGCCTCCCGCAGCTTGCCCTCCCCCCAGGGGCTGCGGGAGACGGGGCCATGGCGGCGCTGCTCCATGCGGCCCACCGGCACGGCACCGGCACTGCGCACCAGGCCTTCCAACTCGGCGATGCGCCGGTCGCTCAGGGCCCGGTCGCCGCTGGTCTGCACCAGCAGGAGCACCCGCTCGGGGCCCTCCAGGGCTGGGGCGGGGGACGCCTCCGGCGGCTCCGCAGCGGCGAGGGCAGCGGGGTCGAGGCCGCAGAGGTCGGCCAGATCCCCCTCCAGGGCGCAGGTCCAGGCGCGATCACCGCTGCCGGCCGGGGTGTGGATCGCCGCTTGCCAGCGTCCGCCGGCGTCCGGTTGGGGGCCGAAGCGCAGCCAGAGGTCCGGCGCCACGTCCAGGCCCACCACGGCCTCCTGGGAGGAGGGCTGCAGGTGCGCCTGGCGCCCAGCCCCTGCGCAGGTGAGCAGACGCAGGTTGTGGCCCTGGCGCCTGGAGGGCCCGGGAAGTTTCTCCAGCAGGCGTGCCGAGTGGTCGAGCTCCCCCACCCACAGCAGGCGGCAGAGGCCGCGCCCGTCCACCACCAGGGTGAGGGGCAACGCCAGGTTGCGGCCTTCGGCCGCCAGGCGCTGCAGGGTGAGCAGATCCGCCACCGCATCGTTCCGGTGGCGCCGGTGGCAGATCTGCTCCAGCCGGCGCCGCTCCGCGGGCCGCAGACCCACCGTTTTGCCGGCCAGCACTCCCTGCCTCAAGGACGCTGCACCAGCAGGCAGCGCACGCCGGCGGCGCGGGCGCCGGCCCGATCCTCGGGGCTGTCGCCCACGTGCCAGACCTGGGACGGCGGCAGACCGAGCGACTCCAGGGCGATCTGGAAGGGCAACGGCGACGGCTTGGCGGCCCCGGCACTGCTGGACACCACCACGGCCCCGAACAGATCCGCCAGGCCCAGCCCCTCCAGCAGCGGATGCAGCCGCCGGTCGAAGTTGCTGACAACAGCCAGGCGCAATCCGGCCCCGTGCCAGCGGCGCAGAACGGAGGGCACATCGGCATAGACGTGCCACAGCGAGGGATCGGCGAAGCGATCAAACAGGGCGTCATGCAGGGCTGCCGGAGCCACGGCCGCACCGGCGGCCCCCAGGACGGCGTCGATGCGAGCCCCCCACCAGCGGCGCTCCGCCTGGAGCAGGCCGTCGCCCTCGAGGCCGGGGAAGGCCAGGGCTGGGGCCTGCTGCAGCACGTCCGGGAAGGCCCGATCGATGGCCTCAGCGGCGACGTCGATGCCGTGCTCGGCCGCCACGGCGGCGTAGGTGTGGCCCACCGAAGTGCGCAGCCCGATCAACGTGCCCATGGCATCGAGCAGCAGGCCCCTGGGTCGGGGCCAGGTCGACGGGGGAGTCGGTGTCGCCGTCATGGTCTCCAGTCGGCCAGCCAGCCGGCGGCGACCTTCAGCTGGTGGGGCCGGCCGGGCAGGCGGGCCAGGTAGGCCAGCCGGCGCAGTTGGTAGGCCGCCGGCCCGGCCAGGGTGACACCAGCGGCGGTGAGGCTGGCTTCACCAACGCCGAGGCTCATCATTTCGCCCAGATCCTTCCACTGGAAGGGTTCCAGGGGCTCACCCCGCAGCGACCGGATCAAATTGGTGGCCAGCACCGAAGCCTGCTGAAAGGCCACCTGGGCGGTGGCCGGCGTGGCCGTGATGGGGGCTTCGCCAGCCGTTCCCACCCCATCCACCGGGGCGGCCAGATCGCCGGCCACAAACAGATCGCTGTGGTCCTGCAGGCGCAGATCGGCACCGCAGAGCAGGCGGCCGAGGCTGTCGCAGGCGGGGGCAGGATCGATCCGGGGCGCTCGGAAGCGCAACCCGGCGGTCCAGACCACCGCCCGAATGGCGAGGGTTTCGCTGTGGGCGGTGCTCTGCCCATCGAAATGGCAGCGGAGGCTGATCGCTTCGGCCTCAACCGCCTCCACCTGGGTGCGGAGGCGCAGACGCACGTCTCGGCGCCGCAGGGCCAGGGCGGCCTGTTCCCGGTTGAAGGCCCTGGCCTGGGGCAGCAGTTGCGGCCCCTGCTCGATCAACTCGATCACGGCGCTGCCCTCGGCCATGTCGGCGAGCTTGCAGGCCAGCTCCACCCCGGTGGGCCCGGCCCCCACCACGGCGATGCGCTGCAGGGGGCGCCGCTGGCTTTTCAGGGTGGCCACCAGGCGCTGGAGTCGCTCCACATCGACCAGGCTGCGGAAGCCCAGGCTGTGGCGGTCGGCCCCTGGCACCGCAAAGGTGTTGCTCTCGGCGCCCGTGGCGATCACCAGGCGCCCGTAGGCCAGGGTCCGGCCCGACGAGGTATGCAGCTGATGGCGCTCGGCATCGATCCGCTCCACCCGGTCCTGCAGCCAGGCCAAGCCACGGCCCGCCAGCAGACTGTCGTAGCGGGGGGCGATTTCCCAGCCCCGCAATTCTCCGCTAAGCAGCTCGTAGAGAAGGGGTAGAAACAGGAAACGGTCGTTTGGCTCAATCAGCAGCACAGGCGGGTGGTTCTTCCGCTGGGCCAGGGCCAGGGCCGTGTACAAACCTCCGAAGCCACCGCCAACGATGACGACGTTCTGGGCCTTTTCCCGTTGGCCTTGCATGGTGTCACCTTACCCACAATCACTGGATGGCTGAAGGGCGATGATGGGGCGATGGTGTCCTTCCCCCTCACGGCTTCCATCAGCCCCGAGGGCAGCGCGGCGGGTCTGGATGCGGCCCTCCAGGCCCTGCCCCGCAATCGCCATGGAGCGGCCATCGACCTCGATGCCGCCCGTTCCGAACTTGAGCCCCTCGATGCCATCGGCCGGATGCGCTGGGCCCAGGAGGCGTTTGCCGGCCACTTCGCCATCACCACCAGCTTCGGCATCCAGTCGGCGGTGATGCTGCACATGGTGAGCACCCTCGATGCTTCCGGCGCCTGGCCGGCGATCCCCGTGCTCTGGGTGGACACCGGCTATCTGCCCCCCGAGACCTACCGCTACGCGGACGAGCTCTGTGATCGGCTCAAGCTCGATCTGCATGTCCTGCAGTCCGACCTCAGTCCGGCCCGGATGGAGGCCCTGCATGGTCGCCTCTGGGAAACGGGGAACCGCGACGACATGCGCACCTACAACCGGCTGCGCAAGGTGGAACCCCTCGACCGGGGGCTGGAGCGCCTTGAGGTGCATTGCTGGGCCAGCGGCGTGCGTGCCGGCCAGACCGACCACCGCGGTGCGATGCACGGCCTCGATCCGGTGCGGGAGCGCTGGTCGTTGCGTCCGCTGCTCGCCTGGAGCCGCCGCGACGTTTACTACTACATGCAGGAGCACGATCTGCCCCAGCACCCACTGTTTGATCAGGGCTATTCCACCGTGGGCGACTGGCACACCAGCGCCCCTGACGATGGCACCACCAATGGCCGGGCCACACGGTTTGGCGGGCTGCAGCAGGAGTGCGGCATCCACATGCCCGGCCTGATGGGCGAGGGCATCTGAGGTGCCGGCTCGCCAGCTCCGCTGGCTGCTGATCGGCAACAGCCGCTGGCACTGGGCCCTGGAGGCGCCGGACGGGATGGGCCGTGAACGGGTGCCGCATTTCCTGCACCTGCCCCCGCCGACGGCTGCGGTGGATCCACCTTTGGCCTGGGCCGCGGTGGGCCCGGTGCCTCCCCAGGCCGCCCTACCGGCGGAAACGCGCCTGGCTCTGGAGGATGTGCCTTTGGCTGACGCCCCCCCCTGGCTGGGCATCGATCGGGCCCTGGCGGGCTGGTGGGCGGCCCGACTCACAGCCAGCCCTGTGCTGGTGGTCGATGCCGGCACCGTCCTGAGCCTCACCCGGGTCGACGGCCGCGGCCGCTTCGCCGGCGGCCGGTTGATGGCGGGCGCAGCCCTGCAGCTGGGGGCCATGGCCTCCGGAACTCAGGAGTTGCCGGCCCTCGAAGGTGGCCTGGCAAGTGCCGGCAGCGGAGAGCTCTGGCCGCGCGAGACCGCTATGGCGATGACCCAGGGGGTGGTTGAGGGCCTGGCCGCCGCGGTGCTGGAGGCCGGCCGCCAGGTCCGCTCGCTTGAGGCCGGCTGCCGGATCGTGCTCACCGGAGGGGATGGGCCCGCCCTGCTGCCGCTTCTGCAGCGATCGCCGGAGCTTGGTGAGGACGTCCTCCTGCACCGCCCCGATCTCTGCCTGGAGGCCCTTGTCGCCCTGCATCCCCGTCCGCCGGTGGGCGCCGCTCAGGCCAGGCCGAGGTCCTCAAGGATCTGATCGGCCATGGCTTCGGCCTTCACCTTGAGATAGATGCGTTCCAGCTTGCCCTCGGCATCGACCACGAAGGTGTGCCGCATCATCCCCATGTACTCCTTGCCCATGAACTTCTTGAGGCCGTAGCTGGCGTACGACTCGGCCACCGGGCAGGGCTCGGCGTCGGTCAGCAGGGTGAAGGGCAGGTCGTACTTGGCGACGAACTTGCCATGGCTGGCCGCCCCGTCCTTGCTGATTCCCAGCACCCGGATGCCGTGGGTCTCGAAGGCGCTCCAGCGGTCTCGGAAGTTGCAGGCTTCCTTCGTGCAGCCCGGAGTGTCGTCCTTCGGGTAGAAATAAATCACCACCCGCTGCCCCTTCAACGCGGCCAGGGAAACGGTCTCACCCTTCTGATCGGGGAGGCTGAAGTCGGGCGCTGGGTCCCCCACCTGCAGGGCCATGGGTCGAACGTTGAAAACGAAGGAGACGGCTGTACCTTAGGGGAGCCGATCCTGATGCACTTTTTGCGTCCTGGGCTTCCGGAGCTGGCCGAGTCGCGACGAGACAGCCCCGTCTCTTGCCTGAAGCCCCTGGGTTGTGTGTGGAGAGGCAAAGAAACCGCACACGCGATGTAGGCAGGAGCACCGTGGATCGCTAGGTTGATTGTGAAGTCAACATCGTCTCCCGTGTTCAAGCAACTTCTCACCGGTCTCTTCGTGGGAACGGCCCTCACGGTTTCCGTGCTGCCCGCTTCCGCGGCTGTGGACAACGATCTGCCCGTCCGTTGGAACACCGGCGGTGCCGTGTGGTCGACGAACCAAGCTGCCTTCGACACCTTTCTCGACTCCGGTGACATCACCGATCGGGGCCTCGAGGGTGGCCTCGCCCGCTCCGGCTGGACCTCCGACGAGGTCAAGTCCGGCATGACCAAGACCTATGCGGTCAACCTCGTTGGGGTGTCGCGCTTCCTCTATTCCGACGCCGGGGTCAAGTTCCTCAAGAACGCGACCAACAGCTACTTCCCCTACTACAGCATGAATACCTATGCTGTTCAGGCCCTGCGCTCGGCGATCATCTCCGACGCCAAGGACGGCTCGATCTCCTCGGCCGGCATCATGAAGGCCCTGCCCACCGACTTCCGCCTGGCTGATTTCTGCAACACCTACACCGGTGCGCAGAACATCTGTGCCGAGGGTCGTTGTGCACCCGGTACCGCCCAGTGCACCTCGCTGCTGTCCTGGTACGTCTTCCTGCCCGCCTGCATCCAGGCCAACCAGATGGCCGATCCCGTGGCCATGGTCAGGGACACCCCGGCCCCTGCTCCCATGATGGATCAGCCGGTTCGCGGTCTCTGGTGATTGATCGGGGAGGATCCCTCCCCATTCGCTTCAGCCCCGGCGATGCCGGGGCTTTTTTTATGGGCCTGGGAGCCTGTGAGCCAACAGCAGGATGTGTCCCAGGGGTTGGGGCAGGTTGGTACCCCGTCGCTCTCGGAACAGGGATTCCAGGCCCTTGCGATCAGCGGCCGGAAGCGCCGCTGCCAGATGCTTCCGGTAGCTGGCCTCCTTGCCGAACCACCGCTCCAGCAGGGCGTCACTCAGGGGCAGCTCGAGGGCCTCCTCCCAGACGTGTCGTTGCACGCTCCAGCCGAGGGCCTCCAGGCCTTCCTGCACCCGATCGGCCATCTCAACGTCGCCAGCCAGCCACTCCTGTTCTTTGGAGGCCGCGCTCTCGAGCACGGCCAGCGCGGTGCCCGCGGGGGTGCTGCCCAGGTGGGCGCGCAGGCTGCCCGCCGGTCCCTGCAGGGGATGGGTGAACAGCAGGCGGGCCCGGGCTCCCGGGGCCGCCAGTGCCGTGAGCTGCTCCAGCCAGGCCAGCCGCTGCTCCGCTGAACAGAGTCGCCAGGGCTGGCGTGCGGCGATCCATTCAAAGCGTCCCTCCCCCAGGGGAGCGGCCAGCTGCGTCTGCAGTTGGTCGGGGGCGTCGGGTGCCACCGTCAGCAGGCGCGGGCGCCGCAGCTGATCCAGCAGCTGCAGCTGGGCCTGCAGGCGATCGAGCACCGTGGCGCTCGGCGTGGTGAGCACCACCTCCCCCTCACTGGCGGCCTCAAGCGGATCGAGGGCCCAGAGCAGGGAGCGGGCGTCGACCACCAGCACCCGGTCGAGGCGACCGATGGCGGCGTCTTGCCAGAAGCGCTGGCGCAGTCGGTCGAGCCGTTCCCCCTCCGCCCCGGCCTGGCGCTGAAGCCAACGGTTCAGCAGGGGGTCGTCCGGACTGCTGCTCAGCAGGTCACCCCGGTCATCGGCCGCCGTTTCGGCCGCGGCGGCCAGCTGGGCGGCCCGGCGCTGCTGCAGCCGTTTCCGCAATCCCCCTTCCCAGCCCAGGGCCCCCGGCTGCCAGAACACTTCCCCCTGCAGGGCCCGGGGCAGATACTGCTGGGCCACCCAGTGGTCGGCATAGGCGTGGGGGTAGCGGTAGCCCACCCCATCGCCGAAGGCCTGGCCGTCCCGGTTGGCGTCGCGCAGGTGGGCGGGCACCTGCTGGCGCCGGGCCTCGCGCACCGCCTTGACCGCATCAAAGAAGCCCAGGCTGCTGTTGCTCTTCTCGGTGCCGGCCAGATAGAGGGTGGCGTGGGCCAGGGGGTAGAGCCCCTCCGGCAGCCCCACCCTGTCGAAGGCCGCGGCGCAGGCCTCCACCACCACCATCGCCTGGGGATCGGCCAGGCCGATGTCCTCGCCGGCGGAGATCAGCAGGCGCCGCAGGATGAAGCGAGGGTTCTCGCCCGCTTCCACCATCCGTGCCAGCCAGAACAGGGCCGCATCGGGATCGGAGCCCCGG
This sequence comes from Cyanobium gracile UHCC 0281, assembly GCF_034931305.1. Lineage (GTDB taxonomy): Bacteria > Cyanobacteriota > Cyanobacteriia > PCC-6307 > Cyanobiaceae > Cyanobium > Cyanobium gracile_A. The sequence continues at coordinate 20,947 of NZ_JAYGHY010000004.1, read as the reverse complement.
ATCGATTTGATGAACGCGCTGATCGTGTCGAAGTGGGCATCCCCCTGTTTGTCGTAGAGCACCGCCCGCTGCTGGATCGATTCCTCGGCAATGGCCAGATCGATGCGGATCACGCCGTCGGCATCGGCTTCGGTGGTTTCCACCGCCAGTTCGAGGGCATTGAGCAGGCTGCGCGCGTCGCCCCCCGCCACGTCCAGCAGGTGGGCCGCCGCTGGCTCGGACAGCTCGACGGGCCGCTGGCCAAAGCCGTGTTCGGGATCGGCCAGGGCCCGCTCCAGCAACAGGCGCAGGTCTTCCGGTTCCAGGGGCTGGAGGCGGAACAGGCGGGAGCGGCTGACCAGGGCCTTGTTGACTTCGAAGTAGGGGTTTTCGGTGGTGGCGCCGATCAGGGTGACGGTGCCGTTCTCCACCCAAGGCAGCAGGGCATCCTGCTGGGCACTGTTGAACCGGTGCACTTCGTCGATGAACAGGATCGTGCGCAGGCCGTGGTGCTCCAGGCGCACCTTGGCAGCGTCCACCTCGGCCCGCAGATCCTTCACCCCGGCCAGCACGGCGTTGAGGCTGCTGAAGTGGGCCCGGGTGCTGCCGGCGATGATCCGCGCCAGGGTCGTCTTGCCGGTGCCGGGGGGGCCGTGCAGAATCAGGTTGCCGACCCGGTCGGCGGCGATGGCGCGACGCAGCAGCCGCCCCGGCCCCAGGATCGCCGCCTGACCCACGAAGTCGTCGAGGGTGCGCGGCCGCAGCCGATCCGCCAGCGGGGCGATTCTGCGCCTGGCTTGCTCGCCTTGATGGCTGAACAGATCACTCACCGCCCCATCATCCCGCCGCATTGGCCTCAGGAGCGGTACGGTCTCCGGGAAGCCTTGCTACTCGTTGAACCCGTGATCGGCCATCCGAGCAGGCCGCCTCTTGGCGGGGCCCCCACGCGGCGATTTCGATGGACCGGCCGCATCCTCCCCGGAGCAGCCGTAGCCCTGTTGGGGGGCACGCTGCTGGCGGGTTGCCAGGCCGAACCCCCCGCCGCCAGGCCACCCCTTTCGGTGCGTACCGAAGCGGCCACCCTCGCCCCCTTCACCGACAACGTCGACACCGTCAGCACCCTTGAGGCCATCGAGGAGGTGCGGCTGGCGGCCCAGGCGGGCGGTCGCATCCAGCGCCTGCTCGTGCGTCAGGGCGACAAGGTGACCCAGGGCCAGATTCTCCTGGTGCTCGATCAGACCCAGGTCCGCGCCGATGTGGCCCGCCTTGAGGCCGAGGTGCAGACCAACAAACTCAACTACGAGCGCTACGAATACCTGGTGCGCCAGGGGGCCGCCAGCGCCTTCCAGCGCGATGAGTTCCGCCAGCGCTACATCGCCTCCCAGCAGAATCTGGTGGCCCGCCGGGCCGATCTGGCCTTTCTCGATCTGAAGGCGCCGATCTCAGGGATCGTCGGCGATCTACAGGTCAAACTGGGCGACGTGATTTCGGCCAATGATCCCTTCACCACGATCATCCGCAACGACCGGTTGATGGCACGGGTGGACGTGCCGGCCGTGTTCTCCGACCGCCTGCGCCTGGGACAGACGGTGATCCTGATGGATCCCGCCAGCAACAAGCCGATGGCCCAGAGCGTCGTCGGCTCCCTCGACCCCGGTGTGGTGGCCGGCACCCAGTCCCTGCTGGCCAAGGCGGAGTTCGCCAATCCGGCTGGCCTGCTGCGCACCGGCCTGCGAACCCGCACCCGGCTGGTGCTCGACAGCCGCCAGGAGCTGTCGGTGCCCTTTGCGGCCGTCACCCAGATCTCCGGCCAGAGCTTCGTTTACGAGGTGGGCAGCCTGGCCGACCTGGAGCGCCGCCCAGGCCGGACCGATCTGGCCGTGGCCCGCAAGCTGCCCGCCGGCACCAGCTTCGCCCTGCAGACCCCCGTGCAGCTCGGCCCCTTGCAGAACAACCGCTACCCGGTGCTCAAGGGACTCCAGGCCGGGGCCCGCGTCATCACCTCCAATCTGATCAATCTCCGCAACGGCGCGCCCGTCAAGGTCAACTGAGTCCTGCCTGATGTCTCCTTCGAACACGTTCATCCTCAGGCCGGTGCTCACCACGGTGTGCAGCCTGTTGATCGTGATCGCCGGGCTGATCGCGATCCCGCTGCTACCGATCGAGAGCCTGCCGGACATCGCCCCTCCGACGGTGAGGGTCACCTCCCGCTATGTGGGGGCCGACGCGGTCAGCGTTGAGCAGGGCGTCACCAGCGTGCTTGAGCAGCAGATCAACGGGGTGCAGAACATGGAGTTCATCACCTCCACCAGTGCGGCCGACGGTTCCAGCGCCATCTCCGTCACCTTCGCCAGCGGCAGCGACGGCGACATCAACCAGGTGAACGTTCAGAACCGGGTGTCCCTGGCCCAGCCCAGCCTGCCGGAAGAGGTGCGGCAATCCGGCATCACGGTGAACAAGGCCTCGAACTCCATTCTCCTCGTTTATAACTTCACCAGCGAAGATCCAAAAAATCAATACAGCCTCGAGACGATCAGTGGCCTCCTGGATCAGAACCTCACCGATGCGGTCCGGCGGGTCCCTGGCGTTGGTGAACTCACCTACTTCGGCAACCGCCAGCTGGCCTTCCGCCTCTGGCTTGACCCAGATCGCCTCGCTGCCAACCAGCTCTCGGCTGCCGATGTTGTGCAGGCCCTGCGCAGCCAGAACCGCCTGGTCCCGGTGGGACGCATCGGCGGTGCTCCCTCCCCCGAGGGCCAGCAGTTCACCCTGACGGTGCAGCTGCAGGGACGGCTGCGGACCACCGAGGAATTTGGGGCGATGATCCTGCGTTCCACCGCCGAGGGCGGTCTGGTGCGCCTGCGGGATGTGGGCCGGGTGACGCTGGGGGGTGAATCCTTCGACATTGAGGCCACCGACCTGCGCGGCGTTCCCTCCGTCGGCATGGCCATCTACCAGCTCACCGGCAGCAATGCCCTTGACGTCTCCAGTGGTGTGGAGGCGGTGCTCAAGGAATTCAGCGAAACCATGCCGGTCGGCATGACGATCCAGAAGATCTACGACAACACCGAATTCGTCGAGGCCTCGATCGAAGGCGTCACCTCCGCCCTGCGGGAAGCGGTGGTGCTGGTGGTGCTGATCCTGTTCCTGTTTCTGCAGAACTGGAAAGCCACCCTGGTGCCGGCCATCGCTATCCCGGTGGCCCTGGTGGGCACATTCCTGTTCGTGCAGGCGTTCGGCTTCACCCTCAACCAGCTGACCCTGTTCGGCCTGGTGCTGGCGACCGGCTTGGTGGTAGATGACGCTATCACCGTGATCGAAGACACCTCGACGAAGAAGGCCTCAGGGCTCAGTGCCTTGGAGAGTGCCAAGGCCACGATGGACGAGTTGTTCGGCGCCGTCATCGCCACCTCCCTGGTGCTGTTTGCGGTGTTCGTGCCGGTGCTGTTCTTCCCCGGGGCCACCGGAACGATCTACAAGCAGTTCGCCGCCACGATCATCTTCTCGATCCTGATCTCCACGTTCAACGCCCTCACCTTTTCGCCGATGCTCTCGGCCCTGTTGCTGGCCCGGGAAAGCGAGCCCCCGAGCCGCCGCACCTATGCCATCTCCGGGGTGTTCATCGGTTTCGTGTACGGCCTGCTCGCCAGCGGTGGCGGCACCCTGGTGGCCCTGGGGGTTCTGGCCCTGGCTGCGGGAATCGGTTTTGGCCTGCACCTGCTCACCGGCCTACCCCTGCGGATGCCTTTCGCGATTGGTGGCGCTGTCTCGGCGCTGTTGCTGGCAGGGGTCAACAGTCCCCTTGAGGTGCTGATCTACACCGTGATCGGTGGGGTGCTGGGTTGGGGAGCCCTGTTCATTTTCCGCCGCTTCAACGTCATCTACGCCGGGGTGGAGCGGCGCTACCACGCAGTCCTGGGCTGGGTGCTGGGCCGGCGCCGGCTGATCATGGCCCTGTTGGCCGGGGGCATCGTCCTCACCGCTTTCGCCTTCACCTCGATCCCGACGGGCTTCGTGCCCGTGGAGGATCAGGGCTATGCCATCGGCTTCGTCCAGGCTCCCGACGGGGCCTCCCTCGAGAACACCCGCCGCATCAATCAGCGGGTGGCTGAAATCCTGCGCAGCGAGAAGGACATCACCACGGCGGCGGTGTTCAGCGGCGCCAGCCTCGATGGCAATGCCCCCAACCGGGGCCTGTTCTTCTTCGGCACCCGCAACTGGGATGAGCGGACGTCCGCCGAGCAGTCGGTGGCGGCGATCACCCAGCGTCTGAACCGCAAACTCTCGGTGATCCAGGAGGCCCGCATCATCGTGGTCGAACCCCCCGCCATTCCCGGCTACGGCACGGGGGCCGGCTTCGAGATGCAGATGCTCAACCGCAGCGGTGGCTCCCTCACGCCCGCCGATTTCTTCGCGGCCGCCACCCAGCTGGTGGGCAAAGCCAACCAGAGCGGCCTGTTTGACCGGGTGTTCACCCAGTTCTCTCCTGAAGCCCCCCAGCTGCAGATCTTGGTGGACCGTGATCGGATGGCGGCCCTCGGGGTCGACTACGGCACGGCGATGCAGACGTTCAGCTTCAACATCGGTTCCTTCTACGTCAACGACACCTTCGATGCCGGCAGGGTGCGCCGCATCTTCGTTCAGGCCGATGAGCGCTATCGCGCCAATCCGGACCATCTGAAATCCCTGTACGTGCCCAACGCCAGTGGTGATCAGATCCCCCTCTCGGAGTTCATCAAGGTGGAGTCGGTCACCGGCCCGTCGGTGATTCCCCGTTTCAACCTGTTCCGCTCCATCAAGGTGGAGGGGTCGGCCCTGCCCGGGCGCAGCTCCGGCCAGGCGATCAAGGACATCCAGGACCTCTTCAACAACCTCTCCACCACCGGTGTCGGCTACGACTGGACTGGCATCTCCAGGGAAGAGGTGAGCGCGGGGGCCCTGGCGATCGTGATCTTCGCACTTGGGATTCTTGCGGTCTATCTGGTGCTTTCAGCGCAGTACGAGAGCTACAGCGATCCTTTGATCATCCTGATGACCGTGCCGACGGCCATGCTGGGCGCCCTGGCCTTCCTGGCCCTGCGCGGTGAGGTGCTCAACATCTACGCCCAGGTGGGGCTGGTGATGCTGATCGGCCTGGCGGCCAAGAACGGCATCCTCATCGTCGATCTCGCCAACCAGCGCATGGAGGAGGGCGAGAGCGCCCTGGAGGCGGCGCGGGCCTCGGCCCAGTCCCGCTTCCGGCCGATCCTGATGACCGCGATCTCCTCCCTGTTTGGTTTTTTACCGCTTGTGCTGGCCACCGGTGCCGGTGCCCGCAGCCAGGCGTCCCTGGGTACGGTGGTCTTCGGCGGCCTGGCGGTGGCCACCGTGCTGTCGCTGTTGGTGGTGCCGGTGTTTTACGTCGTGGTGAAACAGCTCACAGGCGCTTCGCCTACCGCGACGGCTGAGGCCCCGGTGGGCGGAGCGTCCTGATGCCAGCCCCCTGCCCACCACTGAGTGGCCGGCGGGTGCTTTGCGCAGGACTGATCACCGGTCTGGTGGGGTTGGCGATCGCCCAGTTCCTACGGGCCATCGTCGGGAACACTCCCCTGAGAATCACCCCCGAGGCCCTGTTCTGGAGCACGGTGGTGCTCGGGGGGTTCGGGGTGGTGGCCGGCATGGCGGTGGAAGCGGTGCGCCAGCTGCAGGAATCCAACCCGGAGCCCGAGTACCACCGGCGCCACAGCCGTCGTGGTGGGCCCGGCCCCCACGGCTGAGGGGCCGCAAGCCGCGCCGGACCAGTGGGGCAAAGGGGGCTTTTCCGGTACCTTGCAGAGGTATGAACCGGTCCGGTGCGCTGGCAGGCCTTCCCCCCTCTCCTTCCACTGGCGCTGCTGCTGGCAGCCTGCGGCGCCCCTAAGCCCGAGGCCCGACAGCCCCTGGTGGTGCAGACGGTGACCGTGGGGGAGTTCCGCTTCGCCCCGAGCATCGAGACGATCAGCGTCATTGAGTCCACCTCCAATGTGGTGATGCGACCCGAGTCTGATGGCCGGGTGGTACGCATCCTGGCCAGGGAGGGCCAGCGGGTGAAGGCGGGCCAGCCCATCCTGGTGCTCGACAACGTGCAGGAATCGGCCACCCTCGATTCGGATCGGGCCGAGGCCATCAAGGATCGCGTCAACGCCGAGCGCTACGTCTTCCTCAACGAGCAGGGGGCGGTGTCGACCAAGGATCGAGATGCCTACATCACCCAGGCGATCCAGAGCCGGGACCAGGCCCGCTCCAGCGCCGCCACCCTCGGCTACAAGTTCGTCACCGCCCCCATTGACGGGGAAATCGGCAACCTCGACTCGGTCAAGCTCGGCGATTACGTGCGCCAGGGCCAGGCGATCACGGGAATCGTCAATAACAGCTCCCTCTGGACCCTGATGGATGTGCCGGCCACCCAGTCCAGCCAGGTGAAGATCGGCCAACCGGTGCAGGTGGAGAGCCAGAGCAATCCTCCGGTGAAGGGCGTGGGCCAGGTGGTGTTCGTCTCCCCCTACTTCGCCACCGCCAGCCAGCAGGGCTCCACCACCCAGCCGAATACGGTGCTGGTGAAAGCGGTGTTTCCCAATCTCACCGGAATGCTGAAAACCGGCCAGTACGTACGCAACCGCATCATCACCGGTATCAGCGACCAATTGGCGGTGCCGGTGGAGGCGGTGATGATGCAGGCCCAGCAACCTTTCGTGTACAAGGTGCTGCCCCTTTCCACAGTCTTGCCCCAGATCAAGGCCTCCGATCAGCTGTTGCCAGCCCAGAAGCAGCAGTTGGAGAAACTTCCCGGCACCACGCCCATTGTGGTGCAGACGGCGGTGAAGCTCGGCAAGTTGCAGAACAATGCCTATCCGGTGCTTTTGGGCCTGGCCAAGGGGGATGAGGTGGTGGTGAGCAACACGGCCCTGCTGCGCTCCGGCATGCCGGTGCGGCGGGCGACGGCCCCGGCGGCAAGCTGAGCGAACCGATGTCGTTCTCCGATAACTTCATCAAGCGGCCGGTTCTGACCACCGTCTGCAGCATCCTGATCGTGCTGGTGGGTTTGATCGCCATCCCCACGCTGTCGATCGAGAATCTTCCCAACATTGCCCCTCCACTGATCCAGGTGACCTCCAACTACGGAGGAGCCAATTCCCTGGTCACCGAGCAGGCGGTGACCAACCCGATCGAGCAGCAGATCAACGGAGTTCCCGGGGCCAATTACATCTCCTCGACCAGCAACATGTCTGGGACGAGCACGATTCAGGTGTTCTTCAACGAAGGGACGGATATCAATATCGATCAGGTGAACGTGCAGAACCGCGTCTCCCTGGCGATGCCCCAGTTGCCCCAGCAGGTGCAGGCCACCGGGGTTTCGGTGATGCAGAGCACCCCGTCGATCCTGCTGGCCTATCAGGTCACCTCAACGGAAGGCCAGTTCGATGCCTCCTATCTCAACGGCCTCATCTATCAGAATCTGTACTTCCAGCTGGAGCGGGTGCCCGGGGTGGCCCAGGTCAATCTTCTCGGTGGTAGCAATCCCGCTTTCTGGTTGTTCGTCGATGCCAACAAACTGACCGCCAACAATCTCACCGCCGATCAGGTGGTGAATGCGGTGGCCAGCCAGAACACCGTGGCGATCGGTGGCCTGGTGGGAGGACCGCCTGCGGGAGGAAACCAGAAGTTCGCCTACCCGATCCTGGTAGAGAACAACGGCAACCTCGTCTCGGTTGAGGAGCTCAACAACCTGATCGTCGCTCGCACGCCCGCCGGCAACCTGCTGCGGCTCAAGGATGTCGGCGAGGCCACCTACGGCACCAACACCTATGCCCAGCAGGCCGTCAGCATCGAAGGCCACCCCTCGATCACGGTTGCCGTCTTCCAGACCCCCGAGAGCAATGCCCTCGACGTCTCGAACCAGGTGGTGCAGGTGATGAACCAGTTCACCCAGACCGTCCCTCCGGGGGTCAAGGTGTTCGAGATCTACAACATCGGCCAGTTCATCGAATCGGCCGTGGAGGGGGTGATCGATGCCCTCGGCCTGGCCATCGTGCTGGTGCTGCTGATCCTGTTCCTGTTTCTGCAGGACTGGCGGGCCACGGTGGTGCCCAGCCTGGCGATTCCGATCTCCCTGATCGGCACCTTCGCGTTCGTGAAGATCTTCGGTTTTTCGATCAACCAGCTCACCCTGCTGGGTCTGGTGCTGGCCACGGGCCTGGTGGTGGATGACGCCATCGTGGTGATCGAGGCGGTGGAGAAGAACCTGGAGAAGGGGATGCGTCCCCGCCAGGCCGCCATGGAATGCATGGGCGAGCTCTTCGGTGCCCTGGTGGCCACCGCCCTGGTGCTGATGGCGGTGTTCGTGCCCGTCGCCTTCTACCCCGGTGGCATCGGCATCATCTACAAACAATTCGCGCTCACGATCGCCTTCTCGATCGCGATCTCCGCCTTCAACGCCCTCACCTTCTCGCCGATGCTCTCGGCCCTGCTGCTGAGGAGCCAGAAATCAGCGCCCCCTGGTCGGCTGGTGGGCATCATCGGTGGCGTGGTGGTGGGCCTGGCCTTCGGTCGCTTCAGCGCCGCCTCCTTCGGCAGCATCACCTATGTGGTGGGCGTGGTGGCCGGTGTGCTGGCCGGAGCCAATCTTGTCTGGATCTTCAACCGGTTCAACGCCTTCTTCGCCCGCCTGGAGCGTGGCTACGCCGCGATGGTGGCGGCCCTGATCGCCCGGCGCCGCTGGATTCTGGTGGGCCTGGGCGGCGGCATTGCCCTCACCCTGTTCGCCTTCACCGCGCTCCCCTCCGCCTTCATCCCCGAGGAGGACCAGGGCTATGGCATGGGCATCTTCCAGCTCCAGAACGGTGCCTCCCTCAGCCAGACCCAGGGCACCGGCCTGGAGGTGGCCAAGGTGCTCAATGCCGAGCCGGAGATCATCGCCGGTTCGGTGGTGAGTGGTTACGGCTTCAACGGCGCCAGTCCTGATCAGGGGGTGTTCTTCTTCGGCTTCAAGCCGCTGGAGGAGCGCAGCGGCGCCGCCCAGAAGGCGCCGGCGATCATCAACCGGCTCAACGCCAAGCTCAGCCAGATCAGCTCCGGCATGGCGGTGGCGGCCCAGCCGCCGGCGATCCCGGGCTTTTCCGCCCAGGGCGGCTTCTATTTCCAGTTCAACGACCTCAGCAATGGGGCCTACACCTTCAACCAGCTCAATGATCAGGCCAAGCAACTGATCCAGGCCGGCACGGCCAGCGGTGGTTTCTCCACTCTCTACACCCAGTTCATCCCCAGCGCCCCGGCCTTCGGGCTGAAGATCGACCGCTCGATCCTGGGGGCCTTGAATGTGGACTTCCAGCAGGCGATGCAGACCATCGCCGTGCTGGCGGGGAGCAACTACTCCGGCCTCACCTATGAGAGTGGCCAGGTCAGGAACATCTACGTGCAGGCGGCCGCGGGCAACCGCAGTTCCCTGGACGATGTGCTCAGTTACTACGTGCGCAGCAAGGACGACAAGCTGGTCCAGGTGTCGGAGTTTGCCACCGCGGAACTCACCAGCGCGCCGCCGGTGATCAGCCACTTCAACCTCTACCGCACGATCCTGATCCAGGGGGCAGAGGCGGTTGGCAAGAGTTCCGGCCAGGCCCTGACCAAGATCCAGGACCTCTTCCATGCCCAGGAGTTCAACAACATCGGCTATGCCTTCACCGGCCTCGCCGCTCTGCAACTTTCGGCGGGCAACGCCAGCGTGCTGGTGTTCGGCCTGGGGATCCTGGTGGTCTATCTGGTGCTCTCGGCCCAGTACGAGAGCTATGTGACGCCGGTGATCATCCTGATGACCGTGCCCCTGGCCATGCTCGGAGCCCTGGCGTTCCTGGCCCTGCGCTCGATCGATCTCAACATCTACGCCCAGGTGGGTCTGGTGACCCTGATCGGCCTGGCGGCCAAGAACGGCATCCTGATCGTTGAGGTGGCCGAGCAGCACATGAAGGAGGGCATGACGGCCGCCGAGGCCGCCATTGCCTCGGCCGAATCGCGGTTGCGGCCGATCCTGATGACGGCCATCGCCGCCCTGGCCGGTTTCCTGCCCCTGGTGGTGGCCACCACGGCGGGGGCCAACAGCCAGCAGTCTCTGGGCACCGTGATCTTCGGCGGCCTGCTGGTGGCCACGGTGCTGTCGCTGGGGGTGGTGCCTCCCTTCTATGTGGTGGTGAAGGGCCTGGAGGCCCGCTGGTTCGGCGAGTCCGAAACCGAGCCGACCGATCTGGCCGTCGCCCAGGACACCCCCCCCGGCTAGGAGCCACCCCGACAGCGCCCGTGTAACGAATCATGCGCCGGCTTGGCTGCGCCATTGCGGTCGCTGGTCCAGGCCGTGAGGATCTTTCAAAGGGGTTGAGGAGAGATCGCCATGCTGCCGACGCTTGCCGAACGGTTGCGGGAGCAGCAGGCCAGGAGCAGGAGCCGGCCCCCGTCGCGCCAGCCCTGGCCCCTGCCCAGCGAGCCGCCCACCGCCCTGCTGTTCCAGCGGCTGCCGCCAGCGGCAGAACCGGTCGCCGCCCCCCCTGCGGAGCCCGCCGCGCCCACGGCGCCCCAGACCCGGACGGCCCAGGCCGAGGCGCTGTTGCTGTGCGTCTGGGCCGTGCTGGTGGTGATCGATGGGGCGCTGGCGCTGGCCTCTCTGATCGATCGCCTCGCGTCCCGTGAGCGCAGAAACCCCGGGGAGCTCCGCCAGATGAGGACCACCCTGGCGGCGTCATCTGCAGGACGTTCTGATTCCTCCCGAGGGCCCGGAAGCCCAGAGAGTTGCTGTAGAGATGCCGGTGGTCTCCCCCTCAATATGAAGCAACTTTGTAACGTCTTGATGTAACGGCCGGCAGGGTAATTCCGGCCGCTTGATGGCTGATGGTCTTCCCTGGCCAGGCGCGCACCTCTGGTAGTTTCGTTGTGCAGGGAGTGGTGGGAATCGTGAGTGGAACAGCAGCGGCCATGAAGGGGTTTCTGGCAGCCCTTGTTCTCTGCTCCGCCGGTTTCGGCTTCAGCCCTGAGGCCTTCGCCCAGTCGGCTGCGCCTGTGCGCAGCGTCAAGGTTGTCCAGGGGGACACGCTCGAGGCCCTGGCCGCCCGGTACGGCGTGAGTGTGCAGGACTTGATGCGGCTCAACACGATCACCCGGCCCGAGGAGCTGCAGATCGGCCAGTCCCTGAAGCTGCCGCCATCGAAGGGCCTCGTGCAGGTGCGCACGGGCGACACGCTGGCTGTCCTGGCGGCCCGCCACCGCACCACCGTGGCGGAGCTCCAGAAGGCCAATCCCGGGGTGAAGCCCGACCAGCTGAAGGTCGGCGCCTGGCTGAAGCTGCCTGCGAGGCCCCCTGTGGCCAAGGCCAAGCCGACGGCCACCGCTGCCGCCAACGCCAAGCCTGCACCCAAACCTACGGCCACGGTTGCAGCCAAACCCACGGTTGCACCCAAACCCACGGTCGCGGTCAAGCCTCCGACTCCGGCCGGTCCTCCGCCAGTGAAGGCCCCGGCGCCCACCGCCCCCCCCTCGCCCGTGCCGCCACAACCGGCGGAGGCGGTGCGCTGGAGGTTCTACGGCAACACCCTCGTCGACTGGGGCGGCTGGAAGCTCCATCCCGGGGGCGTCCGGGTCAGTCTGGTACAGCCCACCCAGGCGGAGGTCGGGCCGATCCGGGCCCAGGCGACGGCTGTGGCGGTGCATTGCAGCAGCCTGCGCCAGGCCTGGCTGATCAACGGGGCCTGGGGGCCCTGGGAGGTTCCCGAGGGCCGTTCGGTGGCGCAACAGATCGTCCTGGATCTCTGCGCCAACGTCAGCGATCCCACCGCCCCGGCCGTCCCGCCCCCTTCAGCACCTTGAGGGGCTGAGCACCGGGCGGCGCCTGCGGGGAGTGATCAAGATCACTCCCCGGCAGTTTGTTTGAGGCAATGAGCTAGCCTTCAATTGCCATATCTGCTGCCTTTCACGGTGACGTATTGCATCGGCTACTGGCTGGAGAAGGGCCTGGTGATGGTCTCCGATTCCCGTACAAATGCGGGAGTTGATTACATCTCCAGCTACAGCAAGATGCATGTCTTTCAGCCGTCATCGGATCGGCTGTTCGTGCTCCTGGCGGCGGGAAATCTGGCCACCACCCAGGCCGTGATCAGCTGGATCCGCCGGGATCTCGACCGGCCGGCCGAGGCGTTCGTCGCAGGGGTCCGGGATCTGCGCTCCTGCGATTATCTGTTCGAAGCGGCCGCCTACATCGGCCGGGTGAGCGTGGCGGTGCAGCAGGAGAATGCTGCCGCCCTGCAGCAGGCGGGCGCCAGTGCGGGGGCCTCCTTCATCCTGGGTGGCCAGATCGCCGGGGAGGCCCACGGTCTGTACCTGGTTTATCCCCAGGGCAACGCCATCATGGCCACCCGCGAAACGCCCTACCTGCAGATCGGTGAGACGAAATACGGCAAACCCCCCCTCGATAACGTGGGCCACACCAACCTCTCCCTGGAGGATGCCGCCCGGCTCTGCCTGATCTCGGAGGTGCTCACCCAGCGCTCCAATCTCACCGTGGGCCCCCCGTTTGAGCTGGCCATCCTTCCCGCGGATGCCCTGGCGCTGGCCCACCAGTTGACCTTGGGGGCGGAGGCTCCTGAGCTGGCCGCCATGGTCGAGACCTGGAGCGACGCCCAACGGGAAGCCCTGCATCGCCTGCCCAGCTTTCCCTGGGAGCAGGCCTCGTCGGGCTGAACCTGCCGCAAGCCCCGGTTGTGCCTGACGCGTTTGCTCCCTCTGCCCTGTACCGCCATGTGGTCCGTTTCCGAATGGGTGTCCAACGGCCACCTGCCCACCGCCGAAGTGGTGCAGGAGCTGGTGGCGGAGGCCCACGGCCGCTTCGCGCCGGTTCTGGATGGCCAGGTGGCCGACTACATCCCCGCCCTGGCGGCGGCCGCTCCCGAGCATTTCGGTCTCTGTGTGTCGAGTTGTGGGGGGGCGTTGTTCGAGGCGGGCGAAGCCCGGGTGGCCTTCAGCATCCAGAGCATCTCCAAGCCGTTCCTGTTTGCGTTGATCTGCCAGGCCATTGGTGAGCAGGAGGCCCGCGAGAAGCTCGGCGTCAACAGCACCGGCCTGCCGTTCAACTCCGTTCTGGCGGTGGAGCGCAGCGGCGAGGGCCTGTCCAATCCGATGGTGAACGCCGGAGCGATCGCCGCCACCAGCCTGGCGCCAGGGGCCAGCAGCGAAGACAAATGGGCCTTCATCCAGGACGGCTTCTCCCGTTTCGCCGGCCGGCGGCTGGAGGTCGACGGGCGGGTCTTCGATTCAGAGCTGGCCAGCAATCGCCGCAATGCCGGTCTGGCCACCCTGCTGAGCGACCATGACCGCATCTGGTGGGATCCCGACGAGGCCACCGAGCTCTACACCCGCCAGTGTTCCCTCAGTGTCACCGCGGCCGACCTGGCCGTGATGGCCGCCACCCTGGCCAACGGGGGGCGTCAGCCGGTCACGGGTGAGCAGGTGATCGAGGCGATCCATTGCCAGCACGTGCTGGCGGTGATGGTCACCGCCGGGCTGTACGAAACCTCCGGCGACTGGTTGTATGCCACCGGCCTGCCGGGGAAGAGCGGCGTGGCCGGCGGCATGATCACGGTGGCCCCGGGCAAGGGGGGCCTGGCGACGTATTCGCCACCCCTCGATGAGGCGGGCAACAGTGTGCGCGGCCAGCTCACGGCGCGCTTCCTCTCGGAGCGGCTGGGTCTGAACCTGTTCGCCTCCCGGCCCGAGGGGAGCCGCTGAATCAGGGCCGCTGCCAGGGAGATGACGGCCTCGCCTGTCTACGATCCAGCCTCAGCAGGGGTCCTTGGGTCGCAATGATCAGCACCACCAATCTCGTTCGCTATCTCCTGCTGATGGCCTGCATCGGAGTCACGGTGGTGATCTTCAATTACTTTTCAGGCACGATTGCAGTGTTCACGGCCGCCGCCATTGTGGCGTCCCTGCTGAACGTCCCGGTGAAGTGGCTGTGCAGCTATCTGCCGCGGGGATGGTCGATTGCCGCCGTTGCCTTCGGTGCCCTGATCCTCCTGGTCGGATTCGTCACTGGCATTGGCCTGCAGGTGCTGAACCAGGGCCAGGGTCTGCTGCTGGATCTGCAGGGCACCTTGAAACAGCAGGACCTCACGCCCCTGCATCACTACCTCAAAACCTATGGATTCGACAGAATCACCACGTTGCTGCAGGAGGGGTTGCTGACGGGCCTGGGGTTGTTGCAAACCGTTTTTTCCGGGGTCTTCACGGGTATTTTCGGTGCGGTGATCAGTCTCTACATGCTGATCGACGGCGAGAAGCTCTGGAATGGATTCCTGGGGCTGATTCCTGAGCAGCACCGTGATCGTTTCGCCGTGACCTTTCTGCAGAGCGTTCTGGGATTCATTCGCGGTCAGCTGCTGCTGATGGTGTTTCTGACCGTCTCAACGGCCGTGATCTTCCCGCTGCTGGGTGTGAAGTACAGCTTGATTCTGGCGGTGATTGTGGGGGTCCTTGATGTGATTCCGGGGATCGGCGCCACCCTCGGCATCGTGTTGATCTCGTTGATGGTCTTCGCCTCCCAGGGGGGAGACATCGGCTTACGGGTCTTGATCGCGTCCGTGCTGCTCGGTCAGATTCAGGACAACATCGTCCGGCCGAAGGTGATGGGCGACGCGATGGAGCTCAATCCGGTGATTCTCTTTTTAGCCCTGTTCATCGGACAGCGGGTTGCAGGCCTGTTGGGGGTGTTCCTTTCGATCCCTCTTGCTGGCATGATTGCGATCTGGGTTCATTCCGAACGCCAGCAGCAGGACGCTATCCTTCTCACCCCAGCGGGTGAGGATTAGACCAGTGATCACGGCCTGCTCCCCGTGCCGCCGGCGTTGGACGCCATCGTCCCAAGAACGTTGGTGGAGGGTGTTGCAGCCGGCTGTCATGCTGCTCGTTACTGATCTCTTCGCCAAGCCCTTGACTGTGAACCGTGCGACCCTTGCCACCCTCACGGCCCTTGCCGCCACCGCGGCCACCGGTGTTCCGGCGGCGCAGGCCAGTTGCCGCTTTCTGATGCCGCTGGGGGGCGGCGGCAACCCGGTGGTGTCCAAGCGGATCGGCCCAGACCGGCTCGTGGGCCGCACGAACTGGAACACCGACTTCATCGTGGATCGCAACTTCCGCAGTTATCGCTTCTTCTTCACCTCGGCCTCCACCGAGCGCGCCAGCTTCCCGGTGTCGGGTTTCATGGTGTTCACCGACGGCAGCAACCTGCAGGTGATCAACGAAACACCAACCTTTGAGCCAGGCACGGGCCGGATGTTCGGGCCTTTCCAGGCCGTTCCCGGCAAGCGCACCAGGCTGATGAATTTCCGGGTGGGATCCTCCAGCGCGCCGGCGGCCATTGGTTTCAGTTATCGCATTTCTGTCCAGGGTTGTGACTGATTCGCCATGCAGTTTGAAAGTTTTGCCACCTTCAATATCGCCATCGTGGTGCTTGCGATCGGTCGCTGGTTGAATCGAAAAGTTGCCCTCCTGCGGGAATTCAATATTCCAGAGCCGGTCACCAGTGGCTTGCTGGTCTGCATTCTGCTGGCCTTGATCCATGCCTTTAATGGTACAGAGATCAGCTTCAACCTGCTGACGCGGGATTTTCTGCTGCTCTACTTCTTTGCAGCCATCGGCCTCAACGCCGACATCAAGACGCTGCTTTCTGGCGGTTGGCCCCTGCTGATCCTGGTGGGGACCACCGTGGGTTACATGATCCTGCAGAATCTCATCGGGATCGGTACGGCTTCGCTGCTGGGATTGAATCCCCTGGTGGGCCTGCTGGGGGGGTCGGTGTCCCTGCTCGGCGGCCACGGCACGGCCATCGCCTGGGCGCCGCGATTCTATGAAGTCCATGGCATCAGCAATGCCCTGGAGATCGGCATCGCTTGCGCCACTTTCGGGCTCGTTCTCGCTTCTCTGATGGGTGGGCCGATTGCCCGCATCCTGATTCGCGGCAACCGGCTGCAGCCGGCTGTGGCCGCGGCGGGGGTGGAGAGCCTCAGTCCAGAGAGTGAGCAGGAGCCGGTGACATATTTCAGCCTGCTGCGCACTCTGTTCTGGCTCAACGTGAGCCTGGGCCTGGGGGAGGTGCTGCACGAAACCCTGCGGGCGGCCGGCAGCAACCTGCCCCTGTTCGTGTGCTGCCTGTTCGCAGCGATCTTCCTCACCAACACCGTGCCGCGGCTGCTGCCGATCCGCTACCTGGCCGCGCCACGTTCCCTGGCCATCGTCTCCGATATTGCTCTGGGCATCTTCCTGACGATGTCTCTGATGAGCCTTCAGCTCTGGACGATCGCCTCCCTGGCAGGGCCCATCCTGGCCATGCTTGCGGCGCAGTTCGTGGCGTCGTTCCTGTTCGCGCTGTTCGTGGTGTTCAAGGTGATGGGGAGCGATTATGAAGCTGCGGTGATCTGTGCCGGTTTCGGGGGGATTTCCCTGGGGGCCACCCCCACGGCGATGGCCAACATGGCGGCTGTGGTCCAGAAATACGGTGCCGCCCACAGGGCCTTCATCGTGGTTCCGCTGGTGTCGGGTTTCTTCGTCGACATCAGCAACGCGGTGGTGATCCAGCGTTTTCTCAATTGGTTCGGTTGATCTGTCTGGTTCGGTTGATCCGGCGGGGGCGCTGACCCTGCGCCGATCAGAACCGAAGCGTGGTTCTGATCAGGCCGGCCCAGACCCCCAGGCTGGCCTCTCCAGAGGCCGGAGGAAAGCGCAGGGCCTCGGAGACATCCGAGCTGCCGGTGAGGGCGCCGCGCGGGCGCGGTAGCCAGAACACCGCGGGTGTCAGGGAGAGTTCATCGCTGAGCTGGATCCGGTAGAAGACCTCGAAGGCCAGCCCCCGGTCGTCGATGCTGCTGGTCGTCGGCGTCTGGATGGCACTCACGTGGGCGGGCGAGCCGACGGCCAACCCCAGGCTGTTGCCCACCCCAAGCACATCGCTCCACACCAGGCCGGTGTACCAGGAGCGGCTGCGCACCTCCGACAGGCCCGGCGCCGGGTAGGAGGCGAAGCGGAACGTGTCGTGCCCCCAGCCGGCGCTGACCGAGGGGAGCCAGCCGGAGCGGCGCGGCTGCCAGTATCCCGCCAGCGACAAGGATCCCAGGCTCCTCTCGCCGGCCCCCGCCGCCAGCTGGCTCGCCAGGGGCGTCCCCCTCAACCGCACCTGGGGACCGCTCAGGCTGTAGGCGGCGGTGACGTTCCACTGCGGCCGGCTGAGGGCCAGCTGCAGGGTGCTGGTCTGGGAGGAGGCCCCGCCGAACAGGCCGCCACCCTGGGGCGTACCCCCGGCCCGTCCAGCCACGTAGGCGTAGCCGAGGCTCAGGCCCCGCAGGTCCCCCCCGGGTTGCCACCAGACACCGAAGCCGCCACCCAGCCGTTTGCCGTAGGCGCCCGGCGCTCCGGCGTACTGGAACAGATCGAGGATGGGGGAGGCGTTGTAGACGCTCGGCCAGACGGGAAGCATGTCGAGCTGCATCACCCGCGCCCCGATCGTGAAGCGGATCTCGCGACTGAGCGGAAGCTGCAGGTAGGCCCTGTTGATGGTGATCAACCCCGTCGGGCAGGCCCCCTCACTGCGACCGCAGGCCGGTTCCTGGAAGGCGAAGTCGAGGCGGGTGAGCGGAGTGGGCGGGTTGGAGAAGAAGCCGGAGCGGGCGAAGTTGCCACTGCGAAAACGGATCCGGAACAGGTCCTGGCCCGTGAAGCTGGTGTCGATCGTCAGACGGGCCTCGTGGTTGAAGCTCACCCCGTTCAGCAACGGCGCTCCATCTCCGGTGTTGCTGGCGCTGTCGCGCTCACTGCCGCTGTACTGCAGGCCCCCCAGGGCGCCATTGATCTGCAGGTTCACCGTGGTGGTGGGCGCGAAGTCGGTGGCTTCGAGTGCTTCGGTGGCGGCAGGGGGGGGCAGCACCGGCACGTCATGCGGCAGCTCCTGGGCCAGCAGGGGCCCGGCGGCACAGCCGATCGAGGCGGCCGCCAGCCAGCCAACGGTGGCGACCGGTGGCCTCATGGGCCCTGGCCCCTCAGGTGATCACGGTGGGACGGGTCATGCCGGTCCGCGAGCGGATCTCCGCCAGGGCGTCGCTGGCGTCGATCAGATCCTTCAGGGCCAGCTGGGGGTTCTGGTTCAGATCGCCGCTGGGGGGCACGTAGCTCTCCAGATACACCCGCAGCGTGGCCCCCTTGGTGCCGGTTCCCGAGAGCCGCAGCACCACCCGGCTGCCGTCGTCGAGCAGCACCCGCAGGCCCTGGCCCTTGCTGATCGAGCCATCCACCGGGTCGGTGTAGCCGAAATCGTCGGCGGCCCGGATCGTGCGGCCGGCGAAGGCCTGGCCCGGCAGGGCGGCGAGCTTGCCGGAGATGCGGTCGTAGAGGCCATGGGCGGCCTCACTGGCCACGGCTTCGTAGTCATGGCGGGAGTAGTAGTGGCGGCCGAAGCGGCTCCAGTGGCCCGCCATCACCTCCGCCACCGAACAGCCGCGTACCGCCAGGATCTGCAGCCAGAACAGCACGGCCCAGAGGCCGTCCTTCTCGCGGATGTGGTTGCTGCCGGTGCCGAAGCTCTCCTCGCCACAGAGGGTGATCCGCCCGGCATCGAGCAGGTTGCCGAAGAACTTCCAGCCCGTGGGGGTCTCGAAGCAGGGAATCCCCAGCTCGGCGGCCACCACGTCGGCGGCGGCACTGGTGGGCATCGAGCGGGCCACGCCGGCCAGGCCATCGGCGTAGCCGGGGGCCAGGGTGGCGTTGGCGGTGAGCACGGCCAGGCTGTCGCTGGGATTCACGAAGCAGTTCCGCCCCAGGATCATGTTGCGGTCGCCATCGCCATCGCAGGCGGCGCCGAAGTCGTAGGCGCCGCCGGTCAGCAGCAGATCGGCCAGCTCGTGGGCGTAGGTGAGGTTGGGGTCGGGGTGGCCGCCGCCGAAGTCGGCCAGTGGCAGGCCGTTGCGAACCGTGCCGGCCGGGGCCCCCAGCAGCCCCTCGAACAGGCGGGAGGCGTAGGGGCCGGTGACGGCATGCATGGCATCGAAGGCGACGCGGAAGTCGCCCCGCAGCAGGGCGGCGATGCGGTCGAAGTCGAACAGCTTCTGCATCAACGCCACGTAGTCGTCGACCCCGTCGATCACCTCCACCGCCATCGCGCCGATGGTGGTTGTCCCCGGGGCGTCCAGGTTCAGGGGTTCGGCGTCGAGGATGCGGTAGCTCTCCAGGTGGAGGGTGGCGGCATGGATGGCATCGGTGACCGATTCCGGGGCCGGCCCGCCGTTGGCGCCGTTGATCTTGACGCCGAAGTCGCCGTCGAGGCCGCCGGGGTTGTGGCTGGCCGAAAGGATGATCCCGGCCACGGCGCCGCGGCTGCGGATCAGGTGGGAGGCCGCCGGCGTGGAGAGGATGCCGCCGGTGGTGGTGATCAGGCGACTGACCCCATGGGCCGAGGCCATGCGGGCGATGACGCTGATCGCCGCGAGGTTGCCGTAACGACCGTCGCCGCCGACCACCAGGGTGCCCCCCTCAACCCCGGGCACCACCCGCAGGGAGGCCTCGATGAAGCTCTCCAGGTAGTGGGGGGTCTGGAATTGACGGGTGCTCTTGCGCAGACCGGAGGTGCCGGGCTTCTGGTCGTCGAAGGGTCGCTCCAGCGCCACCTGACGCAGCTCGGTCGTCTTCGCCATGGCTGGCGTCCTGGGGGGTCGGGGACGCCCCAAGCTACCTCCGACGATTGTTCCGCTCCTGCTGCTGGTGGCGTCGACAGGGCTGGCTAGCCTGGGACAAATTGCTTTCATCCCATGGCGCCACGGTTGCTCCCCAACGCCCTGAGCACGGCCGCCGCCCTCGGTGCCACCGCTGCCGTCGCCGTAGCCGGAGCGGTCGTGTTGAGTCTGTCCTCGGCGAGGGCGGCGGTGATGGGTGCTGCGAAGGCCCTTCCCTATGCCGAAGCAGTGGGCCGCACCCACACCGCCGCCGAGGCCGTGCTGGCCGGGGCGGGGGCCGAAACCTGCCTGCGGGGCAAGCTCACCAATGCTCTGCTGGGGCTTTCGAGCAGCTGTGAGGCCAACGGCGAGCGCAGCCCCCTCTGCCAGCTGGCCGACAAGGCCGTGGTCGTCACCCCGATGAGCCTGGCCTTCATGCGCGACACCGCGACCCAGTTGCTGGCGTTGATCGATGCCCCGGCGGCCGGAAGCCCCCAGGGCGCCCAGCCCAAGCCCTGAGCCTCATCCTCCCCAGCCATGGACCTCAAAGCCGACTGATGATGGCCGAGCTGAGCCAGGAGCTGCAGAGCCTGCTGCCCGGCCAGCGGTTCAGTTTTGATTGGGATTGATCAGGTTGAGGCCCCCCTGGGGCCTCGGGGCGGCATCGCTCGCCGGCTTGGCGGTCGGCAACTGCTGGCGGCAGACGGCCGTGAGACTGCGGGCGGCCCGGTCGATCGGTTCACGCCGCGCAAAGCTGTTGCTGGCGGCCACCACCGACCGCTGACGGATCGTCCAGAGCGTGTCCTTGCAGCTGGCCGGCAGGCGCGGGTGGTCGAGCAGGGGGTTGGCCAGGCTGCGGGCTTTGTCGCAGGGTTCGGCCGTGTTCTCGCGACTGCAGGCCAGGGTGATCAGCTGCAGGGAGCGGAAGTCGGCGGAGGGCGGAAACGGGGGCAGCTCCGGGGCGGCCCGCAGCGGTGCGGCCCCGAGCAATGGCAGGCTCGCCAGCAGGGCCAGGTGCGGCAGGGACGCTCTCAGGCGGTGTGGGCCGGGGTGGGTGACGGAAACGGTCCGGTCCATGGCTGGCGGGGAGGTCCCCCAATCATGGCCGCCGCTCAGAGTTCCGTGGCGATCGCTTCGCTGCCGTTGCGCAGGTCCCGCTGCGTCGCCCGCCAGCGCCGCTCCAGCAGGGGGCCGCTCCAGCGGGCGCTGCGGGCCAGCAGGCTTCGCAG
>NZ_JAYGHY010000003.1:0-117820 GCF_034931305.1 Cyanobium gracile UHCC 0281 | reverse complement strand
CGGAGGATCCTGAATTCGAAACGTTCTATACCAAGAACATCCTGCTCAACGAAGGTCTGCGTGCCTGGATGGCGCCCGCTGACCAACCGCACGAAAACTTCATCTTCCCTGAAGAGGTTCTGCCCCGTGGAAACGCCCTTTAATTCCGGTCTCATCTCGGTCGGGGGCAAGGACCTCGACTCCACCGGCTATGCCTGGTGGGCGGGTAATGCCCGGCTGATCAACCTCTCCGGCCGTCTGCTGGGGGCCCACGTGGCCCACGCGGGCCTGATGGTCTTCTGGGCCGGCGCCATGATGCTGTTTGAGGTGAGTCACTTCACCTTCGACAAGCCCATGTACGAGCAGGGTCTGATCCTGTTCCCCCACGTCGCCACCCTTGGCTACGGCGTGGGCCCCGGCGGTGAAGTCACCGATCTCTATCCCTTCTTTGTGGTCGGTGTTCTGCACCTGATCAGTTCCGCCGTGCTCGGTCTTGGCGGCCTGTACCACGCCCTGCGCGGCCCTGAAATCCTGGAGAACTACTCCGCGTTCTTCTCCCAGGACTGGCGCGACAAGAATCAGATGACCAACATCATTGGCTACCACCTCATCCTTCTCGGTGTGGGTGCGCTGCTGCTGGTGTTCAAGGCCATGTTCTTCGGCGGTGTCTACGACACCTGGGCCCCGGGCGGTGGCGATGTGCGCCTGATCAGCAACCCCACTCTCAGCCCCGGAGTGATCTTCGGCTATCTCACCCGCGCCCCCTTTGGCGGTGAGGGCTGGATCATCGGTGTCGACTCGATGGAGGACATCATCGGTGGCCACATCTGGATCGGCCTGATCTGCATCTTCGGTGGCATCTGGCACGTGATCACCAAGCCCTTCGGCTGGGTGCGTCGCGCCTTCATCTGGAACGGTGAGGCCTATCTCAGCTACAGCCTCGGCGCGCTGAGCTTCATGAGCTTCATCGCCTCGGCCTACATCTGGTTCAACAACACCGCCTACCCCTCGGAGTTCTACGGCCCCACCAACGCCGAATCCTCCCAGGCCCAGAGCTTCACCTTCCTGGTGCGCGACCAGCGCATGGGCGCCAACATCGGATCCGCCATGGGCCCAACCGGCCTGGGCAAATACCTGATGCGCTCCCCCACCGGCGAGATCATCTTCGGTGGTGAAACGATGCGCTTCTGGGACTTCCGTGGTCCCTGGCTGGAACCCCTGCGGGGCCCCAACGGTCTGAGCCTCGACAAGCTCCAGAACGACATTCAGCCCTGGCAGGTGCGTCGGGCGGCTGAGTACATGACCCACGCCCCCAACGCCTCCCTCAACTCCGTCGGCGGGATCATCACCGAGCCCAACTCGGTGAACTTCGTCAACATCCGCCAGTGGTTGGCCTCCACCCAGTTCGTGCTGGCCTTCTTCTTCCTGGTCGGTCACCTGTGGCATGCGGGCCGGGCCCGCGCCGCCGCCGCCGGCTTTGAGAAGGGGATCGACCGTCAGGCTGAGCCCACGCTGGCCATGCCAGACCTCGACTGATCGGCTGTCAGGGAACCATTGCTTGGTTCCCTTCTGGTAGTCCTTCCTCCAGCCTCCGCCCACCGGCGGGGGCTTTTTCTTTGGGCACGGTGTTCCGCTCACTCTTTATCATGGGGCTTCGCACATGCTGTTGGACGATCGGATGGGTGATCCTGCCCGAACTGACGCTCAGAGCCTGTGGAGGAGGATTTCGGGCAAGATCCACCGCGCACCGCGCACACTCAGGGTGCTGCTGGAGCCAAAGATCCAGCGCCAGACTCGAGCCATCCAGAAACACATCAATGGTCGAAAGTTCTCAAGAGCAGGCGCAGCGTTACGTCGCCAAAACCCAAACGCTGAAGGGCTGGTTCTCACCACGCGCATGGTGGATGCCACCAACCCATCGATTGCGCACTGGGCAGACTGGAGCCTGACGAGGTACGGCTTCAGCGGAGATCTCAGATCACAGCCACAGCTGATCTACGTCAAGGCAGTTCCGGAATGCCTGGATCTGTTTCTTCGAGATTATCTTCCACTTCTCAAAGCCTCGACACGCTTTGTCCTGCTCACAGGTGATGCCAACACCACCCTGCCCCAGCAAGTCGATCAACGGTTTCCTGATTACCTCGCCTCAGGGCTCTATCAGCGCCTGTTGAAACTCCTTGAGGATTCCAGACTCCTGCATTGGTACGCAGAAAATCTTGACATCCCGTTGGCCGGCATCACGCCGATTCCACTGGGCTGCGTCAACAGCGATGGCCATGTCATCTATCAACAGGCCATCACGCAAGCCACACCGATCGCCATCCGAGCGAAGCCTCTCAAGGCCTTCTGCGCCCATTACGTCCGTGAAGGCCCGCAATGGAACCCGAGAAAGCAGGTCACAAAGCTGGCGAAAGACAACTGGCGTCACTTCGTTGATGTACACGAGCAGATTCCCTACAACGAATTCGTCCCAACCCTCAAGACCTATCCCTTCGTCCTCTGCGTCGGCGGTGGTGGACTCGACCCTTCACCGAAAGCCTTTACAGCCCTTCTGACCGGCGCCATCCCGATCATCGAAAGAAATCCCACCACGGCCGCCTACACAGACCTGCCAGTGGCCTACGTCGACAGCTGGGACGTCGGCAGCCTTGATCCTGCCCGGCTGCAGGGCTGGCTGGATGACTTGCATCCCGATTTCGAGGATCCAGCCAGGCGTCGCAGCGTGCTCGAGAGAATGTCCATGGCCAGCTGGCTGCGCCGGATCCGCGCCCATCACCCAGCCGCTTGAGCGAGCACCCCTGGGTCGAGCCAGCGCCGCAGTAGCGGCAGGCTGAGCCCGATCACATTGCTGAAGCAACCCTCGAGACGTTCCACCACCAGGCCGCCACGGCCCTCAAGGGCAAAACCTCCGGCACAGGCCAGGGGCTCACCACTGGCCACGTAGGCCTCGATCTCCATGGGGCTGAGCGCAGCAAAATGCACCCGGGTGGTCACCACCGCCAGCTGCGGCGCCCCGCTGCCCCCCGGCGCCGGCCACCGCACCAGGGCATGGCCGGTGTGCAGGTCGCCCCAGCCACCGGCCATGCACCGCCAGCGGGCTATCGCCTCAGCGGCATCCCTGGGTTTGCCCCATACCTCCTGTTCCACCACCAGCAAGGAGTCGCAGCCCAGCACCCCCAGGGACGGCCACGCCGCCTCAGAGCTCAGCGTGTCCGCCACGGCCTGCGCCTTGGCAAGGGCCAGCCGTTGCACGAGCCGCAGCGGATCCTGCTCCTGGATCCCCTCCTCATCCACGCCGCTCACCTGGACCCGGTGGGGTACGCCGGCCTGCTCCAGCAGGCGACGCCGGGCCGGGGAAGCGGAAGCCAAAAGGAGCAAAGGAGGTGCCGGCAGGGTTCTCCAGCCTGCCCGTCGGTTGGGGAGAATGGGGTCATGCCACAGGCCGACACCGAGTCCCTTTCCCTGGCACGGGCCGCTCTCTCGCTCCGCTGCCTTCCGTTCCGACGCGGCTTCTACGAGGCGGTGGAAAGCCAGGCGCTCAGCAGCGAGGAGCTCGCCCAAAAGACCGACCCGGCCTCCCCGCTCACCTTCGGTCCCCTGAGCAGCGATCGGGCTGAGGACCATTTCCTCTGGCTGATCCGGCTGGGAGTGCTGCGGCGGGAAGTGGATGGCCAGGGACTGACCGAACGGGTGCGGCTGACGCCCTTGGGCCGCCAGGTGCTGCGGCGCTGGCCCAGCGAGATCCCCCGGGCGGGACGGCGGCAGCGGATCGTGGAAGCCTTACGTCGCCACCGCCCCCGCCTTTGACCCGCCCCCTCCCCACCGCACCCCGGCCGCTGATGGTGCTGGGCACCAGCAGCGGCGCCGGCAAATCACTCATGACCGCCGCCCTGTGCCGGGTGCTGCGGCGTCGAGGAGAGCAGCCCCTCCCCTTCAAGGGTCAGAACATGAGCCTCAACGCCTGGGTCGACCAGCAGGGCGGAGAGATGGCTTACTCCCAGGCCCTGCAGGCCTGGGCCGCCGGCCTGGAACCCCAGGTGGCGATGAATCCGGTGTTGCTCAAACCCAGGGGCGACAGCACCAGTGAGGTGATCCATCTGGGCCGCTCGGTGGGCACAGCCAGGGCAGAGCACTACTACCGCGACTGGTTCCGGCCCGGCTGGGCGGCCATCCGCACGGGTCTGACGGAGCTTCAGGCGGCCCACCCCGGCGGCCGACTGGTGCTCGAGGGGGCCGGCAGCCCGGTGGAGGTGAACCTGCAGGCCAGGGACCTGACCAACCTGCGGTTGGCCCAGTACCTGCGGGCCCGCTGCCTGCTGGTCGCGGACATCGAGCGGGGGGGTGTCTTTGCCCAGATCGTGGGCACCCTGGCCCTGCTGCGGCCGGTGGAGCGCCCCCTGATCGGCGGCCTATTGATCAACCGCTTCCGCGGCCGCCGTTCCCTGTTCGATGCGGGCCGCCGTTGGCTGGAGCAGCAGACCGGCCTGCCGGTGCTCGGTGTGATGCCCTGGCTCGATGAGCTGTTCCCGCCGGAAGACTCCCTCGATCTGCTGGAGAGGGGCAGCCGCAAGTCCCGCAGCGAACTCAGCATCGCGGTGCTGCGGCTGCCCTCCCTGAGCAACTTCTCCGATCTCGACCCGCTCGAGGCGGAAAGCAGCGTGCAGTTGCTGTGGCGGCGGCCCGGTGAGCCGCTGGGCCAGCCCGATGCGGTGATCCTGCCCGGCAGTAAGCAGACCCTGCGGGACCTGGCGAGTCTGCGCAACAGCGGCCTGGCGGAAGCGTTGCAGTCCTACGTGGCCCGGGGTGGGCAGGTGTTCGCCCTCTGCGGTGGTCTGCAGATGCTGGGCCAGGAGCTCTACGACCCCGAAGGCCTGGAGGGGGACCGTTCCGGAGACCGGGTGGCCGGGCTGGGCCTGCTGCCCCTGCGCACTGTGTTCGAGGGCCGCAAGGCCCTGCGGCAACGGCGCAGCCGAGCCCTCTGGCCACCGGGCCCGGGCGAACCGCCGCTGCTGGAGGGATTTGAGCTTCACCAAGGCCGCAGCGAGCCGACAGACCGGGCGGGCTGCGCCCCCCTGGCGGAGGACGGCCAGCTGGGCTGGTGGACGTCCTCGGGGACCCAGGGGGGTCTGGTGGCCGGCACCTACCTGCACGGCATCTTCGAGAACGGCCCCTGGCGCAGGCGCTGGCTGAACCAGCTGCGCCAACGGAGCCAGTTGCCGCCCCTGGATGAACACCAACCCCACCACGCCCGTCAGCGGGACGCCCTGCTCGACCGCCTCGCCGACGCCTTCGAGGACCACATCGATCTGTCGCCCCTGATCCGATAGCCGCCCCTAGATTTCCGCCAGAGCGACCCTGCAGCCATCAGCCTCCCCCGTCCTGCCATCACCATCACGTGGCCGGACGGGCGGACCAGCTCGGCCCGACCCGGCCAGGACTGGCTGCAGGCCGCGCGTCAGGCGACGGTGGTGATCCCCACCGGCTGCCTGGGGGGCAGCTGCGGTGCCTGTGAGATCGAGGTCAACGGACGCATGGTGCGGGCCTGCATCGCCACCGTTCCTTCAAGCGCGAGTGGCCGGCTGACGGTGAGCCTGGCCAGCGATCCCTTCTGGTAGCGCGTGTGAGTTCCACCCCCCGGTGCCACGTCCTCTCGCTCGATTTCCAGGATCTCGATGTGATCTGGAATGTGCGGCTGTTCTATCTGGCTGCAGGCTATTCGCTGCTCCGCGAAAGGGTCGACTCAGATCCGGAGCTGCTGGTGGTCCTGCGGGGTGATCCCGGCCTGTCCCACCAGACCTATGGCGGGACGGTCCACATCTATGACTATGTCAAGGAACTCCAGGTGGACTGGCGCTCCCGCTTTCCCCACGCCCGCGAGATTCGGCTGATTTCCCTCCTCCGGCCGGCCGTGCTGCCTGAGGGGGTCCGCTGGGTGCAGGGGTATCTGCCGGTGATTCCCGAGTTCTGGCAGCAGCTTCCGTTCCGCAAACGGGCCGGCAGGCCCCTGCACATCGCCAACTTCAAGCCGATGGGTGACGATCCCTACCAGCGGGATCTGGCCCTTCTCGCCCGCAGGGGCTTGGTGGACGTCCATGGCAGCCACTGGGACAAGATCGGCCTGAGCACCCACGGGCTCAGCTATCTGGAGGCGAACCGGCGGCTGGCGGGGGCCTATTGCTGCTACGGGCTCATGTATCCCTATCAACGGGGCACCACCCTCTCCGGCCGGATGTGGCAGGCGCCCCTGCATGGATGCCTGGTGATCAGCGAAAAGGGCACCAATCCCTTTGGGCTGCCGGGCCTGCTCGAGGTGGAGCGCTTCGATCCGGACACGCTGCTCAGCGTGGTGTCGATCCGGGAGTGCTGGCAGATCCAGAGAGAGGCCACCCGCTATTGGCAGGAAGCCACAGGTCAGCTGGCCCGCCAACTGGATCTGCCGGCCTACCGGGGGCCTTCTGCCGTCCACCTGGCGAGGTGCCGTCGGGACAGACGCGCCCAGCACCGGTCTGTGGTCTGGAGTCGGCAGCTCCATCGGTTGGGGAACTGGCTGACCCCTCCGCCGATCAGCTGCTGGTGGCGGCGGCGCCAACGAATGGTCAGGGGTCTGGGGCGACTCCTTGGTGCTGACGCCAGGCAAGCCAGCGGTTCGACGAACCGCTGAAATCCTCACTTCGCCACGCCGTTCGCTCGACATCGTGGAACGGAAACGCCAGAGGACTTCGCTGTCAGCGGGCAGGAGCTACGATAAAAAGACGTAACACGTTCAGGTAGACATCTCGATGGCCTTGCCAACAGTCCTGAAGCGTGCTGTTCCCAGCAACGTGCAATCGGCAGTCAAGCGGTTGCTGTGGCCTGAGTACTCCCCTGCCACTCCCGGTCAGAAAGTCATTGAATTCTGGGTGGATGTGGTGAGTGGTTGCAACCTCCGTTGCACGGCCTGCCCCGTCGGCATGCCCGAGTACACCAACAGCATCGGCCAGAAGCTGACGGAGATGCCGATTGAGTTGTTCGAAAAGATTTGCCTTAAGGCGAAGGCAGACACCAATGACAATTGCCGATTCGGCCTGTACAACTGGACAGAACCGACCCTTCACTCCAAGCTCCATGAGCTGATCGCCTGTGCCGAGAGCCATGGTGTGCCCTGTGGGATCTCCTCGAACCTCAACTACGACTACGACTGGTCCCTCCTTAAACCGCTGCATCTCTGGAACTTCACCATCACGGTGTCCGGTTTCACCCAGCGCACCTATCAGATCAATCACAAAGGAGGGCGGATCGAGCCCGTCCTCGCCAACCTGATCCGCATCTCGGAGACCCTGGGCGACTGGGAGTGCTATAA
Organism: Cyanobium gracile UHCC 0281; assembly: GCF_034931305.1. Classification (GTDB taxonomy): domain Bacteria; phylum Cyanobacteriota; class Cyanobacteriia; order PCC-6307; family Cyanobiaceae; genus Cyanobium; species Cyanobium gracile_A. Next base: position 110,502 of record NZ_JAYGHY010000003.1, on the reverse strand, counting down.
AAATATTGACGTGCGCTACCTGGTTCACAAGCAAAACCAGCACGAAGTGCATCTGTTCAAGCACTTTTGCGACAAGCTGGGAATGAAGTTCTCTCCCTATCATGCTTATTACATGCCCATCGACAAGATGTTTGATGGCTTGGAGGAGGTTCCCCCGGAACTGGAATACATCTATTACAGCCCCCAGCTGGTGCAGCAGGCCATCGGCAGCCATCGGTCCCAGAATTGCTTCATGCGCGAATCCCAGGTCTGCCTGGATCATGAAGGTAATTTTTCCGTCTGCTGCGTGCAATCCCCATCAGCTCCTTCGATCGCCAACTATCTCGATACGCCCTACCAAGCGATGCAGGCCAAGCGCTATGCCAGCGACCTCTGCAGGAAATGCACCAGCAGCGGCATCAACATTTTTGCCACCTATGGCATGCAGGAACCACCAGAAATCCAGCAATCGATCGAAGATCTCCTGCCCGTCGACCTGAAGGATTTCCGCTGAGGAGTGACCACCCTCCCCTACGACTACCTGATCGTCGGCTGCGGACTGTTTGGGGCCACCTTCGCACGGCTGGCCACTGACGCCGGCAAGCATTGTCTTGTCATCGACCGCCGCCCGCACATCGGTGGCAACTGCTACACAGAAAAGCAGGACGGCATCAACGTTCATCGCTATGGAGCCCACATCTTCCATACGAGCAACAAGGCTGTTTGGAGCTTTGTGAACCGGTTCGCCGAATTTAACAACTACATCAATTCTCCCAAAGCGATCTCAGGGGGGAAGCTCTATTCGCTTCCCTTCAACATGAACACATTCTACGAACTCTGGCAGACACGAACGCCTGCGGAAGCCAGGCGGACGATCGAGGCCCAGCGTTTTCTAGGAGAACCAACCAATCTTGAAGAGCAGGCACTTTCCCTGGTGGGGAAAGACATCTACGAGACTCTGATTCGCGACTACACCCGCAAGCAGTGGGGCAAGGATCCCCGCGAGCTTCCGGCCTTCATCATCAGGCGTTTACCGCTGCGGTTCACCTACGACAACAACTACTTCACCGACCGCTACCAGGGCATCCCCATCGGCGGCTACACGGCCCTTTTCGAGGCAATGCTGGAGGGCATTGAAGTGCGCCTGAACGTCGATTATCTCGACGACCGGCCCCAGCTGACGTCCATGGCCAGGAAGGTGGTCTACACCGGCTGCATCGACCAGTACTTCCATTACGAGCTCGGCCGCCTGGAGTACCGCTCCCTGGATTTCGAGTCCAGCATCGAAGAGCTGGAGAACTTCCAGGGGAATGCCGTGATCAACTACTGCGATACCAGTGAGCCCTTCACCCGCATCATTGAGCACAAGCATTTCGAGGGCGCAAACTCGCCCGTCACGGTGATCACCAGGGAGTATCCCAAGGCCTGCAGCGGTGACGCCATTCCTTACTACCCGATCAACGACCCTGCCAACCAATCGCTCTATCGCCGTTACCAGGAGCTGGCCCACAGCACCGACAACGTGATCTTCGGGGGCCGGCTATCCGAGTACAAGTACATGGACATGCACGTCGTGATCGAATCGGCCATGAACCGGTTCCGCAGCGAAACCCGTCAGCCCTCGGCCTGAATCAATCCGCCGCCGAGCAGCACCTCACCGCAGTAGAACACCGCCGCTTGCCCCGGTGCCACCGAGAACTGGGGCTCGGCGAAGTCGAGCCGGGCCCGGTGGGGTCGGTCGGCAGCGTGGTCAGCGGCCGTCTCCGGCAGGGGGCTCAGCAGAGCAGGTTCCGGCAGGCTCCGGTATCTCACCTGCACCTCCACCGCGATCGTCTGCTCCGGCGGGGCGATCGACACCCAGTTGATGGCGCCCACGACACAGGCCTGGCGGGTCGCCTCGCGGCGGGGGGCCACCACCACCCGGTTCATGGCGCCATCCAGCCGCACCACATGGAGCGGTTCGCTCCAGGCCACCCCCAGCCCCTTGCGCTGCCCGATCGTGAAATGCTCGATGCCGTCATGGGAGCCGAGCACCGTGCCATCCGGCAGCACGATCTCCCCCTGGCGTGGCGGCAGGTAGGCATCCAAGAACGCCCGCATCGAGCCATGGTGGTCGGCCAGGCAGAGGTCCTGACTCTCGGGCTTCTCGGCCGTGCGCAGGCCGAGGCGTGCGGCCTCGACGCGGGTTGCCTCCTTGGTGAGCTCACCCAGGGGAAACACCAGCCGGCCCAGCACCGCCTGGGGCAGGTCGTAGAGGAAATAGCTCTGGTCCTTGAGGGGATCCAGGCCCCGCAACAGCTGATGGCGGCCGGCCCCGTCCCCTGGCAGGGCCTGAGCTTCGGCGGCGCCAGCGGGCCGTTGCCGGGCGTAGTGGCCGGTGGCCAGGCGGTTGAGGCCCCGCTCCGCCGCAGCCCACTCCAGCATCGGTCCGAACTTGACCGCCCGATTGCAACGGGAGCAGGGCAAGGGTGTGAGGCCTTCGCCGTAGCCCTCCACCAGAAAATCGACGATCTGGTCCTGAAAGCGGGCCCGGCTGTCAACGACGTGGTGGGGCACCCCCAACTGCTCACAGATGCCGGCCGCATCCACCAGGCCCTCGGCGCAGCAGGAGCCCTTGCCACTCATCAGCCAAAGGGTGAGACCCTCCACCTCCCAGCCGGCGGCCACCAGCAGGGCCGCGGTCAGCGAGCTGTCCACGCCGCCGGAGAGTCCCACGGCCACCCGCCGATCGCCGGGCCAGGCGCCCAGCAGCTCCAACACGGCGGCCACCTCTGGGGAGGGGCTCTTGGCGGCGGTGTCCGATGAAAGGGCGGGGGCGGGGCTCAAGGATCCCGGTGGGTGGATGGAACAGACCGTCCCATCATGGGAGAGCACTGCGCGGGCCGACGTGGACTTCCGGCCGATGCCCGCCTCCTGGCCACCGCTGGATGCCGACCACGTCCTGGTGAGCAGCGAGACGATGGCGGCCATCGAGCAGCAGCTGTTCGCCAGCGGCCTGCCGGTGGAGGCCCTGATGGAGAAGGCGGCCCTGGCGGTGAGCCGCCGCCTGCAGCAGCGGCCGGGCCGGGATCGCCACGACGGCCTGCTGGTGCTGGTGGGGCCGGGCCACAACGGCGGTGATGGGCTGGTGGTGGCCAGGGAGTGGCATCTGGCCGGAGGCCGGGTACGGATCTGGTGCCCCTTCGAGCGCCTCCGCCCCCTCACCGACGCCCACCTGCGCCACGCCCGCTGGCTGGGTCTTCCCCTGCTGGAAGACCCTCCGGACCCCGCCGATTCCGCCCTCTGGGTGGATGCCTTGTTCGGCATCGGCCAGCACCGCCCGGCCGATGACACGATCGAAACCCTGCTGCGGGATCGCCAGAGGCTGCGGCCCGGCGCCCTGGTGGCCATCGACGTTCCCACCGGACTGGACGCGGATGACGGGGCCCTGCTCGGCACGGTGGCCGCCACCGCCTCCACCACCTACTGCATCGGGCTGATCAAGCAGGGCTTGGTGCAGGATGGCGCCCTGCGCTGGGTGGGGCAGCTGGAGCGGGTCTGCCTCGGACTGCCGTCCGCCTTGCTGGGCCAACCATCCGGCGATCCGCTGCTGGGCCTGAGCGCCGCTGATCGGACCACGGCCCCCTGGCCCGAGCCGGATCCGGCAGCCGGGAAATACGAACGGGGGCGGCTGCTGGTCCTCGCCGGAAGCCGCCGTTTCAGGGGCGCCGCCCACCTGGCCCTGGCGGGCGCCACCGCGTCCGGATGCGGCAGTCTGCGGGCCGTCCCGCCTCGGGAGATCGCCACCCAGCTCTGGCAGGTCCATCCCCACGTGGTGCTGGAGTCCGCCCTTGGGGCGACCCCGGCCGGGGGCCTGGCCCTGGCGGATCTGGACGAGGGCTGGCTGGATCGGCTGGATGCGGTGCTGCTGGGTCCGGGCCTGGGCGGGCTGGGCAACCCCGGTGTGCCGGTTGCGGCGGCGATCGAAGCCCGGGAACGGCAGCGTTGGCAGGAGCTGGCTGCCTTCACGGGACTGCTGATGCTCGATGCCGATGGCCTCAACCGCCTGGCGGCGATGGGCGCCGACTGGCTCCAGGGCCGCCGAGGCCCCACCTGGATCACTCCCCACGAGGGGGAGTTCCGGAGACTCTTTCCCGATCTGGCCCCGCGGCCCCGGCCAGAAGCGGCACTGGCGGCGGCGCGCCGCTGCGGCGCCAGCGTGTTGCTCAAGGGAGCCCGCAGCGTCGTCGCGGCCCCCGACGGGCGTCGATGGCAACTGCTCTCGGCCTGCCCGGACGCCGCCAGGGCCGGGCTTGGCGATGTGCTCGCCGGCTACGCCGCGGGGCGGGGGGCCATGGCCCTGGCTGCCGCGGCACTGCCGAGCGGGCCCGCGGCCAGCGCCGATACGGCCTGGCTGGCGGCCGCGGCTCTCGACCATGCCCACGCCGGTCTTCACTGCCGGGACCACAAGGGTGCGGGGGGCGTCACGCCACTCGCGGTGGCCGAAGCCCTGGCCCAGCGAGAACCGGCAGCGGCCGATGGGGACAGGCGTTGAAGATCCAGGACTGGAGGATTAGGACCGGCAAGGCCACTTTCCAATCTGGCAAGCCTGCCATTCTCCGCTACTTGAACTCGGAAATTAGCCCTTTGCTCATGCAAACAAAGTCAATCGCTAAAGAAAAGCGATTGTGTGTGGTTTCGCAGGCAAAGGCTTAAAAGTCATTCCAGACACTGTCTGACCATCCCAGTGGGTGGATAATTCGATATCTCAATCCATGGCGCCACTTCGCCCCCCTCCTATGACCGCCTCTGCCGTCGCAACGAGAAGGGAGGGCTCCAGCCGCAGAGGGAGTGATTCCATCACCTGGTATCTCACCTCGATCGGCAGAGAGCCGCTGCTCACCCCAGCCGAAGAGATCGAGCTCGGTAATCAGGTGCAGGCGATGATGCATCTGGTGGAAGAGTCCAAAAGCGGCTACTCCGTTCAGGAGAACAAGACGATCAAGATCGGTCGGCGCTCCAAGGAGCGGATGATGCGCGCCAATCTTCGGCTGGTGGTGAGCGTGGCGAAGAAGTATCAAGGCAAGGGCCTGGAGCTGCTGGATCTGATTCAGGAGGGCTCCCTCGGTCTGGAGCGCGCCGTCGAAAAGTTCGACCCCACCCGCGGCTACAAGTTCTCCACCTATGCCTTCTGGTGGATCCGTCAGAGCATGACGCGGGCCATCGCCTGCCAGTCCCGGGCCATCCGGTTGCCGGTGCACCTGAGCGAGCGGCTCACCACGATCCGCAAGGTCAGCCTTGAGCTGGCCCACAAGCTCGGCGCGATGCCGAGCCGTCGCGAAATCTCCGAAGCGATGGCCATTCCCGTTGAGGAGCTCGACTCCCTGCTGCGGCAGGCCCTCACCATTTCCAGCCTGGATGCCCCCATTCATGCCGAGGATGGCCGCAGCTTTCTGGGTGATCTGATCGCCGATGGCTCCGCCGAGGAACCCCTTGACCGCATCGAACGGGGCATGCATCAGGAACAGCTGGCCGAATTGATGGGCCACCTCTCCTCCCAGGAAAAGGACGTTCTTGCCCTGCGCTTCGGTCTCAACGGCATGGAGCGCCACACCCTGGCCGAGATCGGCCGACAACTGGATGTGTCGCGTGAAAGGGTCCGCCAGATCGAACTCAAGGCCCTGCGCAAACTGCGCAGCCTGTCCACCCGCTCCACCCCTCTGTCCTGATCGTCCAGGGCTTCAGTGGGGACGCCACCCGTGCAGGAGTCGCTTGAGCCTGCCCTTGGCCTGGAGCGTGGCGATCTTCAGGCGACTCTCTCCCTTGAGGCCGCGATCACGGCGGATTTGGATTGGAGAATCGCCAACCATTTCCCAGTCCGGCAGCCAGCAGTTGTCGGTCCGCGGGAACCAGAATTCGAACACGGAGATCGTCGAGATCGGCAGCAACTTGCCAAGGATCGAATAAATGGATTGATCATGGCGATGCTCGATGAAGCCCTCCAGGTTGGGAGACAGCGAGGGTGAATCATCGATCATGGAAAAATCTTCGCTGAACACCCGGATCCAGTGGCGCATGAAGTCCATGGAGGCAGGGCATTTACGCACGAAGAAGGTCGTGGCCCCCAGCTGCTGGGTGGTGGTGATGTCCGGCCGGCCCCGAACGCCCAGCTGATCCAGCAGGTCACCTTTGGTCCAGTGGCTCTCCCCCTGATCGGGGAACTGCCGCTCCTTGTACACCAAGGATCCATTCGGCGGCAGGCATTCAAAACCCTGCACACCCGAAGGCGCTTCCACCGTCATGGCGAACAGCTCCTGGAGCCGCTCCCGTCCGGCGGGATTGAGGTGACAACCCGAATCGATCCAGTGCACCTGGTCGCCGTCCTGGAGGCGCTCGAGGGTCTGCAGCACGATCTGGGGCTTCCAGGCGTAATAGCCGAAGCCACGATGCTCGGGTGTCAGATAGTCCTTGAACCGCTGCCGGAATTCAGGGCTGAGATCCAGCTCCGAAGCCCCAACGATATCTGTGTAGACCTGCATCTCCTTCGCCTGTCTGCATAAGCGGCGCCGCGCCAGCTTCATGCGGCTGTCGGTGAAGGTGACAAGGACACGCTTGGTCATCAGACCTGGAGACTTCGGGGCATTGGACAGGAGAGAAATGAGGAGAAATCAATGCCCCTGAACGGATTCAGTCGTCGGCCCAGATGTAGCGGGTGAGTTCGCTGCCATCGGGCTCGGGCGCCGCCAGGGCGAACTCCACACAATCGGCCACTTCGGCATCGATCTCTTTCTCGATCGCCTTGAGCTCCTCGGGCGTGGCCAGGCCCATGTCCGTCAGGCGCAGCGCCAGTTGCTTGATGGGATCGCGCTTGGCCCAGAACTCCTTCTCTGCCGCTTCACGGAGCTCATCGGGATCCGCCAGGGAATGGCCACGGAACCGGTAGGTGAGGCATTCCAGCAGCGTGGGGCCTTCGCCAGCCCTGGCCCGCTCAACGGCCCGCTGGGCCGCGGCCCTCACGGCCAGCACATCCATCCCATCAACTTCTTCGCCGACCATGCCGAAGCCCGCCGCCTTGCGCCAGATTTCCGGCTCGCTGGTGGCCCGGTTGTGGTCCATGCCGATGGCCCAGCGGTTGTTCTCGACCACGAACAGGATCGGCAGCTTCCAGAGCGAGGCCATGTTCAGGCACTCATAGAACTGGCCGATGTTGCAGGTGCCATCCCCGAAGAAGGCGGCCGTGACGGCATCGCTGTCGGCCTGGCCGAGGGCGTCACGCTTGTAGCGGCTGGTGAAGGCCGCTCCCAGGGCTACCGGGATGCCCTCGCCGATGAAGGCATAGCCACCGAGCAGATGGTGCTCCCTCGAGAACAGGTGCATCGACCCCCCACGACCCTTGCTGCAGCCCGTGGCTTTGCCAAACAGCTCACTCATCACCTCGCGGGCCGGCACTCCGCAGCTCAGGGCATGCACGTGGTCGCGATAAGTGCTGCAGAACCAGTCGTGCTGCAGCCGCATCGCCCGGATCACCCCGGTGGAGACGGCTTCCTGACCGTTGTACAGATGCACGAAGCCGAACATCTTGCCCCGGTAGTACATCTCGGCGCACTTGTCCTCGAAGCGGCGCCCCAGGGTCATGTCCCGGTAGAGCATCAGACCCTCGTCCCGGCTGATGCTGGCCCGCTCCGCCGGATACAGACCCTCCAAGCGCACCGCATGGCTGCCGGCCTCCTCAGAAGACGCGGCGGCCCCAGGGCTGGCGGGCTGGGCTGCCCGCGCCGCGGTCAATTCCTGAGTCATGGCAGGAAGGCGATGCGATTCGTGGCCCCGACTGTACGGGGTCCGTTCCCTGGTGACAGTCAAAACCACTGCCTCTGACTACAGTCGCGCCCCAGCGTCACCATCGGATTGGACCTGCCGATCGATCATTTCCGCTTGCTGGGCGTGCCTCCGTCCGCCGATGCCCAGGGGGTCCTGCGCACCCTCCAGTCGCGCCTGGACCGTCCGCCCCACGCAGGGTTCACCGCCGAAACCCTGCAGACACGGGCGGAGCTGCTCAGGGCGAGCGCCGACTTGCTTTGCGATGCCGATCGGCGCGCCGCCTACGAAGCGGAGCTGACAAGTCTGGCCGGCAGCGACGGCAGCCTCCAGCCGGCCCTGGAGATCGCCAGCGCCCGTCAGGTGGGTGGGCTGGTGCTGCTGATGGAGGGGGGCCAGCCCCTGGAGGCCTTCGAGTTGGCCAGCCGCTCGCTGCACCCCCCCCAGTCGCCCACCCTCGGCAGTGGCCGCGAAGCCGATCTCACCCTGCTGGCGGGGTTGGCCTGCCTCGCAGCCGCCAGCGAACTGGAGGAGCAGCGCCGCTTCGAAGCCGCTGCCCGCACCCTGCAGCAAGGTCTGCAACTGCTGCAACGCCTCGGCAGGCAACCCGACCTCAGGGAAACCATGCACTCCCAGCTGGAACACCTCACGCCCTACCGGGTGCTCGACCTGCTGAGCCGGGATCTGGTCGCCGGTGTCGAGCGACAGGAGGGCCTGGAGCTGCTCGAGGAACTGGTGCAGCGGCGCGGGGGTCTTGAGGGCGATGGCGATGCCCAGTTCCCCAGCCAGGACTTCCAGCCCTTCTTCCACCAGATCCGCGCCTTCCTCACCGTCCAGGAGCAGGTGGATCTGTTCAGCCGTTGGGCAGCCACCGGCTCCGACGCCGCCGACTTCCTGGCCACCATCGCCCTGACCGCCTCCGGGTTCGCCCAGCGCAAACCCGAGCGCATTGCCGAAGCCAGACACCGCCTGCAGCGCAGCGGCCGGGAGGGGATCGAACCGCTGCTGGCCAATCTGCATCTGCTGCTGGGGGAGGCCGACACGGCACGGACCTGCTTCGACCGGGGCGCCAGCCAGGAGCTGAAGGACTGGGCCGCCGGCAAGAGTGCCGACCCCCTGGGTCAGCTCTGCGCCTACTGCAGCGACTGGCTGGTGCGGGATGTGCTGCCGGGCTACCGGGATCTGGAAGCGGAGCCCGATCTGGTGGCCTACTTCAGCGACCGGGATGTGGTGGCCTACGTCGAGCGGGAGGACCAACGCCGAGGTCGCGCCTATCTCGCCGCCCCGGCAGCCGAAGAGCCTGCCCCAGGCTCAGCCTTTCCCCCCTACGACGACCTCGGCCTGGGAACACTGCCGCCCCCTGTGCCCCTGACCCTGGATGGGAGCAGCGCTGGCAGCTTCGCCCCACTCCCGGAGGCCGACGGGGCAACGGACCCTGAGGACGACGGGGAGCTCGATGACGACGTCCCCCTGCGCTGGCCATGGCCCCCGCGGCCCTGGCTGCTGGGAAGCGGCGCCGCCCTGCTGCTGGTGCTGGCTGCGGCCTGGGTGCTGCGCCAGCGTCAGAGCTCGCCCCCACCGTCGCCGGCGCCAGTACCGCCGGTCACCGCCCCGGCTCCCGCTCCGAAGCCCACCCCGAGGCCTGTGGCCGGGCTGCGCATCACCCCACTCACCGCGAGTCGTCCCGATGCGGCCCAGGTGCGCCGCCTGCTGGAGAACTGGCTGACGGTCAAGAGCGGCGTGCTGGCGGGCGAGCCGACGCCTCGGGACCTCGATCGCATCGCCCGGGAAGGGCCGATGGCCCTGCTCGCCAGGGAGCGCCGCGGCGATCTCGCCCGGGGACAGACCCAGCAACTGGACGTTCAGATCATCGATCTCAGCCTGTCGGAAAATGGCCCCAGGCGCATCGTCGCCGTCGCTCGTCTGCGCTACAGCGACCGGCGCCTCGATGCCAACGGGACGGTGCTGGAGACCACGGCGCCGATGGAGCTGCGCAATGGTTATGTATTCGGACGCGACGGCGACAGCTGGCGCCTGGTGGCCACCCAATCCCTCAACTGATGTTCGACGAACTCTCCCAGCGCTTTGAAGACGCGGTCAAAGGGCTGCGGGGCCAGGCGGCCATCTCGGAGACGAACGTCGATGGCGCCCTCCGCGATGTGAGGCGGGCCCTGCTGGAGGCCGACGTCAGCCTGCCGGTGGTGAAGGAGTTCATCGAGGAGGTGCGGCGCAAGGCGGTGGGCGCCGAGGTGGTGCGTGGGGTGAGCCCGGACCAGCAGTTCATCCGGCTGGTGCACGAGCAGCTCGTCGAGACCATGGGCGGCGCCAATGCCCCCCTGGCCCGGGCCGCGGAAGGGCCCACCGTGATCCTGATGGCCGGCCTGCAGGGGGCCGGCAAGACCACCGCCACTGCCAAGCTGGGCCTGCACCTGAAGGAGCAGGGGCGGCGTGCCCTGCTGGTGGCCGCCGACGTCTACCGGCCGGCCGCCATCGACCAGCTCCAGACCCTGGGCCGCCAGATCGGCGTTGAGGTGTTCAGCCTCGGCAGCGACGCCGCCCCGGAAGCGATCGCTGCGGCCGGCGTGGCCAAGGGACGGGACGAGGGCTTCGACACCGTGCTGGTCGACACCGCCGGCCGGCTCCAGATCGACGCCTCGATGATGGAGGAGATGGTCCGGATCCGGGAAGCCGCGGCACCGGATGAGGTGCTGCTGGTGGTGGATTCCATGATCGGCCAGGAGGCGGCCGATCTGACCAGGGCCTTCCACGAGCAGGTGGGCATCACCGGCGCCGTGCTCACCAAGCTGGACGGCGATTCCCGCGGCGGGGCGGCGCTCTCGATCCGCAAGGTGAGCGGCGCCCCGATCAAGTTCATCGGCACCGGCGAGAAGGTGGAGGCCCTGCAGCCGTTCCACCCCGAACGGATGGCCAGCCGGATCCTGGGCATGGGCGATGTGCTGACCCTGGTGGAGAAGGCCACCAAGGAAGTGGAGCTGGCCGACGTGGAGAAGATGCAGCGCAAGCTGCAGGAAGCCAGCTTCGATTTCTCCGATTTCGTGCAGCAGATGCGCCTGATCAAGCGCATGGGCTCCCTCGGCGGGCTGATGAAGCTGATCCCCGGCATGAACAAGATCGATGACGGCATGCTCCGCCAGGGGGAGAGCCAGCTGAAGCGCATCGAGGCCATGATCGGCTCGATGACCGAGGCCGAACGCCGCCAGCCCGAACTGCTCGCCGCCCAGCCCTCCCGCCGTCGCCGCATCGCCGCCGGCAGCGGCCACACCCCGGCGGATGTGGACAAGGTGCTCGCTGACTTCCAGAAGATGCGCGGCTTCATGCAGCAGATGACCCGCGGAGGAATGCCGGGGATGCCCGGGATGCCCGGGATGCCGGGCATGGGCGGCTTTCCCGGCATGGGTGGCGGCATGCCCGGAATGGGCGGCATGCCGGGCATGGGCGGCCCCGGTGGCCGCGGCGGCGGCCAGCCCCGCAAACCCCCCAAGCCGGCCAAGAAGCGCAAGGGATTTGGCCAGCTCTGAACTTGCGCGGGCAAAAGCCCTAAGCCCTTCTGCGGATCATGCCCTGATTAATGAGGCAATGAATAACCAAATAGGCGATAGTCGTGCCTATAACAATGGACAAAACTTGGACTATTCTCAAGATCAGCCACCTCAACGTTCAGCCGTGGGAGGGAAGACTTGGTGATATTTGCTTTTGGCAACGCAGCAGCAGGCTTCCCTAGCACCTTAGTCAGGTGGGCCCAATCCTCCCCCAAGGTCTCGAAACGACCGAGAAATATCAGGCGATTGACGGCAGCTTCAGCATCGGATTCTGTCGCCCCAAGGAAGGTCCACATCGGTCGAAAATGGGGGCATTGGGAAAGGAAGGAATCTGTCTGGAACCTTTCGAGGAAATCTTCAATGCCTTGATAGTTGGCCTTGATGTGATCAGCAATGATCCTGTCACCACTATGGTTACCCCCAGCAAGAATATAGCGATAGGCAGAAATAAAGCGGGAGCCTGGGTTTCGGACAAACGTAAAGACCTTGATTTTCCGCATGAACGAATCCCCCAGAACAACTCTGGCCTCATGCAGGGGCAGATGCCCCGAAGGGCGACGGCCGCTGACCTGGCGGGCTTGGTCAAAAAGGCTGGAAGATCCGATCGATGTACCTGCGACCTTCGGAAGGTGAACGAACAGGGCCTTGGACTCAGGGATCAGATAGAGATTAGGAATTTTTCGGAATGCCCGGCAACATTCACGGCCGTAGATTAGCTCGTACCGGAGGCGTTCAGCTATTGGCTTCAGGCGCCCCCTCACCCTGGAGAACATCATCAATTCAATGAACTGATTCATCCTTTACATCTTATCACGCGGCAGATTGCGTTGATAACGCTGCCTAATGAGCGCTCAATCCGAACGTCTTGCACAGACTTCGTCCGTTCGTCCTCAAAGGGATCCTGGAAGGGGCGTCAACGGAGACCAGCAGCAGCCGGTCTCCGTTGACGCTTGCCCCGCCGCAGCAGGCTCCTGGCCCAGTGCGGCGGGCTGACCAGTAAGGGAAGGGTGGCCTGTAGGATGTTGGGCTGTGTTCTCAAGCTGGTTTTCCCCGATGATCAAGCTCCGGCTGAAGCGGTTCGGCAAGAAACGGGAAGCGAGTTTCCGTCTCGTGGCCACCAACAGCACCTCCCGCCGCGATGGCCGTCCGCTCGAGGAACTGGGCTTCTACAACCCCCGCACCAAGGAAACCCGCCTCGACGCCGAGGCCATCCGGGTCCGCCTGGGCCAGGGAGCCCAGCCCACCGACACCGTGCGCAGCCTTCTCGAGAAGGGCGGCCTGATCGAGAAGACCACCCGCCCGGCCGAAACCGTCGGCAAGCTCCAGCAGGCCGCCGCCCGTGATGCCGCCGCTGCCGCCGCGGTCAAGGAGGCGGCCGCCGCCGCCGAGGCTGCCAAGGAAGCCGCCGCCAAAGAGGCAGCTGAGGCTGCCGCCGCCGCCGAAGCGGCCGCAGCCGTCGACGCCGAACCTGCCGCCGCCGAGGCCTGAGCGAACTCTCCTCCACGTTCGCCCTGCCGGACAGCGCCGCCGCCATCGCCCTGGCCGGCACGGACGGCACCGCCTTGCGGCGGCTTGAAGCGTTGACGGGTGCCCAGGTTGTCCTGAGGGGCCTCGATCTTCAGATCCGGGGCCGCAGCTCCCAGGTGGAGCGGCTGCAGGCCCTGATCCAGCTGCTTGAGCCGCTATGGAAACGGGGCGAATCCATCGGCCCGGTGGACATCCAGGCGGCCCTGACGGCCCTGGACACGGGGCGCTCCGACCAGCACCGCAGCATGGGGCTCCAGATGCTGGCCACCAGCGTCACCGGCAGGCCCCTGCGGCCGCGAACCCTGCGTCAGAACAGCTACGTCGAGGCGATCGAACGCCACGACCTGACGCTGGCGATCGGCCCGGCTGGCACCGGCAAGACGTTTCTGGCCACGATCCTGGCCGTGCGGATGCTGCAGGAACGCAAGGTGGAGCGGCTGGTGCTCACTCGGCCGGCGGTGGAAGCCGGCGAACGGCTGGGCTTCCTGCCCGGTGACCTGCAACAGAAGGTGGATCCCTATCTGCGCCCCCTCTACGACGCCCTCCATGGGCTGCTGGGCCAGGAACGCACCACCCAGTTCCTGGAGAAGGGGGTGATTGAGGTGGCGCCCCTGGCCTTCATGCGCGGACGCACGCTCGCCGATGCCTTCGTGATCCTTGATGAGGCCCAGAACACCACCTGCGCCCAGATGCGGATGGTGCTGACGCGGTTGGGGGAGAACTCCCGCATGGTCGTGACGGGCGACACCACCCAGATCGATCTGCCCCCGGGCCAGCTGAGCGGCCTGGTGGAGGCCGAGCAGGTGCTGGCCGGGGTGGAGGGCGTGGCCATCTGCCGGTTCAGCGATGCGGACGTGGTGCGCCATCCGCTGGTGCAGCGACTGGTGCAGGCCTACGCCCGCCGCGATGCCTCCCCCCAGGGCCGCTGATCCGAGCCACCGAACTCCGATAGGGAGATCCGCACAGGGGTTTCTACCGACCGCCGGGGGACGCTGGCAGGATGGTGGAAATTCGATTCCATCGAAGCCATGCCGGCCAGAAGCAATTTCCAGGACGCCATACGCGAGGCCCAGTCCAGCGCCCTGATCGGTCCCAACGTTGTCAACAAGGCCCTCCCCTATGTGGGAGGGGGGATGGTGCTCACCGCTGGTGGTGTCCTCGGTGGCATGTCGCTGATGGCCAGCGCTCCGGCCCTGTTCATGCCCCTGTTCTGGGTGGCCCTGATCGGCAACTTCATTCTGTTTTTCGTGGCCCAGAACGCCGCCATGAAAGGCAACAGCGGCACGGCCCTGCCGATCCTTGCCACCTACAGCCTGATCACCGGTTTCACGCTTAGCGGCATCGTGAGCTACGCGGTGACGTCGGCTGGTGTCGGCGCCGTTGGCACCGCCGCCCTGGCCACGGGCATCACCTTCGTGATCGCGTCCTTTTTTGGCCGCCGCATGAGCGACAACGTCGGCCAAGCCCTCAGCGGTGTGGTGGGCCTCGGCATCATCGGGCTGTTGATCGCCATGGTGGTGCAGTTGGTGGGCGGGATTTTCGCCCCTGGCATGTTTACTGGCGGTACCTTCGAATTGATGATTGCCGGCTTCGGCACCGTGCTGTTCGTGGGAGCCGCCTTCGTCGACTTCTACACCATGCCCCGCACCTACAGCGATGACCAATACCTGGCCGGTGCCTTGGGCATGTATCTCACCTACATCAATCTCTTCATCTTCATCCTGAGGCTGATCATTGCTCTTCAGGGCGGCGGTCGGCGAGACTGAATCATTCAGTTCCTTCTCTCTGATGACCTTGCTGGGGCCTGTCCGTAAAGAACAGGTCCTTTTTTCTGTCAGGGAGGTTCAACACTCACAAGGTCTTGCCACAGGGCTTCAAACAATCATTTTTGGTAGTTTCTGACTGGCTGCGAGCTTCCAGCTAAGCTTCCTTGGATTTCCAACCGTCAACATGCCCTCGTCCTAGGCCGTTGATCTTCCTGCACCCACGGGCGTCCAGCGCACCACTTCAACCCTTGACAGCACAGGCAACCCCATGACCAAAACGGCTCTGATCACCGGGATCACCGGTCAGGACGGTTCCTACCTGACGGAGTTGCTCCTGGAGAAGGGGTATGTGGTGCATGGAATCAAGCGCCGGGCCAGCAGCTTCAACACCGACCGGATCGACCACCTCTACCAGGACCCCCACGAGCGCGATCCGCGACTGGTTCTTCACTATGGAGATCTGACCGACTCCACCAATCTGATCCGGATTGTTCAGCAGATTCAACCGGATGAGATTTACAACCTCGGGGCCCAGAGCCACGTGGCCGTAAGCTTTGAAAGCCCTGAATACACGGCCAACTCAGATGCGCTAGGGACCCTACGCATCTTGGAGGCCGTCCGCATTCTCGGTTTAACGGAAAAAACCCGCATCTACCAGGCCAGC
The DNA here is from genome assembly GCF_034931305.1 of Cyanobium gracile UHCC 0281. Lineage (GTDB taxonomy): Bacteria > Cyanobacteriota > Cyanobacteriia > PCC-6307 > Cyanobiaceae > Cyanobium > Cyanobium gracile_A. Next base: position 95,212 of record NZ_JAYGHY010000003.1, on the reverse strand, counting down.
ACCAGTGAGCTCTATGGCCTGGTCCAGGAGATCCCCCAGAAAGAAACCACGCCGTTCTATCCCCGTAGCCCCTACGGCGTCGCCAAGCTTTACGCCTACTGGATCACGGTCAATTACCGAGAAGCCTATGGGATGTATGCCTGCAACGGAATTCTTTTCAACCATGAAAGTCCCCGTCGGGGCGAGACCTTCGTGACCCGGAAGATCACTCGAGGTATGGCGAGAATCGATGCAGGTCTTGACCAGGGTCTTTTCATGGGAAATCTTGATTCTCTGCGCGATTGGGGTCACGCCAGAGATTATGTGGAAATGCAATGGCGGATGCTGCAGCAGGATCAGCCTGAAGACTTTGTGATCGCTACGGGCCGACAGGAATCGGTGCGACGGTTCATCGAACTCACAGCCGAGGAACTGGGCTGGGGTGGCATTGTCTGGGAGGGCACGGGGGTTGAGGAGACGGGCGCCCGCCGCGACACCGGTGCCACCGTCGTGCGCATCGACCGCCGCTACTTCCGCCCCGCGGAAGTGGAGACCCTGCTCGGGGATCCGACCCGAGCGCGGGAACGGCTGGGCTGGACGCCCACCACCACCCTGGAAGAGTTGGTGGCGGAAATGGTTGCCACCGACAAGGAGGAAGCCGCCAAGGAGGCCACTCTGCGCCGGGAGGGCTTCAAGGTCGTCGGCTCCATGGAGAATCCTCCCCAGGTCGGACTCAAGGCCGCACCGTGAGAAGAGATCCGAAACGCCGCTATGGTCAGATCTGTGACCAGCTCTCGCCGAAGAGAATCACGGCAGGAACGGTGCCGTCACAAGCGATTGTCCACCTCGCGCAACGGCCCAGGGGCCTGAGTCTTTCCCCATGCTGATTTCACCGAACGATCGGATCTTCATCGCCGGCCATCGCGGTATGGCCGGTTCGGCCATCACCCGACGCCTGAGGGCGGAAGGCCACCAGACGTTGCTCACGGTGGACCGCTCGGACCTCGACCTGATGGACGGAACGGCGGTGGCGGCGTGGCTCGCCGACCAGCGGCCCGATGTCGTCGTGCTGGCGGCGGCGCGGGTGGGTGGAATTCTGGCCAACGCCACCTACCCCGCCGACTTCCTGCTTGACAACCTCAAGATCCAGCAGAACGTGATCGAGAGTGCCTGGCGGCAAGGGAGCCGTCGGCTGCTGTTCCTGGGCAGCAGCTGCATCTATCCCAAGCTGGCCGACCAACCGATCCGGGAGGAGGCCCTGCTCGGGGGGCCGCTCGAGCCCACCAACGAGTGGTATGCGATCGCCAAGATCACCGGCATCCAGCTGTGCCGCGCCCTACGCCTGCAGCATGGCTTCGACGCCATCAGCCTGATGCCCACCAACCTCTACGGGCCTGGCGACAACTACCACCCCACCAACAGCCATGTGCTTCCCGGCCTGATCCGGCGTTTCCAGGAGGCTCGTGAAGCCGGCGCCGAAGAGGTGGTCTGCTGGGGCAGTGGCCGGCCACGCCGTGAGTTCCTCCACGTCGATGATCTGGCGGCCGCGGCGCTGTTCTGCCTGCGGCACTGGCAACCGGGCACCGAGGATCTACAACACATCAATGTGGGGACAGGAACCGACGTGAGCATTCAGGACCTGGCAACGATGGTGGCCGAGGCGGTTGGTTACCGCGGCCGAATCGCTTGGGATACCTCCAAGCCAGACGGCACCCCACGCAAGCTCCTCGATGTCAGCCGCTTGGCCGCCCTCGGCTGGCGATCAGAGATCACCCTGCAGGAGGGATTGCGACGCACCGTGGCCGAGTTCGTCAGTGAACGGGCCAGCGGCGCCGAGGTGCGGCTGTGAGGATCCTCGTCACCGGCGGCGCCGGCTACATCGGCAGCCATGCCGTCAGGGCCCTGACCCGAGCCGGTCACCAACCCGTGGTTCTCGACAACCTCGTTTACGGCCATGCCGACATCGTCGAGAAAACTCTGAAAGTTCCCCTGGTTCTGGGGCAGGTGGGCGACCGTGAAGTGCTCGAGCCTCTGCTGCGCGGTCGCCACCCCGCCCTCGATGGGACGGCGTTGGAAGGCAAGCCGATCGAGGCGGTGCTCCACTTTGCCGCCTATGCCTATGTGGGCGAATCGGTGAGCGATCCTGCCAAGTACTACCGCAACAACCTGGGCGATACCCTCACCTTGCTGGAGGCCTTGGTGGCCACCGAGCGCCCGTTACCGATCGTTTTCTCTTCCACCTGCGCCACCTATGGGATTCCCCAGCAGGTGCCGATCACCGAGGACCATCCCCAGGCACCGATCAACCCCTACGGACGCAGCAAGTGGATGGTGGAGCAGTTGCTCACCGACTTCGCGGCGGCCTACGGGTTGCCTAGTGTGATCTTCCGCTATTTCAACGCCGCCGGTGCCGATCCAGACGGCGATCTGGGTGAGGACCACGACCCGGAAACCCACCTCATCCCCAGGGTGCTCGACACGATGAGCGGTCGGGAACCCTACCTGCAGATTTTTGGCGACGATTACCCCACCCCGGATGGCACCTGCATCCGCGACTACATCCATGTGGCCGATCTGGCCGACGCCCATGTTCTGGGCCTGGAAAGACTGCTGCGACTGCGGGAGCGGGAGGAGACTGAGCGCAAGCCCCTGATCTACAACCTCGGCAACGGTACGGGCTACTCCGTTCAGCAGGTGATCGAAACCGCCAAGGCCGTCACCGGCAGGGGTCTGCTGGCCCACGTCGCCAAACGGCGCGAGGGTGATCCTCCCCAGCTGGTGGCCGGGGCCACGCGGGCCCACCAGGAGCTGGGCTGGCGGCCCCGTTACCCGGAACTGGAAACGATCATCGAGCATGCCTGGGCCTGGCACCAGAGGCGTCACCAGGCATGAGGTCCTCGCGCACTGGCCAGGGCCTGGCCAGTGGTTCACCGATGAAGACCCCCTGGCCGGGCATCGCCACACTGCGCCAGTAGCTCTCGATCAAGGTGTCACCGCCTCTGTAATAGGCAAGCAGCAGAGCTGGATCTGAGAATTTGGTCGGGAAGTTACATGGCTCTACCACCGTTCCATAGCTGCCGGTGGCACCGGCTTCGAGCCAGCGCAACGCACTCATCTGCGGACTGTCGGTCAGTTGGCCGCCCAGGGACGTGAGGTGATCAGCGACGGCGCCAGGCCGGTAACGATTGGTACGGATGCCCGCCGGGAAAGCCAGTCCGGTGAAGTAAGCCATCACATCCTGGGCTCCCACCAAGGCATCGGCAGCGACGACCCTGACCCGGAACCTTGACCCCATGGCCGCCGCGACCCGGCCATAGCCCGATGCTCGGGTGTTGCGCTTGGCGTCCCTGGTGCTCAGTAAATAGGCCGTCCCCGGAGGAGCCGTACCGTCGGACGCCACACCCTGCTGGATCAGACGCTTGGCCATCTCGAGACTGGTCGCCGCCAGCAACATGCTGGGCCGAATCCCCAGCTGATCCCATGGACGGCGCACATCGCCACGGGCAAACAGGGGACTCAAGGCGGTGGCCCGGCAACCGACGGCACAGAAGCGTGGATGAAGGCCGAAGGTGAAAGCACTGGTGATCGACTGGCAGCCGACCCGATAGGGAGCGGCCCAGGCCAGCGCATAGACCTGGACATGGCCAGGGGTCAAGCTGTCCACCGTGCGCTTGATGCGGCGGAACTCCGTCGGACTCAAAGCCGTGGTCCTGGGAGGGAAGCGCACCCGGATCACCTGGTCAGGGGGAATCAGGCGGGCGCTCTGGTAGGCACGGCCAATGGTCTCGCTGAGGGGATCGGCAGCGTTGATGATGATCGCCAGGTGGCGATGGTCGAGGGGACCATGCGAAAAGGTCTCGACACTGGTGGGCCTTGGTCCGCGAGGAAGGGCCTGGCTGGCCGTCAGGGCCAGCAGCACCAGCGGCGACAGCAGCGTGAGTTGGCAGCGGCGGAAGGGACTCGACTGAAGTCCCCTGGAAGACTCAGCGGGCATTGGGAGTGAGAAGGCTGGTCGCAGAGGCGGTGGCCTGACCATCGCCACAGCGGAAACGGTGGATCCTCAGGCGCTGATGACGGGGGAGGCGCCGGATCAAAGTGCCTAGTGGATGCGAGTCACAACCCTCGCATCAAGAACCGAATACTCCTACAACCTACCCTCACGGGTCAGGGAAAGCCCAGACCACCGTCGTGCAGGCTGCCGGTGACGGCCTAGATTTGGTTCATAATGCATGGCTGTGCCTTGGTCATCGACCGCCTCTGTTCCAACGGCCTGATCAACGACGCTGATCAGGTGGCCTGATTAAATCTATCGATGCCACGCACCCCACGATCAGAGGCATCGATCAGCGAAACAGTTACTCCCTGACTTTCCAGTTTCAGCCCCCATTCTGCCTCGCCGTTGATGCCGTTTCTCCATCGCATTGTCAGACGACTCCCCAAGCCACTTCGTGCTCCTCTCACTGACCAGAAACCTGCATCGCGCCTGATTCGGCAATCAGCGAAGAAACATTGGAAGCTCCTGGCGCTTAACTTTTCCACAAGCCTGGCCGCCAGCCTCAGCGAGGGCGCCACCCTCGGGATTATTTTTCTTTCCGTGAGCCTGATCAGTGCTCCGGAGAACAGCGATTGGAGCAAGATTTCATTCCTCGGATCCCTGAACCAGCTCCCCTGGCTCCAAGATTGGCTTGCCACTGCCCTTAGTACGCGCACTGGTCGTGATGGCATCTTTGTGCTGCTTCTCGCCTTCGCGGTAGCCCTGCAGGCCCTTATGGCGGCGACCAGCTACGTGAACAGCATCAGCTCTGCCGTGATGGGAACCCGAATGGGAACGGAAATCACCAGCAAGCTGAACGATCGAGTGCTGTCCCTGAGTTTCGGCTGTGCCAGCCGTTATCGCGTTGGCGATCTTCTGAACTATGTCGGCTCCGGTGGCGGAACCGTTCAGAAAGAGATCTCCCTCGCCAACGGACTCTTGATGAACAGCCTGCAACTGTTGATCTATCTGGCAATCCTGGTGGCGATCTCGCCGTGGCTACTGCTGGTGGCGATGGGCATGGCCGCTGCCATGCAGACGGTACAAAAAGTTCTTCTGCCGCGCATCCGCAGGAACTCGCGGGAGCAACAAATCGTGAACGTGGAGCTTTCCAGCCACCAGAACGAGCAGATCCAAGGCCTCCGTTTGCTCCACAGCATGGGCCAGCTGGAGAGCTCAAGAGCCAAGCTGAAAAGTTTACTCAGCGAAAGCAAAAGGCTGTCGATAAGGCAGAGCAAACTTTCCAACTTAGTGCAGCCAATTTCCAACATGCTGCCGATCATCTCGATTGCTGTTATCGCTTCACTGAGTCTGCTGGTGTTCAAGGACCGTAGCAGTGGCGTACTCCCAAGTCTGGTGACCTTTATCATTGCCCTGCAACGACTCAATCAGCGGGTCGGCAGCCTGACAGGACTGGCCACAAGCTATGCAGCCAATAGCGCCAATGTGGAACGACTGAACGACATACTCCGTGATGATGACAAGCAATTCATTCGCTCCGGAGGCGTTCCTTTCACAGATCTTCAAAAGGGGATCCAGCTGGATGGTGTTTCTCTTCGCTACGGACCTGATCTTCCGGAAGCTCTCTCCTGCATCAACCTCAGCATAGGGCGCGGTCAAACCATCGCCCTGGTCGGCTCCAGTGGCGCCGGCAAGAGCTCCATCGCCGATCTGCTGGCGGGTCTCTATGAGCCAACCGGAGGAAGGATACTTATCGACGGAGTGGATTTCCGAGACATCAATCTTTCCAGCTGGCAGCAAAGGCTTGGCGTCGTCAGTCAGGACACTTTTCTTTTCAACGCCAGCATCGCCAGCAACATTGGCTTTGGTGTCGAGAATGTGACGCTCGAAGACATCAAGGCTGCAGCTGCCAAGGCCCAAGCCGCCGGCTTCATCAACAAGATGCCCGAGGGCTACGACACCAAGATAGGTGAACGCGGCTATCGTCTCAGTGGCGGTCAACGTCAGAGAATTTCTTTGGCCAGAGCCATTCTTCGCAAACCAGAGCTGCTCATCCTGGATGAGGCAACCAGCGCCCTTGACAGTCAGAGTGAACGATTGGTGCAGCAGGCCATTGAACAGTTTGAGCGCAACCACACCGTTTTGGTGATCGCCCACCGCCTCAGTACGATCGTTAATGCTGACGTCATCTGTGTGATGGCAGAGGGAAAGATCCTCGAACGGGGCCAGCACCACGAACTACTGAGCCACTCGGGCCTTTACGCAAAACTCTGGAGCGACCAATCCAAGCATCCTCAACAGTCACCCGTGACAGCATCATCCGTCTGATGGCATCAAACCCAATGAGCATCCATCAACAGGATCGTGGTCGTCCCGCAACACGGCTTTTTCCCATATTGCTAACCACAATGATGGGTTTCTTCAAATGATCATCGCCTGCACGATCGACAACAACTACATCCGGCACTGTGCTGTGATGCTGAAATCCCTTCAGCTTTCCAACCCAACCGAATCGATCAGTGTCTATATTCTTCATGGTGTGATTGATTCTGGAGAACGTGCTCGGCTGGCCGCCTACCTTGGCGACTTTCTATCTTCAGTCTCCTTCATTCAACTGGATGAGGAGATGCTTGCCGGATTCCCGGTTTTCGGCCACATCACCCTTGCCACCTACTTTCGGCTGCTGCTGCCGGCGGCCCTTCCCCATGCGGTGGAGAAGGTCATCTATCTGGATTCCGACCTCATCGTGGTCGACTCGCTTCGGGATCTCTGGCAAACGGCTCTGGGAGAGAACAGCATCGCTGCGGTGGAGGAACACAACCAGGAGTTCGACCGCCATCGCCTCGCTCTGGCAGAGGATTCTTTGGTGTTCAACGCAGGAGCGATGCTGATCGATCTGGGCCGTTGGCGCAGGGAGAACATCCTGGCCACGGGCCTGGAGTTCGCAAACACCCACCCCGAGCGCATCAAGCACTGGGATCAGGATGTGCTCAATTCCCTGCTTGAAGCCCGCTGGCTGCCCCTTGACTGGCGCTTTAACGCTTTGCCCCATCTCTGGATGCATCCTGAATACGCCGATGCCAGCACCTCCCTTGGCCGGCAGGCAGAGGCGGCTCGGGTCAGCCCCGCCGTGATCCACTTCGCAGGTTCAGGGCTAGCCAAACCCTGGCACCATCGCTGCACCCATCCCTGGCGCCAGCGCTACCTGGAGATTCGCCAGCAGACCCCCTGGGCGAGCCTGCCCCTGGAGGGGATCCCCACCACGTCCTTTGGCGATCGGCTCGGGGCCTTGCGTTTCCGGATCAAGTGCGCAGGCAAGCAGATGCTCAACAAGCTCAAGCCGTAGGGAACCATGACCATCCAGCTCGGCGATCACCGGCTCACTTGCATCGGCTACTGCGACTGCTCGGAGGCTGACCTGCTGGGACGCTTCCTGCGCCAAGGAAGCCGCGCCCTGACAGCCACGGCAGGGGAATACACCCTGGTGATCGAGACCGACGCAGGGGATGTGACGGTGGTCACCTCACCTATCGGTGCCACGCATTATTACTACACCGAGCAGAACGGTCGCCTGTTCCATGGCGATCAGGTGGCGGAAATCCAGCGCCGCAGTGGTCTCGAATGGCGCTGGAACTGGCAAGCCCTCGGCGATCTCTGCCAGCTGGAGAACCTGACCGACAACCAGACGCTCCACCCCGAGATCCATCGGGTTCCCCCCGGCAGCATCCTGCACTTCACCGACGGCCGCGTGGCGCTGCGCTCCGAGTCGGTTCTCGACCGAATCCCACCGGCACCTGCCGACCCGGACGCCGCCGTCGAAGCCCTCAATGCCGCAGTGCTCCGGCTGGCGGGGGCCAACCCCTACCTATCCCTTTCGGGCGGATTCGATTCCAGGGTGATTCTGGCCTCGATGCTTCACCAGGGGCTGCGCCCCCATCTGATCACCATGGGCAGGGAGGAAGCCACCGACGTTCAGGTGGCCCGCCACATGGCCCGGCGCTTCGATCTGCCCCACCAGCTGATCAACCTGGACCTCGAGGAATTCTTCGCCCATGCGCCCCGCATCTCCAGCCTCACCAACGGCACCAAAACCGCCTGCCACTGGCACACCTTTCTCTATCCGCTGAAGGCCAAGATTCCCGCCGATGCCACGTTCTTCGTCGGCACGCTGGGGGAATTCGCCCGTACGTACTACTTCGACCGGGGCTGGCTCGGCCGGATCGCCGCTCTGGCCCCCGAAGCCGCCTTGGGCCAGTTCTGGCGAATGAAAGTGGAGCGTCACCTCAGCTTCTCAGCCGAGGAACTGCGTTATTTGGCCCCACCGCTGGCTGCCCAGTTGATGCCGGAGGGTCGTGGCCAGCGCGCCGCCAGGCTTGCCGGCTTCTGTCGGGGTGGGTTCCTCGAAGGCCTTACCCGCTACTACTTCGAGCAGCGGGTGCCCAACTTCTATGCCAACGGCATCCGCATGTACCGGGCCTCCAGTGCCTGGCGCTCCCCCTTCCACGACCTCAGCTGGATCGAAGCGATCTGGAATCTTCCCGATGGTTGGAAGCTGGGCTCCAACTGGCACCGCCATGCCATTGCCCGCAACTGCCCGGAGCTGCTCAGCTTTCCCGAGGAGAACGGTTTCGACCGGGGCCGCATGCTGACCAAGGCCCCTCCCCTCTACTGGACACCACCCCTGCGGCGGTCCCGCTATGTGAGCTACGACCTCAGCTCCGACTGGTACCGCGACCCCCGCATGCATGCCTTCCTGCTGGAGCACGGCGGGCTGATCGACGATCTTGTGGATCCGGAGTTGCTTGGCAGGATTCTGGACGCCCATCGCCATGGCACCGACAGGACCCGAACCCTGGCTTTCCTGCTGACCCTGATCTACTGGAAGCAGGTGATCACCCCATGAGGGTGCTGCTTGTCTCCCACATGGCCACCCGCAGTGGGGCCCCCCCTGCTGCTGCTTCCCAGGCTGAAGCGGGACACGGCCATAGAAGCGTCCGTGGCGCTTAGGGGCAATGGGCCCTGGCGGGCCGCGCCCTGCTGGGGGCTTCCCCGCTGATCTTGTGGATGCAGGACGAGAAGCGACGACCCAAGAAGGTGGAATCCACCGAAGCCCCATCCACCAAAAACCGAAAGGAGCGGACCGGTCAACACGGATCGCATTCCCTCCGCATCGGCGTTGTGGCGAAAGGCCCAGTCAGACGCGTCGCGGAGCAGCCAGAGGTTCAGAGCCAGGAACGGCGCCGGCGCCGGGTGTCAAAGACCGTCATCGAGACGTACGAGGACATAACAGGGCAGAAAATCCTGCTGGGCGTTGGCAGCGACGAAATATCCGGACTGATCCATTCCATGGAAATCACAGACACCCATGTGTCTGCCACACCCCAGTCGCCGGACTGCTGCATGAGGATAAGGAGGTTGCCCACGCCGAGGCCGGAAAAGATACGGTAGTCAGAATAGCCATGCCTCCAGGCAAACGCCGAACTCTTCAAGATCCACCGGATGGCTGCTGGCTGGGGTTGGTTGAGACGAACAAGTCCCAGGCCAGTGCCAGGGTAGAGAACCCATTTCACGCGATCGAGCCGCAATACGATGTTCTGAAGAGACGGCTGCGGTACATGGCCACAAACCACTTCCAGGTCAAGGTGGTGGCAGCAATTTCGAATCTCATCCAGGTCAGCCGTGAGTGAGTTTCGTCAGCATGAATGTGGAAGTGGTGTACCCCATAAACCCCACGAATGCATCCCCAACAATGGGACCATGATTTCTGATCCTGCGATGTGCAGAACGAAGGGGCTGCGGATGCCCCTCAGGCATTACCGGATTGCTGTTGGCAACAAAATATATTCAAGGAGAAACCATCGCCAACGTGCTCAATGGAAGACGGGGAGTCCAGCAGTGACCGCCATCGCCAAGGGTCGGAACTGGGACAAAGACGACTGCCTACAAACGAGAAGGACTTTGGGCATTCAGGATCAAGGCTCAAGACTTGACTCTTTGCTGGCAGAGCGCCAAACCAAAAGCATGTGGCTTTCTTCCTGGCATGCAGTGAAGACGGGACTCACCAATGGACAACATAAGCTTGCAATGGTCGACGTTCCAGTTCAAAGGCCAATCAATGACTGGCCATGGGCAATGACTTGCCATGACTTCTCAACTATTCACGGCGAGGTGCTTCCCAGACGCGCCATCTGGTTCATCATGAGAACAAGGAGTATAGTGGGACTTGGCGGAAGGGTTCCACCGGTTGGAAGCAGGTGTCTCATGTTGACCCAGCGGAAGCTGATCCAACACGCCTTGAATTCATTCCGGGCGAGAGCCATTGGTAGCGTCACAAGAGCCTCGACTAGGGGGAATAGATTTACAAAGGCCCGATCCTTGAAACTATCGCCGCTGAAGCAATTATGAAGACAACTCACGAGAATCCACTGGTCAGCGTTATCGTTCCAAATTACAATCATGCTCTCTACCTGGAAGAGCGTCTCGAGTCCATACTTCGTCAAACCTTCCAGGACTTTGAACTTATCGTGCTTGACGATGCATCTACGGATCACTCGCTGCAGATCATCAAAGCCTGCCTTTCCGGCCATGACTATCAACTAGCTATAAACGAAAGAAACTCCGGCTCCACCTTCATGCAGTGGGACAAAGGCCTCTCTTTGGCAGCAGGCAAATATATCTGGATGGCGGAATCAGATGACGTGGCAGAGCCGATGCTACTGGAGAAGCTGATCAGCAGTATCGAACGCACGGACTCGGCCCTGGCGTATTGCCAATCACGGGGCATTGACGAGACGTCTACTGTCATTTCAGAAATCAAAGGATGGACTGATTGCTACAGCCATCATCTATGGAACCAGGACTTTTCAATGGATGGCAACTTTTTTTGCATCCAGTACATGGCAGTCAAGTGCGTCATTCCCAATGCAAGTGCCGTGGTGTTCCGGAGAGACTATTACATCAGCCCTGTGACCGTGCCACCTTTTCTTCTCTTGGCCGGCGATTGGATGTTGTGGACGAGAATAATGCTAAACCGCAGGATCTCCTTCGTCGCTGAGCCACTGAATCATTTCCGATTCCTGGCGGGGAGCGTTCGCAATAGCCGTCATAATGTTTATTTTGAAGAATGCGTACGTTGCACTCGTTTTATTCTTGATCACACAAATGCCTGGCAATCTCCCACTGAGCTATTGTCATTGAAACAGCATCTCTTAGCGTTGTGGCTGGGGATTGGACTGGAGCCAGCTTCTCCAGTGAACTGGGCAAAATGTCGTGATGCATACGGGGTCCTCTGGAGGCTCCATGGTTTGAGGCTGGCCCCATTGCTGCTGTTCGCATGGCCAGCAAGTGTGGTTCGCTGCACAACTCCGCTGCGAATGTTCTGCTACCTTGGGAGTCTCTCTATGCTTAGAAAGTTTGCAGCGATGAAGCGAGTTATCGAGAAATGACAACGACGACTCCTAAGCGCGTGACGGTAATCACTCCGTATCTTCATTATGATGGATCGTCCTTACTGCTCTACCGGTTCCTAAGATGGGCTGCCTCCGCTCACCCTGAATATGGCTTCGATATTCTTTATCGGTATGATGGCGAAGTAAGAAAAAAGCTTGAACAATTATCCAATGTGGAAGAAGTTATTCATCTGGCCCCAAGGAAGCGTCGCTTGATTCACCGAATAGAGTCACCGCTGCATCGCAGAAAGCTGGTACGATTATTAATCACGCCTCATGCTCTCTACTGCAATACCTTGCCGGCCTTGAAATGGCTTGAAGACTTCATTGGTAACAACACGGGCTTGCCCCTGCCAAAGACAACCATCCACGTAAGAGAGCTGGGCTATTGGGTACAGCGTTCAGGCATAAAAAGGGAAAGCTTCCAGGGCCTCAATTCAACCATAATTGCTGATTCAAGCCTGACCGGCAGAAATCTTGAACTAACATTAGGTATCTCAGACTATATTGTGATTGATGAATACTGCGATGTCAAGGAAGTGCTCAGATGGAAAGGCCAGGACCTGATTCGCAAAGAGCATGGCATTTCACCAAGCCGGCCCATCGTTGGGATGGCTGGCACGATTGAATGGAGAAAAGGTCCTGACCTTTTCTTAATGATAGCCAAACAACTTGCTGATACGATGGAATACCCACCATTGTTCGTCTGGGTTGGCAGATTCAATGACGAGCTGTTCGAGTATCAGATGCGTTGTGATATCAAGCAACTGGGCCTAGAGTCTACAGTGCTATTTCTAGGCCCCAAGGAGAATCCCTATCCTTACTACGATTCCATGGATTTATTTCTACTCTCATCGCGGGAAGAACCTTTCGGAGCTGTCTGCCTTGAGGCCGGGGCACTGGAGATTCCGAGTATCTGCTATCGGGGCTGTGCAGGTGCGGAATCGTTCATCACCAGGGGATGCGGCGTCGTTGTAGAGCGATCAGATCCCAATGCCATGGCCGAGGCGATCAAGGAGCTGCTGGAAAACCACGACAGGAGGAAGGCGCTTGGAAGGCGTGCCCGCAAGGAATGTGAGCAACGGTACTCACTTGAGAAACTGCTGCCTCAACTCCTGGAGGCGATCCTCAACAGAGATGTTCCTGCTTCAGCATCGGATGCGATTCAGGCCCCATGAAAGCAGGCCAGCCGCCAGCTCAGTTCTCGTTGATGGAGGCTCTATGGACAACCCTCCAAGCATCCCTGTTTGATCCAGATCGCGATGATGAAGAATGGCTCGGAGCTTCAACCATCCGTCAAGAACCCTGCTCGTGAGCTGTTCACATCAATCCCGTACCCGCTTAGCTGCCAGAAGGATATGGAACGCTACTCTCATTTGCCAAGAAGTCGATTCTGGAATGGAGACCATGGGCGCTCCTAAAGCCCCTTAAAAAAGATCAGACAGAATATATTTTCTCCACCACCTTGAAGATCCAGGTCTCACCAGGAAAGGATGCGAATTGAGCAACTAGAGAGGACTTGCGGATGGCAGTCTTGCCAGCAGAAAACATCGGCTGAATCGCCAGGACTATGAGCTCGACGCTGCGTTTTCTGCGATCCCTGCTGCTTGCACCAATTTCGATGGCAGTCCTCAGCCATACGACCAAGGAGAAGGCGGGGGAATGGGAAGTAGCCAACCCTGTCCCTACTCTTCCTGCATACCCATCACCAGATGGAGACCCTGGTGGAAATGGAGTCGGATGAAGCCGTTGACCTGAATGGCTCGTGGGCATTGCTGGAGACAACATCGGAAAGGCAGCACATCGCAACCGTGGGGGGACCGACATTCACTTGAGTCAGCCTTGGGTGACGGATATTTTGCTGGCAGAGAAAGTACTTCACCTAGGCGGCTTGTTGGGCCGTATCGGTACTGAGCAAGAAGTCCACCTTGAGATCAGCTAGCAACTGGCACTACACCGATTCCAGTGCGGGCGGTGATCACGGTGAATCATCAGTGCGATTGCGGCTCTTTGGAGCGTGGCTTTGGAGCTCTCTCCATTGCTCATCAGACTGGGAACCAGGCCGGTGGCCTTTGATGAGGACCCACAGCGAAGAGGCGTAGGGAGTCTGGGTGACGTCTCCGCAGGATGAAGAGAATGGCCGGTGGATCATGGTGAGTCGCAAGACCAGGATTAGAGCGCGAGCGATGCCAGATCGGTGGGCATCGAAGATGTGCTGAGTGTGTGGATCCTGATACCACTTTCGAGCGGAGTCCGCAGAAGACGCAGCGGCCCCGCCGCATCGGCGGGATTCGTCAAGGTGATGGGGTCTTCGGAGGCAGCTGCGACAAAGGTGCGGAAGTGGGTCTGCAAGATGCGGGCCTGCAGACTTCCAATCAAAGGCTGAACGGATCATGCTGGCCCCCGTCGTCAAGGGCCATGCGAAGGGCTACCCACGCATCGGTGGACAGGTGCTTGCTCCCTATCGCGATCAGTTGGGGCTTGATCCCCTGGTTCTGCAGGGAGCGGAGGATGCCCCCTGACTCAAACCCGCCGAAAAGGGAAGTTCGGAGATTGTGTTCCGCCCAGGTGGCAACCGACGGCTTGGGTGCCGCCACCGTTTCGCCCGGATCGGGAGGACTTTGTTGATCTTCCCGACGCAGGTGGTAAATTATGGTTCTGGGGGTGACTTCATGACGGAATCAATCACGGAACACAGCATGCTTTTGTTCAGCTAAACTTCCATGCATGGGGGCAATGCAATTCCCTGACCAACAGACAGCGTCAAGCCTCGACCACGCCATGAAGATGCCGCTTTGCTTCGAAATCCTGCTGCCCTGTTCGCCATGCGAGATGTGAGGTCGGCGGATTTCATGGACGCCATTCATCACGCCTACATATAAGTCGATGACAGTGCCATCGTCACCATGGGTGTTGATCAATGCAGCTTCACCTTCCGAATGGGTACATTCATACAAGCACTCCTTACACGAAAAGCAGCCGCTGGATCTTCTCATCGTCTGTGCAAAGCGCATTCTCGCCGATCCCCCACCCGGCGCATCCCGGACCCAGCCGGCGGTAATTATGGCTGGACACGACCTTCCGATGTTGAAGCTGGGGCGGCACCTCATTCGGCTTCCGACTCCGACCTGGGGCATGGCCATCCTCCGGCGCCATGCCGTCCATGGCCTTCTCTGCCGCGAAGTTTCCTCTCATGACGGGGCTGCCGCGGCCGCGGCCAGCGTGGGTTTCAGCGACAGCGACGGCCCTTGGGAACGAAGTCGGGCCAGGGCACGCCGGGAGTCCGGCATAGATGACGTGGTTCTCCTGCCGTCGGGGTGCATGGGACGGGCCATCTCGGTGGAGCGGCCCCACCATGGTTGAGGCCCCCCTGCCCGCCACTCATCCCCTCTACGGCTGGACCTCAGCCGCCCCGCCCAGCGTGCCCGAACGGTTCAGCAAGGACCCTAGCCGGCCCCTGTTCTCGATCGTTATCCCCACCCTCAACCAGGGGCCCTACATCGAGGACACCCTGCTCTCGATTCTCTGGCAGGGCTACGACAACGTCGAGATCATCGTGGTGGACGGGGGCAGCACCGATGCCACCCCGGCAGTGCTTGAGCGCTACCGGCCCTGGATCAGGGTGCTGATCAGCGAACCCGACCGGGGCCAGTCTGACGCCATCAACAAGGGGTTCCGCCGAGCCAGCGGGTCGGTCCTCGCCTGGCTCAACTCCGACGACTTCTACCTGCCGGGAGCCTTCCACTCCGTTCTGGCCTGCTTCGCCGCCGACCCCTCCGGCCGCTGGGTGATCGGCAGCGGCGACATCATCAGTGCCGACCAGCAGTTTCTGCGCCATGTGCCCGCCCGGGAGGGATCGGAGCAGACCCTGCTGGCCATCGAGAACGACTGCTTCCTGCTGCAGCAGAGCTGCTTCTGGAGTGCCTCCCTCTGGCAAGAGGCCGGCGGGGTGGACGAGGGCCTGAGCCTGCTGATGGACTACGACCTCTGGTGGCGCTTTTCCCAGCGCTGCAGCGGCCTGGTCACCCAGGAGAAACTGGGGGCCATGCGCTACTACGCCACCGTGAAGACCCGGCGCCAGGGGGAACGCTTTCCGTCCGAACTGGCCACCATCTACGCCCGCTACGGGGCCAGCGAGCC
Source organism: Cyanobium gracile UHCC 0281 (assembly GCF_034931305.1). Classification (GTDB taxonomy): domain Bacteria; phylum Cyanobacteriota; class Cyanobacteriia; order PCC-6307; family Cyanobiaceae; genus Cyanobium; species Cyanobium gracile_A. The sequence goes on along the minus strand of NZ_JAYGHY010000003.1, from coordinate 79,651 downwards.
GCTGGAGCGGCTGGTGCAGCGGCTGCTGAAGGAAAAATCTGCCCTCGGCGAGCGCCTCCAGGCCCTGGAACGTCAGCTGCCGGTGCGGCTGTTGCGGCGCCTGCGCCTCCTTCCCCGACCATGACGACACCGGAACTCTTCGTCGGCATCACCAGCTGGAACAGCGAGCTGTTCCTGCCCCACTGCCTGGAGGCGCTACAAGCCACCACCCGGGGGCTCAACACCCGGATCTGCGTGCTGGACAACGGCTCCACCGACCGCTCCGTGGCGATCGCCCGGGAGCGAGGCGCCGAGGTGGTGCAGCGCTCCTGTAGCCAGCCCGAGGCGCTCAATGCCCTGCTGGGCCGCTCCCGCTCCCCCTACACGCTGCTGCTGCATGCGGATGTGATCCTGCTGTCCCAGCAGTGGTTCAGCCTCTGCCGTTCCCGTCTCACCGATGGGGTGGCGCTGGTGTCGCCGCAGGACATCGGCTGCGGGCCGCTCACCCGCCCCTTCGGGGCCGGCATGCCGGAGAGCTCCTTCCTGCTGATGCACACGCAGCGCTTCCGCCGCTGCCGGCGCCTTCACTGGCGACGTAAGGGGCGCTGGCCGCGTCCCCGCTTGGAGATCGACTTCCACGGCCCACACATCACCCACCACCTGCCGATGGAGTTGGAGCGGCGCCAGCTGACCTGGGTGCCCATGGACGTGTTCGTCTCCAACCGGGCCAGCGAACCACTGTTCACGCCAGCCTCACCGCCGGCGGTCTGGAGCGACGAGCTGGCCTATCTGCGTTACGGCCTCGGCAACTTCTACGGCCTCGACGGCACGATCACCCATTACCACAATTGGTACGACCGGATCGCCGCCCGGGAGAAGAGCGAACCGGCACCGACGCCTGGCCGCAAGGATTTTCCGGTGGAGTTCATCCGCTCCTACACCCATCGCCTGCTGGAGGACTACAGCGCCGGCAGGCTGGAGCTACCCACCGACCTCAGCACCACCCGCACCCCCCGAGCGCTTTAGCCATCCCTTCCTCCATGACCGGTCCCTCGCCACCACGGCCGATCGCCGCCCACTTCCTCCTGGTGCCGGAGCTGCTGCATTCGCCCCCCAACGAGGCGATCATCTCGGCCCTGCTGGAGAACGGGTTTGATGTCCACGTCTATGCCCCGGGGCCCTGCGGCAGCACCGCTCCCTACGGCGAGCGAGTCACCACCCACCGGGTCTCCTATTCGATGCGCTGGCTGCTGGGCCAGGCCTGGCGTCCCCATTGGCGCCGCTACAGCTGCTTTTCGGGCACCACCGAGGATCCGATCGCCGTGGTGGGCGTCCTGGCCCGTCTGCACCGCCGAGCCAGCTTCGTGCTGGGGGACGAGATCCGCGCCGGCAGCTACCGGGGCCCCCGCTCGAAACGCTGGAAGCAGCTCTGCCTGCAGGCCTACCGGCGGGCGCGCTTCACCATCGTCAACGACACCCATCGGGTGCCCCTGGTGCGTGACTACGCCGGCCTGCCGGCGGCCCAGCCGGTGCTGGTCTACCCCGGCTGTTTCCGCAACCCGCCGGAACGGGATTCGCTCGTGCGTCAGCGGCTCCGTCAGCGCTGGGGCCTCGCGCCACAAGCCCTCACCCTGGCCATCTCCGGGGGCTTCAACCTCACCGCCGGTGCCGACTGGCTGCTCGATGCCCTGCATGAGGATCCGGCGCTCTGCGCTGTGATCCAGCCCCTGGGGGTGGATCCCCTGGCCCTCTACCTGCTGCGGCGCCTGAGCCTGGGCGGCCGACTCCACATCGAGACCGAGCGGCTGTCCTGGCAGGAGGCCTGGCGATCGGCCGTCGGCTACGACATCGGCCTGGCCGTTTACACCAATCCGGCGCCCCAGTTCCAGGCCATGGGGGTCAGCTCCAACCGACTCTGCATGTACCTGGCCATGGGAGTGCCGGTGATCTGCAGCCGCCAGGCCAGTTTCCAGTTCGTCGAAAACTTCGGCTGCGGCGTGATGGTCGACGACGGCGCCGGCTTTCTGGCGGCAGCCCACCACCTGGGGGCCGACCTGGACGCCCGGCGGGAGGACTGCGCCCGCTGCTTCCACGATCACATCCGCCCCCAGGAGCGCTACCGCGCCCTGGTGGAGGCGATCGGCGCCCTCGGGCACCCCTGAGGCGGGAGCCACCACCAACACCATGAACCGCTCCAGCCTCAACCTTCGTCTTTACCTCGCCACCCGGGCCGTGCTCCATGGCGGCCGTCGCCGCATTCCGAGGGCACTGCTGCCGCCACGGCGGCCCCTCGGCGATCGCTTCACGATCGCGATCACCACCTTCGAGGCCCGCTACGAGAGCTACTTCCGTCCCCTCTACCGCTCCCTGCGACGCACGTTCCCCGAGGTGCCGATCCTGGTGGCCGTCAACGGCCACGGCGATCAGGCCAGCCAGAGCCGTTATCTGGAGCGGATCTGCGGTGAACTGGCCAGCGGCGAGCCGTCCCATCGCCGCTTCCTGCTGCACGATCGGGTGGTAGGGCTCTGCCAGCTCTGGAACGAACTGCTCCAGGCCAGCCCGACGGCCACCACCCTGGTGCTCAACGACGATCTGCGCATCGACCCCTACCTGCGGCGCTGGGCCGAGGCCATGGCCTGGGAGTCGGTGGATCTCACCCTGCTCAACAACACCTGGTCCCATTTCGCCATCGGCCGGCGCTGCTGGGAGCGCATCGGCGCCTTCGACCAGAGCTTCAGCGGCATCGGCTTCGAGGACATGGACTACACCGCCCGGGCGAGCCTGGCCGGGGTCGAGATCAGAGGAGTGGACTGCCCCTATCTGCACCATGCGAACGACCAGCCGGTCACCACCTCCTTCGATGATCAATCGGCGCGGGTCTGGGGCAAATACACCTCCGCCAACCAGGAGAGTTTCTTCCGCAAGTGGGAAAGCTGCCCGGCGCCGGAGGGGATCTATATCCGCCAGCTAGGCCACCACGTGCGCCCCATCGCCCCCCTGCCGCTCCTGACCACGCCACCCCTCATCCCGTCCGGGGCGGGGGTCGTGTATCTGGATCGAACGCCATGAAGGTGCTGGTGCTCGCCCCCTCCGCCTACCTGCTCGGCGGGGTTCAGGACTGGCTGGCGAGTCTGGTACCGGGGCTGCGGGCCGGCGGACTGGAAGTGACGGTGGCGGTGCCCGACGGCGACCATCACCGCCATGGCCCCTACGCCCGGGCCTATCCGGCGCTTGCCGCCCAACCGCTTTGCAACCCCAGCGGCAGCGTCGAGGGAAGGGTTCGCGCCATCGCCACCCTGCTTGGGAGTCTCAATCCCGAGCTCGTACTCGGGGTCAATCTGGTCGACCTCTACCCCGCGGCCCAGCGGGCCCGCCGCCAGGGACGCTTTCACGGACGGGTGGTGATGACCCTGCATGCGCTGCAGGCGGAGTACTTCGACGACCTGCAGCGCCACGGCGCCGGCATCGATGCGGTGATCGCCACCAATCGGCTGGCCTGCCGGCTGGCGAGCGAGCGGGGCCGGATCGACCCCGCCCGGGTGCTCTATGCCCCCTACGGCGTGCCGGTGCCGCCATGGCAGGCCCCTGGCGGCGATCCGGCCACAACGCTGCGGCTGGCCTGGGTGGGCCGGCTGGAGCAGGCCCAGAAACGGGTGCACGATCTGCCGCCGCTGCTGGCGGCGCTCGAGGCCCTGGGGGTCGAGGTGCAGCTCAGCGTCGCCGGCGATGGCGAGGAGCGCCCGGCCCTGGAGCGATCCCTGGCGCCCTGGATCGCAGGCGGCACGGTGCGACTGCTGGGCCACGTCGACCAGCGCCGGCTGGCGGAGGAGATCTACGGCCATCACCATGCCCTGGTGATCACCTCCGCCTGGGAGACGGGGCCGATCGTGGCCTGGCAAGCCATGGCCAGCGGCATGGCGGTGGTGAGCAGCCGCTATGTGGGGTCGGGCCTGGAGGGGGCCCTGGAGCACGACGCCACGGCCCTGCTCTTCCCCTGCGGCGATGTCGCCGCCGCCGCCGCCCAGCTGGCACGACTGCGGCAGGGCGCCCTGCTGGAGCGGCTGTCCAGGGCCGGTCACGCCCTGGTGGCCGGGCGCTACAGCGAGGCGGCCTCACTGGCGGCCTGGCGGCGGGCGCTTCATCAGGTGATGGAGCTGCCCCCGCTCTCAGAGATGTCCCCTGAACCGGCACCGGCACCCGCGGGACGGCTGGATCGCTGGCTGGGCCGGCGCCGCGGCGAGGATCTGCGCCGGCTGCTGGGGCAGCGCTTCCGCCACGGCAGCGCCGGCAGCGAGTGGCCCCATTCCGGTGGCGAGGCCGATGGGGCGGCAGAAGCGGACCTGCTGGCGGCGGCGGGCCAGCTCGATCATCCCGGTGCTCCCCATGACTGAAACGACAGGACCCTCCCGGAAGGAATGGCTGGGCGTCTGGCTGAAGGAGCGGCTGCGCTACGAGTGGTTGCTGCGCCGTCCGTTGCCAGCCCACCTGGCGATCGCCAACCGCGACGAGCGGCTGGAAGCGGCCCCCGATGGCGTTGGCCAGTCCTGTCTGTGGCGCTTCACCTCCCGCCTGCATGCGCCCCGGCTGCAGCCGGAACTGGGCAGGCGCCTGCTGGAGCGCTGCCTGGTGGCCGCGCCGATCCGGCGCCGCGCCGCGCCCCTCTGGAGTGAGGGGCCGCCGGAGCTGAGCGTGCTGATCGGCCACCGGGGCCTCGAGCGGCTGCCCCTGCTGCTGGCCACCCTGGACTCCTTCGCCGCCCAGGAGGACGTGCGCCTGGAGTGCCTGGTGATCGAGCAGGACAGCGAACCCCGCATCGCCGGGCAGCTCCCCCCCTGGGTGCGCCACATCCACGGGCCCCTGCCCGACCCCGGCGCCCCCTACAACCGCTCCCACACGTTCAACCTGGGCGCCCGCCAGGCCCACGCTCCGGTGCTGCTGCTGCACGACAACGACATGCTGGTGCCGGCCGGCTACGCCAGCCGCCTGCTGGAGAGAATCGGCCGCGGCTATGCGGTGGTGAACCCGAAGCGATTCGTCTTCTATCTCGATGCGGTCCATAGCGCCTCGGTGCTCGCCGGTTCGGAGACCTACGCCGAGCGGCCCGCCGAAGCGATCGTGCAGAACCTGGAGGCCGGGGGCTCGATGGCGATCACCGCCGAGGCCTATGCCGCGATCGGGGGCATGGATGAGGGCTTCGTCGGCTGGGGCGGCGAAGACAACGAGTTCTGGGACCGCTGCCTCACCCGTCCCACCTGGATCTGGGGCTACGAGCCGATCGTGCACCTCTGGCACCGCGGCCAGCCGCTCAAGCACCAGCGGGACAACCCCAACCTGGAGCGGGCCCGCGCCGTGATGCAGCGTCCTGCCCTCGAGCGCATCGCTGCCCTGCGGCCCGCAGCGACCCCCGGTCTGGTGAGCACGATCATCCCGGTGCACAACCGCTCCGCCCTGCTGCGGGAAGCGGTGGCGAGCGTTCTGGCCCAGGACCACCGGCCGATCGAGATCGTCATCGTCGACGACGGCTCCAGCGACGACACCGCCGAGGTGGCCGATGGCCTGGCCGCCACCCATCCGGACCTCATCCGGGTGATCCACCAGCCCAATGGCGGGCCCGGCGCCGCCCGCCAGCGGGGGCTCGACCACAGCCGCGGCGAGTTCGTGCAGTATCTCGACAGCGACGACCTGCTGCTGCCCGGCAAGTTCAGCGCCCAGGTGGCGGCCCTGGAGCGGTCTGCCGAGGCCCAGATCGCCTATGGCCCCAGCCTGGAGGAGGACCATTCGCGGCGCCCGATCCAGCGCCGCGGCCCGATGCGGGCCACCGGCAAGCCCCTGGGGCGCCTGTTCCCGCTGCTGCTGCTGGAGCGCTGGTGGACCACCAGCTGTCCGCTGTATCGGCGCGAGCTGCTCGACCGCATCGGCCCCTGGCAGCCGTGGATCAATGAGGAGGACTGGGAGTACGACGGCAGGGCCGGTGCCGCCGGAGCCCCGCTGGTGTGGGTGCCAGGCGAGGTATCGGTGCGGCGGATCCACATGGGCGACGATCACCTCAGCGACCGGGGCCACCTCGACCCCCGCAAGTTGGCGGACCGGGCCAGGGCGCAGGACTCCCTGCTGCGCAGCGCCCTGGCCGCCGGCGTCGATCGCCGCAGCCCGGAGATGGCGCGTTTCTCACGCTCCGCCTTCCTGCTCAGCCGCCAGTGCGGCGCCGCCGGAGCGGAGCAGGCCTCAGAGCGGCTGTTCCAGCTCGCCCGCCGCACCGGGGCCTGGCAGGGGCGCCGGCGGCTGGAGTTCGTCCTGTACGGGCTGCTGGCCGCCGTCCTGGGCTGGGGACGGGCGGCCCGGTTGAGCATGGGGGTCCGGACACGGCTGCCTCCAGGATCCCGCCCAGGGGGGAACATGACCTGAGGTGATGCAGGAGCCTGTGGAGCACGAATCCGGCACGGCACCGTTGGTGTCAGTGGTGATGGGCGTTCGCAATGGCGGCGCCGGCCTCACCGCCACCCTCGATTCCCTTACCAGCCAGGAGGGGGTGGATCTGGAAATCGTGGTGATCAACGACGGCTCCAGCGATGACACCGGCGCCCTGCTGGCGGCCCGCGCCGCCTTGGAGCCGCGCCTGCGGGTACTGGAGCGGCAGGGTCGGGGCCTCACCCGCTCGCTGATCGAAGGCTGCCAGGTGGCCCGCGGTCGCTTCATCGCCCGTCAGGATGCGGGAGACATCTCCCTGCCGGGCCGGCTGCAGCGCCAGCTGCGCTACCTGGAGGAGAACCCGGACGCCAGCCTCTGCTCCACCCACGTGCGCCTGGTGGTGCCCGAGGGTGCCACGGTCCGGGTGAACGCACCGAAGCCAGAGGAGCTCGCCGATGGCCTCACCGGACCGGCCATCCACGGCTCGGTGATGCTGCGCCGCAGCGCCTACGAGCGGGCCGGAGGCTATCGGCCGATGTTTTATTTCGCCCAGGACATCGATCTGTGGAGCCGCATGGTGGAGTTCGGCAGCCACCTGGTGGTGCCGGAGGTGCTCTACGAGGCCACCCTCTCCCCAGGATCGATCAGCGGCTCGCGGCGCCAGGAACAGGAGGCCTTCCACGCCCTGATCGTGGCGGCCACCCAGGCCCGCCGCGGCGGCCAGCCCGAGGCGCCCGTCCTGGCCGAGGCCGAGGCCCTGAGCGACCGTTGCCGCGGCTCGCGGGCCCAACCCCGTCGGCAGGCCGATGGGGCTTATTTCATTGGCGCCTGCCTCAGCCAGGAGCGTCCGGACCTGGCCCGCCAGTACCTGCGCCAGGCCCTCAGCCTCAACCCCTGGCACCTCAAGGCCCGGCTCAAGCTGGCCACCCTGCCATGACCCTCAGCGTCGCGATTCCCACCTACGGCCGCGATCAGGTGCTGATTGACAGCGTCGCCGCCCTGCTGGCGCTGGATCCCCCCCCGTTCGAGCTGCTCGTCGTCGACCAGACGCCCCGCCACGATCCCGACTGCGAAGCGCGCCTGGACGCCTGGCAGGCGGAGGGACGGATCCGGTGGCTGCGGCTGCCGACCCCCTCGATCACCGGCGCCATGAACGTGGCCCTGCAGGAGGCCAGCGGCGAGCGGGTGCTGTTCCTCGACGACGACATCCTGCCGGACCCGGACCTGCTCAACGCCCACGCACAGGCCGGTGCCGCTGACCCCGAGGCCATGCTCGCCGGACGGGTGCTGCAGCCCTGGCACCGGGGCTGCAGCGATCCGGAGGAGGGACCGTTCCTGTTCAACAGCCTGCGGCCCCGCTCGGTGCAGGAGTTCATGGGGGGCAACGTGGCCATCCCCCGCCGGCTGGCCCTCGACCTGGGCGGGTTCGACCAGAACTTCGTGCGGGTGGCCTACCGCTTCGAGGCTGAATTCGCCTTTCGCTGGCGCCAGGCCGGCCATCCGATCCAGTACGTGCCCGGCGCCCTGATCCACCACCTCAGGGCCGAGCGGGGCGGTACCCGCAGTTACGGCAAGCACCTCACCACCGTCAAGCCCGACCACGCCGTGGGGCGCTACTACTTCCAGCTGCGCACCCAGCCCCTGCCGGCGGCCCTGGCGGGGTGCCTGCGCGGCTGGCTGGGGTCGGTGCGCAGCCGTCACCATCTGCGCCATCCCTGGTGGATCCCCCCCACCCTGGTCGCCGAAGGGCGTGGCCTGGTCTGGGCCCTGAGGCTGCAGAAGCGGGGTCCGGCCCTGCTGCCGACGCGCCGACGTCGGTTGCTGATCGCCGGCAGCCATCCGGTGCAATACCAGACACCCCTGTTCCAGACCCTCGCCGCCTCCCCTGGTGTGCGCAGCGATGTGCTGTATCTCACCCTTCCGGACGCCCGGACCCAGGGGCTGGGGTTCGGGGTCAACTTCGAGTGGGACGTGCCTCTGTTGGAGGGCTACGCCTGGCACGAAGCCAGCAGCGGCCGCGGCCGCGGCATCACCTCCGGCTACCGGGGCGTCTGGCTGGCACGCCCCCTGGCGGAGCTGGGGTTCGGTCCCGGCCGGGAGCGGCCCGATGCCCTGCTGCTGACCGGCTGGCATTTCCTGGGGATGGTTCAGCTGTTCATCGCCGCCCGCCTGCAGGGCCTGCCGGTGCTGCTGCGCATGGATTCCAATGCCTTCCGCCCCAGGCCCTGGCCCCTGACGCTCGCCTACTGGTTCCTGTTCCGGGGCGTCTCGGTCGGGCTTCCCGTCGGCACGGCCAATGCCCGCTGGTACCGCCAGTTCGGCGTCCCCCAGAAGCGGCTGGTGCCCTCGCCCCACTTCGTGGACAACGCCTACTTCAGTGACCGGGCCAGCGCCCTGCGCCCGCGCCGGGATGAGCTGCGCCAGGGCTGGGCCATCCCCCAGGGGGCGTTCTGCTTTCTGTTCGCCGGCAAACTCCAGCCCAAGAAGCGTCCCCTCGACCTGCTCGAAGCGTTGCGGTTACTCCTGGTCGACCCCCTGGTCCCGATGGTGCATCTGCTGCTCGTGGGCAGCGGCCCCCTGGAGGAGGCCTGCCGAGCATTGGCCGCCCAGCACCGCCTGCCGGTGAGTTTCGCCGGCTTCCTGAATCAATCCGAAATGCCGTCGGCCTACGCGGTGGCCGACAGCCTGGTGTTGCCCTCCGACCACGGCGAAACCTGGGGCCTGGTGGTGAACGAGGCCATGGCCTGCGGCCTGCCGGCGATCGTGAGCGACCAGGTGGGATGCGCCGAAGACCTGGTGCTGGAAGGCCGCACGGGCCTGGTGAGCCCCGTCGGCCAGCCAGCGGCCCTGGCCGCCGCCATGGGGCAGATGGCCGCCGATCCGGCCGCGGCCGCCCGCATGGGAGCAACGGCCAAAGAGCTCGTCCAGGCCCATTTCAGCGTGCGGAACGCCGCCGAGGGCATCCTGGAGGGGCTGGCCCTGCTGGAGCCGCGCTGAGATGGCCAGGGCCCTGATCCTGTCCCTGCAACCCCCGGGGGGTGGCGGCGTGCAGGCCCGTCGCTACGCCAAGTTGCTGCCCCATCTGCCAGCGGCGGGCTGGGAGTTCCATGTCGTCGGTCCCGATCCCCGGCTGGATGCCATCACACCGGAGCCCTTCCCCGGCCAGGAACGGTTCTGCCACTACAGCCAGCGGGTCTCGCGCTCCCATCGCTGCGCCATCCGCAAGAACCGCCGCAGGGCCGGCAACCCGCTCCACCTGTGGTTCGGCCTGCGCCAGCTGATCCACCAGCGGCTGGAGCGGCTGGGTGGCCACGACCCCCAGACCCACGCCCTCGAGGGCCTCAGGGGCACAGCCCTGGAGACGGCAGCGGCGATCCCCTTCGATGTCGTGGCGGGGATCTGCCCGGATTTCCGGGTGCTTGAGGTGGCCCGGGACGTGGCCAGCCAGCTCGGCAAACCCTTCATCGCCATCTATGACGATCCTTGCGGCCATCGGGAGAAGGGCGACTTTCACCCGGCCCACCCCGAGCGCCAGCGGGCCGTGCTGACCGCGGCGACGGGGGCGGTGTTCGCCTCACCCCTCACCCTGCAGCGCTATCGGGAGCAGGGGCTGCTGGGAGCCACCCCCGCCCGCTTCCTGCCGGACTGCTTCGAGGTCGACACGTTTCCGCCACCAGCCGCCAGGAGAAGCCTGCCAGTCCCCGGGGAGCCAACGGTGGCGGCCGGCACCCCGCTGACCCTGTTCCACCCCGGCAACCTGGGCCCCTGGCGGCCGATCGAGCCCCTGCTGGAGGCCGTGCGGCGCTGGCAGCGGGAGGGGCTCGGAGAGCTGAGAATCCTTCTCTACGGCTATCTCTACAAAGCGGCCACAACGGCCATCCGCAGCGACCCCAGCCTGAGCACCAGCATTCGGGTCCATGCCGCCGTGAGCAACGAGCGCTCCCATCAACTGGCCGAACAAGCCGATGCCCTGTTGGTGCTGATCGGGCCTCGCCACACGGACAACCTGCCCTCGAAATTCTTCGAATACCTCCCCCACGCCACCCCGGTGCTGGTGGCCGGTCCGTCTGGCAACCCGCTCGAGGCCATCCTCAACGACCTGCACAAGGGCCTCTATTGCGACATTGAAAGCAGCGAGGCCATCTTCGAGGCCTTCGTGACCTTGCAACGCCAGGCCGGCTCCTACCGGGACCACCAGCGCCACAACCCGGACGCCATCGATGCCTATGCCGCCCCCCGGGTGGCCAGATCCTGGGCCGCGGCGTTCGATGGCTTCCTGGCGTCTCGCCCCTTGCCATGAGGATCCTGCATGTCATCCCCTCGATCAGCCCGCTGCGGGGCGGCCCCAGCCGGGCCGTGATCGACATGGTGGCGGCCCTGCGCCTCCAGGACGTGGACGCCGCCATCCTCACCACCAACGACCATGGCCCAGGCCTGCACCCGGATCTGGTCACCGGACGCTGGCAGTGGCACCAGGGGGTGCCGGTGCTGGCCTTTCCCCGCTGGAGTCCGCCGGTGGCCGCCCTGCGGGAGTTCGCCTTCAGCCCTGCGCTCAGCCTCTGGCTGGCCCGGCATCTGAAGCAGTACGACCTGCTCCACATCCATGCCCTTTTCTCCTATCCCTCCACCAGCGCCATGGTCCAGGCCCGCTGGGCCGGAGTTCCCTACATCCTGCGCAGCATCGGCCAGCTGAGCCCGTGGAGCCTGGCCCAGAGCCGCGGCCGCAAACGTCTGTTGTTGCGCCTGATCGAACGGCGCAACCTCAATCAGGCGGCTGCCTTGCACTTCACCACCACGGCCGAGCGGGACGAAGCGGCCGCCCTCGGCCTGGCCCCGCCGAGCCTGGTGCTGCCCCTGGGGGTGCGCGGCCCTGACCCACTGGCAGCGCCAGCGGCTGTCCGGAAGCCTTCGACGCCCGTCCGCTTCCTCTTCCTCTCGCGGTTGCACCCGAAGAAGCAACTGGAGAAGTTGCTGGAGGCCCTGGCCCTGCTGCAGCGGCAGCGGCCCGAAGCCAGCTGGGAACTGGCCATCGCCGGCGATGGGGACCCCCGTTATGTCACCGCGCTGCAGGTGCAGACCAGAGAGCTGGGCATCGACACCCGCTGCCGCTGGCTGGGTTTCGTGGAGGGGGACGAGAAATGGCGGGCTCTGGGCGCCGCCGACTGGTACGTCCTGCCGTCGGCGGCGGAGAACTTCGGCATTGCTGCCGTTGAAGCCCTTGCCATGGGCACCCCCGTCATCCTTTCTCCTGAGGTGGCCGTGGCTGCCGACGTGGCCCGCGCCGGAGCCGGCCTCGTCTGTGCCAGCGACCCGGAAGCGCTGGCAATGACCCTGTCCACCGCGTTGGTGCGGCCTTCGCTGTCAATGCGGACGTCCGCCTTTAACCTGGCGGAATCGGATTTTTCCTGGAGCACGATCGCCCTTCAGCTGCGTGACGCCTACCGCCAGGTGCTGCCCCCCTCCGCCGGCCGATGACCATCCTGCTGCTGATCGTGCTCTTCGGAGCTCTCGCCGCCGTGCTCCTCGATGGTGACTGGCGCGCCGGTCTGGTGGTCACGCTGATCATCGGCTTCGTCCAGGACCCCCTGCGCAAGATCACGCCCGACCAACCTGCCTACATGGTCGGCCTGGTGCTGATCGGCTTCGCTCTGTGTGGCGTGGTGCTCCTGGAACGGGCGGGACGCTTCAATCTGCGGGCGATGTTCTGGACCGTACCGCAATTCGATGGCTGGGTAACGATCTACTTCAGCCTGATCGCACTGCAAAGCCTCAATAGTTTCGCCCGCTTTTCCGATATCCGCCTCACCGCCATCGGAGCCGCCTTCTATCTGGCGCCGGCCTTTGGCCTGTGGGTGGGTTTCCAGGTGGGATGCAACCTGCCCTTGCTGAAACGTTTGCTGACCGTGTATCTGGTCGGCTCGGCAGTGATGGCGTTCACGGTCTATCTCAGTTTTCAGGGGGTCGACCATCCCACTCTCAAGGAAGTGGGCGAGGGGCTGTTGATCACCTTCCGCTTTGGATTCTCGGCCCAGGGGGCCTCGGGGTTCTGGCGCACCAGTGAAATCGCCTCCTGGCAGCTGTCGGCCGCCGCCTGCATTGCCGCCTCGATGGGCATTGCCAGCCAGAAGCCGACCAACCAGTTCGGGCTGTTGCTGATGGCGGCAGGGTTTGCCTTCCTCACCCTCCTGACCGGTCGTCGCAAAGCCCAGGTGCTGATCATGGCCTTCGTGGCCATCTATCTGCTGCTCTTCAGCCGCAGGGCCAGCCCCGCCTCCAAGGAGCGGGTGATCTCCAGTGTGCTTGGAGTGGCAGGGATCTCCTACCCCCTCTACGCGTTCATCCTTTCGGAGAATCTTGGTGAGAACTTCGGTGAATACACCAACCGCACCCTCACGATCCAACAGGATCTGGTCGAGCGCTTCGACTCCCAGGGCATCGGCGCCACCCTGAGGGCCATCGAGATCTCCGATGGCATTGGCATGGGGGTGGGAGCAGGCGCCAGCACGGGCGGCCTTGTCCGAAATGCCGCCCGTGACGCGATCCAGAGTGTGGCCTTCGTCTCCGAAGGTGGCGGCGGGCGCCTGATCCTGGAACTCGGCATCCCTGGCATGGTGATTCTCGGGGTGATCCTTGTGCTGCTGGGCCTGGTGCTGCTGCGCAACTTCCGACTCCTCAAGCAGTTACCTCAGTCCACCTCGGCCCTGTTGATGGGACTCATGTCCTTCGCTCTGGCCAATGTCCCAGCGTTCTTCTCTGCCGCCCAGCTCTATGGCGACCCCTTCGTGCTGATTCTGATGAGTCTTTCCCTGGGTTCCTTCCTGGCCATTCCCACTCTGGCCTCCCAGCAACAGGAACAGTGGGCTCAGTGGCAACAGCAACAACTTCAGCAGCGGCAGATCCTTATGGAGCAACGCTCCCAGCCCCTGGCATGAGAGTGTCAGAGAACCCAGGCAATCTCCTGAGTGCACTGATTCTCACCTACAATGAGGAGGCGAATATTGCCCGCACACTCGATCATCTGGGCTGGCTGGACTCCATCGTGGTGATTGACAGTGGCAGCAGCGACGCCACTCTCTCGATCCTCGCCACGAATGCCGCCGTACGGGTGCTCCACCGACCCTTCGACAACTTCGCTGACCAGTGCAATTTCGGTCTGGATCAGATCGACACCCCCTGGGTCCTCAGCCTTGATGCGGACTACCGGATCCCGCCGTCGCTGGCGAGCGAAATCCAAACGGTGATCAGGGATCCGGACAACACAGAAGTCTCAGGCTTCGCCATCCCGTTCCGCTACTGCATCGGCGGCCGTCCCCTGCGCAGCGGCATGCTGCCACCCAGGATCAGCCTCTACCGCCGGGGACTGGGCCGCTATCAGAACGACGGCCATGGGCACCGCATCGCTCTTCCGGGCCTGATCAAACCCCTGCGGCAGCCGATCTTCCACGACGACCGCAAACCCTTGCAGCGCTGGCTGACCTCCCAGGGGACCTACCTGGCGATCGAAGCCGCCAAACTGCGCGTCACTCCCTCCGGCCAACTGTCGCTGGCGGATCGACTCCGCAAGCACACACCCCTGGCTCCCTTCGCCGCCCTTTTGTTCTGTCTGCTCTGGAAAGGAGGGTTGCTCGAGGGCTGGCGCGGCTGGGCCTATGCCCAGCAGCGCATGTATGCCGAACTCCTGCTGCATCTCATGCTTCTGGAGGATCACCCCCGCCTCTCAACGCCACCGTGAGAGAGCGCAAGATCCCTAAGGATCTGGATGTTGGATTAAGGTCCGGCCTGACCGCCGGAGGCTTCCACTCTCCGCCGCTCTTCCATACCCTTCGCGATCGGAAGTCTCCTCCGCCCGCCGCCCTGTTCCCGTCGGTTCCCTCGCCTCGTCCATCTCGATGCCTTCGATCCTGATCACCGGCGGCGCCGGTTTCATCGGTGTCAACGCCGCCCAGCACTTCGCCTCCCTGGGGTGGGAGGTCGTGGTCCTCGATAACCTGTCCCGTCGGGGCACCGAGGACAACCTCCGCTGGCTGCTGGAGAAGCATCCCGCCATCGTTTTTCATCGGGTCGACATCCGCCAGGCCGAGGCCCTTGCCGACGTCGTGGCCAGCCTGCGCCCCTCGATGCTGCTGCACCTGGCGGCCCAGGTGGCGGTTACCACCTCCTACACCAACCCGCGGGAAGACTTCGAGATCAACGCCCTGGGGACCTTCAACGTGATGGAGGCCGTCAGGCTCCATTCCCCCGAGAGCTTCGTGCTCTACGCCTCCACCAACAAGGTCTACGGCGGCATGGAAACCGTGCCGGTGGAACTGACAGCCCATGGCTATCGCTTCCGGGATCTGCCCGCCGGCGTCCCGGAGAGCCAGCCCCTCGACTTCCACTCCCCCTACGGCTGCTCCAAGGGGGTCGCCGATCAGTACACGATCGACTACGCCCGCATCTACGACCTGCACACCTGTGCCTTCCGGCAGTCCTGCATCTACGGCACCCGCCAGTTCGGCATCGAGGACCAGGGCTGGGTGGCCTGGTTCAGCATCGCCGCCCTGCTGGAGCGGCCGATCACCCTTTACGGCGACGGCTGGCAGACCCGGGACGTGCTCGACGTGCGAGACCTGGCCCGGGCCTACGAAGCCGCCTGGAACCACCGCGACACGATCAGCGGCCAGGCCTTCAACATCGGCGGCGGCCCCGTCAACACCCTCTGTCTGCGGGATCTTCTGCGCTTTCTCGAGGAGGAGCTGGCCATCACCCTCTCCCCCCTCAGCGGCCAGTCCCGACCAGGCGACCAGCCCGTGTTCATCTGCGACGTCACCAAGGCCGCCGAGCAGCTGGGCTGGTCGCCGGAGATCAGCGTCGATGCGGGCGTGCGCCATCTCATCCGCTGGGTTCGCGACAACCGGGACCTGTTCGGCTGGCTCAAACAATGAGGCGGCCACGGGCCCTGATCAGCACCATCGAGCCGGTGGATGGGGGTGTACCCGCCATGACCGCCGCCGTCGCCAGGATGCTCGAAGAGCTCGACATCGAGCCTGTCTTCGCCTGGTATGCCCCCTGGAGCACCCATCGACGGCTGTCCGTTCCCCTGCATGCCATCCCCAGCGGCCGGCGGCCTGGCCAGATGGAGCGGCAGGTCTATGGAGGCCATGAAGGCCATGGCCTGGGGGCCTGGCTGCCGGAGCTGGAGTTCACCCATTACCTGCCCAGGCGCGCCTGGCGCCAGCTGATCGCCAGCTGCGATCTGCATCTGTCGGTCACCGGCAATCCCCTCTGCGCCACCCCCTTCGCCAGGCTGGGGATCCCCTTTCTGGCCTGGGTGGCCACCCCCTGGCAGGACGACCGGGTCGACCGCGTCAAACGCTTCTCCAGGCCGAGGCGGCTGCTTGACCGGAGCCTCAACGGCCCGGTGCTGCGACGGCTGGAACGTCAGGTGCTCCAGGCCCCCCGGGGGAGGATCCTGGCGTTGAGCGGCTACACGGCAGCGGCCCTTGAGGCCATCGCCCACCGCCCCATGGACGGGGTGATGCGCATGCCGGTGAATCCCGCCATTTTCCATCCCGCCCCCGATCGCCTGGTGCCCTGGCGCATTGGCTTTGCCGGTCGCTATGGCGACCCGCGCAAACACATCACCCTGTTGCTCGAGGCCGTGGCCCGACTCGTCGCGGGGGGGCGTCCGGTGCAACTCGTCCTGGCGGGCGAACAGGACGTCCATCGCCTTGAGGGCCCCCTGGCGGCGATGGGACTCGAAGGACGGGTGCAGTGCCACCCTTGTCTTGGCCCCAGCGCCCTGGCGGAGGTGCTGCAGGAACTGGATCTGTTTGTGATCCCCTCCCACCAGGAGGGCCTCTGCATCGCGGCCCTCGAGGCGATGGCCTGCGGGGTCCCCGTGGTCAGCACCCGCTGTGGCGGCCCCGAGGATTACGTGATCGCCGGCTGCACGGGCCAGCTGGTGGCCAACGAGCCCACCGCCATGGCGGCGGCGATCGCGGCGGTCTGTGCCGATCGCGGCCTCCGCGACCGCCTCTCCGCTGGGGCGCTGGCCTGGGTGCGGGAGCAGGCCAGCCCGGAGGCGGCCCGCCGCACCTTTCGGGCCCACCTGGAGGCCTAGAGCGGATGTGCGGCATCGCGGGCCAGCTGGGCCGGGAACCGGGCGACTTCGCCGCCAGGGTCGGCCCCCGCCTCGCCCACCGGGGACCCGATGACGCCGGCGTCTGGCAGGACGCCGGCGCCTGCCTGGTCCACCGGCGCCTGGCGATCCTGGACCTCTCTCCCCTGGGCCACCAGCCGATGGCCTCCCCCTGCGGCCGCTGGCAGCTGGTCTTCAACGGCGAGATCTACAACCACGCCGAGCTGCGCCGCCGGCTGGAAGCGGAGGGGCAGCAGTTCCGAGGCAGCGGCGACACCGAGGTGCTGCTGGCCTGGCTGATCCGCTGGGGACGGGACGGGCTGGAGGCGTTGCGCGGCATGTTCGCCTTCTGCCTGTACGACAGCCGCGAGCGCAGCGCCCTGCTCGCCCGTGATCCCCACGGCATCAAACCCCTCTACCTGCGCAGCGGTGCTGGGGGGTCCCTGTCCTTCGCCTCGGAACTGCGGGCCTTGCTGGCGGCGGATCCACAGCAGCCCGAGCTGGATCGCCAGTCCCTGGCTCGCTACCTGGCCACCGGATCGGTGCCGGAGCCCGCCACCATGGTGGCAGGGGTCCAGCGCCTGCCCTGCGGCCACGCCGCCAGCTGGCGCGAGGGTGAGCTCGCCGTGCATCCCTGGGGGGCCCTGCCAGAGAGCCTCGCCGGTGCCACCACCGACACCGGCATGACGGCGGCCGAGGCCGTGGCCCTCACCCGCTCGGCGCTCGAGGACTCCGTGGCCGCCCACATGGTCAGCGATGTGCCCGTGGGGCTGTTCCTCAGCGCCGGACTCGACTCCGCCTCCCTGCTGGCGCTGGCACCCCGGGGCCTGCACACCTTCACCATCGGGTTCGAGGCGGCAGGAGCCGACGGCTTCGATGAATCCGGGCCGGCGGGCCGCATCGCCGCTCACTTCGGGGCCCATCACACGCCCCTGAACCTCACGGCCGACCAGGCCCGGCAGTGGCTGCCCGCCTTCCTGGCCAGCCAGGACCAGCCCTCCATCGACGGATACAACACCTGGTGTGTGGCCCGGCTGGCCACGGAACACGGGCTGAAGGTGGCCCTCTCCGGTCTTGGCGGCGATGAACTGTTCGGGGGCTACCCCAGCTTCCGGATGGTGCCGAAACTCTGCCGCTGGCGCCGCCGCATCGGGCCGGCCGGTCCGCCGGCGGCGTGGCTCCTGCACCGGCTGCCCCAGGGGCGCCGGGCCAGGCTGCAGCGGATCACGGGGTTGCTGGAGGCCCCCGCGTCTCTCGGCCAGGCCTACGGATGTTTCCGGGGACTGTTCTCCCCCACCGAAACCGAGCGCCTACTGGCGCACTGGGGGCTCAGCGCCTCTCCTGGCGCGCCGGCGGCCGGCGAAGCTGGCGGGGGAGAGGCACCGGGCGGGCGCGAAGGGGTGGCCTGGCTGGAAGGCACCCGCTACCTGCGCAACCAGCTGCTGCCGGACAGCGATGTGATGGCCATGGCTGCCGGCCTGGAATTGCGCCTGCCCCTGGTCGATGCCCAGCTGCAGCGCCGGCTGGCGCCGATCCCCGCCGCCCTGCGGCTGGCGGAAGGCAAGCAGCTGCTGGCGGACAGCCTGCCGGAGCTGCCCGGCTGGTTTCTGAACCGCCCCAAGCAGGGGTTCCGCTTCCCGTTCCAGTTGTGGCTCGACGACCCGGCCTCACCCCTGGCCCTGCGACTGCCCACGACCCCCCGGGGAATCGACCTGGCGCCCTGGTACCGGCGCTGGAGCCTGATGGTGCTGCAGCACTGGCTGGAGGTTCACCTCGGCGTCAGCCTGTCTGCGGCCCCACACCCGTGAACGACACGCCGCCTTGCGCCCTCAGGTTGCCCCTGGACATGTCCCCTAGGATCCGGCTGCCGCTGGATGCCCAACCCGCCGGGTCATTGGCTCCCGTGTTCCGTCCTTCCATTCGGGGATGTCGAGGCCGATCCGATCCTGAGAGCCGGCCTCCCGGCTCCATGACGCTGCAACGGTGCGTGGAGCCTCGGACCCGTCCGAGGCTGGCCGACGCCTCCAGCGACACCCCGCCCCCGCCAACCGGTTCACCCGCTTCATGACGCTCATCCTGGGCATCAATGCCTTCCACGCCGATGCGGCCGCCGCCCTGGTCCGGGATGGGGTGATCGTCGCCGCCGCCGAGGAGGAGCGCTTCCGTCGCATCAAGCATTGGGCCGGTTTTCCCTCCGAGGCCATGGCCTGGTGTCTGGCCGATGCCGGCGTGGGGCCGGCCGATCTCGACCACATCGCCATCAACTCCCAGCCGGGGGCCCACCGCTGGCGCAAGGTGGCTTACACCCTGGGGCACCGCCCCGATCCCCGCTTCCTGGTGGCGCGCTGGCGCAACAAACGCGAACGGGCCGGCCTGGCCCAGCAGCTGGCCCTGGCCTTCCCAGGGGCCGAGATCGGGGCCCGACTGCACTTCGTGGAGCACCACCGAGCCCACCTGGCCTCGGCCTTTTTCGCCTCCCCCTTCCAGGAGGCGGCCGTGATCTCGGTGGATGGCTTCGGCGACTTCGCCAGCGGCGCCTGGGGCCATGGCCAGGGCAACCAGCTCAGCCTCGATGGTCAGATCTGGTTCCCCCATTCCCTGGGCGCCTTCTACACAGCCATCACCCAGTACCTGGGCTTCCCCAACTACGGCGACGAATACAAGGTGATGGGACTGGCGCCCTACGGCCAGCCCACCCGGATGGAGGCCATGCGCCGCATCGTGAGGCTCCAGTCCGACGGCACCTATCGGCTGGATCTGCGCTATTTCCTGCACGCCACCCAGAAGCTGCCACACCAGTGGAGCAACGGGGCCCCGGTGGTGGGCGGCCACTGGAGCCCGGAGCTGGAAGCCCTGCTCGGCCCTGCCCGCCAGGCGGAGGAGCCACTCCAGCAGCACCACATGGACATCGCCCGTTCGGCCCAGGCGATGTACGAGGAAGCCTTCTTCCACTTGCTGCGGGCCCTGCACCGAAGCCACCCCAGCGACCAGCTCTGCATCGCCGGCGGCTGCGGTGCCAACTCGGTCGCCAACGGCAAGGTGACCCTGGCCACCCCGTTCCAGCGGGTCTATGTGCAGGCGGCCGCCGGTGACGCCGGGGGCGCCCTCGGCGCCGCCCTGGATGTGTGGCACGGCCTGGGACGGTCCCGCAGCGCGCCGATGCGCCATGCCTACCTGGGCAGCCAGCCGGCACCAGGAGAAGTGGAGGAGCTGCTCGCCAGCCCTAACACCTGCGCGGCCCTGGAGCAGGCCCAGTGCAGCCTGGAGCGACCGGAGGAAGACGCCCTCTGTGAGCAGGTGGCGGCGGCGATCGCCGAGGGGCTGGTGATCGGCTGGTTCGATGGACGTATGGAATGGGGACCGCGGGCCCTCGGCCACCGTTCGATCCTCGGCGACCCCCGCCGCGCCGACATGAAGGACATCCTCAACCTCAAGATCAAACGGAGGGAATCGTTCCGTCCGTTCGCCCCTTCGGTGCTCGAGGAGGCGGTGGGCGACTGGTTCAGCCTCGATGGGGAGGTGCCCTTCATGATGCAGGTGTATCCGATCCGCGAGGAGCAGCGCGCCCGCATCCCGGCCGTCACCCACGTGGACGGCAGCGGCCGTCTCCAGACCGTTAACGCGGCGGACAACGGCCGCTACTACCGCCTGATCCGGGCCTTCGCCGATCAGACGGGTGTGCCGATGGTGCTCAACACCTCGTTCAACGAAAACGAGCCGATCGTCTGCACCCCCTCCCAGGCCCTCGACTGCTTCCTGCGCACCCGCATGGACCTGCTGGTCCTGGGTGATGTGCTGATCCGCCGCCAGGGGTGAGCTCCCCCGCTGCCGCAGGCGCCCCGCTGCCCCCTGGAGCCGCCACCGGGCTCAGCCTGATCGTTCCCACCCTCGATTCCCACCGGCTGCTGCCCCGGCTGGTCACCTCCCTGCAGCGTCAGAGCTGGCCCCACTGGCGGGTGCTGTTCATCGATGGCCCCAGCGGCTCTGAGCACCGGGCCTGGCTGGAGGCCCTCTGCCACCGGGACAAGCGCTTCACCTGGCAGCCCCAGGAGCCGGCGTTTCCCGGCATCTTCGGGGCCATGAACCAGGGCTTCCTTGCCGCGCCCGCGGACCACTGGCTGTTGTGCTGGGGCAGTGACGACTGGGCGCCCAGCCCCAGCGCACTCGAGGAGGCGCTCAAGGCGACCCGTCCGGCCACGCCAGGGGGCGACCCACCCGATCTGGTGGTTTGCCGTGGCCGTTATGCAGGGCCCGGGAAGGACGGGGCGGTCCGGCTGGGACGCAGGACGGCCTTCTCCAGCTGTGGGGCCTATCGCCTCAACCTGTTTCTGGGCTCCACCCCACCCCATCAAGCCACCCTGATCGGGCCGGGGGCCCGCCGCCGCGTCGATCAGTTCGCCGCACCCTTCCGGCTCTCCGCCGACCTCGACTACTTCCTCCGCCTGAGTGCCTGCGCCGACCTTTCGTACCGGGCCCTGGATCTGGAGCTGGTGCACATGGGCGAGGCGGGTGTCAGCGGCCAGCAGACCCGCCGGCGGCTTCAGGAGGTCCGGCTGGCCTATGGGCGGGCGTTCGGCTGGCTCTGGTGGATCCCCTTCCTGCTTCGCTACGTCAGGCGTCTCTGGAGTCGGATGCCGTCGCTGAGCGGCGCGTGGAAGCGACCGGGACGGGGCGGATAAACTCCCCTGAGCCTGCGCGTCAATTCCCTTGCCAGAGCAGAGCGGGCCGGCCGGGGCAGACCGGAAACGGCAGCGGCAACGGGTGCGTCGTAGCGCCCCCCGGACCATCCAGGCCACCCCCCTGCAACGCTTCTGGGCCAACCGCCGAGCCCGCTTCGGGTCCGTGGCCCTGGCCGGCCTCGCCATGGTCGCCTGGTTCTTCGCTCCTGCCTGGCAGAAAACGAGGGGACCGGGGTCACGGCCGACGAGAGACACCATCGCGGAGCCCAAGGCGAACAAGAGACAAGGAACCCAGGTGATCACCGCTTTCATCGAGGATCCCTGGCGGAGCCAATCGGCCCTGCTGCTCTGGCGGGAGCGGCCAGGGGCGTTGCTCGTCCTGCAGGGCAATGCCGAGTACCAGGCCATCACCTACAACCACCTCCGCAACCGAAGGCTCTGGCCCCAGGACACCTCGAATCTGTTGCGCCTGCTTCCCGGTTGCGACACCGTCGGCCAGGTGACCGCCCTGGCCCGAATCCTGGAGACCAGGCCCGGACCCGGACAGCTCACCTTCGTGACAGCCGGAACCCACATGGCCCGTACCCTGGCGATCGCCCGGATCGTCTATGCCGGCACCGGCTGGCAGGTGACGGGCTCCGATGCCGAAACCGGTGATCTGCGGCCCGAATCCCAACTGCGGCTCTGGCGCGACCAGCTGCGCGCCTCCCTCTGGCGCCTGACGGGGTGGGATGGCCGTCTGGATGGCAACGAATGCCTCTGATCCCTCCCTTGGCCCTCCCCTCCCCCGTGCCGATCACTCTCTTCGGAGCCACCAGCCCGAGCGGCCAGGCCCTGATCGAACTGGCCAGGGGACGGCCGCTGGTGGTAGCGGGCCGACGTCCTCCTCTGCCGCCGGCCTGGGGCGGCGATCCACAACCGTTTCTGCCCTGTGATCTGGAGCAAGCCGGCGAGACGGGCGAGGCGCCGCTGGGGATGCTGATCAGTTTTGCCCCCATCTGGACGTTCGCCCCTTGGTTGGCCCGCTGGGCCGCCAGGGACCCGGCCGGCGTCACCGCCCTGCGGGGGGTGATCGCCTGCTCCTCCTCCTCGGTGATCACCAAACGGTTCGCCGCCAACGGCTTCGACCGGGATCTGGTGCAACGGCTGCGACAGGCGGAAGAGCAGCTGACCCTGACCTGCGCGGCCCAGGCCCTCCCCCTGCGCATCCTGGCGCCCACCCTCATCTACGGCCAATCGGGCCGCCTGGGCGACCGCAACCTCAGCCGACTGCGCCAGTTGCTGCGCCGCCTGCCCATCCTGCCCCTGCCCGGGCAGGGTGGTCTGCGGCAACCGATCCACTGCCGCCAACTGGCCGCCGTGACCCTGCACCTGGCCGACCAACTGGCCCAGGAAGGCTTTGACCCGTCCCAGCCGGTCCACCTCCCCCTCGGCGGTGATGACACCCTGACCTACGCCACCATGCTGCGGCGTCTTCAGGAGGCGACCGACCCGGGGGATCGGGCCCGTCGCTGCCGTCTGCTGGCCCTGCCGCCGCGCCTCTTTCTGTCCCTCGCCTCGCCACTGTTGCTGCTCTCCCCGAAGCGCTTCGAGGCGGTGCAGCGCATGGGTGCCGACCTGGCCAGGTTCACCCCAGCCCATCGCATCCTGGGGGTACCACCTGAACCCTTTCCCGTGCTGCCGCTGGCACCATGACCGCCCTTCACAGTCCGGCCGTTCTGCTGCTGGGCGGGGGCCTGGGGGCGCTGCTCCTGCACCTGCTGCTGCCGCTGCTGCGGCGCGGACTGGTGGATCAGCCCAACGCCCGCAGCTCCCACAAGCGGCCCACCCCTCGGGGCGGGGGCCTGGCCTTTGTCCTGGTCGGCAGTGGACTGGCTCCCCTGGCCGGTGGAGGCTGGCCGGCCTGGATTCCGCTGATCTGCCTGCCACTGGCCCTCGTGGGTCTGCTGGACGACCGCCTCGATCTGCCGGCAGCAGGGCGTTACGGCATCCAGATCGCCACAGCCCTGGCCCTGGTGGCGATCACCCCGCTTCCTCTGGCGTGGTGGCTGCTGCCCGTGGCCTGGTTCGCCGTCACGGCGGTGATCAATTTCGTCAACTTCAGTGATGGCCTCGATGGACTCGTCGCCGGCTGCGCCTCCGTGCTGCTGAGCGTTGCGGTGCTGGCGATGGCTCCCATCGGCGGCAACGGCATGCTCCCCTTGATCGGGGCCCTGCTGAGCTTCCTGGCCTGGAACTGGAGTCCGGCCCGGGTGTTCATGGGGGATGTGGGCAGCACGTTCCTCGGGGCGGTCATCGCCGGCATGGCGCTGCAGCAGGCCACCTCGGCCATGGCCCTGGGCCTGCTGCTCGCTGGCTTTCCCCTGCTGGGCGACCCCTGCCTCTGCGTTTTGCGCCGCTGGCAGGCAGGACAACCCATCTTCCAGGCCCATCGGCTGCATCTGTACCAACGCCTGCATCAGGCCGGCTGGCCCCACAGCCGGGTGGCCAGCCTGTACATCGGTGCCACCGCCCTGCTGGGCGGGGCCCTCCTCCTCCAGGGCCTGGCCCTGGAGCTCAGCCTGCTGCTGGCGGTACTTGCCGTCGGCCTCTGGCTGGATCGGCACCATGCCGTCCCCTTCTCACCCTGAAATGGCGGTAAACTCGTTAAAGGAGCTCAAGTCCATCCGATGATCCATTCATTCCTCGATCACATCAATGCTGGATGAAAATCTCGATCCCAACCTTGGTTGCTAGCATCTGTTTCTGATGCCATCCACTGCCATAGGCCATAGCGGCGACAATCCAGACGCTGTCCTACCGTCCAAGGATCCAGGCTCATCCGTTCAACCTTGTTTCAGCAGCTTTCACATCTTGCCCCCTTCAACGCTGGTCTTTTCCTAGTTTCTTTTCAGTAAGTCTTTACCTGATTGATCGATTCTTAGCGATTCGAACGTTTGATTCCTCAGCTCACGATTCTCCGCTACGTCCAGAAGCAGCTGCTCGCACGCAGGCTGCTTCTGGTCGTCTTTGATGGTCTGATGATCATTGCGGCCTACCTCGGGGCCTTCATTCTGCGCTTACCGGATGCCACCTCCCTCAGTGGTTTCCTGCCTTCCACCATTCTGCTTCTGCCCCTGGCCGTGATCACGGGCCTACCCGTTCTGGTGGTCTCAGGCTGGTACCGGGGGCTCACCCGCTATGCCGGCAGCCATTCCCTCTACGGACTCGTGCCCCGCTCAGGCTCGATGGTGCTGATCCTGCTGCTGATCAGCACCCTGATGGGTGGGCCCCAGCCACCACGATCCTTCTGGATTCTCTATTGGTTGCTGTTCACCGGAGGGGCCATCGCCAGCCGCATCGTGCTGCGCGACGTCCTGATCCATCACCTTGATCAACGGGACAACCACAATCCCGACAACGTCCAGGGCGATGCCACCCTGATTTACGGGGCTGGGGCCTCCGGGATGGCTCTGCTGCTGGCCCTGCGCAACGACCCCCGCTTCCGCATCGTCGGATTCCTTGATGACGATCAAGGAATCCAGGGGCGAACGCTTCAGAACATGGGAATCCACACGCCCCTCAGGCTGCCCCGACTGATCGAACGCCACGGCGTCTCCAAGGTCCTGCTTGCCATGCCGGCCATGTCCAGACGGCGCAAGCGGCTGCTGGTCGACCAGCTCACCCACAGGGGGCTGGAGGTGCTGTCGATTCCCTCATTGGCTCAGATGGCCAGTGGCCAGAGGATCGTTTCCGACCTGCAAGCGGTGGCGATTGAAGATCTGCTGGGCCGAGAGCCCTCCAATCCCGACCCGGTGCTGCTGAAGGCTGGCGTCGAAGGAAAAGTGGTGATGGTGACGGGAGCGGGTGGCTCGATCGGCAGCGAACTCTGTCGCCAGGTTGTGGCCCTGGGTGCTTCCCGGCTGCTGCTGGTTGAGCGCAATGAGTTCGCTTTATACGCCATTGAGCGCGAGCTGAGCTCCCACCGCTGCGGGGTGGAACTCCATGCCGTCCTGGGCGATGCCTGTGACGCGAGTCGCCTCACCCTGCTCTGCCGCCGGCACGGTGTGGACACGATTTTCCATGCCGCTGCCTACAAGCACGTCCCACTCGTCGAGTCCAATCTCTGCGCCGGAATCGCCAATAACATCGGCGCCACCGAGGCCGTGATCGCCGCCACCCGAGCCTCAGGGGTCAGCCGCCTCACCCTGATCTCCACTGACAAGGCCGTGCGCCCGACCAATGTCATGGGGGCCAGCAAGCGAATCTGCGAACTGCTGATCCAAGCCGCCGCCGCGGAGATCGAAGCCGGCGGTCCGATTCTGTCCATGGTTCGGTTCGGCAATGTGCTCGGCTCTTCCGGCTCGGTGATCCCCCTGTTTCACCAGCAGATCTCAACTGGGGGACCCGTCACCGTCACCCATCCGGCCATCACCCGCTATTTCATGACCATCCCGGAGGCCGTCCAGCTCGTGCTCCAGTCCACCGGCATGGCCATCGGGGGCGATCTGTTCCTGCTCGACATGGGTGAACCGGTCCGGATCGCCGACCTGGCCAGGCAGATGATCGAACTTTCCGGCCTCAGGGTGCGGGACGAGCACAACAGTGACGGTGACATCGCCATTCAGTACTCCGGTTTGCGACCAGGGGAAAAGCTCTACGAAGAGCTTCTGATCAGTGCCGACGACCAGCCCACCGAGCACCCCCTGATCCGTCGTGCCACCGAACCACGTCGCGAAGGAGAACAGCTGTTTCCGCTCATTCAGCAACTGCACGAGGCCCTCGCCAACTGGGACGAAGCGACAACTGGCGCGCTGCTGCGCCGACTGGTGCCGGAATACGATCCCTATGAAGGGCTTCCGACCCCCTCTCTGGTCGACGCCATGGCCCGATGAGCAACATCGTCGTGCGTCTCGCCAACGGGCTTCTGAGGAAGCTTCCACCATCCTGGCGGGCGGCCATTCCAGCCATCCCCCCACCGACCCCCCGCAATCTCTGGCTTGCCCTTGCCGCAGCCGTGGCGATCCAGAACGCGGCCGTCTTCCAAAGCAGCCAGAGCGAGCACACCACTGTGTTCGCCGTCCTGGTGTGGGGAGGTGCCGTGATCTGCATGGAGGATCAGTTTGAGGACCTCAATCCCAGACCTGCCGCCTGGGGGTTGATCCTCGGCACCCTGCTGCTGGTGTGGGTCTTGGCTCGATCATCGGTGATCGTTCATTGGGACGGATTGCTGTTCGCCCTCGCTCCGATCGGCGGCCTCTCCCTGGGTCTGATGGCCGAGAAGCCCGCCAGGCTTGGCCGCTTCCGCGATCCCCTGCTCTGCCTGATGCTGCTCCCGGGTTTCGCCCTGTTGATGCGAATTCTGCCGGAAGCCCCCATCAGCCTGCTCACCGCCCGGTTGTCCGGCATCTGGCTCAGCATCCTGGGACTCGACGTGGTTGTGAATTCCCGCAGCGTGCTGCTTCCTGGGGGCGGCGTGAAGGTCCTTGGCCCCTGCAACGGGCTCGACCTGATGGCCCAGATCCTCTGCGTGGGAGTGATCTTCCTGTTGGCCTTTCCAATTCGCTCCTGGGGCAGTCGCTGCCTGCTGTTTCTCGTGGCTCCGCTGATCGGACTGCTCTGCAACACCTTTCGCATCGCTCTGCTGGCCATCTTTGCCGGCAACGGTCACTCCAAGGGAAGCTGGTGGTTTGATTTCTTCCATCAGAGCACCGGATCTCTGGTCTTTTCCGGAGTCGCCGTCCTGATCTTCGGCATGGTCTACATGCGGTTGCTGGAGAGGGAACTCCCGCCCCTCCCCTCGCCGCCGCCGCAGGGGGAAGGAACGTGATCACCCCTCCACTGTTGGTGAAGTGGTACGGCACACTCGCCACAGTCGCAGCACTTCTGGCCACCCAGGCCATCGTGCTGCCACGCTGGCCCTCAACGGCCTCCGAGCCACTCCCGGCAGAGCAGCTCGAAGCTCGGCTGGTTGGGGCGGGACTACTCTCCCGATCGGAGAGGCCCTCGCCAGCCAACCCCTGGCCTGCGAAGCGCAGCCTTGAGCTCGCGACGTCTGCACCCCTGCGGCTGCCCCTGCGCGGGGGATTCGAGCTCACCTTGATGGAGGGTTCTGTGCGCCAGCGGTTCAACTTTCAGGCGAGCACCCTGGGCAGTGATCAGCCCAGCCTCAAGCTCACTCAGCGCCGTCTGAGCAGATCACCAGTGCCCACAGCGATGGGCCTGGCTGAAGGTCGTCCGATTCTGCAGACCTGCCTCCTGGCAGCCCCTGACCTTGAGGATGCTTTCGGGGTGACGCGTGAACAACTCACCACCATTGCCGACCGCCTGGCCAGCGGCACGGCCGCCGCTTTCGAGCGGGTGATCGGGCTCCAGCCCAATCGCACGTATGCCTGCACTCTGATCAGTTTGCGCGGGCCGAAAGGGGAGCCACCCTCCGACCGCCTCTGGAAGCAGGTTCTGGACCTGGTCGAGCCCGTGCTGCGATCCCAACACAGCTGAGCCAGGGAGCACGGCCCGCCTGCTCCCGTTTCACTTCTCACGACCCCCCAT
Source organism: Cyanobium gracile UHCC 0281 (assembly GCF_034931305.1). GTDB lineage: Bacteria > Cyanobacteriota > Cyanobacteriia > PCC-6307 > Cyanobiaceae > Cyanobium > Cyanobium gracile_A. The sequence goes on along the minus strand of NZ_JAYGHY010000003.1, from coordinate 51,934 downwards.
TCCGTCATCGCCCCCACAACCGCCACGAGCCTCCCACCAGGTCCTACCCAGCAGCAGCATCGAGACATGACCAGGCACGCGACCGAACACAACAACGCTCAGGTGAACAGCTAGTGCTCGGAGCCCTGAGACGGTTTCTTCAGAGCCTGGGAGAGGCGGAGAGACCTGAACAGCCGATCCTTGATCGATCGTTGCCATGCAGCTGGGTTCTCAGCAATCGGCTGGCGATCGGTCCGATGCCCCGCGGCGACAGGCACTGGCAACAATTGGAGCAGGCCGGTTTTCGTAGCCGCTTCAGCTGTTGTTATCCAGACGAAGAAACCGGTCTGATCCTGCCTCTTGGATGGTCCAGTGACAGGGTCTCCCTGCCCGATCACCGGGAGCAGGAACCGCTGCAGGAAGTCAGGCTTGCCCTGGCTTTGGAACGGGCGGAAGCACTCGTTGATGACGCCGCCCCGGTCTACCTGCATTGCATGGCAGGGTTAGAACGCTCCCCGCTTCTGGCCGTGGGACTCACGGCCAGGCTGCGTGGCATCGATATGCTGGCCGCCCTGGCCTGGGTGAGACGCTGTCATCCAATGGCCATGCCCATCTACGACCACCTGGTGTTGTTGGAGAGAATTCTCTCCAACAAACCAGGCACCACGCCATTCCTTGGAGACCGAGCCTGAGGGTCAGCCCCTGTTGCCAAAGCGCCTGCGCAGCCAGTTGATCGGACCACCTTGAGACTCGCTGGCTTGGCGGTGTCGACGGGATGGGACCCTTTCGGCTGAAGGCAAGGAGCTGCTGGAGGTCATGCCCGGGACGCTGCCTCCATTGGAAGCAGTGGTTCCGGAAGCTTGGCCATCCTCATCACGGAAGTAGGTCTTGACGTCTGACTCACCGTCGTTGTAGCGGGAGCTGATCGCGGTGTTGGTGGTGGCACCTTTCATGTAGCTGTCGCGATAGCGCTGGACATAACTGCCAAATCCACCTGTGGAGGAATCGCTAGCACTCTTGGCGTACCCAGAAGCCGATGCATAGGCATAGTGATAGTAGTAACCGTATTCGTAGCCATAATCGTTGAGGCGACTCGGGAAGTTCACCTGGTTGCAGATGATGCCCAGCACATCAACTCCCGAGGCTTTGATCCTGCGGCTCGCCTGCGGTGCAAGCTCACGGCTCACCTTGCCCAGACCCACAAGGAAAAGAATGCCATCCAGCTTCTCTCCGAGAAGAATCGGATCAGCCAGCATCAGACAGGGAGGGGCGTCAACGACAATGATGTCGTAGCCAGGAAGGGCACGAATCTCTTCCATGACCTCCTTACAACGGCTGGAGTTCAACAGCTTGGCCGGATCGGGTGGCTTCGGACCAGCTGGAAGAACATCCATGTTTTCGACGATGGAATGAATGAATTCCGCGGGCTTCCGAGTTGAATCGGACAACAGCGTGGACAGGCCATCACCCTGCTCCACCCCCAGATATCTGGCTTGCATGGGGAGACGCATGTCGGAATCAACCACAAGCACCTTCAGGCCAAGATCAGCAAGTGTCCGGGCGAAAACAGCCACTGCGGTGAACTTTCCCTCCCCCTGGGTAGAGGACGTGATCCCCACCATGCGGATGTTGCTGTCGGCTCGAAGCAGGCGGAAGGTGGTGAACAGGCTACGTAGAGACTCCTTGATCGCAAAGCGCTCGCTGGAGGACATCTTGGAAATGCTGGTAGCGATGTCGACACCGGGCTCCAGGGGGAGATAGGGAATCAGGCCCAGCACCGGCAACTGGAGTTCCTTTTCCACCTCCATGGGGGTATGAAAGACGTTGTCCGTCTTCTCCCTGAGTATGGCTGCACCGAGCCCGGCCAACAGGCCGATCATGATCGCCCTCAGGAGATTGCGCTGAATGTTGGGCTCCACCGGACTGCCGCCGAAATCGGGGGGGGCAATCACTTCCCAGGGTGTGATCGAACGGGCCATCTCCAGCCGGTAGCGCTCCCTGGCCTGGATGTAGGAGGAGTACTGCTCCCTGGCGATCGACAGACGCTGGTTGATGTTCTCGAACTCCGACAACTTCTGCGGATTGTTCCTGAAATTCTCGCTGAGCAGAAGGATCTGGCGGTTGAGTTCATCTTGCTGGGCCACATTGGAGAGCAACCGAGCTTTCACGGCATCGGCGGCCTGGCGCTGGACCACGGGCAGCAACTGGTTTCGTCTCGCCAACAGGGACTGAACGATGGGGGAGTTCTCCTTGTACGTGCCTTTGGCAGTGGCCAACTCCTGTTCGAACTGGTTGAGGAGATCAAGGGGAGTGGCGGCGCCGCGGGCAGCCTCCGCTCCGGAGGACGCACGGCCCGGAACAAGAACGCTGTTACGACCCAACTGCTCAAGGGCCGTAGGAGCTCCACTGGGAGTGAACTGCAGTTTTCCGGTCTGAATCGATTTCAGTTGGCTGTCGAGCTGCACCTGCTCGTTCTGGAGGGTGCGCAACTGGTTGACGAGCCCTTCACGGGCTCCGAGGATCTGGCCTGCGGCCGTGGCAGGGTCGACGAAATTATTCCGTTCGCGAAACTTGAGCATCTCCTGGGAGAGCTTCTGAACCCGAGCCTCGATGGCAGGGGCCTGCTCATCCAGGAATCGGACACCTGAATTGACAGCGGCTTGGCGCTGGGTCAGAGAGACGGCGGTGTAATCCTTCGCAAGCTGACGCAGAATCACCTTCCCTTTGGCTGGATCAGGCCAGCGCAAAGAGATATTCAGAACATTGTCGACACTTGCCGATTCTTGGTTGATGGATAAACTGCCCTGGAGGGCCCCGAGAGGTACGCCTTGGCGCTGGGCAACAGGACCCAGCAGCAACGGGCTGCGCATCAGGACGATGAGACTTGGGATGTCCGTCTTGATTTCACTACGAGCGATGCTTTCCACCGATCCTCCGCCACCGCCACTGGAGGGGCTATCGAAGGGATTGCTGATCTGCATCTGGAATCCCCCCTGGTAGACGGGATCGAAGATGCGTTGACGCAAGGTGTTGATCGCCAGAACACCCGTCACCGCGGCAAAGGTGATCAGGAAAATGGATTGGCGGCGCTTGACGGTCCGCACCAAGCCTCCCAAGCCACCAGAGCCTGACTGGCCGTCGCCTGAGGGGTTCAGGGGACTCTGAAGAGAAGGATCAAACGGGAGGCTCTGGCTGGGGCCCTGACCCGTCGACGGTGGCAGGGACAGCGGGCGCGGCGTTCCACCCGGAAAGGTCTCAGGAGGAACACCCGTCGTTGTCACGTTATGAACTGCGGAGAAAGTTCCACCGATGATAATGGCAACCGACGAAGAAAGCCCCCTTGACGCGGGCGTCTATGGTGGTAATCCGATCAATGTCCGTTGGTGGCTTCTCCTCCTAGAACATCTGTACGCCAATGGCCTCTCGGAGACCAGAGGCTTGCCTTCGTTCAACGGTCCTCCTTCCGTCAATGGATGGGCCACCGGACATCCAGACGGCGGCTCTCCTCCTTGGGAATGCTGGGCCTTACCGGGATGATCTTCGCCCCAACCGGCCTATGGGCCTCGGTGCCCCAGGCGGTCAGCCCGCAGACGCCCTGGAGTGGGGCTCCCTCTGTCAGCGCTGTTCCCGCCTCAGGCCCTCCTTCATCGGCTCCGCTTCCGCTCTCGGTGACCGAGGTTTACAACGACCTTTACGTCCTTGGACCAGGGGACGGTCTCCAACTCACCTTCACCGACCCTTCCGCCGCCGCCATCGGCGGTCCGGTCGTCATCCTTCCTGACGGAACCTCCACGCTTTCTCTACTGGGATCGGTTCAGTTGACAGGTCTGACCATCGGTCAGGCCACCCGCTGGCTGACCTCCCTTTACTCCAAGCAGCTGGTGCGGCCCGAGCTCATCCTCAGCCTGACCTCCCCCCGACCCGTCAAGGTCACCATCATTGGTGAGGTGGGGCGTCCTGGCCTGTATCCCCTGGCCTCTTTCTCCACTCCGGTTTCGGCCATCCAGACAGCCGGTGGGGTGACCCTCAACGCGGATATTCGAAAGGTGTTGCTCCGCCGCCTGGCCGGGCCAGACGGCAGCCAGAAGCAGACCGTTCTGGATCTGGCCCAAGTGTTTCAGGTGGGCAACCAGCGCCAGAACCCCATCCTTTTCGACGGTGACACAATCGTCATCGCCCGCACCGAGGAGCTGATCCCCGAGGAAATTCTTCAAATCGGTGCGACGAACCTGGCACCTGCCACCATCACCGTTTCGGTGATCGGGGAAGTCAGGAGCCCCGGCACGCTCAGCGTGCCCGCCAACACCCCCTTGGCCGAAGCCATTTTCCGAGCTGGTGGAGCAGAGAACTGGCGTGCCAACAAGAACGACATCCAGCTCGTCCGACTCAACCGCAACGGCACCACCACCCGTGAAGTCTTCAGTTACAGAGATGGGATCGGCGTCTCCAAGGGGCTGAATCCACCGCTGCGGGACAGGGACACGATTATCGTGAACCGCACCTTCTACGCCGAAGCCCTCGACGTCATCAATCAGGTCATCGTTCCCCTCAGCCAGGCTGCCAGCTCCTATTATTTCTTCCGAGATACATTTAACGGCAACAGAAACAACAATTTCCGCTGACATTCGCCCACCATCTCCCGCCTCTTCCGAAAGCCGCTACCACTGACAAGCCATGTACCGCGAACCCACCATCAGCCCCAAAGCCATCGCTTGGGCTTTGTTGAGTCAGTCCATCTGGCTGCCCCTGCTCGCCATCGATGCCCACGACCGCTGGCAGGCCAACGTCAAGGACATGGCCATCCCCCAGCCCGCCGATCCCAAGGCTCCCGATGAGGCGATCGCTTCGCTGCCTGAGGCGCCCTCCAAAACCACACAACCGACCTCACCGTCGCCCCTTGACGATCTCGGCGTCACAACAGGCCATGTGCTGAGCTCGGCCTCCGAGAAGATCGGCTCGCTGCTGGACGCCCCGCTGTCACGCAGTCTTGATCTGAGTGGTCCCTCCAACTCCTCCCGGGCCAGGCCCGATCCCGGTCGGCGCCCCGCGGTTGCCCTCAGAAGCTCAAACCCTGCCCGCACCGCCAGGCCTGCCTCCGCCACGGCCAGCTTCACCATTGAAGGTCCTTCCCTCGGCACCACGGGCCTGGGCAGCGCCAAGACGCTGATGCAACGCAATTTCTCAAGCTCCGAGCTCCTTGGCGGCGTGCTCACCATTCAGGACCTGGGTGCCCCTGCCATGCCACCGGTGGCCAGGGCCGAGCGAGCCCGCTGGGCCAGCAGCGGAGATCCCATGGCCCCTCTGCCCCAGAGCCTGAGGGAGCCGATGCGCCAGGCCATCCGCACCCTGCCGGCCCCGACCCCCACCAAGACCGCCAAACTTCAGCAGGGCCGCGTGATCTACGTGCCTTCCACCCGTGTCAGCAAGCCCACCCAGGTGCCGCTGGCCGTTCAGGCAGATGGCACTGTGGATGTGCTCAGCCAGCCCGATGATCCCGCGGTGATCGAGGACATCAAGGAATGGTCGAGCCGCCAGCCGGCCCAGGCCCCAGGAACGGTCACCCCCACGGTGGTGAACCTGCAGCCAATCCCGGCTGAAGTCCGGGCCACACCGGCCCCTGCCAAGGTTTCCCCGGTGGCGAGCGCCCCGATCGCACCCCCACCGGTCCCCGCCGCTGCCACCGTGGCTCCTGTTGCTGAAGCTCCCGCCGAAGCCCCAACGCCGGCAGGAACCGGCGGTTCCATGGTGGCTCCGCAGTGAGGCGTCCGGGTCTCCACCACCGTGGCCTTGCCCTGATGGGCCTCACCTGTCTGGGCCTGGGTCTGCCACCACTCCGGGCCCAGTCTCTACCGGCAGGCCTGGCGCCGTGGGTACCGGTCGCACCGGAACCCGCAGCGGCCGGCTGGGAACCCGTGACAGACGCCGCCAGCCTGCCGCCGGATTTCCAGCCCGCGCCTGCCAATCGCAACCCAGCCGAACTGGCGATCGTTCCACGCCAGGGCAAACCTATTGAGAATGTCGGCATCTACGGCATCGGTGGCGGTGTCAATTTCGGCAGCGATCTTCCCAACAGCGGTGTGTTCACCGGTCGGGTTGGATACAAGCTCAACGAAACTCTCGCGGTCTCCCTTCGACCAAGCGTCATCTTCGGCAACAGGGATGTACTTGGCCGTTACAACGGGCAGACCTCTTTCCAACTGCCCCTCACCCTCGACCTCTTCCGCCGCTCGGTCGTCTCCCCCTATCTCGGCGGGGGCATTGCCACCAACACCTATTCCACCGGTGAGACCAACGCCATGCTTACCGGTGGCGTCGATCTGAACATCACCGAGAACGTGACCCTTGGCTTCAACGTCAACTACGTTTTTCTGCCCGATGGAGTCACGTTCGATGCCCTCCAAGCCATGACGCTGCTGTATGTGAGGTTCTGAGGCCGGGTCGGCTTCAGCCTCAGTCGGCCACCGCCTCGATGGCTGCGGCGATGGATTGAAGCTGTTCAGCGTCATACCCCCATCGCTCCAGGAAGGCCCGGTCCTCCGCCACGGCCTGCTTAGCTCCAGCCGGGTCCTTCGCGGCTGCCAGCAGGGTCTCCAACCGTTGCTTCACGGCCATGGGTTCCAGGTGCCGCAGCAGTTCTGTGCTGCGGCGCTGCACCCGCTCCGAACCGGCCTGGTGCTCCTGATCTCCAGAGCGCTGGTGGTGCAGGACCATGGCCGTGCTCATGGCCAGATTGCGGGCAGTGAGATCCACCACCCCCGCTCCGGCCTGGCGCAGGGCGGCCACCAGGGCCTCCGGCAGACGGTCGAGCAAGGGGGCCTCCCCGGTGAGGCTCACCACGAAGAAGCCGCGGGCGCCATCACGGCTGGCCACCAGTTCCCCAACCCGATCAGCCAGCACCTCATCGCTGAGTTCCCCGGACTCCCAGAGGCCGATCCACTGCGCCGCGATCTCCATCGCCTGGGGAAAGCTGGGCGCCAGCGGGGTCTCGGTTCCCGCGGTCTTGTTCAGGCGGGCGGCATCTGTCATGGCGAGAGTCGGGCGGCGGGGCCCATGGACTGGCAGTGTTGAGGCTATGGACCCGAGCACCCCAACCGCCAGCCCAGGCCAGCCGGACGACGGCAGCAGCGAAGCGGTTCCCTTCCGCTCCGGCTTCGTGGCCCTGATCGGACGGCCCAATGTGGGCAAGTCCACCCTGCTCAACCAGTTGGTGGGCCAGAAGGTGGCGATCACCTCCCCCGTGGCCCAGACCACCCGCAACCGGTTGCGCGCCATCCTGACCACCCCCGCCGCCCAGCTGATCCTGCTGGACACCCCGGGCATCCATAAACCCCACCACTTGCTGGGGGAACGTCTGGTGCAGAGCGCCCGGGGGGCCATCGGCGAGGTGGATGTGGTGCTGCTGCTGGTGGATGCCAGCCAGCCCGCCGGACGCGGCGACGGCTTCATCATCGACCTGCTGCGCCACTGCAGGGTTCCTGTGCATGTGGCCCTCAACAAGAGCGACCGGGTGGGGGCCGATGCCGAGGATCTGGCTGCCACCTACCGGGAGATGCTCGCGGCGGCAGACGATCGCCCCGTCGCCTGGCCCCTGCACCCCTGCAGCGCCCTCAACGGTGACGGCTGCCAGGCCCTGGTGGAAGCCCTGGCCGCCGACCTGCCTGCCGGGCCGCTGCTGTACCCGGCTGACACGGTCAGTGACCAGCCGGAGCAGCTGCTGCTGGCGGAGCTGATCCGTGAACAGGTGCTGACCCTCACCCGGGAGGAGGTGCCCCACTCGGTGGCGGTGCGGATCGAGCGGATCGTGGAGGACGAGGGCAAGGTGAAAGGCAAGGAACGAACGGCGGTGCTCGCCACCGTGCTGGTGGAGCGCAGCAGCCAGAAGGGGATCCTGATCGGCAAGGGCGGTCAGATGCTCAAGGCCATCGGCCAGGGGGCACGGCTGCAGATGCAGAAGGTGTTCGACGGCCCGGTGTACCTGGAACTGTTCGTCAAGGTGGTGCCGAACTGGCGCAGCCATCCGGGCCGGCTGGCGGAGCTGGGCTACCGGGGCGACTGAGCACGCCGGGGCAGGGGGTTTGCGAAGATCCCAATCGGGTCCACCGGCCCCGATCTCCCGCCGCCCCCGCCGTGACCAGCGCGACCGAGCCTTCCACCCCAGTGACGATCGCTCCCTTCCCGCCCGAGACGATCGCGACCTTCCTGGCCTTCTGCGCCGGGGACTGGCTCGCCCTGCGCAGCCGGTTCAACCTGGAGGAGGGCCGCGACGAGGCCCGGCAGGCCGAAGAGGAGGAGGTCAGCTGGCACAGCTCCGAGCGCGGTGACCTGCAGGTGACCTACCTGGCTCCGCAGGAACTCGATGGGCCAGGTGGCCTGGAGATCAGCCCGCCCAGTGGCGGTCGCCATCGGCTGCTGTTCCAACCCGACGGAGGCTTCCAGAGCCAGGACCCTGACGGAGCCGTCAGCACAGGCCGCTGGCAGCTGTGGCCGGATGGCAGCCTTGAGCTGACCAGCGAGCGGGCCGGCACCTCGGTGCGGGAACGGATCTGGTTCACCAAGGCGAATCTGCGCCTGCGCAGCAGCGTGGAACACCACCCCGACGGCCGTCCGGGCCGGGCCAGCTTCAGCTCCGAGATCCGGCGGGTCAGCCGACCCGCCAGCTGAGCCCACCATGCGCTTCGATGTGGTCAGCCTGGTGCCGGACGCCTTCACGCCCCTGCAGGGGCTGGGGGTGATCGGCCGGGCCTTCGCCGCCGGCATCGCCGAGGTCCACACCCACAACCCCCGCGACCACGCCACGGATCGCTACCGCAAGGTGGACGACGTTCCCTATGGCGGCGGTGCCGGCATGGTGCTCAAGCCCGAGCCCGTCTACGCCGCCTTCGAGGCGATCCCGATGCTGCCCCAGCGCCGCGTGCTGCTGATGAGCCCCCAGGGCCAACCGCTGCACCAGCGTGACCTGCGGCGCTGGGCCACCGCGTACGACCAGCTGGTGCTGCTCTGCGGCCACTACGAGGGCTTCGATGAACGCATCCGCCCCCTGGCGGACGAGGAGGTGTCCCTGGGTGACTTCGTGCTCACCGGCGGTGAACTGCCCGCCATGGTGGTGATCAGCGGCGTGGTGCGGCTGCTGCCGGGCACCGTGGGTTCTCCGGACTGCCTGGAAGCGGAAAGTCACAGTGGCTTGCTGCTCGAGCACCCCCACTACACCCGGCCGGCGGAATTCCGCGGCATGGCGGTGCCGGAGGTGCTGCGCAGCGGCGACCACGGCGCCATCGCCCGCTGGCGCCAGGAACAGCAGCTGGCCCGCACCCGCGAGCGGCGTGCCGACCTGCTGGCCCTGTGGCAGGCGGAGCAGAACCGCTGAAACCCAGCCTCCACCCCTGAGCAGCCACACTGGACCAGCCTCCAACGCCATCCATGCAGCTGCGCATCGGCAACGGCTACGACATCCACCGGCTCGTACCCGGTCGGCCCCTGATCCTGGGCGGCGTGCACCTGGAGCATCCGGACGGCCTTGGGCTGGCGGGCCACAGCGATGCCGACGTGCTCGTTCACGCCCTGATGGATGCCCTGCTGGGGGCCCTCAGCCTGGGGGACATCGGCACCCACTTTCCACCGGAGGACGAGCGCTGGCGGGGGGCCGACAGCCTGGTGCTGCTCGAGAAGGTGATGGAGCTGGTGGCGGAACGGGGCTGGCAGGTGCTCAACATCGACACGGTGGTGGTGGCGGAGCGCCCACGGCTAAAGCCCCATATCGCCGCCATGCGCGAGGCCATTGCAGGTCGCCTGGGCCTGGCTCCCGAGCAGGTGGGCGTCAAGGCAACCACCAACGAGGGACTCGGGCCCACCGGGCGGGAGGAGGGCATCGCCTGCCATGCCGTGGCGCTGCTGCACCAGCCATGAGCCGCGGCCCTCTCTGCCGTCTGGGTGGTCTGCTGGCCTGCTTCGGCCTGATGGTGCTCGTACTGGCCGGTCTGCCAGCGAGGGCCAGCGCCCTGAGCCCGCCGCTCGTCAGCCATGGCAGGATCGATCCCCCCACGGCCGTGGTGGAACAGCTGAGGGTGAAGGTGCCCGCCGGCGCCCGAAAGGCCTGGCTGCAGGCGGAGCAGGAGACCTGGGGCCCCTGGCTGCGGCGACAGGACGGCTTCCTGGAACGCGATCTGCTCTGGGACGCTGAACGGGAGGAAGGCCTCCTGCTGATCCGCTGGCGCAGCCGCCGTCAGTGGCTGGCCATCCCCGTCAGCGAGATCGAAGCGGTGCAAGGCCAGTTCGAGGCTGCTGCGAGGAGGGCCCTGGCGCTCGAATCCCCGGAGCCGGGTGCCGAGACCCCAGCCAATCCCTTTCCCCTGGTGGACGCCGGCTCCCTCGAGTGGCTGGGTCTCACGCCAGCGGCGGCAGCCGTGGAGGTTCGGTGAACGAAGACGCCAGGCTCGACTTGGGCCGCCGCCAACGGCTTGGCATGGTGGAGGCGGTGTGGGGCGAGCACAAGAGTGCCGAGCAGATCACTGCGGTGATGCTGGGGCTGCGTCAAGCCGGGGAGCTGGCCCTGGTCACGCGGGTCAGCGCGGAGAAGGCCGCGGCGGTGGAGCGGCTGCTGGCCGACCAGCTCGGCAGCGGCGGGGCCGACCCACCGCAGCATCATCCCCTGGCCCGCTGCCTCACCTGGCCCCCACCCCCGCCCGCCGATCCGGCCTTCGGGCGGGTGGCGGTGCTCAGCGGCGGCAGCAGCGACCTGGCCGTGGCCTCGGAAGCCCGGCTGGCCCTGGCCTGCCATGGGGTGGCCAGCGACCTCGTGCTCGACGTGGGCGTGGCCGGGCTGCACCGGCTGCTGGCGGAGCTCGAGGGTCTGCGCCGGGCCCGGGTGCTGATCGCCTGCGCCGGAATGGAGGGGGCCCTGCCCACCGTGCTGGCGGGGCTGCTGCCCCAGCCGGTGATCGGGGTGCCGGTGGCGGTCGGCTACGGGGTGAGCGCCGGGGGGCAGGCGGCCCTGATGGGCATGCTGGCCAGCTGCGCCCCGGGGCTCACCGTGGTGAACATCGAGAACGGCTATGGCGCCGCGATGGCGGCCCTGCGAATCCTGCAGCTGGCCAATGGGGTGGCTTCAGCCGCCAGGGAGCAGGGGCCCTGAGGGGGGACCCTCAAGCTCCAGGACGGTCTGCAGCCAGAGGGTCAGGGAGCGGGGCAAACGGCCTTGCTCATAGCGCTCGATCGCCTCAATCAGGACAGGCGTATTGATCCAGCTGATCCGATGAGGAATCACCGGCGCCCGATGCATGGCAAGTGCAGTTTGGGGTAGCCCACCTGGCCTGGCAAGGCGGAGCACTCAGAGATGTTGAAGATCGGGATAGGCGGTGATCACCTGTTCGGTGCTGAGCACCTCTCCGGCCCCTTCCGGCTGCCAGATCACCTCCAGGGCCAGAAGGTCATCCGCACCGAGCGCCCCAAGTTTCTGGAGCGAATCGCGCAGATCATCGGCGGAACGGGCCCCCTTGATCGCCAGTCGCTGGCGGCTGGCCACCAGCAGGGTGACAACGATGAAGTCGCTGGCTGCGTCACTGGCCCCGGGGGCCACAGTCGCGGGCTCGCTGAAACGGCGTCCCGCCACATTGGCGGTGAGCTCCCGCTCCAGCTTGCTGCGCTCCTGCATTGAGAGGCGATTGAACGTGGATTCGGCACTGGCGAAGGGGACCTGGCCCACTTCACCGTTGGCGTACACCCAGAGGTCTGGATGGCGCAGCAGGGAGAGGCTGGTTTCCTGCAGGACCCTCTGAAGGCCGGCGCTGTTGGAGGTATCGGACGAGCCGGCCAGGCGTCGCAGGTCGTCCTGAAGGTCGCGGGCGGACGCCAGCAGGCCGACCTGGATCTGGGCGATCGCCACCGGACCGTCGGGACGGGGGTTGTAGGCCAGGTCGGAACCGGAGCCACCCAGGGCAGGGCCGCCGCCGCCGCCCCGCAGGGCATTGACCACGACGCCCGCCACCGCCATCAGGATCAGGAAGCCGAACAGACCGCCGCCGCCGAAGCCGAAAATCGGCACGATGAAGGGGAAGCCCATGCCCCCGCCCCGGTAGCCACCGCCGTAGCCCCCTCCATAGCTGCCCCGATAGCCGCCGCCTCCGCCGCCGTAGTTGCGGGGCATCGACGGAGCGGAACGGAAGCTGCCGCCGCCGATACGGCCACCGCTGGCCGCCTGGGCGGGCTGGGGGGCCGCCATGACCAGTCCCGCCACCAGGACAGGCACAACGATCAGAGCGGCCAGGCGCCGGAACAAGCGGGAACCCATCTCTAGAGACCTTTTGATGACGGGAATCTAGGAACCCCCTCCCACGATGGTGACCACTTCCAGCACATCGGATTCCCCCACGGACTGGGCGGCCCAGCGCTCCCTGGGCAGGATCTCGCCGTTGAACTCGACCACCACCAGGCGCGGCTGATAGCCGAGGGTCACTAGCACCGCATCGAGACAAAGACCCGCCGGGCAGGGGCGCGTTTCACCGTTGACCCGCAGCCGCAGCCCCCCCGGCTCATTCCTTGCAGATGCGTCCGTCACGCCCCAGACTCCAGTCCCGCCAGCAGGGCAGCGGCGGCGGCCCCGGGATCCTCTGCCTGGGTGATGGCCCGCACGACAGCCACCCGCTCCGCCCCGGCCCGGCGCACGGCCGCCAGGTTGGCCAGGTCGATGCCGCCGATGGCGAAGAAGGGCAGGGGGCATTCCGCGGCCGCCTGGCTCACGTAGGCCAGCCCCACCGGGTCGCGGCCCGGCTTGGTGGGGGTGGCCTTGACGGGCCCCACCCCGACATAGTCGCAACCGTCGGCAACCGCCCGATGCAGGTCTTCGAGGCAGTGGGTGCTGCGACCGATCAGCCGGTCGGGCCCCAGAAGACGACGGGCCACGGCCGGCGGCAGGTCGCCCTGGCCGAGGTGGACGCCATCGGCCCCGACGGCCAGCGCCAGGTCAATGCGGTCGTTGACCAGAAACAGGGCCCCATGGCGTTGGCAGAGCTGGCGCAGCGCACTCGCCTGGGCGAAACGGCGCCGGTCATCGGGGACGTCGCCGGCTTTGGCGCGGTATTGCACCAGACGCACCCCCGCCGCCAGGGCGGCAGCCACCACCTCCTCCAACCCCTCCACCGGACTGGTGACGAGGTACAGGTGGCAGCGGCGCAGCAGGGCCCGGCGTTCGTCGCCGCCGCGGCCGGCCTGGATCAGATCCACCTCCAGGTCGTAGAGGGCATAGCGAATCGCCGCCGCGTCGGCCGCCAGCGCGGAATCCTCCATCCGACCGAACTCCTCCAGCACCCGCAGGGCCTCCTGCACCCGGCCCGCATTGGCGGCCAGGACGCTGGCGCCGTTCTGACGTTCGGCCTGGGCTGGGTGGGTCATGCCTGCGGCCGGGTCGCTGGCGGTGTGCCGCGCCAGCTTGTAGCGCTCCTGGTGCAACCGCCCGAGGCGCTGGCGCAGGTCCTTGCAGCGGGCCACCAGGTCGGGACGGTCCAGGGCGAAGCGGGCCCAGTCCTCCAGCACCCGCAGCCCCTCGCGGGCCCGATCGAGGTTGGCATCGAGCAAGCGTTCGATGGCGGCGCGCTCGCTGTCGAGGGTCGGCGACGGAACTGGGGGCTGCGGCGTCACCGGACTGGGGGGGGTGAGGTCTCCAGGGTATGGGAGGGGTCCGTCAGGCGAGAGGAGGGGGAAACGAAGGTCCGCACCAGGAGTCACATATCTGCAGCGCCTGGTCGGCATCCAGGCGGATCTGGCGACTGAGGGCCTCGAGACTCTCAAACGTCTGCTGCCGACGCAGCAATCTCAGGGGCTGGACGGTCAGCCGAGCGCCCGCCAGCTCGAGGTTTCGCTCCAGCAGGTGCACCTCCACCGCCGAAGGCGCCAGGGGGTCCACCGTGGGCTGGGGGCCAAGGTTCATCACCGCCGCCATCGCCCCAGCCTCGCCGTCCCGCCAGGCCAGGGCCGCGTACACCCCTTCCAGCGGCAGGAACTTGCGCCCATCCACCGCCAGGTTGGCGGTAGGCCAGCCCAGCTGGCGGCCCAGGCCGCGGCCCTGCACCACCGGGCCGCTGAAGCGGTAGGGGCGCTCCATCAGGCGTCCGGCCTCATCAATGTTTCCGGCCGCCAGGGCACGCCGGATGCGGCTGCTGCTCACCCGCTCGGCCCCGTCCCACAGCATCGGCAGCACCCGCACATCGATGCCGAGGGCGGCGCCGATGCGGGCCAGATCATCCACGTCACCGCTGCGGTCGACCCCGAAGCGGAAGTTGGTGCCCACGGCGATGCGGCAGGCCTGGAGCTGCTCGGCCAGCACCTCCTGCACAAAGCGCTCCGGCGTGAGCGCTGCGAGCTCACGGGTGAAGGGCACCAGCACCAGTTGTTCGATGCCGAGGGGTGCCAGCAGCTCCAGCTTCTCCTCGGGCAGATCCAGCCTCAGCCGCGTCTCCCCGTGGAGCACCTCCCGGGGGTGGGGCCAGAAGCTGACCACCGTGGGCACCACCCGCTGCTGCGCCACCGGCTGCACCTCGGTGACCGCGGTGATCACCCGGCGGTGGCCCCGATGCAGTCCATCGAAGCTGCCCAGGGCGATGGCCGTGGGTCGCAGGGCGTTGCGCGGGTCGTGAAGGGGGATCAACGGCCTGGGCCCTCGCCGGCTGGATCCTCCCATGCCAAGTTTGGGATCACCGTTCCCGTCTCCATGGCCGACCAGCTGGACCTGCAGCGCATGGCCGACGCCCTTCGCCGCACGGCCTGGGTGCGCTTCTGGGTCCAGCTGGCTCTCGGGGTGGTGGTGGTGGTGGTGCTGGTGTTCAACAACATCGGCGGCCGGCTGGCGGCCAACTCCTCTCGCGCCCTGGGGCTGGGCCCCGGCCTTTCGCTCACCACCCTCTCGTTCCTCGTTCTGCTCTGGAGTCTGTGGCAATCCTGGCTGGTGGTGCGCTGCGGGCGTGCCCTGGCCAGCCCGGTACGCCCCAGCCGGGGGGAGACCTCCCGGCTGGTGAAGCGGGGCCTGGTGGTCGATGTGGCCGGACTGACCCTGGCCGCCGTCGGCTACCAAGCCCTGGCCGGCAGTCTGTTCGTCCAGGCCTCCCAGCAGGTGCCCGGCTTCCTCGGGGCCCAGTTGCAGGCCACGCCGGGCAGCGGCGGTCGGGTGGTGGGGCTGCCGATCACCTCGATCGAGATGCTCTCGGTGCTGAGCAACACCCAGGTGCTGTTCGCCCACCTGATCGCCCTGATCCTGAGCCTCTGGCTGCTGCAGCGGATCTATCGCAAGACCTGATCGCCCTGGCCAAGAGCCTCCATGGCCGGCAATGACGCGATGGAACCGCGCCAGAAGAGTTCGGGCTGCAGGGGCGTCAGGGACGATCCACCCTGCTGCACCCAGGCCACATCGGTGGGCCAGTCTGCCGGGCCCGCTCCCGAGCCCTCCAGATCGTCCACCACCTCGCCAGCCAGCCAGTAATAGATGCGGCCACGGGGGTCGGTGCGCTTCTCGAACTGATCGATGTAGCGCCGCACCGCCGTGCGGCACCAGCGCAGGGGCGCGAGGGCCTCGGCGGGTCGCGGTGGCACGTTGAGATTGAGCAGCATCCCCTCGGGCCAGCCGCCGGCATGCATGTGCTCGGCCACATCGAGAGCCAAGGCCGCCGCCGCCTCGAAGCGACGCCAGTGAAAATCAGCGCTGCTCACCGCCAGGGCGGGCAGGCCCTCGATCGTCCCCTCCATGGCCGCCGACACGGTGCCCGAATAGAGGACGTCGGTGCCGAGGTTGGGGCCGTGGTTGATGCCGGAGAGCACAAGGTCGGGGGTCTGCTCCAGCAGCCTGAACAGGGCCAGCTTGACGCAGTCGGAAGGGGTGCCGCTGCAGGCCCAGGCGGTGACACCCGCAGCGAAGAGTTCGTCGGCCCGCTCTGCCCGCAGCGGGGTCTGCAGGGTGAGGCCATGGCCAGTGGCGGAGCGTTCCCGGTCGGGACAGACCACGGTGACCGCATGGCCGCGGGAGGCCGCCTCAGCCGCCAGGGCCTGGATGCCATCGGCAAAGACTCCGTCGTCGTTGCTGATCAGGATCCGGAGCGGTGCCATCGGCCTCGACCGCGGGGACTACCGGAAAGCTAGACGCTGCTGCCTACAGTCGCTTTCTTCCCTGATCTGTCCCGTGAGCGCCACCGTCAGCCTGCAGCAGCTCACCGACCAGCTGGAGCACCTGGAGGCAGAGGCCGCCGCCGCCATCGCCAACGCCAGCGATGCGGCCACCCTTGAGGAGCTGCGGGTGGGACTGCTGGGCAAGAAGGGTCGGCTCTCGGGGGTGCTGGGAGCCATGGGCCGCCTGCCCGGTGAGGAGCGTCCCCTGGTGGGTCAGCGGGCCAATCGGCTCAAGGACCAGGTGCAGCACCTGCTCGGCGCCCGGCTCGAGGCCGTGCGCAACGCCGCCATGGTGGAGCGGTTGGAACGGGAACGGATCGATGTGACGGCGGGCTGCAGCTACGTGCCCCCCGGCCACCGCCATCCCCTGCAGAGCACGATCGAGGAGATCGTCGACATCTTCGCCGGCCTCGGCTACCGGGTTTCCGAAGGGCCCGAGATCGAGACCGACCACTACAACTTCACCGCCCTGAACATCCCGGAACACCACCCGGCCCGGGACATGCAGGACACCTTCTACCTCGGTGGGGACCGTCTGCTGCGCACCCACACGTCTCCCGTGCAGATCCGCCATCTGGAAGCCAACCCGCCGCCGGTGCGGGTGATCGCCCCCGGCCGGGTGTACCGCCGCGATGCGGTGGATGCCACCCACTCCCCGGTGTTCCATCAGGTGGAGGTGCTCGCCCTCGACGAGGGGCTCGATTTCAGCCATCTGCGCGGCACGGTCACCACCTTCCTGCAGCAGTTCTTCGGCGATCTGCCGGTTCGCTTCCGGGCCAGTTACTTCCCCTTCACCGAACCCTCCGCCGAGGTGGACGTGCAGTGGCGGGGTCGCTGGCTGGAAGTGATGGGCTGCGGGATGGTGGATCCGGCGGTGCTCGAGGGTCTGGGCCTCGATCCGGAACGCTGGAGCGGTTTTGCCGCCGGTCTTGGGGTGGAGCGGTTCTGCATGGTGCGCCACGGCATTGACGACATTCGCAGGCTGTTCAGCAGCGATCTGCGCTTCCTGGAGCAGTTCTGATCTCCCCCCATAAACTCAATGGTCTCCCCCGCCTGCGATCGGTGCCCCGGGTCGGACTGATCGTCAACGACGGCAAGGATCTGGCGATCAGCACCGCCGACCTGATCGAGAGCCGGCTGAAGGCGGCGGGGATCGAGGTGGCGCGGGTGAGCAGCTCCGGTGGCGTGGTGGGTTTCGCCAATCCCGACCAGCACCTGCGCTCCAGGGGTTACGCCGCCTGCGTCCCGGCCAGCTTCGATGCGGAGATGGCCCTGGCGGTGGTGCTGGGGGGAGACGGCACGGTGCTCTCCGCCGCCCGCCAGACCGCCCCGATCGGCGTGCCGATCCTGACGATCAACACCGGCCATCTGGGCTTCCTGGCCGAGGCCTACCTGAAGGACCTGGATCAGGCCCTGGCCCAGGTGGTGGCGGGGGAGTGGACCGTTGAAGAGCGCTCCATGCTGGTGGTGAGTGTGATGCGCGGCGAGCAGCGGCGATGGGAGGTGCTCTGTCTGAACGAAATGGCCCTGCACCGGGAGCCGCTCACCAGCATGTGCCACTTCGAGATCGCCATCGGCCGCCACGCCCCCGTCGACATCGCCGCCGACGGGGTGATCCTTTCCTCCCCCACCGGCTCCACGGCCTACGCCCTCAGCGCCGGTGGCCCGGTGATCACCCCCGATTGTCCCGTGCTGCAGCTGACCCCGATCGCCGCCCATTCCCTCGCCTCCCGGGCCCTGGTGTTCAGCGACCAGGAGCCGGTGACGGTGTTTCCCGCCACCCCCGAGCGGTTGATGATGGTGGTGGACGGCAGCGCCGGTTGTTATGTCTGGCCCGAGGACCGGGTGCTGGTGCGGCGCAGCGAACATCCGGTGCGCTTTGTGCGCTTGGCCGACCACGAGTTTTTCCAGGTGCTGCGCAACAAACTGGGCTGGGGCCTGCCGCACGTGGCCAAGCCGTCCAGCAACCACGCCGACGCCCCACTGTGACGCCGACTCCCCCGCCGACCGCGGTGTTGCTGGTGGGCCCGGAGGCCACCGGCCTGGCTCCCAGGCTGGAGGTGTCCGGCTACAGCACCCAACAGCAGGAGCCTGGCGATGCGCTCCCTGCGGCGGTGATCCTGTCGCCTGGATGCGAGCAGCGGATTCCGGAGCTGCGCCGCCGGCTGGGGGCCCGCCCCCTGCTGCTGGGCATCACCAGCGACAGCGTGGAGAGCCGCAGCCATTGCCTGGAGTGGGGGGCCGATGATTTCTGGCTGCCCAGCCTCGGCACCAGCGATCTGCTGACCCGGTTGCGGCTGCACCTGGCCCTGGCCCAGCGGCAGGCCCCAACGCCGGTGTCCGCCCTGCTGACGCTGGCGACTCTGCGGATCGATCTGGTGGCCCGCCAGGGCTGGCGCGGGCAGCGCCAGCTCAGCCTGACGGCCCGGGAGTATCAGCTGCTGCTGTTGCTGCTGCGCCACCAGGGATCGGTGGTGAGCCGGGAGCGCATCCTGGAAGAGATCTGGGCCGACCAAGGCGGGGGGGCCAGCAACGTGATCGAGGTGTATGTGCGCTACCTGCGCCAGAAGCTGGAACAGGAGGGCGAATCCCGGCTGATCCACACCGTGCGGGGCCGTGGCTACTGCCTCAGTGAAGGTCGGCCCCCCGCGGGGCCTGTGCCATGAGCCGTTCCATCCTCCGGCGATGGGCCCTGCCCGGCGTGGTCCTGCTGGGCGGCTGCGGACCGGGTTTGACCCAGGTGCCACCGCAGTTTCTGCCCATCACCGCCCAGTGGTGCCTGGAGGGGCCGACGCCGGCGCGCTGCATCCAGCTGGAGGTGCCCCGGGGCGAGCGCCAGCAGGCCATGGGGTTGCAACTGCGCCCCCCCTTGCCCCACCTGCGTGGCATGTGGTTCCCCTACGCCCCCCCCGCGGTGGCCAGGTTCTGGATGCACCGAACCCCGGAACCCCTCGACATGCTGTTCATCCGCGAGGGTCGCGTTGTGTTCCTCGAGCGTGCCGTGCCCCCCTGCATGAACCTGCCCTGCCGCAGCTACGGCCCCGACACGCCGGTGGACGGGGTGCTGGAGCTGGCCGCCGGCCAGGCCGCCGTGCTCGGCATCACTGTGGGCACCCCGGTGCGGATCACCCCGCTGCCGGGCGCGTCCCCTTCAGCACCAGCACCGGATTGAGGGGCGCCAGGCGTGTGCCCTCCGCCAGGGGAGCGCCACGCCAGGCCTGGATCTGGGTGACGGCCACCCCCAGGCCGGCCTGCTCCAGCAGAGGACGGCACAGGGCCAGTCCCTCCACCGTGGCCAGGGGCATGACGACCACCCCACCGGGCCGCAGCCGGCCCAGCACCGTCTCCAGCAGCAGGCTGCGCCCAGCACCACCGCCACCGATCAGCACGCGATCGGGGTCGGGCAGCGACGCCAGGGCCGCCGGGGCCTCCGCCTCCAGCACCCCCGCAGGCCGCACGCCCAGCCGGGCCGCATTGGCGCCGATCAGGGCGGCGGCCCCAGCCCGGCGCTCCACGGCCCACAGGGTCAGCCCGGGGCGCAAGCGCAGCGCCTCCAGCCCCACCGATCCCACCCCTGCACCGATGTCCCACAGCACGCCCGTCTCGAGCAGATCCAGATCGGCCAGCAGCTGGATGCGCACCTCCCGCTTGGTCATCAGTCCCGGCTGGTCGGCATGTTGCAGCCAGAGGCCATCGGGGATACCGAACAGGGGCAGGGCCTCCGGCGCGGGCACGGCCGGCTCGGCGGCGATCAAGAGCACCAGGTGCAGGGGATCGAGATCCGGCGGCAGGGGGTCGGCGGGCGCCAGCTGCTGCAGACGCTCCGCCGGATGGCCAAGGCGCTCCGCCAGCCAGAACGCATAGGAGGCCTCCAGCCCCGAAGCTCGCAGGAGTCCGCGCACCTCGGCGGCGCCCCCCCGAGCCGGATCGGTCAGCACCGCCAGGGCGGCGGGCCGCTGCTGCAGCCGCGCCGCCAGGGGCTCGGGATCGCGGCCATGCAGGCTGATCCAGGAGGCGTCCTGCCAGGGGCGGCCCAGGCGGGCGAAGGCCAGCTGCAGGGAGGTGGGGGCCGGGTGGAAGCGGATCCGCTCGGCGGGAAGGTGCTGCAGCAACAGCCGACCGATACCGAACCAGAGGGGATCGCCGCTGGCGAGCAGCACCACCCGATCACCAGCGGCGAGGGACTGCTGCAGCCGCGGCAGCAGGTCGGTGGGCCGGTCGCTGGCCAGCAGCTCCGGCCCCGGGGCCTCGCCGCGCCAGGTCGCGATGTCCGCCAGCAGACGCCGGGGGGCCGCCACCAGATCGGCCCGCAGGATCTGCTCCTGCCAGTGGCGGGAGAGGCCCGCCAGCCCGGCGGCATCGGTGCCGAGCACCTCCAGCAGCGAACCCTCCAGCCGTGCCCCTGCGCCACTGCTGGCCATGATGCTCCCCACGCGTGCCAGCCCCACACCCTTGCCCATGAGCGATCGACGCCAGCGCATCCACACCCTGGTGCTGGCCCTGCTGGCCCACCAGAGCGATCTCGAACTGCTCGAGGACGATCGGGCCGGTGCAGGCGGCAGCCCCCTGGGGAGCGGCGGCGACCCGGGCAGCTGGCTGGAGCGCAACCGGCGGGTGGTGCAGCGCTACCAGTCCCTGGTGCGCAGCGCCGTCACCCTCGATGCCCTGATCGAGCAGGAACTGGGCAGCGATCAGCTGGGGGGCGGCTGAACGTGGCCCTCGGGCGTGGACTTGGAGACAGCCAGGCCTTTGAGGAAGGCCATCAGCCGCGGGTAGAGAAGTAGGGCCCCATGGTTCGTGAGGTGGATCCCATCGCTGTAGAGGAGATCATCTCCCCTGTGGGTAGAGCAGAACGAGGACCCAGGTGGACAAAGGCTGTCGAAGGGCCGGAAGAGCGCCGTTCCCGGTGTCGTCTCGACGAGCTGCTTGAGAAAACGATCCAGGGGCAAGAAGTGCTCAAGCTGCTCCTGGCGGGGGACCAGTTTCGGTCTGCATTCGGGGACCATGGCCCAGGCAGGACGGAACCACTCCCGCTGGCAAAGTGCCAGGGGGCCACTGACCTTTTTGTCTGGAAATGAGGGCATCGGTGCCACGATGATCAAACCCGCTCCTCGTTGGCGCAGGGAGCCGGCGAGGGCGCGTATTGCCAGGGTGTAGTTCGTCTGCGCCTGCAGCCGCTGTGGTCCCTCCAACTTGTCGAAGTAGCCGGCCAGGTTCGAGATCAGAATCAGCAGATCACCGGCGGAGAGAAGCGGCATCAGTGCATCCAACTCGCGATCGGCGAAGGGCTTGCAGAGTCGGTAGCGCACTGACCGATCTCGGTCATCACTCCAGGGGGAGAAGAATGGAACAGGACAACCTCCACGCGCAGAGAATGCCACGTTGTACCCGCCATCGGTGAACATTTTCCCACCGAGCGGGATCAACATGTGGCTGAGGCTGTCCCCGGCGAAATGGACGGTGGGACGGAGGCGTTCCCCCTGGGTTCGACAGAGTTCAGGCCGATGATTCCCAGGCACTGGATCCGTCGGCTCCTGGAAGCAGTGCGTTGTGTCGACGGTCGTAGCGACGATGCGCTTGTTGTTGACGCTCTGGCCGACAGCATGGCTGCGGTCGCCGATGAACAGCCGGCCCAATAAAGGGCCCTGGAGGCCCACGCTGAAAACAGCGGCCAGCACAGTCATCGCCGGGTAGGCCAGTCCGGAGCGCCCCAGACAGGGGATGGCGGGATGGCCATAGCGGAACCGGCACTCGAGCCGGTAGGAGAGCGCCGTGCACAGGGTGATCACCACCAGGACCGGCAGCAGGGTCAGGCCGTTGAAGCCCACCGTCCAGCGGGCCAGCACGATCACCGGCCAGTGCCAGAGATAGAGGGAGTAGGAGACCATGCCGATGGCGAGGCTGATGGGATGGCAGAGCCACCGGCCGAGACCTGTGGTGGGCCCCAGCAGGATCAGAAGCGCCGCCGTCAGCGCGGTGATCCCCAGGGTGGTGCCCATTCGCCAGGCCTCCGGCAGAACCAGAAGCGCCAGCACCGCCAGGGCCGCCAGCAGGCTCAGGGGCTGCCGCCAGCGGGGCAGGGTCAGCCAGTTGCCCAGATCGCGGGCACTGCCGCTGCCCCGATGCAGCAGATAGGCGCCGCAGCCTGCCGTCAGTTCCCAGAAACGGGCTGTGGTGAGGAAGAAGGCCCGCTCGGAGTCCCCCCTGAAGCTGAGTCCCAGAAAGAGCGCCAGGGACAGGGCCAGGAGCAGCAGGCTGGCGATCTTGAGCCGCCGCAGACCGGCAGCACCGGCCCCGGCCAGCCCGAGACCACAGAGCAGCAGCACCGCCGGCCAGACGAGATAGAACTGCTCCTCCACACCCAGCGACCAGGTGTGCATGAAGGCGTTGAAGTGGTTGTCGGTGGCGAAATAGTTCGAGCCCTGCCGCAGCAGATAGAGATTGGAGACACCGAAAAGGGCTGCCGTGCCGGTCCGCATGACCGGCGCAAAGAAATCATCGAGCGGCGAAACGACCATCGAGAACAGGGCCGAAACGATGGCGATGTTCACCACCAGCGCCGGCATCAGGCGCCGGATGCGGCGTCCATAGAACCGGCGCAGGAATTGCCAGCGGCTGCCGTCCCGCCTGGCCAGCAGGGAGGACGTCACCACGTAGCCCGAGATCACAAAGAAGATGTCCACCCCGAGAAATCCACCCGGCAACCAGCGGGGATCGAGGTGATTGATCAGCACCGCGATGACGGCCACGGCGCGCAGGCCGTCGATTTCGGGGCGGTAGGCCCTGGACCGCTGCGGCGGCCGGAGGCCCGAACCGAAAAGCCGCACCAGAGGATTCACGCCATCCAGACCGTTGCTGGCAGGGTAATGGCGGTCCCTCTGGGCATCCGCCAGCTCTGACAAGCTGGGCGCACCTCATCTGGCTCCATGGCGCCCTTCGGCCTCTCCGCTCTCCAGAACCTGCGGCGCGGCAGGACGCCCTGGCAGCCACCCGAGGCCAGCTGGTCGCGGCCGTTCGGACAGGGCTGGAGTCAGCCCTACACGGTCCGCTACGCCAGCAACCTCGATGACGGCCCCAACCACGGCATGCCCCTGGGGGGCTTCGGCGCCGGCTGCCTGGGGCGGGGCATCGACGGCGCCTTCAACCTCTGGCATCTCGACGGTGGCGAGCACTGGTTCGGTGTCCTGCCCGATTGCCAGTTCGCCCTCTTCGAGCACGACGGCCGTGGGGCACGGGCCCATGGCTTGGCCACGGCGCCCCAGCGTGACGATTCCCGGCCTGGGAGCGGCCAGCCGCTGACAGCCTGGAACTGGTATCCCGCCGCCAGCGCCGAGCAGCCGAGCGGCAGCGTGGCGGTGCGCTACCCGGTCAGCTCCCACCACTACGCCTCGGTCTTCGCCGCTGACGTCCGCTGCGAGGCCTTCAGCCCGATCCTGCCGGGCGACTACCGGCGCACCAGCTACCCCGTCGCCATTTTCGCCTGGACGCTGAGCAACCCCACCAACCAGCCGCTGGAGCTGTCCCTGCTATTGAGCTGGCGCAACACCGTCGGCTGGTTCACCAACACCGATCCAGCGGCGGAAGTTCACTTCCGTGACGACGGCAGCCCGGAACACAACTACGTGCCGGCGATCGGCCGGGGCCAGGGTCAGCGCAACCGCTGGGTCGAGACACCAGGAATGAAGGGGATCCTGCTGGAGGGCGAACGGTCGCAACCCCTGACGGAAGGGGAAGGCCAGTGGTGTCTGGCGGTGCCCGATGAGGTGGCACTGAACCACCCGGGGGTGGAGGTGTTTCGCTGCAGCCGCTGGGATCCCAGCGGCGACGGGGCGGAACTCTGGGAACCCTTCAGCCGCGACGGCTCGATCCCCGACAGCAACAACGACCGCCGCAGCACCGGCGACGATCCCCTCAGCGCCGCCCTGGCGGTGCGCTTCCGGCTGGAGCCGGGCGCCTCGCTCGAGATCCCGATGGTGATCAGCTGGGATCTGCCCGTGACGGCCTTCGCCACCGGCACCCGGGCCCTGCGTCGCTACACCGATTTCTTCGGCACCGAAGGCGAGAGCGCCGCCGCCATCGCCAGCGAGGCCCTGGCCGAGTGGCGCGACTGGCACGCCGCGATCGGGGCCTGGCAGGCGCCGGTGGTGCAACGCCACGACCTGCAGGAACCGTTGCGCATGGCCCTGCTCAACGAGCTCTACGACCTGGCCAGCGGCGGCAGCCTCTGGACCGCCGCCAGCACGGACGATCCGGTGGGGCGCTTCGGGGTGCTCGAGTGCCTCGACTACGCGTGGTACGAAAGCCTCGACGTGCGGCTGTATGGCTCCTTCGCCCTGCTGCAGCTCTGGCCCGAGCTCGACAAGGCCGTGCTGCGCAGCTTCGCCCGCGCCATCCCCGCCGCCGACCCCACGCTGCGGCCGATCGGCTGGTACTTCACCCAGGGGCGGGGCCGGGTGGAGGCGGCCCGCAAGGTGGCGGGTGCCACCCCCCACGACCTCGGGGCCCCCAACGAGCGCCCCTTCGACGCCACCAACTACACCGCCTACCAGGACTGCAACCTCTGGAAGGACCTGGCCAGCGATTTTGTGCTGCAGGTCTGGCGCACCTACAGCCTGGCGCCCAGCGGACCGGACATCGCCTTCCTGGCGGACTGCTGGTCGGCGGCGGTGACCGCCCTCGACTACCTCAAGCAGTTCGACGTCAATGACGACGGGCTGCCCGACAATGGCGGTGCCCCGGACCAGACCTTCGACGACTGGCCCCTTCAGGGGGTGAGCGCCTACTGCGGCGCCCTCTGGATCGCCGCCCTGGAGGCCGCCCTGGCCATCGGCCAGCAGCTGCAGCTGGAACTGGGGCTGGACACCGCCGAGGAGCAACGGCGCTTCGGTGGCTGGCTGGAACAGTCCCGCCGCCATTTCGATGCCCTGCTCTGGAACGGCGAGTACTACGCCATCGATGCCGGCAGCGGCACCCCGGTGGTGATGGCCGACCAGCTCTGCGGCGACTTCTACGCCCGCCTGCTGGGACTGCCGCCGGTGGTGGCCGACGAGCGGGCCCTCTCGGCCCTCCAGGCCATCCGCCAGGCCTGCTTCGAGTCCTTCGAAGGCGGCCGCCTGGGAGTGGCCAACGGCCTGCGCCGCGATGGCACCCCCCTCGATCCCGAGGGAACCCATCCGCTGGAGGTCTGGACCGGCATCAACTTCGGCCTGGCCGCCTACTACCGGCTGATGGGACAGAGCAGCACCGCCTTCGCCATCACCGGTGCCGTCGTGCGCCAGGTGTATGAGGGGGGCCTGCAGTTCCGCACACCGGAGGCGATCACCGCCGCCGGCACCTTCCGCGCCTGCCACTACCTGCGGGCCATGGCGATCTGGGCGCTCTGGGCCACCCACACCGACTGGCAGCCGATCCCCGGAGCCGACCGCCAGCCATGAGCACAGCCGGCCGGTTGGTGGAAGCGTGCCGCCGACGCTGGTGGCAGGCGGGGATCCTTGGATTGATCGTGGTCCCACTCATGGGCCTGGTGCTGGCCATGACCCCGGCCCCGGCCCTGGCCAAGCTGCATGCCCACCCGGATGGCAACGGCACTCCCGTGGTGCGCAGCCTGGAGAGCCTGCGCGACCTCGACGACCAGAGCTGGCAGGTGGTGGCCTACCGGGAGGGGCCGCCCGGCGGGCCGCTGCGACTGCGGATCGTCGGCTACCCCGGCAAAGTGCGCCTCGACCATCCCACCGCCCTGGAGGTGCGCAGCGGCCGTCTGCTCTGGGACCTCGAGGATGTGACCCTCTCCAGTGCCGCCCTGGCCGGTGACACCCGATCCGCCGCGGCCGAATTCGATCTGGCGCCGCTGCTGGCCGATCTGGAGCAGAACCGTCCCCTGCGGCTGCGGCTGCCGCGGGTGTTCAGCGAGCTGGCGGTGCCGCCCTACGTGGTGGCGGAATGGCGCAGCCTCCCCGATGCGCCGGCCGCGTGACCAGGTCCTCCCCCTGGGGCCCCTGGATGGCACGGGCCCTTCAGCTGGCCGCCCTCGCGGAGGGCCGCACCAGCCCCAACCCCCTGGTGGGCGCCGTGGTGCTCGACGCCGGCGGCCAGCTGGTGGGCGAGGGCTTCCATGCCCGCGCCGGAGGTCCCCATGCGGAGGTGGGGGCCCTGGCCCAGGCCGGCGAGCGGGCCCGGGGCGGCACCCTGATCGTGACCCTGGAGCCCTGCTGCCACCACGGCCGCACCCCCCCCTGCTGCGAGGCGGTGATCGCCGCCGGCATCGCCAGGGTGGTGCTGGCCATGGCCGATCCCCATCCCCTGGTGGCCGGCGGTGGCATCGCCCGGCTGCGGGCGGCGGGCCTGGAGGTGATCGAAGGGGTGATGGAAGCCGAGGCGCGCCGACGCAACCACGCTTTCCTGCACCGGGTCGCGACGGGTCGCCCCCTGGGGATCCTCAAGTGGGCCATGAGCCTGGATGGCCGCACAGCCCTGCCCAACGGCGTCAGCCAGTGGATCAGCGGGCCAAAGGCCCGGGGCTGGGTGCACCGCCTGCGGGCCCGCTGCGATGCGGTGATCGTGGGGGGCGGCACGCTGCGGGCCGACGATCCGCTGCTCACCAGCCGGGGGCAGCGCACGCCCGAACCGCTGCGGGTGGTGCTGAGCCGGAGCCTTGATCTGCCGACGCAGGCCCGCCTTTGGAACGGTGCGGCTCCTTCCCTGTTGGCCCACGGACCCGATATTCCTGCAGAGAGAACCGATCTGCTGGTTCGTCTAGCCCAACAAGGCATCGACATCGCAGCGTTACCAGCCTGTGAACCAGCCGCCCTGATGGAGGAGTTGGCCCGGCGGGGCTGTAATCGGGTGCTCTGGGAATGTGGGCCTGCGCTTGCCGCCGCAGCGCTTCGCCAAGACTGCGTCCATGCGGTAGCCGCCGTGGTCGCGCCTCGATTGCTGGGCGGCCAACCCGCCCGAACGCCCCTCGGCAACCTGGGGCACACCTCCCTGGCCGAGACCCGGCTATGGCCGCTGGCCCAGGTCGGCATGATCGGTGACGACCTCCTTTGCTGGGCCCTGCCGAGCGCAGGGGCCTTCCCCTGAACAACCATGTGGATCGAACTTCACGGCCCCGAAAGCTGTGAGTACCGGCTGGAGGATCCATGGCAGCAGCCCACCGGCCGTCTCGCCGACTACCTGGTCCCGATCACAATCGACCCCCAGGCCTACGGAGTTTTTCGGAAGGCCCGTCTGGTGGGCTCTGATCTGGTAGGGGTCGACAAGGATCGACGCCTCGTGGAGGAAACGCTGCATCTCAAGGAACTGACGGTGGCCCAGCGGCGATGTGTGGTGCTGCGCAGCTTCCTGCCCAGGTGCGCGCGTATCGACGCCCCCGTCTGCAGTCTGGTGGACATCAGACGCTGGTCAGGGGCCTATTTCCACTGGTTCCTGGATGCTCTGCCGAGGCTGATCGCTGCTGACGATCACAGGGTCCGTAGCGGAGAGCGGACCCTGGTGATTGTTCCCTCCAGCCTCCAATCCTGGCAAGAAGAGTCGCTCGACCTGCTGGGGGTGAAGGCCGAGCATCGGCTGCCCCACCACCCGCCACGAGGGGGAGGGCTAGAGGTCCGTTGCCTGATCGCCGGGGTGGCTCAGCGCTGGCAACGCCAGGGACTGGCACCCTTCGACGCCATCTCACCTTGGTCGATACGCCAGCTGGCCCAGCGCTTTTCAACCGCGGTATCGATCCAGGACGGTGATTTGACACCGCAGCGGATCTTTCTTTCCCGCCGCGGAGCCCCCAACCGGAATGTGATCAATGAGGATGCCGTCTTGGCACTGCTGAAGCCCCATGGATTCGTTTCTCTCCGCTGCGAGCGCCTTACTCTTCGCCAACAGATCAGTATCTTCCGCAGCGCCACACATATCGTCGCTCCCCACGGCGGCGCCCTCACCAACCTGATCCATGCACGGGGCGGCCATCTGCTTGAACTTTTCCAGGCCCATCATGGTGTACGCCCAGAGTTCTTTCAGTTGGCGGCGATTAACGGTCTGAGTTACCGCTTTCTACTCTGTTCAAATTCCCCTGGAAGCCATGACTTTCATGTCGACATCGATCGCCTCAGGGAGTGGTTGGCGATGACTCTGTAGGTTAACTCTGTAAGCGCAATCTTGGTTCTCATCGGAGTTCCGGGTGCAGGGGGTCCCCCTTGAAGGGCCCCTCGACGGCACTGGTGATCCAACCGCCGTAGAAGCCACCCGGCTGGGGAATCACCCGCTCCCCGTCCACCCAGCAGCCGTCCATCAGCGCCGGGTAACAGGCCAGCCAACCGGCCAGGGGCGCGAAGGCCGGCGTGGGCGAGGCATAACACCAGAGGGCCCGCCGCAGGCGCCGCTCCTGACCCGATTCGTTCGTGGCCACGAGATCGAAGTAACTGGCCACGCCCTTCCATTCGCAGAAGCTCCCCCCGGCGACGGGCTCCAGCAGGCTCAGGTCGACATCCTCCGGGCACAGGTAGAACACCGGAGGATGGAAGGTTTCGAGCACCCGCAGGCTGCGGTGGGTGTCACAGAGCACCCGCCCCAGGGCCTCCACCCGCACCTGCTGGGTACAGGGCAAGAGCAGCGGGGGACGGGGATAGGCGGCAACGCGCTCAGCCATGGGATCAGCCGGGAATGAAGTGGCGTAGACGGCGCGCCTCGGCACCGGCGCGGGCCTGCAGCTCCTCGTCGCTGAGGCTGGCTTCGGCCCGTTGCTGGGCCGCGATCACATCGGCCTCCTCGACGGTGAAGCCGGCCGTGCGGGCCAGGGCCAGGAAGGCCACCAGGTCCGGGGGATCGGCGGGATCGTGGAGGCGGCGATCGAGGGCGGCGTCGGCCCGGGCGTGGGCCAGAAAGGCATCCAGCTGGTCGAGGCTCATGGGACCGGCGGCAGGGCCTGTCCTCTCTAGCCGCCGGCGGGGGCCTCCGGGGCCAGACCGAGCAAATCCAACTGCACCGCCGCCGCCGGGCGCAGCTCCAGCTTCACCGCCTCCCAGGCCACCGGATCCCAGGGAGCCATCAGGGGCTCCAGGGCCCGCAGCTCCGGTCCATCGACGGACGCCAGCCAGGCCTCCTCCAACCCGTCGGGGATGACCACCGGCATGCGGTCGTGCACCCGGGCCAGCAGGTCGTTGGGGGCGGTGGTGAGCACGACGCAGGTCTCGAGTTCACCCCCATCCCCCCCCAGCCAACGCTCCCAGAGCCCGCCGAGCCAGAAGGGCCGCTGATCACGGCGACGGAACAGCCAGGGCTGCTTGAAGGGACGTCCTTCCACCGTTTTTGTCTGCCATTCGTAGAAACCATCAGCGGGGATCAGGGCGCGGCGGTGGCGCCAGGCGCCCCGAAAGAAGGGTTTCTCCCCCACCGTCTCGCTGCGGGCATTGATCGGCCGGCGGCGGGACATCGGATCGGGGCACCAGTCCGGCACCAGCCCCCACAGGGCCAGGGCCACCTCCAGGCGTCCGTGCTCCTGGCGCTGCAGCAGCACCGGTTCCCCTGGCCGCACCTGGGGCCGGGGGGCGTAATGCTCCACAAACCCCGGCGGCATCGGACCCTTCAGCCGGGGCAGAAGCCGATCGAGGCGGGTGGCCAGGGAGTAGCGGCCGCACATGGGGGAGGGGAGAGCCGAAGGGGCGGGCGTTCGGTTCTCCCGACCGGGTGGTGGAACGGCCGGTGACGACCAGACCTAGCTTGGGCCCATCAGCCGTTTTGCGCAGCATGGCCATCCGTCAGGACGACAACCGCCCCACACGGCGGTTCGGCATTGTCAATCTCCTCCTGATCGGTTTCGGCGTTCTGCTGCTGTTCAGCAATTTCCTGCCCAATCCCGCCACCCAGGTGCCCCGGGTGCCCTATTCCCTGTTCATCGACCAGGTGAATGACGACAACGTCAAACGGGCCTACATCACCCAGGACCAGATCCGCTACGAGCTCACCAAGGCTCCCGAGGAGGGGGCCCCCACGGTCCTGTCCACCACACCGATCTTCGACATGGAGCTGCCCCAGCGCCTGGAGCAGCACGGTGTTGAATTCGCCGCCGCCCCGCCGAAGCGGCCCAGCTTCATCACCACGGCCCTGAGCTGGGTGGTGCCGCCACTGATCTTCATCCTGGTGCTGCAGTTCTTCGCTCGCCGCAGCGGCATGGGTGGCGGCGGCGCCCAGGGGGCCCTGAGCTTCACCAAATCGAAGGCGAAGGTTTACGTGCCCGATGAAGAATCCCGGGTCACCTTCGCCGACGTGGCCGGCGTCGATGAAGCCAAGACCGAACTCACAGAGATCGTCGACTTCCTCAAAACGCCCCAGCGGTACATGGACATCGGCGCCCGCATCCCGAAGGGCGTTCTGCTGGTGGGCCCTCCGGGCACCGGCAAGACCCTGCTCTCCAAAGCCGTGGCCGGTGAAGCCAGCGTGCCCTTCTTCATCATCTCCGGCTCCGAATTCGTGGAGCTGTTCGTGGGCGCCGGCGCCGCCCGGGTGCGCGATCTGTTCGAGGAAGCCAAGAAGAAGGCGCCCTGCATCATCTTCATTGACGAACTTGATGCCATCGGCAAAAGCCGTTCCGGCTCCATGGGCGTCGTGGGCGGCAACGACGAGCGCGAGCAGACCCTCAATCAGCTGCTCACCGAGATGGACGGTTTCACCGCCCAGGACAAGCCGGTGATCGTGCTGGCGGCCACCAACCAGCCCGAAACCCTCGATGCCGCCCTGCTGCGTCCGGGCCGTTTCGACCGCCAGGTGCTGGTGGATCGCCCCGACCTCTCTGGCCGCAAGAAGATTCTTGACATCTACGGCAAGAAGGTGAAGCTGGCCGAAGGGGTGGATCTCGACAAGATCGCCCAGGCCACCAGTGGCTTCGCCGGCGCCGACCTGGCCAACCTGGTCAACGAGGCGGCCCTGCTGGCGGCCCGGGTCTACCGCACCACCGTGGAGCAGGCCGACCTCAACGAAGCGATCGAACGGGTGGTGGCGGGCCTCGAGAAGAAGAGCCGCGTGCTGCAGCCCGATGAGAAGAAAGTGGTGGCCTACCACGAAGTTGGGCACGCGATCGTGGGGCACCTGATGCCCGGCGGCAGCAAGGTGGCGAAAATCTCGATCGTGCCCCGCGGCATGGCGGCCCTGGGCTACACGCTGCAGCTCCCCACCGAGGAGCGCTTCCTCAATTCCAAGGAGGATCTCGAAGGCCAGATCACCACCCTGCTGGGCGGCCGTTCCGCCGAGGAGGTGGTCTTCGGTGAGGTCACCACCGGTGCCGCCAACGACCTGCAGCGGGCCACCGACATCGCCGAGCAGATGATCGGCACGTACGGCATGAGTGAAACCCTCGGCCCCCTCGCCTACGACAAGCAGGGCGGCAGCCGCTTCCTGGGCGGACAGTCCAATCCCCGCCGGGCCGTGAGCGATGCCACCGCCTTGGAGATCGACAAGGAAGTGCGTGGCTTGGTGGATAGGGCCCACGAACGGGCCCTGGCGATCCTCCACCACAACCGCGAACTGCTGGAGACCATCTCCCACAAGATCCTCGAGAAGGAGGTGATCGAAGGCGATGAGCTGAAGGAGCTGCTGACCTCCAGCCAACTGCCCGATGTGCCGGTGCTGGAGGGAGTCGCCGGGTGAACCAGGGCCATTCCGACCCACAGGCTTTCCCCGGCGGGCCGTGCGTCCGCCCATGACTCACCCGAGGATCCAGCTCGCGATCAGTGCGCTGCTGATCCTCTTTTTTGTGGTGGCCGCCGGTCGCGGTCTCGGGGACAACTATTCCTACTGGTCGGACGAGCTCTGGTCCGTGTCCGCCAGCCGGGCCGACTGGGGCGTGATGCTGCGGGACTGGCTGATCCCCGACACCCACCCGCCCCTGTACCAGATCCTGCTGAAGCTCTGGATCGGTCTGACTGGCAGCGGCGAAATGGCCACCCGGGGCCTCAGCCTGCTGATGGCTGGCCTCGCCCTGGTGGCCATGGCGTTGTTCACCTCTAGGCGGGGGGCTAGCCGCCGCCTGGTGAGCGTGGCCTTCCTGGGCACCAGCCCGGCGTTCCTGTTCTTTGCGCAGGAATCCCGCAGT
The DNA here is from genome assembly GCF_034931305.1 of Cyanobium gracile UHCC 0281. Taxonomy (GTDB): domain Bacteria; phylum Cyanobacteriota; class Cyanobacteriia; order PCC-6307; family Cyanobiaceae; genus Cyanobium; species Cyanobium gracile_A. Next base: position 19,737 of record NZ_JAYGHY010000003.1, on the reverse strand, counting down.
TACGCCACCTCCCTGGCCCTCTCGGCCGTGATGCTGGGAGCCGCCCTGGAACTCCGGCAGCGGGGCCTCCATGGCCGTAACGACAGTCCCCTGGCCCGCTGGAGCGACCAGGCCCTGAGAGCGCTGTTCGGCGGGGCCTGCCTGCTCCTCTCCCTCACCCACTACTTCTCGCTGCTGTTCGTCCTGGTGGTGCTGGCGGTGGGCTGCGCCGAGGGCCTGATCCTGCGTCGGCGCCGGGAGGTGATCCCCCTGCTGCTAGCCGTGCTGGCGTGGCCCGCGGCCCATCTGCTGACCAGTTCGTTCTCGAACAAGCTGCAGCGCCTCGACTGGATCCAGGTGCCGCCGATCAGCGGCACCCTCACCGAATTCGCGGGCGGCACCCTGCCGCTGCTGACCCCTGACAGGGCCGGCTCAGAACGGCTCTTGCTGATCGCCATGGGGCTGGCCACAGCCCTGGTGTTCGCCATCACGGCCGGGCCTCAACGCCGGGATCAGGTGGCGTCAGACCTGCCAAGCCTGGCCCTGGGGGAAGTGCGTTTCCTGCTGCTGGCGATCGGCGTCTTCGTCGGAATCATGTTGCCGATCGACCTGATCAAGCCGCTGTCTCAGGCCAGGTATTACATCGTGCTTCTTCCCGCCCTGGCCTACCTCTGCGGCAATGGCTGGGAACTGAGCCGGCGGTTCGCTCCTGTACCAAGGCTCGCCCTGGCCGGCCTGCTGGCGGTCTGGTTCATGTTGCAGTGGCAGCTGGGCCAGCGGGAGCTGAGCCAGAAGCAGGCCCCCCTGCAGAACTACAAGCTGATGGCCACCTTTGTGTCCCGCAGCGGTATCTGCGACCAGGGCTGCTGGAGCGACGGCTGGTTGCTGAACGCCCTCAGCCCTCTCTACTTCGAGCCTGGCCGGCTGCAGCAAGCGCCACGGGAAGCGCTGGCCTTCGCCAAGCCCCTTGAACAACCCTTCCTGGGCTTTCACAGGGCCGTCGATCAGCTTCCGGACCTTCGCGCCGCTAACCCCACCATGACCTGCTGGGAAGCCCCGGCGGTCTGGAAGGGCACCTCCTTCGTCCTGCTTCCCCGCACCAGCACCGCCCAGCCGGCGCGCCATGGCCTGCGCCCCTGCCCCCCTTGACGTGGGGGGGGTCGATCTCGCATAAGGGTTCTTTGGGACGTGGGCCATGGTGTCCCCCTCAGCCCCGCTCGCCGCCCTCAAGGGCCGCGACCTTCTTTCCTCGGCCGACCTGGACGGTCCCCAGACCCTGGCCCTGCTGGAGCTGGCCCGCCAGCTGAAGAGCGGCGAACGACGTATCGACCTGGCAGGGAAGGTGTTGGGGCTGATCTTCTCCAAGGCTTCCACCCGCACCCGGGTGAGTTTCATCGTCGCCATGGCCCGGCTCGGCGGTCAGACGATCGACCTCAACCCGGCCGTCACCCAGGTGGGCCGTGGCGAGCCGATCGCCGACACGGCCCGGGTGCTGAGCCGCTATTGCGATGCCCTGGCGATCCGCACCTTCGCCCAGGAGGACCTGGCCGACTACGCGCACTGGGCCTCGATCCCGGTGATCAACGCCCTCACCGACCTGGAGCACCCCTGCCAGGCCCTGGCCGACGCCCTGACGATCCAGGAGCGCTTCGGCCATGGCCCCACCGACCTGCACGGCCTCACCCTGGCCTACGTGGGCGACGGCAACAACATGGCCCACTCGCTGATGCTCGTCGGGGCGCTGCTGGGGATGGACGTGCGCGTCGGCTGCCCCGATGGCTTCGCCCCCAGCCCGACCGTGGTGGAGCAGGCCCGGTCCCTCGCCGGCGGGCGGAGCTCGATCACAGTGCTGCAGGACCCCGTGGCGACAGCCCTCGGCGCCCATGTGCTCTACACCGATGTGTGGGCCTCGATGGGCCAGGAGGAGGAGCAGGCCCAGCGGGAGCAGGCCTTCGCCGGCTGGTGCCTCGACGAGGACCTGCTGGCCGAGGCCGATCCGCGGGCGATCGTGCTCCACTGTCTGCCGGCCCACCGGGGCGAGGAGATCAGCGCCGGTGTGATCGAGGGGGCCGCCAGCCGGGTGTTCGACCAGGCGGAGAACCGCCTGCACGTCCAGCAGGCCCTGCTGGCGACCCTGCTGGGGGGCGTGGCCGACTGATCGGCCGCCGGCGGGAGTGGACAAAACGCCCGCGGGATGGCAGAAAGGAAGTGGTTCATCCGTACTGCCCGTGTTTGCCACCCATCAGGAGCTCACCGAGGCCCAGCGGGAGCTCTACGACTGGCTCGCCGACTACATCGGCAGTCACCGCCACAGCCCCTCGATCCGCCAGATGATGGAGGCCATGGGCCTGCGTTCGCCGGCGCCGATCCAGAGCCGCCTGCGCCACCTGCAGCAGAAGGGCTGGATCACCTGGCAGGAGGGGCAGGCCCGCACCCTGCAGCTGCTCGGTGACACCCGCACAGGCATTCCGGTGCTCGGGGCCGTGGCCGCCGGCGGGCTGGTGGAAACCTTCGACGACGTGCAGGACCGCCTCGATCTGGCCCCCGTGCTCGACACCCGCGGCCTGTTCGCCCTCACGGTCAACGGCGATTCGATGGTGGACGCCCACATCGCCGATGGCGATGTGGTGCTGATGGAACCGGTGGCCGACCCCTCCCGCCTGCGGGAGGGCACAATTGTCAGCGCCCTGGTGCCTGGCAGCGGCACCACCCTCAAACATTTCCACCGCCAGGGCAGCCAGGTGCGCCTGGAGGCCGCCAACCCTGCCTACGAACCGATCCTGGTGCCCGCCGACCAGGTGAGCGTCCAGGGCCGGCTGGTGGCTGTCTGGCGCCAGGTTTGAGGCGGCCGGAGGGGCGGTCGGCCACGTTGTAAGCTCCTCAAGCGCCGGTTCAGCCGGGGCATCAATGGGGCCATAGCTCAGCTGGTAGAGCACCTGCATGGCATGCAGGGGGTCAGCGGTTCGAATCCGCTTGGCTCCATCCCCTGAAAACCCCGGCCTTGCTGGGGTCTTCTTGTTTGTAGCGTCGATCCCAATCAACCCAGCGGGGCAGCCCATCCGCCTGCAGGATGGCCACAGCCCAGTGGCTCCCCTTGCAGCGATGAGCGACACCGGCCTCTCCCGCCAGCTCGGCCTTCGCTCGATGACCCTGGCGGTGGTCACCAGCACCATTGGTTCGGGCTGGCTGTTCGCCCCCTTCTATGCCGCGCGTTTCGCCGGGCCGGCCGCCCTCGGCGCCTGGCTGCTGGGCGGGCTGCTGGCCTTTGCCCTGGCCCTGGTGTTTGCCGAGCTTGGGGCCCTGGTGAGCAGTTCCGGCGCCCTGGCCCAGATCCCCCTGCTCAGCCACGGCCGCACCGCCGGTTTCATCGGCGGCTGGTGCGCCTGGGTCTCCTATCTGGCCCTGCCCAGCATCGAGGTGATGGCGGTGATGCAGTACCTGGCCAGCAGTGCTCCCTGGCTCACCGCCGACAACGGTGCCGGCCAGGTGCTCAGCGGCGCCGGCCTGGCCCTGGCCAGCCTGCTGCTGGTGCTGCTGGCCTGGATCAACCTGGCCGGCGTGGGCTGGCTGGCCCGCTGGATCGACGGCCTCACCAGCTGGAAGCTGGTGGTGCCGCTGGTCGTCTCGATCACCCTGATGCTGATGTCCGGCCACTGGGGCAACCTGGTCCCCCTGGCCCAGCCGGTGGGGACAACCCTTGAAGGCATGGTTCGGGCCATCAGCAGCGGCGGCATTCTGTTTTCGCTGCTGGGTTTTCGCACCGCCATGGACCTGGCCGGGGAGGCCCGCCAACCGCAGCGCACCGTGCCCATCGCCATGGCCCTGGGCCTGGGTATCTCGCTGCTGATCTACCTGCTGCTGCAGCTGGCCTTCCTGGTGGCCGTGCCCCCCGAGGAGCTCAGCGGCGGCTGGGCCGCGCTCCGCCTGAGCGCCCACGGCGGGCCACTGGTGGCCCTGGCCCTGGGGTTGGGCCTGGGCTGGGTCGGCCGGCTGCTGCTCCTGGATGCGGTGGTCTCTCCCACGGCCACCGCCATGGCCTACATGGGAGCCGCTTCACGGGTGGGCTGGATGATGGGCCGCTGCGGGCTGCTGCCCAACGTGCTCGGCCGGATCAATCGCCAGGCCGTGCCGTCGGTGGCCCTGGTGATCAGCCTTGTCCTGGGCATCGGCCTGCTGCTGATCGGCCCCGGATGGCAGAGCGTGGTGAGTCTGCTCACCGCCACCCTGGTCATTGCCCTGGCCATGGGTCCGGTGAGCCTGGCCGCCCTGCGCTTGCAGCTCCCCGGCAGACCCCGGCCTTACCACCTGCCCTGCGCCAGGCTCTGGTGCCCCCTGGCCTTCGTGCTGGCCACCTGGGCCATCAGCTGGTGCGGCACCGCCTCCCTGCGGGGTGCCGTGCTGATCGTGTTGCTGCCGGCCATCGCCTTCGTGCTGCTCGACCTCAAGGGCCAGCCCCATGGCGATGGGCAGAGCGGCGAGCCGCCCGGCGCCCCACTGAACCTTCGTCAGGGGCTGTGGTGGTTTCTCTATCTCGGTGGCCTGGTGGCCATCACCGCCTGGCCGCTGGAGCTGGCCGCTGAGCTGATCGTGCTGGGGGTCTGGGCGCTGCTGGTGTTCCCGCTGGCGGTGCACTCCCGGCTGGCGGCGGTGTCTCCCTGGGCAGGGATCGGCGGGAACTGATTCCCAGGGCGCGGGGCAAGGCCGCTTCCACCTCGCCGGCTGGGCCGGGACATGAGGATCCGATCAGGTGCTGTGATCCAACCGGCTGGTGGGAACGCTTCCTGATGGTGCAGCGGACAGGATGAGCAGATCCTTTCTTTGCCCTTGGTCCCATGGAGATTGACCCACTCCCTGCGGCGATCGCTGCGCGACGCCCCGGGCCGCGATGGCAACGGCGGTGGTGGCGCCCCGGGCACGCCCTGCTGCTTGCCGGGGGCGTGGGAGTGGGCCTGGCGTTGCTCTCCCCAGCTGGCGGCAAAGCCGAAGCCATCGTGGAACCCGACAGCGGCTCCCTGGCGCCGATCGAGCGCGAGGCCTTCCGGCAGCAGTACGGCCAGGAAGGCCTGTTCCGGTTGCGGCTGGGGGTGGATGCGGCCGAGCAGAACCTAAAGGCTGGGGCCGCTCCCCAGCCCTGCCCTGCCGCCTCCTGGAACAGCTCACTTCAGAAGCAGCGTTATGACACGGCCCTGAGCCGCAGGCAGTACTACCTGGCCGGTGAAGCCCTCGGGGAATGGCGGCGGCTGTGTCCTGCCAGCCCTTGAGCCGCGTCGGGGGGGGTGGCCCCCCTGCTCACTCACTGACGGCCTTGGTGCGCATCGCCGCCTCCAGGCTCCTGATCTCCTCCGGCGACAGCTTGGGCCGATCGAGCTTGAGCGTCAGCTTGTTGAGCTTGCCGGTGAAGCGGAACGGCGGCTGGTAGTCGGCGTCATTGACGCCCGTGAGAGTGTCGGAGCCGACATCGAAGCTTTCGTCCCACTGCAGGATCATCGGCAGGGTCTTGGCCATGGTCTTGGTGGCGACCACCTTGCCATCCACCTTGAGGGTGCCGGTGCCGGGGCGGCCGACGCCGCTGAAGTCGTTGAAGGCCAGGGTGCCGGCCCCCTTGCCGTCGTAGACGAAATCGAACTCCACCTTGTGTTTGCCGGGGGTGAGGGGATCGGTGCCCTCCCACTTGAGCCGCTCCAGATCCACCATGTTCCAGACCCACACGGGCTTGCTGTTCTTCAGGTAGAAGCCGTAGCCCCCGAAGCGGCCCCCGGAGGTGAGCAGCATGCCCTCGGCGCCGCCGGCCTGCACGTCGATGTCGGCGGTGACGGTGTAGGAGGTGTTGAGCAGCAGCGGGGAATCCCCTTGGGGCAGCCCCACCATCGGATGGGTGTACACGAATTCGGTGCGGCCGGCGGTGATGTTGGGCCGGGGGGCCACGATCCGTGCCGCCACCGAGGCATCGAGCGGGAACACCTGGTACTTGTTGGCCTCGGCGATGAAGGCCGCCTTCATCTCCTTCACCTTGCCGGGGTTCTGGGCCGCCAGGTCGGTGGTCTGGCTGAAATCGTTGTTCAGGTTGTAGAGCTCGAGCACCTGGTTGTTGAGAGGATCCGGGTTGGCCGGGCCGAAGGCCTCCCAGGGAGCCCGGTTCACCTTGGTGCTGAGCAGCCAGCCCTCGTTGTAGAGCGCCCACTGGCCCATCATCTCGAAGTACTGGGTCTTATGGCGGGTGGGCACCTTGGCGTTCTTGGCATCGAAGGTGTAAAGGAAGCTGGTGCCTTCGATCGGCTTCTGGGGAATCCCGTCCACCACCTCGGGCGCCCGCAGTCCGGCGGCCTCCAGGATCGTCGGCACCACGTCGATCACGTGCACGAACTGCTCTCGCAGACCTCCCTTGTCCTTGATCCGCGCCGGCCACGACACCACCATGTTCTGGTTCACGCCACCAAGCCGGGAGGCGTTCTGCTTGAACCAGCTGAAGGGGGTGTCGAAGGCCCAGGACCAACCCGCCGACATGTGGTTGTAGGTGAGAGCAGTGCCCCACACGTCGTAGAATTTCATCTGCACCTCAACCGGCAGTTTGTTGAGGCCATTGAAGAAGGCGACCTCGTTGGGGGTGCCAAGGGGCCCGCCTTCGGCGCTGGTGCCGTTGTCGCCGTTGATGTAGATGATCAGCGTGTTGTCGAGCTTGCCGAGGTCGTCGAACTGCTGGATCACCCGGCCGATTTCGTCATCGCTGTAGGCGGCGTAGGCGGCGAACACCTCCACCTGGCGAATGAACAGTTTCTGGGCCTCCGGACTCAATTTGTCCCAGGGGGTGATCACATCGGCGGGCCAGGGGTCCAGCTTGGCGTCCTTGGGGATCACGCCGAGTTTTTTCTGATTGGCGAAGATGCGCTCCCTCAGTTTCTCGTAGCCGTCATCGAACAGATGCATGGCATGGATCCGCTCCACCCACTCCTTGGTGGGGTGATGGGGCGCATGGGTGGCCCCGGGGGCGTACTTGATGAACAGCGGCTTGCTGGGGTTGATCTGGTGCATCCGCGCCATGTAGTCGATGGCGTCATCGGCCATCTCTGTCACCAGGTTCCAGCTGCCTGGCTCCTTGCCCTCGAAGGGATAGATCTGGGTGGTGTTGCGGAACAGGTTGGGCTGCCACTGGTTGGCATCTCCGCCCACGAAGCCGTAGAAGTACTCAAAGCCCATGCCGGTGGGCCACTGATCAAATGGTCCGCTCTGGCTGGCCTGGAACGCCGGTACGTTGTGGTCCTTGCCGAACCAGGCCGTTGAGTAGCCGTTGTCCTTGAGCAAGCGGCCGATCGTGGCCTTGTCCCGCTCAATGATGCTGTTGTAGCCGGGGAAACCGGTGGACTGCTCTGAGATCACTCCGAAACCGGCGGAGTGATGGTTGCGGCCGGTGATCAGGGCGGCGCGAGTGGGGGAGCACAGGGCCGTTGAGAACATGCGGTTGTAGCGCAGCCCCGCCTTGGCGACGCGGTCCATCGCCGGGGTGGGGATCACCCCGCCGAAGGTGCTGGGAACACCGAAGCCTGCGTCGTCGGTGATGATCAGCAGCACATTGGGCGCGCTCTGAGGCGGCACGATCTGCGGTGCCCACCAGGGTTTTGACTGCAGGGCACCGTCCTTGATCACCCCGCCGAAGGCAGGCGCCGGGGCCGGCAGCTGGTTACCGGGGAGCGTCGTGGTGGCGTTGGGGGCTCCCGCTGTGCCGGTGATGCGCTGGGCCAGGGCCGGCACGGCGCCGAACGACCAGCCCACCAGGGCCAGGGCCAGGCACGCCGGCACCAGGCGCCGCAGCAGGCGGCCGAAGGCGACGCTGAGGCGGGTCAGGGGACGCTCAGGCATGGGTGGTCAGGGCAGGGGAAACGAGTCGGAAACCGATGTGGGAGGTGCCGGTGTCGGGGCTTTCCGCCTCCCGCGCCGCCGGCCGGTAGCGGCTGCAGAAGTTGGGGGCGCACAGGAAGGAGCCCCCCTTGATGACGTGCTTGGCCACCCCGGGCTCGCGCGGATCGCTGCTGGCGGCAGGGTCGGCCAGCACAGGATCGTCCTGGCCAGCGAGGCGATCGTGGCCGGGCCGGTACCAGTCCGCCGTCCACTCCCAGACATTGCCGGTCATGTCCTGCAGTCCGTAGCCGTTGGGGGGGAAGCTGCCCACCGGAGCGGTGCCGGTGAAGCCATCGTCGGCGGTGTTGCTGACGGGAAACTCCCCCTGCCAGGTGTTGGCCAGACCCGCTCGCCAGCTGTCGCCCCAGCTGAAGGCCCGATCCCTCAGTCCGCCCCGGGCGGCGAATTCCCACTGGGCCTCGCTGGGGAGGGCGGCGCCGGCCCAGACCGCATAGGCCTCGGCATCCGCCAGCGACACCTGCACCACCGGATGGTCGAGCCGGTCGTCGATCGAACTGCCGGGGCCTTCGGGGTGGCGCCAGTCGGCCCCCGGCACCCATTGCCACCAGCTGAGCTCCTCCAGGGGCTCGCCGGGGGAGGGCGGCCGGAACACCACCGAGCCGGGGCGGCGCTCGGCGGCGGAGAGCTGCGGGAACTGCTCCTGGGACAGGGGCCGCTCCGCCTGGGTCCGGTAGCCGGTGGCGGCCACGAAGGCGGCGAACTCGCGGTTGGTCACCTCCGTGCGGCCGATGCAGAAGGCCTGCAGCCGCACCGGCGCCTCCGACTGCGCCTCCTCCGGCAGGCGGCCCGCCGCGCCGATGCGGTAGTGGCCGCCGGGGATCGGCGCCATGGCCGGCGGGCAGCTCTCCACCGCCGGGGCGGGGGCGGGCCCCAGCAGCAGGACTCCCATCGCCAGCATCAGCAGGACGGCCAGCGCCAGCGAGCTGACCTCAGGACGATGAACAAGCACGGATTCGCTGGGGCCTGCGGATGGCTCACGGTCCGCATTGTGGGGGCGCGAAAGTGCGCTTCAGCGTCGCATTGATCACCTTCGACACACTCGTTGGCCGATCGATCGGGCGACCGGCCACCGATGAATGCAGGACGGCAAGACTGTCGCAGCAGCGCAGAAGTGCCGCCCTGATCTTGTCAGGGAAGACAACAGGCTGTTCCGTGTCCAGCAGGGTCGACGCCGGCCAGCATGACGCGCTGGTCCGCTCGGCCACCGGTGCGGAAGGAGGAGACTCCCCGACAGGACCGTTGTTGAAACACCCGGGCTGAGGACAGCCCCCGTCCTCTTGCGCCCCCCTCCATCTCGCCTCCAGGATTCCGACTCCCCCACCCATGACCTCCCTCCTTCCCCGCCACGACCGCCCGACGCTGCTGGCCTGCCTGCTCCTCGGCATCGCGGCGACCTGCCCCGGGGCCGGGGCACAGCCCCAGACAAGTCCTGATCAGACGGCGGCACTCAACGCCGTGGCCCGGATGATGGAGGCGCAGCGCACTTATTACCAGAGAAACGGCGCCTTCCGGGCCACGGTCTCCAACATCCAGCGGGATTTCGGCATCACCCTGCCGGCCTCCTTCAATGACGCCGTTCGCACCACCACCGAAGCGGCCTACAGCTATGTGATTCCGGCCCAGTCACCCAAGATGGGGCAGCTGAACGCCTATGTGGGAGCCGCCTTCCTCACGCCCACCCAGAATCCCAGGATCACGACGATCATCTGCATGAACAGCCAGCCGGGTCAGATTCGTCCGGCGGACCCCCAGCTCGTGCTCGGCAGCCTCGTGGCCAATCCCACCGGCCGGGTCGTGCAGTGCGGTGACGCCTCGGTGGAAGTCACGGCCTCGGTCGTCAACGAATGACGGCCACGGCTCCGCTCACGCTGCTGGAGTCACGGGCGGTGGAGGTCAACGACCCCGCCGCCCTGCTGGATCGGGTGGCGCGGGACTTCCCCCTCAACGCCTTCCTGGACTCCCCCCGGAGCGGTGGCTTCTTCCATCGCAGCGGTGTGATCCACCTGGGGCAGATCGCGGTGTCCTGCAGCCGCCACTCCGCACTGGAGATCGGTTTCGACGATTCCCCGACCGCCACCCTCACCCTGCCCCTGTCCGGCGTTGCCGAGGTGGCGAGCGACGGCCATCGGCTGAAGCTCGAGGCAGGCCCGATGGCGGCCTACCTGCCCGGCGCCGCCTTCACGGCCAGCACCGGGGCCTTCGAGGAGGTGATGATCTGCCTCGATCGTCGGCGGCTGGTCGACACCGCCGCCGCCATGGGGGGATTCGGCGACAGCGCCGAGTCCTGTGTGCCGGCCTTCGAGCGCTCCCTGCGGGTGGATGGCGGCACCGCATCGGAGCAGGCCGAGCTGCTGAGCCATCTCCACCTGGCGCTGCGGATGCTGGAAGCCCCACTGCTGCGGTCGGTGGGCGGGCTCAGCGCCTCCCAGCTCGAGGATCTGCTGTTCCGGCTGGTGGCCGCCATCGTCTGCCCGGACGCGGTCGGGGGGACGGATCGGCCTGTCCCCGACCACCGCGGGAATCACCCCTTCGACGAGCTGCTGGAGTGGATCCAGGCCCATCTGCACACGCCGATCACCCCCACGGAGCTCAGTCGGCGCAGCGCCTACTCCCAGCGCAACCTGCAGTATCTGTTCCAACGCAGGTTCGGTTGCAGCCCCATGCAGTGGGTGAAACGCCAGCGGCTCAGCGCCGTGCACACCGATCTGCAACGGGCCCAGCCCGGCGAGACCGTGGCCGCCATTGCCCGCCGCCACGGCTTCGTCCAGATGTCGTCCTTCGCCGCCAGCTTCCAGCGGTGCTACGGCATCGCTCCCTCCCTCCTGCTGCGCCGGTCGCGCACCAACAGCTGCTGATGCAGCAACGGTGCCACCCATGCGAGGAGCCGATCGCTACCGACAAGCCCCCCCTCGCAGACTTAAAGCGTTGTCATCGTCCTTCCCCTGCGCACGCCGATGTCCCCCTCCTTCTCCCAGGCGGTCGAGGCCCTCACCGCCCAGGCCCAGACCCTGATCGCTGCCACCAGCGCCGAAGTCGACGCCCTGGGTGAAGAACTGGAGCAGGAGCGGCGCTTCCGGCGCCACCTGGAGGCCAACGCCGCTGCCAGGGCCCATGAGGTGGCCGCCCAGCAGGAGGAGGCCCGGCTGGTGCGGGAACGGCTTGAGGCCGAACTGGCCGAGGCCCGGGAGGGCCGACGCCGGGCCGAAGCGGAGGTGGAGCGCTTCCACGAGGCCGTGCGGCAGCAACTGGCCATCGCCGAACAGGAGCAGGCCGCCCTGGAGGAGGCCGAGCGGGAACGGGACCGCCTGCGCCAGGAGGCGATGGAGCGGCATCTGCAGGAGGCCGCCCAGGCTGCCGAGCACCAGCGTCAGGCCCTTCTGCTGGAGCTGGAGCAGGAGAAACGGGCACGCCTGAGGCTGGAGCGACGCCTTTCGGGGGTGCGCCAGGCCGTGCTCGATCTGCTGGAACCCCAGGACAACTTGGAGGACGGCTGCGGCGCGGCCGTAGACCAGAACGGCGCCGGCCTCGAGTCCTGGGGAGAGTACGCCGATGCAACGGGTCGACTGGGGCTGCGCAAGATCCTTGTGCCCCTGACGGCCGGCCAGGGCTCCAAGCCGACCCTCACCTGACGGCAAGCGGCACGGGCGCCAGGATCAGCGTCAAGCTGGTCGCAGCCCCCGGTCCCCATGACCCTCCAGCCCACCCTGCCGTCGCGCCGTTGGCCACGATGCGGCCTCGGCCGTCGGTCCCGGGGCCGCCTGGTGGTTCTGGCCGCCCTGGCGATCCTGCTGGTGGTGGCACCTTTCCATGGCGCCAGGGCCCAGGCACGGCCGGAGATCCCGGCCTTCCTGGAGCTGGATGGCCACCGCCTTTTCGAGGTCACCGCCTCGAAGGACTACTCGGCCAAGCAGCGGGTGGAGCGGGCCAACCGGCTCCTGCAGGACGTGGTGGCCTCGAAGCAGCCGGGAAAGATCGGCGTCCGGGAGCTGAACAACCTGCCCGTGATCACCCTCGATGGCGAGGTGATCCTCACGGTCACCCGTCGGGACACTCCCGAGACCATGGTCGTCGGGCAACAGGCCGAACTGTGGCGCCGGACCATCGCGTCGGCCATCGCCCGTGGACGGGCCCAGCGTCAGCCCGCCTACGTGGCCCGGAGGATCCCCGTGTCCCTCGGAATCCTGGGGCTGGCGTTCCTGTTGCAGCGGCTGCTGCGGCGGCTGTGGCAACGGTTCCTGCCTTCGGCCCTCACCCAGCCGCTGGCCAGCGAGCCCGGCAGTGTCCGGCCTCTGCGGGGCATGGACTGGCTGCTGCATGGGGTGCTGGTGGTGCTGCAGTTCGGGGTCTGGGTGGCGGCGGTCCGGGTGATCGCCGGTTTCTTTCCAGCCACCCGGTTGCTGATCAGCCGCCTGTTCGAGGCGGTCAGCGAGAGCCTGGGATCCCCCTTCCTGCCCTTGGGAGGACGCAGCTATTCGGTGCTGGACGCCGTCATCCTGGTGGCGCTCTTCCTGGTGCTGGTGCGCGGGGTGGCGTTCCTGACGGGCATGCTCCGCACCCGCGTGCTGCAGCGCACGGGCATCGAACCGGGCTCCCAGGAAGCGATCGCCTTCATCCTTCAGTACGGCCTGCTGTTCCTCGGCACGCTGGTTCTTCTGCAGCTTTGGGGCCTCAATCTCACCTCCCTCGCCCTGTTCGCCAGCGTCCTGGGGGTGGGGGTGGGCCTCGGCCTGCAGGGCATCGCCAAGAACCTGATCAGCGGCCTGATCATCATGTTCGAGCGGCCCATTCAGGTGAATGATTTCGTCGAGGTGGGCGACCTGCAGGGCACCGTGACCCGCGTCAATCTGCGCAGCACCGAGGTGGTGACCCTCGACCGCATTTCGATCATCGTTCCCAATGCGGAGTTTCTCGAATCCCGCGTTGTCAACTGGAGCCACGGCAGCCCGATCTCTCGCCTCAGGATTCCTGTGGGCGTGGCCTACGGCTCCGATTGCCAGCTGGTGCGCCAGGCCCTGCTGGACGCCTGCGAGGGCTTCCCCGACATCCTCGCGGCACCGCCCCCGTGGGTGTTCTTCACCGGCTTCGGAGAGAGTTCCCTGGACTTTCTGCTGCTGGTCTGGATCAGCCAGCCCCGGCGTCAGTACGAGATCCGCAGTGAACTTAACTTCCGCATCGAAGCGATGCTGCGCCGTCACGACCTGACCATCCCGTTTCCCCAGCGGGATCTGCACCTGCGCAACGAACGGATCGAGGTGGCCTTTCCCGCCGACATCACCGACGCTCTGATCGCGCGCCTGTCCCCACCACCACCGGACGCGGAAGCCTGAGGCGTGTCGGTACACCGGCCGTCTGTGCAAAGGTGTCAGGAGCCGACCAAGAACCCATGACGACCTTCGGCGTCACGTTCCTCACGGCCGCGATCCAGTTTGTGGGGGGCTCGGCCGTCGTCTGGCTGGTGACGATGCTGCTGGGACGCTTCCTGGGGCGGATCACCCGCCGCACCGCCAGCAGCACCGACGACACCGTGCTGCGGCTGGTGCTCGGCACCATCGCCCCCCTCGGGTATCTGGCCATGTTCTTCTGGGGCTGGCAGACCGTCGTCAGGGGCTGGGACGGCCTGCAGTTCGACCAGGGACCGCACCGGTTCGTGAGCGCTGCCGTTTTTCTGGTGGCGATCCTGCTGGTGGTGCGGCTGGTCAACAGAACGCTGCTCCTGCTGCTTAATCGATCGATGCTGCGGCTGGGGCGCCACGAACAGCTGGCCACCCTCGAGGGGCTGGCCCCCATGATCCGCACGATCATCTGGATCATCGGCCTCCTGGTGTTTTTCCAGAACCAGGGGGTGGAGCTGGGGGCCGTCTATGCCTCCCTGGCCGGCGCCGGCATCGGCCTCGGCCTGGCCCTGCGGGGCCCGTTCACCAACGTCATCAACTACATCACAATCCTGCTGGATGAGCCCTTCCACATCGGCGACTTCATCGTTTTCGGCGACGTGCTCGGGCCGGTGGAACGGGTGGGACTGCGCTCCTCGATCATCCGCAGCCTGAGCGGAGAGCGGATCGTGATCAGCAACGAGGAGCTGCTGACCCAGACCATCCGCAACTTCGGTGACCTGCCGCGGCGGCGGGTGGCCCACACCATCGGCGTGGTCTATCAGACGCCCGTGGAGCAGGTGGCCGCCATCCCCGAGCTCGTGGCCCGGGTCGTTAACGCCCATCCCCCGGCCGAATTCGACCGCTGCCACTTCACCGGCTTCGCCGACAGCGCCCTGGAATTCGAGTTCGTGTTCTTCGTCCCCGATGGCGACATGGTGCTGTATCTCGATTTGCAGCAGAAGATCAACCTCGGCATCCTGCGCCGTTTCGAGGAGCAGGCCATCGCCTTCGCCTATCCCACCCAGACCCTCTATCTGGAGCGCGCCACCGCCCAGGCTGCCTGAACCTCGACCGCAGCCCGGGGCCCTTCAGAAGCGCCAGCGCCAGAGGCCAGCCACCGCGGCGATCCCCAGCAGGGGCCACTCTCCCCAGCTGGCGTAGGGCGTCAGGGCGGAGCGCTGCCGCACCGTGAGGATCCCGGTGCCAGGCCGACCGGCCGGCAGCTGGTCGCCGATCCGCCCGTGGGCATCGACCACCAGGCTCGGTCCCGTATTGGCCGCACTGATCAGCCAGCGGCCGGTCTCGATCGCCCGCAGCTGGGCCAGCGCCCGGAACTGCCCCTGCAGCATCAACGGATAGGGATCCAGATTGGCCGTCGCCAGCAGCCAGCGGGCCCCCTCTCTGCTGGCGGCCGCCAGGGCGGCACCATCGGAGATCTCGTAGCAGATGGCCACGCCCACCGGCCCGCCCGGGCGGTCCAGCAGCCGGGAGGCCGCTCCCGGCTCGATCCCACCCACCGCCGACAGTCCGCTCCAGCGCCACAGCCCCACCAGCGGCACCCACTCGCCGAGCGGCACCACCCGGTGCTTGTCGATCCAGCTGCTGGGCAGCCATTCGCCGGGCGCGAAGCGGAGCACGCTGCTGCGCTGCTCGAGACCCTCACGGCGGAAACCGCCACTGAGCACCTCCACGGTCGCCGGCTCCGGCAGGGGCTGGCCCAGGGCCAGCGCCCCTTCGGGCAGCAGCAGCCCCGTGATCGCCTCAGGCGCCGGCGCGTCCTCAGGGAGCAGGGCCCGCCGCTGGGCCGCGGCCAGCTGGCGCAGCAGGCGCTGCTGCTGCTCCGGCAGAAACTTCTGGCGGGTGGGGGTGGCCGGCTGGAGCACCAGCCACCGCTCCACCGTCCCGTCCGCAGCGGGGCCGTCGCCGAGGAGCGCCAGGCCGAGCAGATGGGCTGCCATCACCAGGGCCAGGGTCACACCGACCCGGCGCAGCGGTCGGGCCGTCGCCGTCACCGTGCGCCACAGCCCCCAGCCAATCAGGAGCTGCACAGCGGCCAGCAGCCCCGCTCCACCGAGGGTCGCCAGACCAGCCAGGGCCCGATCCCCCGGCAGCGACGCCGCCCCCAGCCCCAGCCAGAACAGGGGACCGCGGGCCAGCAGCACCTCGGCCAGCCCCCACAGGGTCGCCGCCAGCAGCGCCGTGCTGGGCCGTGCGGGCTCGAGCCGGCCCACCAGCGCCGTCCAGGCCCCGACCAGCAGTCCGGCGGTCAGGCCGATGGCCAGCCACAGCGCCAGGCAGATCGGCAGGCTCAACGGGCCGGGAACGCCGATCCAGTCGAGGGGGTGGAGCCAGAGCAGCCAGCGGTGGCTCACCAGCACCGCCGCCAGCCCCCACAGCCCACCGCGCCAGAACCTGGACGGCGCGGTGCCACCGCGACTCGCCGTCAGGGACCAGAGCACGATCAGGCTGGGCCAGAGCAGCCAGGGCCAGCCCAGGGGCGGCAGGGCCACCCCCGCCAGGAGCCCGGCGGCCCCGGCGATGACCCAACCGGCACGACGGTCATTGCCCATGGTCAGCCTGCGCTGGAGGCGCCAAGGTCGAAAGAGTGACGCTGTTCCTCCAAGGAAACCTTTTCATGGACCAGGGCAATCTGCTGCAGATGCTGCTGCTGCGCGGCCTCGGCACCACCTCGCTGGTGGCCGACCGACTCAAGTACGTCAGCCAGGAATGGGTGAGCAGCGGCCGCCTCGACCCCAACCATGCCTCCGCTCTGGTGGAGGACGTGATGCGCGCCCTGAGGGGCGAGACGCCGGAGGTGGAACAACAGGCGGAACGCCAGCTGGAGCGCAACCGCGACCAGCTGCTGCAGGACCTGGGCCTGGCCCGCCAGCGGGAGCTTGACGAACTGCGTGGCCGCATTGATCGCCTGGAGCAGGCCCTGCGCCAGCGCCAGAACAGCGGCGAGAGCAGCGACTGATCGCACTGGCAGAATCGCCCCATCCAGGAACTTTCCGCATGCGCGACATCCTGATCAGCTCGTTCGTCTGTGTGGCCTGCCTGATGCTGGCCCTGGTGAGCCAGCTGGTGTCCCCCTCGGTGGTGGAAGCGTCTTCGCCGGCCGCAGCCGACGCTGGCGTGCAGCAGGCCCTGGCCCGCTCCGGCCCTGCCCCCACCGCACCGAAGGCCGGCCCCGCTGTAGCGGCTCCCCTTGAACTCGACCCCGACGTCCCCAACCCCACCCTGTTCACCATGGCCCCCGATTCCTCCAGCCCCGAGATCGCCGCCGCCGGCGCTGCGGCCCTGGGTGGGGAGCTCGTCTCCCCCACCGAGCGCACCACCCCCAGCGGCCTGCGCATCACCGACCTGGCCCTGGGCGAAGGCGCCGAAGCCAAGAGCGGCCAGACCGTGGTGGTCAACTACCGCGGCACCCTCACCAACGGCAAGGAGTTCGACAGCAGCTACGGACGCGGTCCGTTCTCCTTTCCCCTCGGCGCCGGCCGGGTGATCCGGGGCTGGGACGAGGGCGTGGCCGGGATGAAGGTGGGCGGCAAGCGCAAGCTGGTCATCCCCCCCGATCTGGCCTATGGCGAGCGCGGCGCCGGTGGCGTGATCCCCCCCAATGCCACCCTGGTGTTCGAGGTGGAACTGCTGGAGATCAAGGGCTGAGCACCGGCGCCGGATGGGCCAGGGTTCGGGTGACGATCGTTACAATGCCTCCTAACCACAACCGGTTTCCATGGCTCACCAGCTGCCCGAACTGCCCTACGGCCTCGACGCACTCGAGCCCCATATCTCCAGGCAGACCCTCGAGTTCCACCACGGCAAGCACCACGCCGCCTACGTCACCAACCTCAACAAGCTGATCGAAGGCGGTGACCTCGAAGACAAGAGCCTCGAAGAGGTGATCCTGGCCGTCGCCGGTGACGCCAGCAAGGCCGGGGTGTTCAACAACGCCGCCCAGGTGTGGAACCACAGCTTCTACTGGCAGTGCATCAAGCCCGGTGGCGGCGGCGCCCCCAGCGGCGCCCTGGCCGACAAGATCGCCGCCGACTTCGGCAGCTTCGAGGCCTTCACCGAGCAGTTCAAGGCCGCCGGTGCCACCCAGTTCGGCAGCGGCTGGGCCTGGCTGGTGCTCGATGGCGGCACCCTGAAGATCACCAAGACGGCCAATGCCGATCTGCCGCTGGCCCATGGCCAGAAGGCCCTGCTCACCATGGACGTCTGGGAGCACGCCTACTACCTCGACTACCAGAACCGCCGTCCCGACTACATGACCACCTACCTCGACAAGCTGGTCAACTGGGACTTCGTGGCCGCCAACTTCGCCGCCGCCTGATCAGGCGACGGGCGAACCCTTCCCCCCTGGCCGCGCGGTCTCCAGCACGGCCTCGGGGGGAATCCACATCGCATCTCCATAGGAGAAAAAGCGGTAGTTCCGCTCGATGGCTTCGGCGTAGAGGTTGAGCAGCCGGCGCCGGCCCACCAGGGCACTGACCAGCAGCAGCAGGGAGCTGCGCGGCAGATGGAAATTGGTCAGCAGTCCCTGCACCACGGCGAAGTGGAAACCGGGCTGGATCACCAGATTCACCGGCCCGGTGTGGGGCAGCAGCCGGCCGCCGTTCAAGGCGGCCACCCCCTCCAGGCTGCGCACACAGGTGGTGCCCACAGCGATCACCCGCCCTCCCCGGGCCCGGCAGGAGGCCACAGCCTGCACCAGCTCCCCGCTGACCTCCACCCACTCGCTATGGAGCGTCAGCCCCCTGAGGTCCTCGCCCTCCAGGGGGCGGAAGGTGCCCAGACCGACATGCAAGGTGACGGTGGCCCGCTGCACCCCCCTGGCTCGCAACGCCTCCAGCAGCTCGTCACTGAGGTGCAGACCCGCCGTGGGTGCCGCCACCGCGCCGGGCCTGGCGGCATAGCGGGTCTGGTAGCGGCTGTCATCCATCCCTTCACCGGGTTCGATGTAGGGCGGCAGGGGCATGGAGCCGTAGCGCTCCAGCAGCGGTTCAATCGCGGCAGCATCAGCGCAGCCGGGCGGGAAGCGCACGAAGCGGCCGCCGCTCTCCAGGTCGGTCCCCTCGATGCGCACCGGCAGCGGCGGCTCGCCCGGGGCCACCACCTCAAGCACCTCATCGGGACGCAACCGCTTGGCTGGCCGGGCCAGGCACAGCCAGAGGCCATCACCGCGGGGCTCAACCAGCAGGAGCTCCACCGCCCCACCGCTGGCCCGGCGCGCCGCCAGCCGGGCCCGCAGCACCCGCGTGTCGTTGACCACCAGCAGATCACCGGGCTCCAGCTCCTCCTGCAGATCCCAAACGCTGAGGTGGCGGGCCGCTGCCGCTGCCGGATCAGCAGCGGAAGGGGCCTCCAGGGCCAGCAGGCGGGCCCCATGGCGGGGCTCGACAGGCCTCTGGGCGATCAGCTCCTGCGGCAACGCGAACGCGTAGCTGGAGAGGAGCCCGTCGGCGGGATCCGGCACGGCGTTGGTGAACAAGCGGGAGGAAGGGGCCCTAGTGCGTCAGGCTCTCGGGCCGGTTCTCGATCAGGTCGGCCAGATCCTTGAGGAAGGCCGCCGCGTGGGTGCCGTAGATCACGCGGTGATCAGCGGTGAGGTTCACCTGCATCTGGCGCCGCACGGCGATCGACCCGTCCGTGAGGGCCGCCACCACGGGCCTTGAGGCGGCCACCGCCAGGATGGCGCCGGTGCCCGGCGGCAGGATCGCATCGAAGCGATCGACCCCGAACATGCCCAGGTTGGAAAGGGTGAAGGTGCCGGTGGTGTACTCCTCCGGTTTGAGCTGTTTGGAACGGGAGCGGGCCACCAGATCGGCCCACTGGCGCGACAGCGCGTAGAGGTCGGTGCGATCGGCAGCGGCCAGCACCGGGGTGATCAGGCCGCCGTCATCCATGGCCACCGCCACGGCCACGTTGATGGCCGCCGGGTAGGCCATGCCGGCCTCACTGGCCGAGGCGTTCAGCTGGGGGTGGCGGGCCAGGGTGACGCCCACCGCCTTGGCCAGCAGGGCCGTCATCGTGACGCCCTTGGACTTCACCTGCTTGTAGAAGGCATCGAGCCGGTCGGTGGTGATCGTGTAGCCGACATGGAAGCAGGGGACCGCCAGGCTGGTGTTCATGTTGCGGACCACCGCCTGCTGCAGGGTGTTGAAGGCCACCGTCTCACCGGCGCGGCCGAAGGCCTGTCCCGCCGGCGCGGCCGGAGCGGCAGCGGCGCCGTTGCCCGTGGCGACCGCCATCGCCGGGGCGGTGCCCTCGGCCACCCGTGGCACGCTCACCGGTTGGCCGGTGGCCTGCTCCACATCCTCGGCCTGGATCCGGCCGTTGGGTCCGCTGCCCCGCACCGAGGCCAGGGCCACCCCCAGCTGGGCCGCCAGCTTGCGGGCCCGGGGGGTGGCCACCACACGGCCGTCTCCGGCGCTTGCTGGCACAGCCACCGGTGCCGGTGCAACGA
>NZ_JAYGHY010000002.1:0-124513 GCF_034931305.1 Cyanobium gracile UHCC 0281 | reverse complement strand
CGGAAGGACTTGGGCTTGACCATGCCCCATTGTGCGGCTGAGAACCATTGCAGTCAAAGGGATTTGGGCAGATTTAGGAGCGGCTGTGGAGGGCTTGGGCGCTGGTCTATGCGCGACAGACTCCTAGGGGCGTCGGCGTCGGGCGGCCGCCGCGGGCCGGCGGGAAAACGCCGTCCAGGCGTCATGCTGGGGGCGATGAACGGCAACGCCGCCCCAGCCTGCTTCGATGATCGAGCCTCTGCCGGAGCTGAGCACCGCCGAACTGGAGACCTTGCTGGCCGCGCTTGATCCGCTGCTGGATGGCTTCGGCGAGGGGGGCTCCTGCCTCGACGATGCCAGCGCCTTCCTGGAACGGCTGGGCATCGGCCAGAGCGACGACGCGGAGACGACCTCGCCCCTGCTCCAGTGGCTGGAAAGCTGGCGGGCCGCCGGCGGCAACCGGACGACCCTGCGGCTGATGGTGCAGACCCTGCTGACGGGACGACAGGAGGACCTGCCGGACTGATCGGTCGGCCGGGATCAGGAGCGGCAGAGGGCATCGGCCATGCGGGCCGTCTGCACGATCGGGCCGACATCGTGCACCCGCAGCACATCGGCACCGGCGGCGATGGCCTGGCCGCAGACCGCCGCTGTGCCCCACAGGCGGGCCCGGGGGCGGGGCTCGGCCAGCACCTCGCCGATGAACCGCTTGCGGGAGGGCCCCACCAGCAGGGGAAAACCCTCCGCCCGCAACAGGGCCAGGCCCCGCAGCAGGCTGAGGTTGTGGGCGGTGGTCTTGGCGAAACCCAGCCCCGGATCCCAGAGGATCCGCTCCGGACGCACCCCCGCCGCCAGGGCCCGGTCAGTGGCGCGCAACAGCTCTTTGCGCACCTCGGCGACCACGTCGCCGTAGCGGGCCAGGGCGTCCATCGTGTGGCTGTCGCCACGGCTGTGCATCAGCACGCAGGGGCAGTCGGCGGCCGCCACCACCGTCAGCAGGGCGGGATCACGGCGGCCGGCACTGACGTCGTTGATCCAGTGGGCACCGGCCGCCAGGGCCGCTTCAGCCACCGGGGCGAGGAAGGTGTCGATCGAAAGCAGGGGACCGCCGGCCGCCGGGGGGGGCAGGGACGCCAGGATCCGCCCCAGGCCGGGCAGCACCCGGGCGATCTCCACCTCGGCACCGACCTCGGGCGCCCCTGGCCTGGTGCTCTGACCCCCAAGGTCGAGCAGGTCGGCCCCCTGGCGATGCAGCAGCCGGGCCCGCCCCACCGCGGCGTCAGGGGCCTCGAATCGGCCGCCGTCACTGAAGGAATCGGGGGTGAGGTTGAGGACCCCCATCACAAGAGTGCGATCCCCCCAGCGGAAACCGGGCGGTGTGGCCGCAGGCGGGGCGACGCCCACGGCGTTCAGGCCGGCACCGGCACCTGGTAGTTGGCGATGCGGGCGAAGCTGACCGGATCGAGGGAGGCGCCACCCACCAGCACGCCGTCGATGTCGCTCTGGGCCATCAGCATGTCGATGGTGGCGGGGTTGACCGAACCGCCGTACTGCACCACCACCTCGGGGTGGCCCACCCAGCCGCGGATCAGACCGCAGATGCGGTTGGCCTCCTCGGCGGCGCAGGTCTTGCCGGTGCCGATCGCCCAGATGGGCTCATAGGCCACGATCAGGCGCAAGGGGTCGACACCCTCCAGCCCCTGCTCCACCTGTCGGTGGATCACCCGCTCGGTTTCACGGGCTTCGCGCTGGTCGTCGCTCTCGCCGACGCACAGGATCGGAATCAGACCCGTCTTCTGGGCCGTGCGGGCCCGCAGGTTGATCTGCTCGTCGGTTTCGCTGAAGTACTTGCGCGGCTCGCTGTGGCCCACGATCGCGTGGGTGACTCCGTGCTCCAGCAACATCGGGGCGGAGATCATGCCGGTGTAGGCGCCGCTCTCCTCCCAGTGGACGTTCTGGCCGGCAATGGCGACACCGGCGCCGGCCAGGTGACGGCAAAGGGTGGGGATGGCCGTGAACGGAGGAGCTAGCACCACCTCCCTGTCATCGGGCAGATCGGCGATCAGGGGCCGGAAGCTGGCCGCAAACGCCCGCGCCTGGGCGCAGGTCATGTGCATCTTCCAGTTGCCTGCGATGACGGCCTTGCGCACGTGGTCTCCTGGCGGCGACATTCAAGCGAGGTTAAGGCGTGATGCCGCCATCGCCCCCACGGCCCAGGCGAGGGGAGAGCATCAGCACCTCGCGGCCGTCGATGGCCACCGCGTCGCCAGGGGCCAGCTGGCGTCCGCGCCGGGTCTCGATCGTGCCGTTCACGGTCACATCGCCACGCTGGATGCGCTGCTTGGCCTCGCCGCCGGTGCCGACGAGGCCCTGCCATTTGAGGAACTGATCCAGCTTCACCGTCAGGGGACGCCCGAAGAGCGCTGATAGGGTTCGTCGATGCTTGCACCCTCGCCGGCCGGCTTCCGCAGGCTCTGGCCGCTGCTGAAGCCCCATCGGCGAGCCCTGCTGCTCGGGGGGTTGTGCATGCTCGTGTTCGTGGGCTGCTGGCCCCTGCTGGCCTGGCTGGCGGGCCAGCTGATCCCGGCCATCGGCGCCGGCGATTTCACCAAGGTGCTGCGCAGCGTGGCCGCGGCTCTGGCGGTGTTCCTGGTGCAGAAGATTGCCCAGTTCGGGCAGGACACCCTGCTGGCGGGTCCGGCCCTGCGGGTCAGCCAGGAGCTGCGGCGGCAGCTGTTCGCCCGCCTGCAGCGGCTCGACTTCGGCGCCCTCGAGAAGCTCTCCGCCGGCGATCTCACCTACCGGCTCACCGAAGACGCCGACCGGGTGGGTGAGGTGATCTACAAGACGATCCAGGACACCACCCCCAGCGCCCTGCAGCTGGTGGTGGTGCTGGGCTACATGATCTGGCTCGACTGGCCCCTGGCCCTGGCCACCCTGCTGCTGGCGCCGCTGGTGGCCCTGATGGTGAGCGCCTTCGGGGCCCGGGTGATGAACGCCGCCGAGCGCAGCCAGAAGCAGGTCAGTGATCTGGCGGCCCTGCTGGGCGAGGCGATCGGCGGTCTGCCCCTGGTGCGGGCCTTCGCCGCCGAACCCTGGCTGCAGCAGCGATTCGACACCGAGATCGACCTGCACCGCCGCGCCAAGTACCGCACCCTGGAACTGCTGGCCCTGCAGCACCCGGTGGTTGGCTTCATCGAAGCGGCGGGCATCCTCTCGGTGCTGCTGATCGGGGCGGCGCGGATCAAGGCCGGCGGCCTCGACAGCCAGGGATTCAGCAGCTACGTGGCCGCCCTGCTGATGCTGATCGATCCGATCTCCCACCTCACCACCAATTTCAACGAGTTCCAGCAGGGCCAGGCCTCGCTGAAGCGGCTGCGGGCGATCGAGAACGAGCCGGTGGAACCGCCCGACCACGCCGACGCTAAGCCCCTGGGGAGCGTCTCCGGGGAGCTGCTGCTGGACGGGGTGAGCTTCGGCTACGAGGGCGGCAGCCCGGTGTTGCGCCAGCTCGATCTCCACATCCGTCCGGGCCAGGTGGTGGCCCTGGTGGGTCCCTCCGGTGCCGGCAAAAGCACCCTGTTTTCGCTGCTGCTGCGCTTCAACACCGCCCAGAGCGGCCGGGTGCTGCTCGATGGCCAGAACCTGGCCGACCTGCGGGCCCGGGACCTGCGCCGCGCCGTGGCCCTGGTGCCCCAGCAGAGCAGCGTCTTCTCCGGCACGGTGGCCGAAGCCATCGCCTTCGGGCGCCCCGCCAGCAGCGAACAGATCCGCCAGGCCGCCCGGCTGGCCAATGCGGCGGACTTCATCGAAAGCCTCCCCGGCGGCTACGACAGCCGCCTCGAGGAACGGGGCAGCAACTTCTCCGGTGGCCAGCTGCAGCGGCTGGCGATCGCCCGGGCCGTGCTGGGCAACCCGGCGGTGATGCTCCTCGACGAGGCCACCAGCGCCCTGGATGCGGAGGCCGAAGAAGCGGTGCAGCAGGGCCTGCAGCAGGCCATGGCCGGTCGCACCGTGCTGGTGATCGCCCACCGGCTGGCCACCGTGCAGGAGGCCGACCTGATCGTCGTGCTCGACGGCGGCCGCATCGTCCAGCAGGGCAGCCACGATGAGCTGATGGCCAGCGGCGGCCGCTACCGGGAGCTGTGCGAACGCCAGTTCATCCGCCTGGAGGCCTGAGTCCGCCACCTAGGCTCCTGTCCAATTGCTCCTCCCCCGTTGGAAACTCCCAGCCAGCAACCGCCCGTGCTGACCTTCGAGGGCCTGCGCTACGACCTCAACGGCCTGCCGGAGGACGTCAAGGAACTGGTGCGAGGGATGCAGGTGGCCGATGCCCAGCTGCGCATGCATGAAGACACCCTGAAGGTGCTGGCCGTGGGCCGCCAGGCGATGGCCAGCCAGCTCAACGACAAGCTGAAAACGATCACGCCACTGCCCTGACCCAGGGCAGGCCGGGCCTCAGCCCACCACCTCCTTGGCCTGCTTCAGCAGCTCCTCCGGCAGGGTCACACCGATGGCCGCCGCGGTGGCTCTGTTCAGGAGCATCTCGGTTTTGGTGAGGGGCTCAAAGGCCATGGTGGCGGGGGATTCCCCCTTGAGCACCCGCACCGCCAGCTTGCCGGCGGCAACACCATCGTCGAAGTAGGACCACCCGACCGTGGCCAGGCAGCCCGGCAGCTTGATGTCGTCGGCATCCACCGAATACACGGGAATTTTCTTCTCGAGACCCACCTTGGCAATCGAGCCGAACCCCTGGATGGTGGCGTAGTCCCCGATCTTCACGAAGGCGTCCACCTGCTTCTGGGCCAGCACCTGGGCGGCCTGCAGAACCTCACCGGAGTTGGCCACCGACTGCTCCACCACGGTGATGTCGCGCTTGGCCGCCTCCGCCCTGAGCACCTTGGCCTCGTACTCCGAGTTGGGCTCGCCGGGGTTGAAGATCAGGCCGACGCGGCTGAGTTTGGGGTCAATCTGGCGCGCCAGATCGAGTTCCTTGCCAACAGGATTGGTGCCGATCGTGCCCACCACGTTGGGGCGGTGCTGGCCGACGCCTCCGGGCGGTGTCCCCGCCCCGGCCCCCCAGGGGTTGGAGCAGTAGCAGAAGATCACCGGCGTGGTCTCGGGTGCCACCTTCATGGCGGCCTGCAGCGGCGGCGTTCCCACCGCCAGGATCATGTCCACCCCGTCGCCCACGAACTGCTTCATGACCAAGGTGGTGTTGGCCAGTTCGCCGGCGGCGTCCTTCTGAATCAGGTTGACCGTCTTGCCGGGGATGTAGCCGGCGGCGGCCAGGGCCGCTTCGAAGCCCTTGCGGGTGTTGTTCGGTGGCGGAGCGTCCACCATCTGGAGCAGACCGATGGTGGGCCCCTTCACCCGGGTGCCGCCCCCCAGTTTTCCGCAGGCGGACAACACCAGCGTGCCCAGCGCCCCCACCCCCACCAGGCTCAGGAATTCACGGCGCTGGAGACCCATCATGGACGGTGCAAGGGGCCTCTTTCACTGTGGCGGCGCCATACATCGCCCGCAAGGACGGCGGATCGAGAGCTTCACGTTCTGCAGCGCTCCAGTCACCGATGGGGCGGCCGTCGTGCAGCATCACCAGCCGATCGCCGTGGCCCAGGGCCTGCTCGAGGCTGTGGGTCACCATCAGGGCCGTGGTGCCGAGCTGGCGGATCAGCCGGTTGGTGAGCTCAATCACCGTGGCCTCGGCGCGGGGATCGAGGGCGGCGGTGTGCTCATCGAGCAGCAGCAGATCGGGCGACCCCAGGGTGGCCATCACCAGGCTGAGGGTCTGGCGCTGGCCGCCGGAGAGCTGGCCCACCGGCTCATCCAGGCGATCCGCCAGGGGCAGGCCCAGGTCGCCCAGCAGCTCGCGGTAGCGCCGCCGATCGGCTCCATCGGGATGCAGGCCGCCCAGGGCCCCCAGCAGCGCCCCGCCGGCAAGAAAGGCCGGCCGATGGCGCCGCTCAGCCAGGCGCAGATTTTCGGCCACCGTCAGTCCCGGACAGGTGCCCTCCAGGGGGTTCTGCATCACCCGGCCAATCCAGCGGGCCCGCTGGTGATCCCGCAGGCGATGCAGGGGGCGGCCTCCCAGATGAATCCGGCCGCTGGCGGCGGGCAGGGTGCCAGCCACCAGGTTGAGCAGGGTCGACTTGCCCGACCCGTTGCTGCCGATCAGCACCAGAAACTGTCCCCGGGGACAGGTGAGCGAAAAGGAGCGGAACAACTGCCGCCAGCCCGAGCCCGGCAGCGTATGGCCCCAGCTGAGGTCCTCGACGCTGAGTCCAGGAGCGGAAAGACCCGGGGCCATGGGGTTCATTGCTCCAACCTGCCGTGGTCGGAGAGCCCGGGGATCCGCAGCCGGCCGAAGGCCAGGGCGACAAGCAGCAGCAAGGCCGTGGCCAGCTTGAGGTCCACCGGCTCCAGACCCAGCTGCAGGGCGATGGCGATCATGGTGCGGAACAGGATCGCCCCCAGCGCCACCGCCAGCAGGGCCCAGGGCACGGAGCGGGGCCGCAGCACCGATTCGCCGATGATCACCATGCCCAGGCCGAGGATCAGGGAGCCGATGCCCATGGTCACGTCGGCGAAGCCCTGGTACAGGGCCACCAGGGCGCCGGCCAGGGCCACCAGACCGTTGGCGGCGGCGATGCCCACGGTGAGTCCCCGGCGCTGGTTGATGCCGTTGGCGCGGGCCATGGTGGGGTTGTCGCCCAGGGCCCGCAGGGCCAATCCGACATCGGTGGCCATCAGCAGGCTGATCAGCAGGATCAGGCCCAGCATCGCCAGGGTGAGCCCCACGGCCCAACGGCCATCCAGCCCCAGGCCAAGGTCCGGCAGGGCCTGGATCCCCGCCGGGGTCTCCGGCAGGGGAATGTTGGAGCGCCCCATCAGGCGCAGGGTGATCGAGTAGAGGCCGGTGGTGGTCAGGATGCCGGCAAACAGATCGTTCACCCCCAGTCGGGTGTGGATCAGGCCGGTGACCAGCCCCGCCAGGCAGCCGAACAGGATCGCCAGACCCAGGGCCAGGGGCACCGGTGTGCCCTGGCTGATCAGCATCGCCGCCGTGCCGCCCCCCAGGGCGAAGGAACCGTCAACGGTGAGGTCCGGGAAGTTGAGGACGCGCAGGGTCAGGTAGGTGCCCAGGGCCAGGCCGGCATAGGCCAGGCCCTGGTCGTAGGCGCCGAGCCAGAGGGAGAGCATCGGCGCATTGTGGCCGTTGCCCGCCCTTAACCCAAGGGGGCGAGATCCTCGAAGCGAAACACCTGGCGGCCGGCAGGCGTGTCGCCGTGGGCGTCCGTCTCCACCACCCGCTCGCTCAACACCCAGGGGCCCACGCCCGCCAGGGGTACAAAGGTGTCCGTGAAGCGGCTGGTGCCGCCTCGGGCCTCACCGGTGGCGGGGTCGCTGTAGCGGCTGGTGTAGCTGTGGCTCAGGTAGCCGCTGCCGGTGTCGGTGGTGCTTTCGGTGAAGATCGTCACCACGGTGCCGTGGATGTGGCGGTGCACCATCGTCACCACGTTGTCCTTGATGCGGTAGCGGTCGCCTTCGGCCTTGCCGCCCATGATCACCTCAGTGCCCACCGCATCGGTGTCGCCGGCGGTGAAGGTGTTGGCGCCGTGGGTCTGGTCAAAAGGGCGGCGCACCCGGTGGATCGCCACTTCCCACAGCTGGGAGGCGACGGCCTTGTGCACCTCTTCATCGGCGATGCCCTCCACCACCGCCTTGAGGTCGGCGCCCACCTGGAAGGTGCCTTCGAGGCACCGGTCGTCCTGCTCCCAGACGCAGCGGCCGCCATAGCCGCCAAAACCCGGCTCCCAGGTGTAGCGGTTTTCATAAGCGGCGCGGAAGACGTCGCGCAGGTCGGTGCCGGGGGCGACGGGCTGGGCGGCCAGGGTGCTGGTCACGGGGGAAAGGGACGATCGGGCGATCACCCTACCCAGGGTGGGTGGATGTCCTGCAGGGCGGCCACCTCCACCTGCTGCTGCTGCTGCAGGGCGGCGATGGCCTCCACCGCGGCCCTCGCCGCCGCCATCGTCGTGACCGTCGGCACCGCGTAGTCGAGGGCCGCCAGGCGCAGATAGCGGTCGTCGTGGGCGGCCTGGCGCCCCACCGGCGTGTTCACGACCAGCTGCACCAGTCCAGAGCGGATCGCATCCTCGATGTTGGGGCGGCCCTCATGCACCTTGAGCACGGGTTCCACCGCCAGACCCGCTTCGGCCAGCATCGCCGCGGTTCCGGCGGTGGCGGTGAGAGCGAAGCCCGCCGCCAGAAGATTCCGGGCCACCGGCACCAGGGCGGGCTTGTCGCGGTCGTGGGTGGAGAGGAACACGGTGCCGGCGGTGGGCAGAGGTTCGCCGGCGGCCAGTTCGGCCTTGGCGTAGGCCAGGCCGAAGCTGGCGGCGATCCCCATCACCTCGCCGGTGGAGCGCATCTCCGGGCCCAGCAGGGTGTCGGCGCCCGGGAAGCGCTTGAAGGGCAGCACCGCCTCCTTCACGGTCTGGCGGGGCGGCTGGGGCTCGGCCAGCAGGCCCAGCTCCGCTAGGGTGCGGCCGGCCATCAGCTGGCTGGCGATCTTGGCCAGGGGCACGCCGGTGGCCTTGGCCACGAACGGGACGGTGCGCGAGGCCCTTGGGTTGGCTTCGATGATGAACACGGTTTCGTTGCCGGCACCATCGTTCTGCACCGCGAACTGCAGGTTGATCAGGCCGCGCACCTCCAGGGCCAGGGCCAGGTCCGAGCTCCAGCGGCGGATCGTGGCCAGGGCCTCGGGCCCCAGGGACACCGACGGCAGGGCGCAGGCGGAATCGCCCGAGTGGATCCCGGCCGGTTCGATGTGCTCCATCAGGCCGCCGATCACCACCGTTCCTTCCCGGTCGCAGAGGGCATCGACGTCCACCTCGATGGCGTTCTCCAGGTACTGGTCGATCAGCACCGGGTGGTCGGGTTCCACCTGCACGGCTTCCACCATGTAGCGGTTGAGCTCCTCCTCGTCGAAGACCACCTCCATGGCGCGGCCGCCGAGCACATAGCTGGGACGCACCACCACGGGATAGCCCACGGCCGCCGCCACCGCCCGGGCTTCCCCGTCGTTGCGGGCCAGGCCATTGCGGGGCTGGCGGATCTCCAGGCGCCGCAGGATCGCCTCGAACTGCTCCCGGTCCTCCGCCAGGTCGATCGATTCCGGTGAGGTGCCCCAGAGGCGGGTGCCGGTGGCGCGGCCCTCCTCGCTCGCCAGCCAGCGCAGCAGGGGCAACGCCAGCTTCAGGGGCGTCTGGCCGCCGAACTGGACGATCACCCCCTCGGGCTTCTCCGCCTCGATGACGTTGAGCACATCTTCGAGGGTGAGGGGCTCGAAGTAGAGGCGATCGCTGGTGTCGTAGTCGGTGGAGACGGTTTCCGGGTTGCTGTTGACCATCACGGTGGCGAAGCCAGCCCCGCGCAGGGCAAAGGAGGCGTGGCAGCAGCAGTAGTCGAACTCGATGCCCTGGCCGATGCGGTTGGGCCCACCACCCAGAATCATCACCTTGCGGCGGGTCTCGGGGGTCACCTCGTCCTCGGGGGCGAGGACGGTGAGGGAACCGTCGGCCTCGAGCCGCTCGAGGGGACGCTCGTAGGTGGCGTAGTGGTACGGCGTCGAGGAGGCGAACTCGGCGGCGCAGGTGTCGACGGTCTTGAAGACAGCCCGCACCCCCAGGGCCTGGCGCCGGCGCCGCACGGCGAGCTCGTCTCTGCCGGTGGCCCAGGCGATCTGCCGGTCGGAGAAGCCGGTCTGCTTGAGCTCCAGGACGTCGCCGGCGTCGATGGCCTCCAGGGAACGTCCCTTCAGCAGGGTGGTTTCCACCGCCAGGATGCGGCGCAGCTTGGCCAGGAACCAGGGATCGATGGCACTGAGCCGGTGAATCTCGTCGTCGCTGCGGCCAGCCACCATGGCGGCGCGCACCGCATGGATCCGGTCGGGGGAGGGAATGCGCAGCTGGCGCTCCAGGTCAGCCGGATCCAGGGGATGGTCGGGGCGGTCGCAGCCCCAGCCGGCATGGCCCGTTTCCAGGGAACGCAGGGCCTTCTGGAAGGACTCCTCGAAACTGCGGCCGATGGCCATGGCTTCCCCCACCGACTTCATCGAGGTGGTGAGCACCGCCGGCGAGCCACGGAACTTCTCGAAGGCGAAGCGGGGGATCTTGGTGACGACGTAATCGATCGTCGGCTCGAAGCAGGCCGGCGTGGCCCCGGTGATGTCGTTGACGATCTCGTCGAGGGTGTAGCCCACCGCCAGCCGGGCGGCGATCTTGGCGATCGGGAAGCCCGTGGCCTTGCTGGCCAGGGCCGAGCTGCGGCTGACGCGGGGGTTCATCTCGATCACCACCACGTCGCCGTTGGCGGGGTTGATGGCGAACTGGATGTTGCTGCCGCCGGTGTCCACACCGATCTCGCGGATGATGGCGATCGACTGGTCGCGCAGGCGCTGGTATTCCCGGTCGGTGAGCGTCTGGGCCGGGGCGACGGTGATCGAGTCACCGGTGTGGACCCCCATCGGATCGAGGTTCTCGATCGAGCAGACGATCACCACGTTGTCGGCGGTGTCACGCATCACCTCAAGCTCGAACTCCTTCCAGCCGAGCAGCGACTTCTCGATCAGGATCTGGGAGACGGGGCTGGCCTCCAGGCCGCTCTTGCAGAAAGCCTGGAATTCTTCGGGGTTGTAGGCGATGCCGCCGCCGGATCCCCCCAGGGTGAAGGCGGGGCGGATGATGCGCGGATAGGTGCCAATGTCCTCGCCGACGCGGATGGCCTCCTCCAGGTCGTTGGCGATCCCCGACGGGCAGACGGCCACGCCGATGCGGGCCATCGCCTCCTTGAACAGCAAGCGATCTTCCGCCTTGCGGATCGCCGCGAGGTCGGCGCCGATCAGTTCGACGCCGTAGGCGGCCAGGGTGCCGTTCTCGGCCAGGGCGACGGCAAGATTGAGGGCGGTCTGGCCCCCCATGGTGGGCAGGAGGGCATCGGGGCGTTCCACCTCGATCACCCGGGCCACCACCTCAGGGGTCAGGGGCTCGATGTAGGTGCGATCCGCCAGGTCCGGGTCGGTCATGATCGAAGCCGGGTTGGAATTCACCAGCACCACCTCGTAGCCCTCGGCCCGCAGGGCCTTGCAGGCCTGGGTGCCGGAATAGTCGAACTCGCAGGCCTGACCGATCACGATCGGTCCCGACCCCAGCAGCAGGATGCGCCTCAGATCCGTGCGGCGGGGCATAGGGCGTGGTCGGGCAAACCCGCCCAGCCTCTCACGGTCGCCGTCCCGACCGGCCTGCGTGGCCCTCTGGCACCGCAGGCAATCGCTAATCTGACGAGAGACCAATGCCCGAGACGCCGCCGATGAGCGAACTCCAGCGCCTGAAGGGGTTGCTGCCCCCTGAGATGCAGAGCTGGGTGTTCGTGGAAGCGGCCGCCTCCGTCGATCCGCCCCTGGTGACGATCGAAGAGATCGGCCGTGACGAAGTGGAGATCCAGGTGGATCTCGAGAAATGGGATGGATTGGCCCTCGACCACCGCAACCTGCTCTTCTGGCACGAGGTGGGCCGCATCCAGAACGACGCGATCCCCCGGGATGGCTGGGAGATGGCGGCGCTGGCCATCGGCCTGGGTGGCGCTATTGGCGAACTCTGGGTGCAGGACGGACTGCTGCTGGTGATGGCCCTCGGTCTGTCGGGCTTCGCCGGCTACCGCCTCTATCTGAAGAACAACTCGGAAAAGCGTCTGCAGGACGCGATCCTGGCCGACGAGCGGGCCATCGACCTGGCCTGTCGCTTCGGCTACAGCTTGCCCAATGCCTATAAAAGCCTGGGGGGAGCCCTCAAGGAGCTGGTCGAACAGACCCGCAAGAAGCGGCGCCGCACCTTCTACGAAGACCGCCTTGAGGCCCTACGCAAGAGTGCAGGCAAGGCCCGTGCCGAAATGGCCCAGCAACAGGGCTCCCGCCAGTCGGTCACCAGTGAGAACGTCTATGGATAGTCGCGACCTCGCCCTGCTCGCCGCCGAGGCCTGCGACGACCGCAAGGCGGTCGATATCCGCCTGATCCGTGTCGATGAGGTGTCGTCCCTGGCCGACTGGTTCGTGATCTGCAGCGGTCTCAGCGACGTGCAGGTCCGGGCCATCGCCCGCTCGGTGGAAGACCGGCTCGAAACCGACGCGGCCCGCCTGCCCCTGCGGCGGGAGGGCCAGAGCGAAGGCCGCTGGGTGCTGCTCGACTACGGCGAACTGATCGTTCATGTGCTCACCCCCCAGGAACGCAGCTACTACGACCTTGAATCGTTCTGGGGCCATGGCGAGCAGGAGCGCTTCGTCCCCGCTCCGATCGAGGTGAGCGGCGCCAGCCAGGTCGGCGGCTGAGGGGAGGGCAGATGGCCGCCGGCATTCCCAGCCTGCCCAGCCAGGACACCCCCTGTCCGGTGCCCCCGGCCCAGCGTCCCCTGCAGGAGTACGACCAGCTCAGCCGCTCCTGGTTCTTTCGCTGGCCCGCCACTGGACCCAAAGGCCTCTGGCGCCCCTTGGGACTGACCTGGCTGCTGTCCCTCCCCCTGGCGCTGCTGGTGGCGGGGGGAAGCATCCCCCTGCGCCACGATCCGCCCCGCCTGGTGATCGCCGCCGGGGCCGCCGCCGTCCTGCTGCCGCTGTTCCTGCTGCTGCGCCAATGGCTCGGCTGGACCTACGTGCAGAAGCGGCTGGTCTCGGAGAGGGTGGAGTACGAGGAATCGGGCTGGTACGACGGCCAGGTGTGGGAGAAGCCGATCACCTGGCGCCAGCAGGATCTGCTGGTGGCCCGCCACCAGGTGCAACCGGTGCTGGCCCGCCTGCGCCAGGCCATCGCCGTGGCCATTGCCCTGATGCTGTTCGGGACGGGGCTCTGCCAGGCTCTCTGAGGTCGGCTTCCCCGGACGTTCTCTCACCACCATGACCCTGTCCTCCAGCTTCGCCGGCCCGGGCCGCCCCGGCATTCCGCCGCTGGAGGTTCGCCTGCTGCGCAACGGCATCGTCGAATCGCGGCACCGGGTGCATGCGGTGGTCTGCGACCAGCGGGGCCGGGTGTTGATGCGCGCCGGCGACCCCCAGCAGCTGAGCTTCGTGCGCTCGGCCCTCAAGCCCTTCCAGGCCACCGTCTTCGTGGGTAGCGGTGCCGCTGATCGGATGGCGGCGGGGGAGCGGGGCCTGGCGATCGCCTGCGCCTCCCATGCCGGCACCGCCCAGCAGGCTCGGGAGGCGTTCAAGCTGCTCTGGGGGGCCGAGCTCGACACCGAAGACCTGCAGTGCCCGACCCCCGCCGGGGGCAGCAGCCCGCTGCAGCACAACTGCTCCGGCAAGCACGCGGCCTTCCTGGCCGCCTGCCGGCAGATGCACTGGCCCCTCGAGAGCTATCTGCAGAGCGACCATCCCCTGCAGCAGGCGGTGGTCAAGCGGGTCGGGGAACTGCTGGGGCTGCCGGGCGCCGAACTGATCAGCGCCCGGGACGACTGCGGCGCCCCGACCCTGCAATTGCAGCTGGCCCAGATGGCCCTGTTGTTTGCCCATCTCGGTGGCGGGGAGCAGGCCGACCTGGAGCGGCTCAGCCGGGCGATGCTTGCCCACCCCGAACTGATCGCCGGCGAAGGGGAGTTCGACACCGAAGTGATGCGCCTGGGTCACGGCCAGGTGCTCAGCAAAGGAGGGGCGGAGGGCATCCAGTGCCTCAGCCGGGTCGGGGAAGGGATGGGGGTCGCCATCAAGGTCGACGACGGGGCCAGACGGGCCAAGCAGGCCGTGGCCCTGCACCTGCTGGAACAGCTGGAATGGCTCACCCCCACCACCCTGGTGGACCTGCGCCAGCGCTACCTCGCCCCCGCCGACCACCTGCGCCTGGAGGTGATCGGCGAGCTCCGTTTCGATGGTGCCCGCCCCTGAGGGGCCCTGCCCCCATCAGCCGATCCGGGGGCGGGCGCATCGGCTGATACGATCTGTTGGTGCGACGCGGGGTAGAGCAGTCTGGTAGCTCGTCGGGCTCATAACCCGAAGGTCAGGAGTTCAAATCTCCTCCCCGCCACCAACTCAGAAGTCCCCCGAGGACTTCATCCAACAACCCTCCAGCCATCGGCTGGGGGGTTGTTGTTTGATGGCCATCACCCACACGGACCCTGCGGTTCAGAGAGCCCGACCGGCAAGCTGACACCAACCAGCGGCCACAACCATCGGGGGCCCTTGCACCGGCCAGCGGCCGCTCCTGCATGATGCCGGGACCGGTTCTCCTGCCGATGTCCGTCGCCCCATCCCCCACCACCGGCAGCGCGGTTCCCTGGGACGCTGTGGTGGTGGGGGCGGGGGCCAACGGATCGGTGGCCGCCATGGTGTTGGCGGAAGCAGGGCTGCGGGTGCTGGTGCTCGAGGCGGGGCCGGAGCTGTCGGCACGGCGGGCCCTGGGCAGCGAGCCACTCAACAGCCTGCGTCGCCTCGCCCATCTCAGCAGCGGCCGCCAGCGCCTGCAGCGGCACCATCCGGGGTTCTGGAAACACAACCCCGAGCTGTTCGTCGACGAGCGCCAGAACCCCTACAGCACGCCGCCGGACGCCCCCTTCCTCTGGACCCGGGGGCGCCAGGTGGGTGGCAAGAGCCTCACCTGGGGGGGCATCACCCTGCGCCTGTCGGAGGCGGAGTTCCAGGCGGCCCGGCGGGATGGCCATGGGCCCGCCTGGCCGATCGGCAGCGCCGAGCTGGCGCCCTTCTACGACCGCCTGGAAACCCTGCTGGGGGTCCACGGCCAGCGGGATGGCCTGAGCCAGCTGCCGGACGGCCAGTTCCTGCCGCCGCTGCCATTCACGCCGGGGGAGAAACATCTGCAGGGGGCGATCGCCCGAGACCTGGGACTGCCCCTGATCCATTCCCGCGGCTTCCGCCTGCACACACCCACCCCGGCGACCCCCTGGCCCCCCTCCAGCGCCCAGGGCCTCAGCCTGGCCCGGGCCCTGGCCACGGGTCGGGTGCAGCTGCGCAGCGGGGCGGTGGTGAGCCATCTGGAGATGGCGACCGGGGGAGGCCTGGCCGAGGCGGTGGTGCTGGTGGAGGCGGCAAGCGGCCGGCGGGAGCGGGTCGCCGCCCCCTTGATCGTGCTCTGCGCCTCGACGATTGAAACCGTGCGTCTGTTGCTGCATTCCAGCGACGCCATCCGACGCGGCGGCCTCAGCGACCCCTCCGGCAGCCTGGGCCGCTTCCTGATGGACCACATCTCCACCAGCCGGTTCTTCTCGATCCCGTCGATCGCCCCGCCGACCGAACCCGCCGAGCTCTCCGGTGCCGGGAGTTGCTTCATCCCCAACACGGTCAATCTGGACGAGCGCAGCGCGGAGGAGGGATTTCTGCGCGGCTATGGGATCTGGGCGGCCCTGCAGCGCTTCGATCCCCCCGCCCTGCTCAGGCGCTGCCCCGGGGAGGCGGTGGGGTTCCTGATCGGCCATGGGGAGGTGATGCCCCGGGCGGACAACCGGGTGAGCCTCGATTGCAAGCGCACCGATGCCTGGGACCTGCCCATCCCCCACATCGACTGCCGCTGGGGCACCAACGAGCGGGCGATGGTGGCCCACATGCAGGGGCGCATGGAGGCGGTGGTGGCCTCGGCGGGGGGCCGCATCCGTCCCATCGAGGAGCTGTTCGTCCTGCCCCTGCTGGAGCCCCTGATCCGCAACAGCCTGGCGGTGCGCCCCGAAGCGCGGCCTCCCGGGTACTACATCCATGAACTGGGCGGGGCCCGCATGGCCGGCAGCCCGGAGGCGGGCGTGGTCGATGCCTGGAACCGCTGCTGGGGGGCCCCCAACGTGCTGGTGACCGATGGGGCCTGCTGGCCCAGCGCCGGCTGGCAGAGCCCCACCCTCACCGAGATGGCAATCACCTGGCGCGCTTGCGCCGCCGCCGCGGATCGGATGCGGCGGGGCTGAGCGCGCCGGTCAGGGAGCCGTCACAAGAGGGGCAAGGTGGTGTCAATCACCACAGTCTTCCCAGCGCAGCCTGCGCACAATGACGGAGCGACCTCCAAAGGGTCGGGCAAGGGAGAAAACCATCAGCGGGGGTTGGCACCCTCGCTTTTTTTTGTCTCACGGTTTCTGGAAGAGTCCGTCGAGGTAGTGCTTGGAAACGACGGGCTCCTGGCAACCGTTCTGGAACAGGAATCCAGCCAGGGCTGAAGTGATGACGCTGTATTGATCCCAGTGCGGATGGGTGTTGATGAAATCCCGCATGCCGTCGTAGAGCACCTCCGGCACCTCCGCTTCAAGACTGACGCTCGCCGCGTCGCCGACGCAGCCCGGGCACTCTGGATCCATGGCCATGCTGGTGGGAATCGGCTGAGGTCGCCCCAAGTACGCCACAGGGGAGGCCCAGCGTCAAAAACGCCTTCATGGGCGACAGCATGGGCTTGGCGTGATGAGACTCGTTGCCCTGACAGGGCCATGGCCCGTGTGTCCCACAACATGCCAGAGGCTGATGGGCGCTGGCGGGGACTGTCAAGGCTGATCCGAGCAATCATTCAGTTTCCCCAGCCCCCGCCTCCCAGGCGCGCCGGAAGCACCCCATCTGTGGAAAAAGCCCCATGAAACGGGGGAAAACGGCCTCGCGGTGGGGGAAAGCCCCGAACCATCGGAAACAATGATCAGAGCCAAGTCTCTCGGGTCCAATCAAGAGATGAGACCGGCGAGGCCAACAGACCCTGACGCGGAGGCTCACTCGGCAGGGCGCCGCAGGGTGAGGGGACCCAGGGGATGGTCGGCATGGGGATAGATCGGATGGTGATGCTGCCCCCCCTGACCATGGACATGGGCGTGGTCGTGGCCGCCGGCCGGGCCTCCCACCGGCAGGGGCACCCCATCGGGCTGGCAGGCTCCCGTGCACTCCCGCTCGCAGAGGGTGCAGCTCTCCACCAGCCCTTCCACGTGGTGGTGGTGGCTGTGCTGGGGCGCCCCCACCTCCCGCTCGAAGCCCAGCACCTGGGCCCTGTACTTGCAAAGGGAGCAGTTCATGTTGGCCTCGCCCCCCAGCACCTCAGCGACCCGCTCGCGGAAGGTGTCCAGCACCAGGGGATGGTCGCCCAGGTAGCCAGCCTGGACCATCTCCAGCTCGGGATGGTCGGCAGCGACCCGCTCACTGTGCTGCCGGATCCGGCTCACCAGCACCCCGGAGAAGAGGAAATAGGGGAAGACGACGATGCGCCGGTAGCCGAGCTTGACCGCCTGGCGCAGGCCCGGCTCCACCAGAGGGAAGGTGACGCCGGAATAGAGCGTCTCCCCCCAGCCGAAGCCGAAGCCCTCCACCAGCATCCGGGTCACCTTGGCCACGTTGGAGTTGGCATCAGGGTCGGAGGAGCCGCGCCCCACCACCGCCAGGAGCGTCTCGTGCAGCGGTACGGGACTGCGGCCGTCGGCGACGGCGGCGGCATCAGCGGCCTCGAGGCTGGCGCGGATGCGGGCGGCCGCGGCCTGGATCATTTTGAGATCCACCCCCAGCTCACGGCCGTAGTCGATGCGCAGGCCCGTCTCAGCGGCGTAGGTGTTGAGCACCGAGGGGATGTCGTTCTTGGCATGGCCGGCGGCGAACAGCATCGCCGGCACCGCCAGCACATGGCGCACACCTCGCTGGCGCAGGGCGTCCAGGCCGTCGCGCAGGATCGGCCGGGCGAACTCCAGGTAGCCGTGGTCGACGGGCACCGGATCGAGGTGGTGCTGGAGCTGATGGGCCAGGGAGGCGAACTCGGCCACCGCCAGACGGTTGCGACTGCCGTGGCCGCAGACCAGCACACCGATCGGGCCGTGGGGTCCGGCCAGGGCGCCGTCTCGGTCAAGGGCGGTGGTCATGGACGTCTGCACGTGGATTGACCCTATTCCCGCGACTGGGACCAGCCGGGATGCCGCCAGGATGGGGGGGAGCCACCGGCACCCATGAGCCTGCACCTGCCCCCCTACCGGCCCCTGCCCCCACCGGGACCCAGGGCGGAACTGCTCAACGTCGCCATCGCCGACCTCCAGCCCACCCAGATGTGTGTGGGTCTGGCGGAGGTGCGCAGTCGCCAGCAGGACTTCTCCCAGGAAACAGCCGAGCAGCGGCTGCGCTACCTGCGCGGCAAACCGGTGCCCCTGGTGCGCGGTGGGGCCGGGGAGCTCTGGATGGTCGACCGCCACCATCGTCTGCGGGGACTGATCGAAATCGATCCAGCCGCCCTGGCCTATGGCTACCTGGTGCTGGATCTGCCCGGAGCCCCACCGGAGGCGGTGCTGGCCGAGCTGCAGGAGCGGGGCTGGCTGTATCTCTATGACGGCCGCGGCCATGGCCCCCTGGCGCCGGCGGCCCTGCCGCAGCGGCTGCCGGATCTCCAGGACGATCCCTACCGCTCGCTGGTGTGGCGACTCAAGAAGGAGGGAATGATCGATCCGGCTCCCCTGATCCCCTTCCACGAATTCCGCTGGGGAGCCTGGCTGCGGCGCCGCCCCCTGCCCCCCTTCAGCTCCAGCAACCTGGCGCCGGCCCTGGCCGCCGCCCGTTCCCTGGTGCGCTCCGGCTCCGCCTCCCACCTGGCCGGCTGGAAAGGCTGAGATCGCGTCCGCCGGCGGCTCAGTCGGGCCTGTTGCGAGGCGGGGCGCCATCCCCCGCCAGCAACAGCCGTTCCCAGCGATCGAACCGCTGGGCCAGCACCAACGCGGCACCGGCCAGCAGCAGCGCCACCACCAGAACCTGGGGGGTCTGCCACCAGTCGACGGCCAGCAGGGCCAGCCAGGGAATCGCCTGCAACAGCGGTCGCCAGCGCCGCAGTCCGCGCCGGGCGCCACGGCAGGCGGCGCAGTGCTGCCCGTGGCTGTGCCAGCGGTCCATCAGCGACGACTGGTCGAGGCGGGGGGGCAGGGGCTGGCCGGGGAAGGGGTCGCCGTCGTGGTCGTTGACCCAGTCGTGCAGGGCCTTGACGTAGACATCGGCGCCGGTGGCCAGGAAGAACGCCCGCTCGGCACCGCCGCTGCGGCCCCGCTGCTCCAGCACCCGCTCCTGCCAGTGCAGGAACACCTGGTCGTCCTCCAGCACGGTGTGGTTGGCGATGTGCTGCAGCCACAGGGGACGCAGACCCAGCAGCAGGGGCGGCAGGCGGGATTCGAACTGGAAGGGGAAACGGGCGAACAGGCGGCATTCGCCCCGGCGGATCGGCGTCGCATAGACCACCGTCAGAATGCGGGCGAAGCCCTGCGCCGTGAGCTCATGCCACATCAGGCCAGGGGCGGCGAAGGTGGTGGACTGGCTGCCGAGCGTTCCCTTGCGTGGCCCTTCCTGCCACAGGGCCGTGAAGCCCTCTGGGCCGGAACTGGTGATCGTCGCTGCCACCGGAGCGGCGTTCTCCCGCTTGCCCACGGTGCGGTGGTGGGTGAAGGGCACATGGCTCACATCGAGCACGTTCTCCAACAGGGTGAGCGCATCCATGGGCAGATCCCGGAAGGTGTCCTGCACGAACCAGCCCGGCTCCTGGAGCACCGGCACCAGGGGCAGGGGCACCGCCGCGGCCGCGGCCGCCTCACCGGCAAACACAAACAGCAGGCCCTGGCCCTCGGCGGTGGCGTAGGCCCGGCAGCTGGAGCGGAGGGCACTGGGGGTCGCCCCAGCCTCGGCCTGGGGGATCGCGGTGCAGTGGCCATCGCCGGCGAAGGTCCAGCCGTGGTAGGGGCACTCCAGCTCCCCGGCGCCGTTGAGGCGCCCCTGGCTGAGGGGCACCAGACGGTGGGGACAGACATCGGCGAAGGCGCGCCAGATCTGGCCGGCGCCATCCCACCAGAGCACCAGGTCCTCCTCCAGCAGGGTGAAGGCGGTGGGCCTGGTGCGGTCAAGATCCCGCAGATAGGCCACCGGATACCAGTGCTGGTGCCAGGCGGAGCTCGTCATGCCCTCAATTCTGCTGAGCGGCGGCGACGGGTGCGGGCCCGTTACGAGACAACGCCCTGGCAGCGGCGGGCGGCGGCGGTGCTCCTAGGACGGCCTGGAGGACATCCCTGCCATCCCTCTCCATTCCTGTGGTCACCTTTCTGGCCGCCAACCCCCTGGCGATCTTCGCCCTGCTGCTGGTGCTCAGCGTGGTGGTGCCGCCCCTGGTGCGGCCGCTGCGGCTGCCGGATCTGGTGGGACTGCTGGTGGCCGGGGTGGCGATCGGTCCCCATGGCCTCGGCTGGCTGGTGTCCAGCAACGAGACCGTGCGGCTGCTCTCCGATGTGGGGGTGATCTATCTGCTGTTCATCGCTGGGCTGGAGATCGATCTGGGGGAATTCCAGCGGATCCGGGCCCGCTCCTTCCGTTTCGGCCTGCTCACCTTCACCCTGCCGATGCTGGCCGGCACGGCCCTGGGCTTCGCCTACGGCTATCCGGTCGTGAGCGCCGTGCTGCTGGGCTCGATCCTGGCGTCCCACACCCCCCTGGGCTACCCGATCGTGCGCAGCTTCGGCGCCATGCGGGAGGAGTGCGTCACGGTGGCGATCGGCGGCACAATCTTCACCGACATCGCTGCCCTGGTGGTGCTGGCCCTCTGCGTCAGCCTCGGCCAGGGCCAGCTGAACGGGCCGGGGGTGGTGGGCCTGCTGCTCAAGGTGGCCCTCTACGCCGCCGCCGTGCTGCTGCTGATCCGACGGCTGGGCCGCGGACTGATCCGCCGCAGCGTCGACGGTGACAGCCGATTGTTCGTGGCGGTGCTGCTGGCCCTGTTCCTGGCGGCGGTGGGGGCGGAGCTGGTCGGGGTGGAGAAGATCGTCGGCGCCTTTCTGGCCGGACTCGCCGTGAATGGCGTCCTGCCCGATGGCCGCGTCAAGGAGCAGGTGGTGGTGGTGGGGGCGAGCCTGTTCATCCCCCTGTTCTTCATCGATCTGGGTCTGCTGCTGAATGTGCCGGTGTTCCTGAGCACCCTGTCGGGCTCGGTCTTCGCCATTGCCCTGATCCTGGCGCTGATCGCCAGCAAAGGTCTGGCCTCCTGGTGGTCGGGCCTGCTCTACCGCTACGACGGCCCCGAGATGCTCACCCTGTGGTCGCTCTCGCTCCCCCAGGTGGCCGCGACTCTCGCCGCCACCTACGTGGGGTACCGGCAGGGGCTGCTGGATGAGCGGGTGCTCAACAGCGTGCTGGCCCTGATGGTGGTGACCGCCACCCTCGGACCGATCCTCACCTCGGTAGCCATGACCCGGATGGCCACGCGTGGGGCCCAGGATCTCAGCCTGCAGGAGAGCGGTCAGCTGGCCCTGGTGCGACGGGCCCTGCGGGTGCTGGTGCCGATCAGCGAGGCCCGCAGCGAGGAACCGCTGCTGGTGCTGGCAGGACGGCTGATCGATGGCGATGCGGGCCGGCAGGGAACCGTGCTGCCCCTGTCGGTGGTGTCGCCGCGCCAGGCCGAGGCGGGTCGCCGGCCCCAGCCGCTCGTGCACAGGGCTCTGGCCGAAGGGCGAGCGCTGCTGGAGCGGGCCGATGCCTTCACTGCGGCAGCAGGGGTGCCCAGCCGCTCCCTGCTGCGGGTCGACAACGACATCCCCGGTGGCATCGCCCGCACGGCCCTCGAGCAGGGCGCTGATCTGGTGCTGGTGGGAGTGGCTCCGGGGCCCCGACTGGGGCGCTGGCTGTTCGGCGATCTGGTGGCCGCCATCTGCCGTCAGGCTCACTGCCCGGTGGTGATGGCCCGTCTGCGGGACGACCCGGCCAGCTTCCGCCGGTTGCTCGTCCCGGTGAAGGACCTCTCCGCCGGCGCCCTGGAGCAGTACCAGCTGGCGGAGCGCCTGCTCAGCGCCTGCCCGCCTGGTGAGGGCGCCGCCATCACCCTGCTGCACATCCATGAGCCCTGGTTGCCCCAGGCGGAGCGGGAGCAGCTGGCCCGCCAGCTCCAGGGCTGGGTTGCCTCTCCCTCCAGGTCCAGGGAGGGCGTGCCGGTCACGGTAGAGCTCCTGGCCCACCAGAACGTGGCCGAGGCGATCGAGCTCGGCAGCGAGAGCCACGATCTGGTGATCCTGCGCTCCCTGAGGCGCCTGGTGGAGGGCGTGCCGATTCCCGCCAGCGACCAGGCCACCAGCCTGCTGCGGCGCCTGCACTGCTCGGCCCTGGTGATCAGCGATCCACTCCACTGATCCACTCCACTGATCCACTGCACTGATCCAGGGCCTTGACTAGACAGAGGAGAGACCTGCCGCTCCCATGTCCTTCAGCCATCTCCTGGTGCCCAGCGACGGTTCCGACCTCTCGATGGCGGCCGTACGCCACGCCGTGGCCCTGGCCGCCTCCCTCGGGGCCCGCATCACCTTCTTCCATGCCCAGGCCAGCGTGCCGGTGCAGGTGGTGGGGCTCGGTGAGATGCTCGATGCCACCACCATGGAGGCCCTGATGAGCGCCAGCCGCAAGGATGGGGATCGCATCCTGGAGGAGTCGCTGGCGGTGGCCAAGGAGGCCGGCGTCAACGCCACGGCCGAGCGTGTGCTGAGCGACCTGCCCCACCAGGCCATCGTCGAGGCCTCCACCCGACTGGGCTGCGACCTGATCGTGATGGCCTCCCACGGCCGCCGCGGCCTGGTGGGGATGCTGATCGGCAGCGAAACCCAGCGGGTGCTGGTCCAGTCCCCCTGCCCGGTGCTGGTGATCCGATGACAGCGAACCCCTCCGGCGGGGGCGGCGGCGCTGCGGATCGGGCCTACGACATCCTGCGCTCCCAGCACCAGCCGCTGGCGGCGCTCTTCTCGCCCAGCACCGTGGCCGTGATCGGGGCCTCCGACCGGCCAGGCAGCGTCGGGCGCGGGGTGCTCTGGAACCTGATCAGCCATCCCTTCGGCGGCACCGTCTACCCCATCAACCCCAAGCGCCCGAGCGTGCTCGGGATCCGGGCCTACGCCACTGTGGCGGAGGTGCCCGAGCCGGTGGACCTGGCCGTGATCGCCACCCCCGCCGCTACGGTGCCGGCCCTGATCGAGGAGTGCGCGGCGGCCGGGGTGAAGGGCGTGATCGTGCTGTCGGCGGGCTTCCGGGAGATCGGCGCCGCCGGCATCGCCCTGGAGGCCCGTATCCGCGATGGCCTGCGCCGCAGCGGCATGCGACTGGTGGGCCCCAACTGCCTGGGGCTGATGAATCCCCGCACCGGCCTCAACGCCACCTTCGCCGGCGCCATGGCCCGCCCAGGCCACGTGGGCTTCCTGAGCCAGTCGGGGGCGATCTGCACCGCCGTCCTCGACTGGAGCCTGCAGGAGAACGTGGGCTTCAGCGCCTTCGTCTCGATGGGCTCGATGCTGGATGTCGACTGGGGGGATCTGATCACCTACCTGGGCGACGACCCGGAGACCCACAGCATCGTCATCTACATGGAATCGATCGGTGACCCCCGCTCGTTCCTCTCGGCGGCTCGGGAGGTCGCCCTCACCAAGCCGATCGTGGTGATCAAGGCCGGCCGCACCGCCGAGGCGGCCCAGGCGGCGGCCTCCCACACCGGGGCCCTCACCGGCAGTGACGCCGTCCTGGATGCCGCCTTCCGACGCTGCGGTGTGCTCCGCGTCGACAGCATCACCGACCTCTTCGATCTGGCCGAAGTGCTGGCCAAGCAACGCCGCCGTCCCCTGGGTCCGCGGCTGACGATCCTCACCAACGCCGGGGGGCCGGGTGTGATCGCCACCGATGCCCTGGTGCGCCATGGCGGTCAGCTGGCCACCCTCACTCCGGCGACGCTCACAGCCCTCGATGCCGTGCTGCCGCAGCACTGGAGTCGGGCCAATCCCATCGACATCCTGGGGGACGCGGATCCGGACCGCTACGAGCGGGCCATCCGCCACGCCCTCGACGACCCCGACAGCGACGGTCTGCTGGTGGTCCTCACCCCCCAGGCCATGACCGATCCCACCAGCACGGCTGAGCGGCTGGTGGCCTTGGCGGCGACCACCACCAAGCCGCTGCTGGCCAGCTGGATGGGGGGCCAGGACGTGGAGGCAGGGGAGCGCCTGCTGAATGCCGCCGGCATCGCCACTTACCGCTACCCGGACGCGGCCGTGCAGCTGTTCGATCTCCTGTGGCGCTACAGCGACAACCTGCGCGCCCTCTACGAAACCCCGGCCCTGGTGCCCGAGACCGAAACGACCGGAGCCGGCGAGCCCCACGCCGATCGCCAGCGGGTGGAAGCGCTGTTGGAAGGGGTGCTGGCCCAGGGACGCACCCTGCTGAACGAATGGGAAGCCAAACAGGTGCTGGAGGCCTATGGCATTCCCACCGTTCCCACCCACATGGCCACCAGTGCCGAGGCGGCGGCGGCGGCGGCCGACGCCATGGGCTACCCGGTGGTGATCAAGCTGCTCTCCGCCGAGCTCACCCACAAGAGCGACGTCGGTGGCGTGCAACTCAACCTGCGCAACGGCGCCGCGGTGACCCAGGCCTTCCGCACCATGCAGGAAGCGATCGTGGCCCTGCATGGGGAGAGCGCCTTCGGCGGGGTGACCGTGCAGCCCATGCTGGAACTCACGGGCGCCTACGAGCTGATCGTCGGCAGCAGCATCGACCCCCAGTTCGGCCCGGTGATCCTGTTCGGCACCGGTGGCCTGCTGGTGGAGGTGTTCCGCGACAGCGCCGTGGCCCTGCCGCCACTGAACACCACCCTGGCCCGGCGGCTGATGGAACGCACCCGCATCTATGCGGCGCTGCAGGGGGTGCGCGGCCGGCCCCCGGTGGATCTGGCGGCACTGGAGCGGCTGCT
Organism: Cyanobium gracile UHCC 0281; assembly: GCF_034931305.1. Lineage (GTDB taxonomy): Bacteria > Cyanobacteriota > Cyanobacteriia > PCC-6307 > Cyanobiaceae > Cyanobium > Cyanobium gracile_A. The sequence goes on along the minus strand of NZ_JAYGHY010000002.1, from coordinate 99,803 downwards.
GGTGCGCCTCAGCCGGCTGGTGCTGGAGCACCCGGCCATCCTCGAGCTGGACATCAATCCCCTCCGGGTGGCGCCTGGGAACGACAAGGGGTCGCTGGTGGCCCTGGATGCCCGGGTGCTGCTGCAACCCTCCTCCGGGGCCACCTGTTTCACCCCCAGGCCAGCGATCCGGCCCTACCCCAGCGAGTACGTGCGCGCCTGGCACCTGCCCGACGGTTCACCGGTGACGCTCCGGCCGATCCGGCCAGAAGACGAACCCCTGCTGGTGAGCTTCCACCGCACCCTGTCGGAGCAGAGCGTCTACTTCCGCTACTTCCATCTGATGACCCTGGGCCACCGCATCGCCCACGAACGGCTGACCCGGATCTGCTTCACCGACTACGACAGGGAGATGGCCCTGGTGGTGGAGCGGCCGGGGCAGAACGGCGCCCCGGCCGAGGTGCTGGGGGTGGGCCGGCTCAGCCGGATCCACGACGACAACGCCGCCGAGTTCGCCATGCTGATTGCCGATCCCTGGCAGCGGCAGGGGTTAGGCACAGCCTTGCTGGGGCTGCTGATCACGATCGGCCGGGCCGAAGGGCTCGAGCGGATCTGCGCCGAGATCCTCCATGAGAACAGGGGCATGCAGCACGTCTGCCAGAAGCTGGGCTTCCGGCTCCGGCCGTCGGCCGAGTGCGTGCATGCCGAGATCAGCCTGCTTGATGCTGCAGTTGCCAGGCCCGCTGCAGATCCACCCGGGTGACGCGGAAACCCAGCCGGCGGGCGGCCAGCAGCAGTTCCGCTCTGGAGCGGCAGTGGCGCAGCCCGCGGCGGATCACCTCATCCGTCTCGGCCTCGTCAACGAGGCGCTCCAGTTCACTCCAGCTCATCGTGTCCTCCCGCCCTCTGACTCACGCTGGCAAGGGCAGGGCGATCTGACCAGGGGTCGACAACAAGCGATGCAGAGGGGGCGCTGGCAGCGAGTCGCATCTTGTCGGACATCGACAGGGGTCCATTCACGGGTCGGTCACATCGCTTCGCTTGATTGATGTCACCCCCACTTCAGGGGTCGCTCCTCACAACGCGAACCACCATGACCACCATCCTTCGTCTGGGTTCCCGCCGCCTCGCGGGACTGCTGGGCACCACCGGCGCCCTGGCCCTGCTCGCCACCCCTCTGGAGGCCTGGGCCGGTCCCTGGGGCCAGGCCGGCGTTCCGCGTCAGGTCGACAGCCGCCGTGTTCCCTACCCCGTGCCCACCCTGCCCAGCCCCTCCTCCTATGGGGATGGCTACGGCGGTGGCTACCGGGCCGACTATGATGTCGACCGCTACCGGGCCAACCTGCCGGTGGCTCCCGACTACATCCAGGCCCAGACCGCCCAGCGCTGCAACGTCGGCCGGCTGGTGGGCGGCATCATCGGCGGTGGCCTGGGCTACGCCGCCTCCCGCCAGGACGGCCGCACCTGGGCCGTGCCGCTCGGGGCCCTGCTGGGTCAGCAGATGGGCTGCAGCATCGGCGCCCAGCGGGCTCCCCTGCCCTGGTGAGCCCCCGGCTCAGGAAGCGGTCCCGAAGGCCACCTGACAGGCGGCATTGAGGAGTTCCGCTTCCTGGGCATTCCCCGGCACCTGGCCATTCAGCAAGCCCGACTGACAGTCGGCCGACAGCTGATAGACGCTGCCGTTGGCACTGACGTCGAAGGCCACCGTGCTGGTGCCGGTCGGTTGAACCGTGCCGAAGAGCAGCTGGTACTCGGTGTTGGGCACCACGATCACGGTCTGGCTGCTGGCCACGGCGGCGTCGACGGCACTGTTGATGATCGAAGCCGTCGCCAGGGTGGCCACACCCCAGGTGGCGGCCCGGGCCCCCCACCATCCCCAGGACGGGGTGGCCCAGCCGCCGTACCAGCCGTGGTTCCAGGGTCGGGCGACGCCCCAGCCCGGACGGGCCCAGCCGGGCCGGACACCGAAGGCGTTGACGTTGGCGGCGCGGGTCCAGTTGCGGTTGACGTTGACGCTGCGGTTGAGGTTGCGGTTGACGTTGACGTTCCGGTTCAGGTTGGCGTTGACGTTGCGGTTGAGGGTTCCGGCCCCGCCGACCCTGTTCACACCCGCTGCCCCAACCCCTGCAGGCCGGTTGAGGCCTGCTGCTCCAACCCCACCAGGTCGTGCCACGGGACCAGCCAGCGAAGGACGACCCATCCCGCCGGCGGCACCGCCGCTCCAGCCACCGGCGGGTCGGGTCGCGCCACGGTTGAGACCACCGGCGCCGCCGGATCCCTGGAAGCCACTGTGGGCCCTGGCCGCACCACCAGCGCGCGCCCCACCACCCGCGGCTCTGCCAGCTCCACCACCAGCTCTGCCAGCTCCCCCGGCCCTGGCACCTCCACCACCTCTGCCACCTCCGCCGCCGCGGGCGATCAGCTGCGGAGTGAGCGAGGAAGAAGACGTTTCCAGGGCAAGGGCAGCCCCGACCGGCGAAGCGATCACACCGGCCATCAACAGAGCGATTCCAGCGAGGGTTTTCATTTCAGCAGCAGCGCGCAGGCGTCGTCGTAGCAGCTGGCGTCCACCCGACCGTCGCTGCCGAAGTGCACCATCACCAGATCTCGGCCCTGGAGGCGGGTGTTGGCGCGATCCTCCCGGACACTGTTGAGGTAATTCGGGTTGACCACACAGAGGTCCTTGCCGTTGAAGCAGACCGTGTTGGTGGAGAACCGGGCCGACGCCCCGCGCAGCGGGCGCCATTGCTTGGTGTCGTTCGCCCAGATCGCCATGGTCACCGGTTCAGCGGTGATGCGGACCGTTTCGACCCCGGTGCCGATGCGGTGGCGGTAGAGCGTGGCCCCGCCCGCATCCACCGCTTCCACTGTGCAGGGCACCGGAGCCGCCCCCTGGAGCGCGCACTGGGTTGAAAGGGTGTAAAGCACCTTGGTCGCTGGAGCAGCCTGAGCCGCTGGAGCGGGCTGCGGTGCCAGCAGGAGAGTGGCCGTCAGACCCGCCAGCATCCCGCCAGCGAGGACGGCGGGACGGTAGCCGGTGCCGCCAGCGTGGCGGCCAAAGGGGTGAAGGCTGATCCGGCGGTGGGGCATGGGGAAACGAATCAATGGGGCTGGCGCACAATGGCTAGCGTTGTTTCCAGAGTGGGCATCAAGGATCTCGGTGACGACGCCATCGCGAAAAACGTTGTAATCGGGGTCGTTGCTCCACGTCCCCATCCCCACGCCGGGACTCCAGCCGTTGCTCCGCTTCGATCTCCCGCTCTGGAAAACTGATTCAGGAAGGTCCGGATCACCGCGACCACGCCAAGCTGAATCAGCTTCTGGCCAGACGGCGCGGGGGTGGCGGCCGGGATGCCGGCGCCGGGCTGGCTCGCCAGGGCCATTGACAGCCAACTGTCGAAGCTGAGCCACCCCAGGATGAAATCGAGCGCAGCAGGGTGACCCGCAGGCAGGAGAGCACCGAGAGTTTCAGGCCAAGCAGGAGGGTGAGGAGCCGTTTCCTTAGCAGCAGAACCACCAGGGGCACCAAGACCGGCCTGCAACCCAATCGAATCACAGACGCTCGATGAAGGAGGAAGCGCTCGGGTCGAGATCCATTCCCCTGAGATCAGCAACCTGGAAAAGGACGCCGGTGAGGTCGACCTCGCCGAAAATGGCTCGGCTGAAGTTGGCCCCCTTCAGGTGAGCGCCCTGAAGATTGGCCTTCCTCATCACCGTGTTGGCGATAATGTTCCCGCGCCAACGGCTGAAAGGGATCCTGACGACCTCCAGATTCGTTCCCTGCGATCCGAAGTCGTCCTGCCAGAGCCCGTCTGCGGAGAGATCCTCAACGATTCACAAGGGCCAGCACTGATCAAGTCCATCCACCACAGAGTGCTGGTCGCAGGCGAGCTTGTGTTACGGAGCCAGACATGCTGCGGCAGCCTATCGCGACTGACGGGCCTGAGCCGGGAGATTCATTGACGCCAACAGATCAACTTGACCCCAAAAGATCAACGCCCTCACGCATTGCCACGCCAAGTCGTTGACATGTTGCCACCGAAGAAGCGGCACATCATGACGAAATGTTCCATGCGATACGCAATCAGGCTGTCAATCATCAAGGTGATTCAAGCCTTGGCGCCCCAGTCGCTTGGGATGTGAACAGCCCGTCGTCGACTCAGAGGGAGCCACTGACGAATGAAGCCCATACGGATGAACCCCTTTAAGAAGCCGAAGCTGCTTTCCCTGGCCGGCCTCACCGCTCTGGCCTGCCTGATCTGGTTCGCCCTGGTGCCCGCCTTTGCACTGGAGGCCAACCGGCCCGCTGCTGGGGCGGTTGGCGGGGCGAACCGACCGAACATCATCGTGATCCTGGCCGACGACCTCGGCAATGCCGATCTCGGCTACCGGGGCAGCGACATCAAGACGCCGAACATCGACAAGCTGGCCCGGGAGGGCGTTCGGATGGAGTCCTTCCACGGCATGCCCGTCTGCACGCCGTCCCGGGCTGCCCTGATGACGGGACGCCACCCGATGCGCTACGGCCTCCAGACCCTGGTGATCTTTCCCAACCACACCTACGGCCTGCCAACGGATGAGCGCACCCTGCCCCAGGCGCTGAAGGAGGCGGGCTACCAGACCTCGATGGTGGGCAAGTGGCACCTGGGCCATGCCGACAAGAAATACTGGCCGCAGAAGCGGGGCTTCGATCACTTCTACGGCAACCTCGTCGGCGAGGTCGACTACTTCACCAAGATGCGCGGCGGCATCGTCGACTGGCAGCGCGACGGCAAATTCCTGCAGGAGACCACCTACTACCTGCCCCTGATCGGTGACGAGGCGGTGAAGCAGATCGAGCGGCAAGACAAAACCAAGCCTTTCTTCCTCTACTTCGCCTCCCTGGCGCCCCATGCCCCCTATCAGGCCCAGAAGGCCGATGAAGACCGTTACGCCGCCAGCATCAAGGACCCGACCCGCCGCACCTATGCCGCCATGGTCACCTCGGTGGACGACCAGGTGGGCCGCATCGTGGCTGCCCTGGAAAAGCGGGGGATGCGCGAGAACACCCTGATCATCTTCTCCAGCGACAACGGTGGCCCCCGCAGTGCCGTGGTGGCCAGCGGTGCCCACTCCCGCGAAGAGCGGGCCGAAAGCGGCGTGAAGGAGGGCTCCCTGCCGGCGAGCAACGGCAACCTGCGCGGTGGCAAGGGCAGCCTCTACGAAGGCGGTGTGCGTGTGCCGACGATCTTCAACTGGCCCGGCACCTTGAAGCCCGCCGTGATCAGTGAGCCGGCGCAGATGGTGGACATCATGCCCACCGCCCTGGCCCTGGCCGGCGCGGCGCCAAACCCCTCCAGCAAGCCCCTCGATGGCAAGAACCTCCTGCCGATGCTCACCGAAGGCAAGCCCTCGCCCCACGACGACCTCCTGATCAACGTCGAAGCCTTCCGCGGCGCCATCATCAAGGGCCAGTGGAAGCTGGTGAAGATTGCGTTGCTGCCGGGCAAGATCGAACTGTTCGACCTCAAGGCCGACCCCGGCGAGAAGAACAACGTGGCCGAGCAGAACCCTGAGGTGGTGCGTGATCTCGAGGCCCGCTTACAGGCCTATGCCAAGCAGCAGAAGATGAGCGAGTGGTTGAAGGCCCAGCCCGACTACCTCGGCGCCCAGGGCGAGAAGACGATCCTGGACCCCGACTTCGACATCGATGACGGCGGACTGCCGCAACAGAAGCCGGTGCTGCCCAAGCCATGAAGCCGCCATTCCGGTTCCTGGCGGTGGCGCTGGTGTGTCTGCTGCTCAGCAGTGGCGTGATCTCCGGGGCCTGGGCCCGTCCAAGCGCATCAGCCACGGCATCAGCCCAATCGGCAGCCAGCCCAGCCGCCACCCCCACCGACGGCTCGGTGCTGCCTTTCCCGCCGGTGCCCAGCGCCAGCCTCGCCCGCCCCCGACTGCAGGACTCGGTGCACAAACGCCGCGCCCAGCCCCAGCACCTCAGAGCCGATGCGCCCAACGTACTGATCGTCCTGCTGGACGACGTCGGCTTCGGCCAGGCCTCCACCTTCGGCGGCGAGATCAACACGCCCACCCTCAGCAAACTGGCGGACCAGGGCCTGAGCTACAACACCTTTCACACCACCGCCATCTGCTCCCCCACCCGGGCGGCCTTGCTCACCGGACGCAATCACCAGCGGGTGGGCAACGGCACGATCGCCGAACGGGCCGTCGACTGGGATGGCTACACGGGCGTGATTCCGAAAACGTCGGCCACCATGGCCGAAGTGCTGCACCACTACGGCTACAAGACGGCGGCTTTCGGCAAGTGGCACAACACACCGGCGGATCAGACCACTGCCATGGGGCCGTTCGATCGCTGGCCGACGGGCCACGGCTTCGATTACTTCTACGGCTTCCTCGCCGGTGAAACCTCCCAGTGGGAGCCCCGCCTGGTGGAGAACACCACCGCCATTGAGCCACCGCACGACAAGAATTACCACCTCAGCGAGGACATGGCCCAGCGCAGCATCGACTGGCTGCGCAAGCACCGGGCCTTCTCACCTGACAAGCCCTTCTTCCTCTACTGGGCCCCTGGGGCGGCCCACGGGCCCCACCAGGTGGGCAAGGAGTGGTCCGAGAAGTACAAGGGCAAGTTCGATACCGGCTGGGATGCCTACCGCGAGCGGGTGTTCGCGCGCCAGAAGCAACTCGGCTGGATTCCCGCCAACACCAAACTGACGCCCCGCACCGGCACCATGCCCGCCTGGGAAAGCATTCCGGCGGCCCAGCGGCCGTTCCAGCTTCGGCTGATGGAGATCTACGCCGGCTTCGTCGAGCACGTGGATGCCCAGGTGGGCAAGGTGATCGATGAGCTGGAGCGCCTGGGGGTGCGGGACAACACAATCGTCATCTACATCTTCGGCGACAACGGCGCCAGCGCCGAAGGCCAGAACGGCACGATCAGCGAGTTGCTGGCTCAGAACGGGATCCCCAACACCGTCGAGCAGCAGATCGCGGCCCTGGAGAAGATGGGCGGCCTCGATCTGTTGGGCGGTCCCAAGACCGACAGCATGTACCACGCCGGCTGGGCCTGGGCAGGCAACACGCCATTCCAATACACCAAATTGATCGCCTCCCATTTCGGCGGTACCCGCAATCCGATGGTGATCTCCTGGCCCAAAGGGATCAAGCCCGACAAGACACCCCGGCCCCAGTTCCACCATGTCAATGACATCGCGCCAACGATCTACGAACTCATCGGCATCAAGCCGCCCACCATGGTGGATGGATTCCAGCAGGATCCGATCGATGGGGTGAGCCTGGCCTACACCTTCGCCGATGCCAAGGCGCCCACGCGCAAGAAGGTTCAGTACTTCGACAACAACGGCAGTCGCGCCATCTTCCAGGACGGCTGGCTCGCCGCCACCTTCGGCCCTTTGGTCCCCTGGCTGCCGGGCGCGCCAGGGCTGGCCTCCTGGGATTCGGCCAAGGACAAATGGGAGCTTTACAACCTCAACGCTGACTTCTCCGAAGCCGACGATCTCGCCGCCCGTGAACCGCAACGGCTGGCCCAACTTCAGACATCCTTCGATCAGCAGGCCGTGGCCAACAAGGTCTATCCGCTGGGCGCCGGTATCTGGCTGCGGCTTCACCCCGAAGACCGGATCAAGTCGCCCTACAGGAGCTGGCAGTTCGATGCCACCACCACGCGCATGCCGGAGTTCACGGCCCCGGGACTGGGCCGGGAGAGCAGCACCGTGAGCATTGATGCCGATTTCAAGGAGAACGGCTCCGGCGTGCTGTATGCCCTGGGCGGATCGGGCGGCGGCCTCAGCCTCTACCTGGACAAGGGACAGCTCATTTACGAGTACAACATGATGATCATCGAGCGCTATACCGCTCGTTCGAAGAACAGGATCCCCGCCGGCAGGCATCGCATCGAGGTGACCACCACCTTCGCCAGTGCGCAGCCCCTCTCGCCGGCTGAGGTGGTGCTGAAGCTGGATGGTCAGGAGGTGGCGCGCACCACGGCGGCTCGCACCGTGCCCGCTGCCTTCTCCCCCAGCGAAACCTTTGATGTGGGCGTGGATCTCGGCTCAACGGTGTCACTCGATTACTTCGAGCGCCGGCCCTTCCGCTTCGACGGCACGATCCACGGCGTTGACGTGAAGATGAACTGAATCAGCATGAACGCAACACCTGCCCCCCGGATTTCCAAGCGCTGCTCCGTTGCGATACGCACCGCCGCCTTCGCGGCCTGCGGGCTGACCCTGGCCCTGGACTGGGGCCGGCCCGCACAGGCCCAGGCCTACGGTCCTCGTCAGTTCTGGCTGGCTCCTGCGGGCACGAACGTGTTCACGGTTTCGGGGATGTACAGCAGCTCCAACACCGTCGTCGACACCAGCATCATCTTTCCCAATCTCAGCGTCGACACCTATGTCGTGGTGCCGAGCTATGCCCGCTTCATCGGGATCGGCCATCGGCTCTCCCAGGTGTCGGTGGCGGTTCCCTACGCCTGGGCCAATGTCAGCCTTTCCACCGCCAATCGCGGGGTGACGCCCAGCAAGCAGGGCCTGGCCGACAGCTACGCCCACTTCACCGTGGGCCTTGTGAACACCCCGGCCCTGGCACCGGCGGAGTTCGGGGCCTACATGCAAAAGCAGAATCCGCCTGTGGTGGTCTATGGCCTGGTGGCTGTGATGCCCCCCACCGGCGACTATCAGAATGATCGACTGGTCAACATCGGCACCAACCGCTGGACCTTCCGGGCCGGCCTTCCCACCACGGTGCGGCTCAGCCCCAACTGGGCACCGGGGAAGACCACCACCTTCGAGATCCTGCCCAGCGTGGATCTCTACACCCCCAACAACGACCCCGCCTTCCCTGAGTTCTCGATCCGGGGGCGGCAGGTGGGCAACAGGCTCGCCAACCAATTCGCCCCCAACCAGACCACCCAGGCCCCCATGGGCACCTTGGAGATGCACCTCACCCACGACCTCAACAAGCAACTGTGGGTGTCGCTGGATTCCTACTCCAGGCTGGGCGGTCAAACCTTCAGCGACGGCCAGGCCGGCGACAATCAACAGGCCTGGACGGCCCTGGGCGCCACCATCGGCGGCAGCCCCTGGTCAAAGGCCAGGCTCTCCCTCACCGGTGGTGCCGTGCTGGCCGGCAACGACAACAGTCCCGATGGCTGGCAACTGCGGCTGCAGTTTCAGCAGTCCTTCTGAACGCCGGGGGGAGCCACACCCTCGTCAGAGCAGGGCATGGCCAATCTTGAGCAACAGCTGGCGCAGCGGGATCTGGGTGCTGATGCCGATCAGCGCCGGGATCAGCAGGGGCACCAGGATCTTGAGCAGTGCCGGCAGACTGACAGGGGTAGGACGGGTAGCCCGGACAGCGTCGTAGATCGCGGCCGTGTCGGCAATCGGGCCCAGCTCAGGGGCCTCCAGGATGTCTGCGTCCGCCAGCCGCTCTCCCAGGATCCAGCGCTGTCGCACCAGGCGGCCATGGACACCCACCAGGGCGCCATAGTCCCGCAGGGCCTGGCGCCTGAACGCGATCAGCCGGGGGGCAAAGGCCAGCAGCGGTGCCACCATCACCAGGGTGGTGCCGGCGATGAAGGCCAGGAAGGGCAGGTGCAACCCCCGCAATGTCTGGCCGTGGTGGTGCAGTTCATGGGTCCAGCTCGCCATGATCACCGCTGACATCGCCAGGGCCCAGAGCGAGAACGCTTCGGGCAGCACCTCCAGAAATCCCAGCCCGCAGGCTCGGTCGGGATGGGTGGGCACCAGAGAGAGATCCAGACGGGCGATGCGCCAGCAGAGCAGGCCCACCAGCAGCAGGCGCCAGCCCCAGCCCAGCAGCAGGGCGATGTAGATCGGCCGAGCCACATAGAGGAACCAGGCCCCGCCGAAGCCAAGCCGTCCCCCGCCCTCCGCGGCCCAGTTGAGGCCATCGAGGCTGGTGGGTGAGGTCAGGGTGATGGCCGCCACCACCCCGAGCACCAGCACCCAGGGCAGGGAAAGGTCCCGCAGGCGAGCCATGCTCTTGAGGATCGAACGGAACCGATCCAGCTGGCCGTCCACCACCAATCCACTGCAGGCGAACTGGAACACCGTGCGCTCCACCACCCGGCGAGCCACCCCCTCCCCCAGGATCAGCAGGGGAATCGCCACCAGGCAGGTGACGGAGATGCCGTAGTGCGCCAGCAGGGGTTCTGGCACTGAGATTCCAAGCAATCGGTTGTGGAACCAGGCCCAGATCACGATCGGCAGCCAGGTGAACAGCGCCACCCCGATCGCCCGCTTCACCAGCCCCTGGCTCTGCCGCGGATTCAGACCGAGGCTGCGAAGCCAGCGATAGGGGGCATCCTCCACCACGGGAGAAAAGCTGAGCTCGATGGGGGTGATTCGATCGATACGGGCGCCCTCCTGTGCGTTCGGATGGGTCACAAGGACAGCCTGCTCAAGAAGCCACCCCCTGCAGACCCTTCTGCCAGCGCAGGAAGGGAATCGAAAGCAGCACGGTGACCAGCAGGTAGGCCAGCACGGCCAGCTTCAGGCCGGGCATCCCGGCGCCGTGGGTGGTGGCGAACAGCAACGCCAGGCCCGGGTTGCGCATCGAGGTGACCAGGGCCACGGTGATGCGCTCGCGAGGCTCCGGGCCAGCCGTGAGGGAGCCGATGGCCAGGGCCGCGGCCACCATCACCGCCATGAAGCCCAGGGCCAGCCAGTTGGAGGCCACGAACGGCACCAGCAAGGGGCCGGCCTTGATCAGAACGAGCACGATCAGCAGCAGAAGCAGGCCGTTGGCGAGCTTGTCGAGCGGCCCCTCCAGCCACGCCACCCAATTGGGCTTCCAGCGACGCAGCAGCAGGCCGGCCAGCAGCGGCAGCACCTGGGCCTTGCCCACCTGCAGGGCCACGTCCCGGGGGGCGATGTCCCAGCCGTCGATGCCGAACGAGGCCCGGAACAGATCAGCGAGCAGGGGTATCGAAACGATCGCGGCCACGGCCGCGCAGGCCTGCAGCAGCGCCGCCAGCTGGCGGTCGCCCCCCGTCTTGCCGACTTTTCGCAGGGTGAGCGGGGCGCTCGGGCAGGCCGCCATCAAGGCAATGCCGAAGCGGGCCGCTGGAGAGAGGGCGAAGCTCAGGGGCAGCTTCATCAGCACCAGCGCCACCAGAGGCACCAGCACACAGGAGCCGATCAGCACGCGGATCACCAGGGCGGGCCTGTGGCGCAACTGCGCGATCGCATCCAGCTGCAACCCCAGGCCGAGGGCGAACATGATCGTGAACAGGGTGAGGCCGACGAGTGCGGCAGAGGCCTGGGCCATGGCGATCAGGGAAAGGGAAGGGAGGAGCTACGAAGGCCCGGAGCGCCAACCCTGCGTAGGGCAACGTCGCAACGGCGACGGCACCGATCATCCTGTGGCTCACCGCCCTGGCGATCGAGCACTGCTCGATGGTCACGAAGGTGTCGCTGTTGGGCGGCGCGGATCCACGGTTTCACCCATGCCCCCTCTCCCCGGCCTCGCTAGCGTTGAAGCAGCCACAGACACTCCATCGATGGCCGTTCTCAACCGCTGCGCGATCGCGGTGGCGCCCCGGCAGCCGATGGTGGACTGGACCCGGCCGTTCTGGACCCGTGAGGACATGGAAGGGCTGGGGGAGGACCACAGCCTCTACCTGATCCCCACCTACGACAGCGAGCTGGAAGCCCAGGACCGGCTGCTGGACAGCTACGGCCAGATCTTCGCCGCCGAGCTCGACCTCTGGTGCCGCGACCGCAGCCGCTGGCCCCATCCCCGCAGCCTCGAACTCTTCGAGGCCTGGTTCTCCGTCCGCTTCTTCCCCCTCGTCGAAGACCTGGACACGGCACCGCTGCACACCTACGTCATCGATGACGACCTCCAGGACGTCCTGCGCGAGGCCATGGGCTGAGCGATGTTCTTCCGCATCCACCATCGCCTCAGCTACACCTACGACCGGCCCGTCTTCCTCGAGCCGATGGCCCTGCGGCTCACCCCCCGCCAGGACGGCAGCCAGAGGATCCTCGAGCACCACCTGCGGCTGGAGGAGCCTCCGGCGGGGCTGAGCCGGGTGCTGGAGCCCGATGGCACCGACGCGATGGTGGCCTGGTTCCAGCAGGAGCGGGACCAGCTCACGATCACGGTGGACATGCTGGTGGAAACCCTGCGCAGCAACCCCTACGACTGGATCGTCACCCACCGGGAGGCCCAGCACCTGCCAGTGAGCTACCCGGAGGCGGAGGCCCGCTCCCTGGCGGGCTGTCTGCAGGATCGGGCCGATCCGGAGGTGCGGGCCTGGGCCCAGGCCATCGCCGACCGGGTCGACGGATCGGCCACCGCCTTCCTCAGCGCCCTCGCCGATGAGATCCACCACGGCTTTCACCATGTGGGGCGGCTGGAGGGGGAGCCCACGGATGCTGCCGAGACCCTCCGCACGCTCACCGGGGCCTGCCGGGACACCGCCATGCTTTATGTGGTGGCCTGCCGCAGCCAGGGACTGGCGGCGCGGTTCGTGAGCGGCTACTCGATGCACCATCCCCCCGAGGTGAGCGAACACGAGCTGCACGCCTGGGCGGAGGTGTATCTGCCCGGAGGCGGCTGGCGGGGATTCGACCCCAGCCTGGGCCTAGCGGTGGCCGATGGCCACCTGGTCCTGGCCGCCGCGCCCGACCACCATCTGGCGGCGCCGGTCAGCGGCCGCTACCGCGGCACCGGCGTGGGCTCCAGCCTGACCTACCTGATCCGTCTGCAGGCCGCCGACGAGATCGAGGGATTAGAGGCGCCGCCTCAGCCGATGATCCCGAGCTGAAGCCAGCAGCCGGCGGGCGCCAGCTTCTCCACCACCACAGGGGTCTGGTGAGCGAGCACCAGACTGCGGGCATACCGCTCCGCCTCGTCGCGGTGGTCGAAGGTCGGACCGGTCACCTCGTTGGGCACGGTGGTCTCGTTCTGGTCGGCGGGTCGGACCCGGTACCGGCCGCGAGGGCTGGGATCACTCATGGGCCCAATCTGCTCCCCGGCCACGCCAACAGGCCGCAGCAGCAGAGTGTCTTTCGATCCGTGCCGGACTCCCCACACGCGGCGGCACCGGCGGGACGAAAACGAACCGACCAAAAAAAACGCCCCTGGAGAGCCAGGGGCGGTTGATCAGGAAACCGGTACCCGCCAGGGCCCGGAAATCCGGCAATGACTCAGTAGCGGCTGCGGCCACCGCCGCCGCCGTACCCACCGCCACCGCCGCCGTAGCCGCCGCCGCCGCCACCGGAGCGACCGCCGCCACCGCCACCGCCGGTGCGGGGTTCGGCCTTGTTCACACGGATGCTGCGGCCCATCCACTCGACGTCCTGAAGATCATCGATGGCCTTGGTCTCGTCGGCGTCGTTGGTCATCTCGACGAACGCGAAACCGCGCTTGCGACCCGTGTCGCGATCGAGGGGAAGGGTGCACTGGCGCAGTTCGCCGTACTGGGCAAAAAGGTTCTTCACGTCTTCCACTTCGGCGTCGAAGGAAAGATTTCCGATGTAAATGGTCATGAACCTGAAAAAAACTATGAACCGATCCTTCGACAGCCCTTTTAGAAAGTGATGAGCTCGCTGGAGAGAAATCTTGGAATCTTCCCTACCCTACAGCCCCCGCGGGCCGGGACCTCAGGCGTAGCGGGTCGGGAAGACCGCCCGGGCGGCGTCTGCGGAGGCCAACAGCAGGCGTGCGAGGCTATCCCAGCGGAGCCGTGCAGCAGATCTGCTGCGTCCCCCTCACATCCGCGACATCGCCGTGATCTTGTTGAGCTTGTCCCGCTCGAGTCCCTCAAGTTCCTCGACCTGGAGCAGACCATCCTTCACCAGGCTGGCGAAGACGAACAGCAGGCCGGGGAGGCGGAAATCGAAACGCCCTTCGATTTCATGGCGCTGGATGCTGAGAAAGTCATGCAGTTTCCAGCATTCCTCCACAGAGTCCATGCGGCTCGCATGGGCCTGAACGGCCCGGATGATGCCAATCGCGGCTCTGGAGTGGGCCTTGTCGAAGGCGCGGCGTGCCACCTGCTGCTCCTGATCCGTCCACTCCAATACCGCACTCACCATGGGTCTCAACAGCTGAATTTGGACGTTAACGCCCAGGCCTGAGCGGACGCGAGTCATCGGCGGGGCCGTAACCATGGCCGTGCTGGTGGGGAACGTGGCCCCGCAACTGCGGCAGCCGGAACCAGGGCACCCCCGGGTGGGCATGGTGCTCCCGGTGGTACCCGAAGTGGTAACAAGCCAGCAGGGAGAGAAGGTGGGGGTACCCCAGACTTCTGACCGCATGGCGGCCGGCGGGGCTGGATCCGTCGCCGCGATGGGGAAGGTAGGTGCCGAACAGAAACAGCTGGAACGAGCTGAGAACCAGCGGCAGCACCCAGAAGGTGGGGACGGCCAGCGCCTGCCGGGGCTCCAGCAGCATCAGGCCTCCCGCCACGGCCAGCCAGCTGGCCAGAAGCAGGACCAGCTGGCCCAGGGAGAGGTAGTTCCCCATGAACCGGGCGTACCAGCGCAGGGCCCCGTCACCAATGGCCCGACGGAAGTCCGGATCCAGGCGGCTGCCCGGGAAGCGGTGATGGCGCAGGTGGTGGCGGCGGCAGCGGGCGTAGGGAAGGCCCGCGTAGAGGAGCAGGGCCAGCCGACCCAGGCCGTCGTTGAGCCGCTGACGACCCGGCACAAGGGTGCGGTGCATCGCATCGTGGCCGAGGATGAACAGGCCCGTCTGCAGGAGCGTGCGCAGGGCGATCACCAGCCCGAGTGCCGCCGGTGTCCAGCCGGCAGGCTCAGCCAGCAGGGCCAGCACCAGGGTGGCCAGCCAGGCCCCGAAGATTCCCGCTCCCAGCAGGAGTCCCATACCTCCCCAAGCCAGTGTGACCGGGGAGGCCGAGGCCTCCCCGGTCAAGGGACCCGCAGACGCGGGGAGGGTGAACGGGCTTCTCAGCGGGCGAACTTGAGCAGTTCGGCGGGGGAGGCCAGCAGATCGATCGCCACGAAGTAGATCTTGTTGTCGGGATCGAGCAGGAAACGCCAGGCCACGTTCATGCCGACACCGGCTCCGAACCAGGGGGTCTGCACCTTTCCGGTCACCTTGATCTGGGTGAAACCTCCATCGGAGGGCTCGCTCACGCCGGTTTCGGGCAGCAGCTTGAGGTTCTGGCAGTCCTCGCGGAAGAAGCGCAGGATGGCGTCGGTGCCGACGATGGGCCGCTGGAAGGGAGGCTGCAGGGCGCCGTCGGGCAGGAACAGCTGGATCAGCTGGTCGAAGTCGTTGGCATTGAGCAGATCCATGTAGGAAAGGATCGTGGCGTTGTCGACGCCGGCGATCGAGACCCTGGTGCGCTGCTCAGGGGCCGTCGGCAGCACGATCGGCTCGGCGATGCGCTCGCTGCCATCGACCTTGCTGGGGTCGAAGCCCATGTCGACGACGAAGTTGCGCAGCACGGTGATCTGCTGCCCCGCATCGATGCCCTTCAGCGAGGACAGCACCGAAGCGGCGTTGGCGGAGAGCTGGTAGCCCTCGGGGATGGGGGCGACGATGCCCTCCTCCATCCACTCACCCAGGCGATACCAGAAGCCGAGCTTGATGTTGACCGACCAGATCGCGTAGGTGCGGCAGATGTCGGTGTCGGAGCGGTTGGCCAGATCCACCATCACCTGGCTCTGGTCGGCGAAGGTCATCGCCTTGATCCGGTTGAGCACCGGCTCGGCGAACTGCATGCGGGCCGCACCGGGGGCGGCGATGGTGATGGTCTTGCCCATCTCGAGGTAAGCGAACCAGATCAGGGCCAGCTGGTCCTCGGCGCTCAGGAGGCTGAAGCGGGCGGTGAGGGCCGGCACCACGTCGGCCGAAAGGGTATCCGGAAAGATCTGGGTCGCTTTTTCGAGCGTGAACATGACAGGCACCTCCGGAAGGTCAAGAAATCTTTACAAATCCTAATGCATGGCGGTGGCGGCGACGGCGTTGCGACCACCTGAAACCAAGGAAAGCACGATTTCGTGTCCGTCAGCACAGCAAGTTGGACTCAGATCCATCTCACCGTGCTGCGGATCACGACCTCCCGGCGATCCCTGCCGGCGGGAGACACTCAGGGCGTTCCGGTGCTGAGCATGGCCGCCGCGGTCCACAGGACCAGGCCGGTGATGGCGAAGCCACCGGCGGTGACCAGCCCCTGCCAGATCTGGCGAGCCAGGGGCGAGGGCTGCTCCCCGAGCCAGGCGGGCCGGGGGGTGCC
The DNA here is from genome assembly GCF_034931305.1 of Cyanobium gracile UHCC 0281. Lineage (GTDB taxonomy): Bacteria > Cyanobacteriota > Cyanobacteriia > PCC-6307 > Cyanobiaceae > Cyanobium > Cyanobium gracile_A. Next base: position 83,563 of record NZ_JAYGHY010000002.1, on the reverse strand, counting down.
GGGGGACCAGGGGTTGGCACCGCGGGGCGCCCGGCTGGCGATGACATCGCGCCAGCGGCCGTCGTAGCGGGGCGCCTGCTGGTTGAAGGGGCGCTCGCCCTGGGCCCGGCCTGGCAGCACCCGCGAGCGCTGGAAGGGCACGGTGTCGTAACCGAACGCCTCGAGGTACTCGGGCGAGTCCAGCAGGGTGTCCACCAGCGCCACGAGCCCGTGCTGCGCAATCAGGATCGAATAGCGGATCCGTTCCTGTTCGCCATACACCGGGCGCCCAAGAACCCGGCCGACCAGTTGTTCAACCAGGCGGTAGTTGCTGTTGCAATCATAGAAACCCTCACGGAATCGCCTGGAAAGCAGCAACCCACGGATGAAATCCCTCATGGTGATCTGTCCGCTGCGCAGCTGGGATTCCAGCACCGCTTCCCGATCCACCTTGAAGGCGTGGAAGAAGATCTGGCGGTAGGCCTGCTCGATCTGGACGTCGAGGCTGAGGCGGTCTCCGGAGGGCTTGCGGGTCTCCAGGGTGGCAACGGCCTGGCGGGGGGATTCCTCACTGGCGATCGCGAAACTCGGCACCCTGGCGTTGAGGCTCGAGGGTCGGGCGGCGAGCAGAGGCAGGGCCATGGAGGGTTTCAAGGTGAATGACCCGGAAAGATAACCGTCAAGAAAACTGACCTTGGGCAACCGGCCGGATCCCTCACACAGCTTTACTTTTCGGTCCCGCCACGGGTGGCGCCGGCAGGGGTGCGGGGCGCTCGATGGCCTCGCAGTCCAACCTCAGGACCCGTTCGAGGGTCTGGTTACGGTAGTTTCTGAGGCAGTACTTGCAGCCGCCGGTGGTCTGGAGATGACGCTCCGGCGTGATCACGATCTCCCGGACAGGATGCTCCAGGCAGCGGATCTTGACCGGGCTGCGGTAGCTCTTGTAGCTGATCTGCGAATAATCGTAGCGGCCGCCGAATCGGGACAGGGCTCGCTCCAGAAATGTGGCTTCATCGATCCGTAGGCCCATGGGTCAATCCGCGTGAGTCAGGGAGAAAAAACCAGGTCGCGTGCGTCAGGTTGCGGCCCCAGCCAACGGCTTTCTGGGACAGTTGTCTGGGGCTGTTGTCAGGAACCGTTCGACGGGTTCGACGGCGCCTGAACTGAGGGGGATTCTGCCGCCGAAGCACGGCAGGCTGGCCCAGCGCATGAATTCTCCACACTTCGCCGCGGTCAGGGGCAGGGAGCCCCGGGGGTGGCCAGCTCCTCGGTGATGACGCGGAAGCCGGTGAGCTGGTGGTCGCCGAAGGAGCGCAGGAAAGGCACATCCGCCGCATCCCGCCCCCGGGCGATCAGCACCCGGCCGATGCGGGGGCGATTGTGACGGGGGTCGAAGACGTGCCAGCGATCCTCGAGGAATGCCTCGAACCAGGCCGAGTAGTCGATCGGCTCGGGCAGGGGTGTGGTGCCCGTGTAGCCCAGGTAGCCGGTGCAGTAGCGGGCAGGGATGTTGAGGCAACGGCAGAGGCTGATGGCCAGATGGGCGAAATCGCGGCAGACGCCGCGCCCCTCGCGCAGGGCGTCGTGGGCGGTCTTGTCGCTGCGGGCGGCGCCGTAGTCGAAGCGGAGCTGCTCGTGCACCCAGTCGCAGATGGCCTGGACCCGCGACCAGCCCGGCCGGACGCCGCCGAAGCGCCCCCAGGCGACCTGGGCCAGGCGATCGGTGTCGCAGTAGCGGCTGGGGTTGAGGAAGGGGTAGGTGACGATCGGCAACGCCCCCACCGGGCACTCGCCCACCTCCGGCGCCACCGGATCGGGAAGGCCCGGGTCGGCCACCACCACCTCGAAGCCCAGGGTCGTGCTGCCGCTGGAGGCAACGAAGCGGCAGGCACGGTTGCCATCCGCATCGGTGAGCACCTCGGCGATCCGGTCGGGGCTCAGTCGCAGCCGCTCGGGACCGCGGCGGTCCTCCAGGCGGCTGCCGTGGGGATGGACCAGGGCCAGCACCGGCGTCGGCGCCCAGCAGGAAAGGGTCAGTTCGCAACCGAGCCGGATCAGCATGGCGAAGGCATGGCGAACGGCGGGACCCCGATGGTCGATTGTGGCCCCCCGGCAGGGTTTCCGTGGCGGGAGTCTTGAACGTGAATCCGTGACCCGGCCCGGTGGCGTGGCCGCAGCAACGAAAACCCGCTGCTGCCCTGCTGCGGTCGGGCAGCGGTTCCGCTGCGACTGGGTGGCGCTGGCCGGCTGTGACGATTCCTGCTAGTACAGATGTACCGCTTTCCGTGGCCATGACCTCCGCCCCAGGCCCCGCCCCAGGCCCTGCTCCACGCCCTTCTCGAGAGCCCGACGCCTGGCCCTATCTGGGGCCGGAGCAGCTGCTCCCCAGCCGCAGCCGGCATGTCTGCCTCACCTGCCAGTGGTTCCGTCACCACGCCGACGCCGACGGCATCCCCCTGCTGAGCTGCCAGTGGCATCAGGCCCTGATCTGCCACGGGGACCATCTCACCCAGCGCTGCCAGAGCTGGCTCGAGCCGCTGCAGCGCAGCGCCGGCTGGTGCCCGGAGGCCGCCTGAGGTGCGGCTCCGGACGCGGTGGGGCCCTCGATAGGGTGGGCCTGCCCGCCCCCATCCGCATGGCCCCCGACCGCATGGCCATCGTCCGCGCGCAGGGCCTCGGCAAGACGTACCGGGTGGCCGACAAGCAACCCGGACTGGCCGGCACCCTGCGTCACTTCGTGAACCGCCGCGAGCGCCTGATCGCGGCCGTTCAGGACGTCAGCTTCGCCATCGAGCCCGGCGAGTTCGTCGGCTTCCTGGGGGCCAACGGCGCCGGCAAGACCACCACCCTCAAGATGCTCACGGGGCTGATCCACCCCACCAGCGGCACGGTGGAGGTGGCCGGCTGCCAGCCCCAGCGCCGCGAGGCGGACTTCCTGGGTCAGATCACCCTGGTGATGGGCCAGAAGCAGCAGCTGATCTGGGATCTGCCGCCCCTGGATTCCCTGCGGGTCAATGCGGCCGTCTATGGCATCCCCCCGGCGGAAAGCCGCCGCCGCATCGCCGAGCTGGCGGAGATGCTCGAGCTGGGGGACGAACTGCGCCGGCCGGTGCGCAAGCTCTCCCTCGGCCAGCGGATGAAGGCGGAGCTGCTGGCGGCCCTGCTGCACCGCCCGGCGGTGCTGTTCCTGGATGAACCCACCCTGGGGCTGGATGTGAACGCCCAGGCCCGGGTGCGCACCTTTCTGGCCGACTACAACCGCCGCTTCGGGGCCACGGTGCTGCTCACCAGCCACTACATGGCCGACATCACCGCCCTCTGCCCGCGGGTGCTGCTGATCCACGAGGGCCGCCTCTTCTACGACGGCAGCCTCGAGACGCTCACCCAGCGCCTGGCGCCCTGCCGGGAGGTGCGCCTGGAGCTGCACGCTCCCCTGGGGGCCGGGGCCTTCGCCAGCTACGGCGAGGTGGAGGCGATCGAGGGCCGGGAGGTGCGGCTGCTGATCCCGCGGGAGCGGCTCACCGAACAGGTGGGACGGCTACTGGCCGACCTGGCCGTGGTCGATCTATCGGTGTCCGACCCGCCGATCGAGGACATCATCGGCCGACTGTTCCATCAGGGTGCCCTGGCATGACACGCCCCCTGCCCCAGCGGCTGGGGCACGCCCGCCGCATCGCCGCCGTACTGCTCTCCAGCCAGTACGCCTACATGCTCGAGTACCGGGCCGAGATCGTCCTCTGGGCACTCTCGGGGGTGCTGCCCTTCATCATGCTGGGCCTGTGGAGCGCCGTCGATGCCGGCGGCGGGCTGGGGATGAGCTCCCTGCAGCTGGCCCGCTACTTCCTGTCGGCGTTCGTGGTGCGTCAGTTCACGATCGTCTGGGTGATGTACACCTTCGAGGAGGACAACCTCAACGGGCGCCTGTCGCCTTACCTGCTTCAGCCGCTGCCGCTGGTGTGGCGCTATGTGGCCGCCCACCTCTCGGAGCAGGCCACCCGGCTCCCCTTCGTGGCGATGCTGGTGGGGCTGTTCTTCCTTCTCTATCCCGCCGCCTTCTGGTGGCCTTCGCTGCCCTCACTGCTGCTGGCGGTGCTGGCCACCCTGGCCGCCTTCGCCCTGCGCTTCCTGATGCAGTTCACCCTGACGATGGTGTGCTTCTGGAGCGAGAAGGCCAGCGCCCTGGAGCGCCTCCTCTATCTGCCCTACCTCTATCTCTCCGGTCTGGTGGCCCCCCTGGCCCTCTATCCCGAGTCGGTGCGGGCCTTCGCCTTCTGGACCCCCTTCCCCTACATGGTCGATGTGCCCGCCAGGATCCTGGCCGGCGAGACCGTGCCGGTGCTCCAGAGCTTCGCGGCCATGGCCGCCTGGGCCGCCCTGCTGCTGCCGATCAACCTGCTGCTGTGGCGGCGCGGCCTGCGCCACTATTCGGCCATGGGGGCGTGATGGGCCGCTATCTCACCACCCTGCGGGTGTTCTGGATCGCCTCGTTGACGGCCGAGCTGGAGTACCAGGCGAACTTCCTGATCGAGCTGGTGGCCACGGCCGGCAATCTGGTGGGCAGCATCTTCGTGCTGTCCCTGTTCTATGGACGGGGCCAGTCCCTGGGGGGCTGGAGCTGGGAAGGGGCCCTGGTGGTGCTGGGGGTGTACACCCTGCTGGAGGGGATCACCAGCACCCTGCTGCAGCCCAACCTCAGCACGATCGTGGCCCACGTGCGCACCGGCAGCCTCGATTTCGTCCTGCTCAAGCCGATCGACAGCCAGTTCTGGCTCTCGGCCCGCACCTTCTCCCCCTGGGGCCTGCCCGGCATCGCCCTGGGGGCCGGCCTGATCGGCTACGCCGCCTGGAAGGCCGGCGCCACCCCGGCGCCCCTCACCCTGCTGGGGGCGGCCCTGATGCTGGTGGCCAGCCTGATGATCCTGTACAGCCTCTGGTTCGTGCTGGCGGCCAGCAGCATCTGGTTCGTGAAGATCTGGAACGCCACCGAGGTGCTGCGCAGCGTGCTGGTGGCGGGCCGCTTTCCGGTGAGTGCCTTTCCGGCCGGCCTGCGGGCCTTCTTCACCTTCATCGTGCCGGTGGCCTTCCTCACCACGGTGCCGGCCGAGGCGATCCTGGGTCGGGCCTCCGGCCCCTGGCTGCTGGCCGGCGGCGCGGTGGCCATCGCCGCGGTGGTGGTGAGCCGCTGGTTCTGGCGGTTCGCCCTGCGCTTCTACACCTCCGCCTCCAGCTGAATGGAGCCCCTCGTCCCCCTGCCCCTGGCGGCGCTGCCGGAGCTGCCCCCGCTGGCCCTGGCGGTGGTGGGCCATGTGGAGGTGGTGAGCTTCGTCGGCGTTCACCATCTGCCGGCGGCCGGCGAGATCCTCCACGCCGACGACTTCTGTGAGCTCCCCGCCGGTGGCGGCGCCGTGGTGGCCGTGCAGATGGCCCGTCTGACGGGACAGCGGATTCCGTTCTTCACCGCCCTGGGCGACGACGCCCTCGGCCGCCGGGCCGCCGTTGAGCTTGAGGAGCTGGGGCTGGAGCTGCACATCGCCTGGCGGGAGGCCCCGACGCGGCGGGGAATCACCTTCATCGACGCCGGCGGCGAGCGCACGATCACGGTGATCGGCGAGCGGCTGATGCCCACCGCCGCCGATGGGCTGCCGTGGCAGAGGCTGGCTGGGGCCGATGGCGTCTTCGTCACGGCCACCGATGCGGCTGGCCTGCGGCTGGCGCGGCGGGCCCGGGTGCTGGCCGCCACGCCTCGGGTGCGCCTGCCGACCCTGAACGCGGCAGGGGTGAGCCTCGACGCCCTGATCGGCAGCGCCACCGACCCCGGCGAGGCCTACCAGTCAGGGGATCTCGATCCAGCGCCCCGGCTGCGCATCGGCACCGAGGCCGAAAGGGGCGGGGTGCTGAACCCCGGCGGCCGCTATGCCGCCGTGCCGCGCCGAGGGCCCGCGCTGGATGCCTACGGCGCCGGCGACAGTTTCGCCGCCGGTGTCACCACGGCTCTGGCTGCCGGCTGGAACCTCCAGGACGCCATCAGCCTCGGGGCCCATTGCGGCGCCGCCTGCCTCGATGGCCGCGGACCCTACGCCAGCCAGCTGCAGCTCAGGCCGCGCTGACCAGGAGCAGCAGCCGGTTTGCCTCCGGATCGGCCAGCCAGGCCTCGGCGCCGAAGGGTTCCTGCCGCGGCGGATCCACCAGTGCCGCCCCCAGGGGCAGGACGGTCGTGAGCCAGTCGTTGAGCACCTGCAGGGGCGGGTTCTGCCCCGCCGGGCGGGAGAAGCAGAGGGCCAGCCGGCCCTCGCCGCGGGGACGGGGACGCCGGCGGGACGGGGCGTAGATCTCCAGCCGCCCCTCGCCTGGCCCCAGCAAACGCCAGTGGCTGGGGCTGACCCCGCGCAGCGGGTCCGTCCCCAGCAGGGCGCCGTAGAAGACGGCCAGACGCTCGGGGTCGTCGGCGGCCAGCACCAGAAAGGGGGGTGAAAGGGCAGGGGGCATGGCGGAAAGCGCCGCCTCGGGCGCCGCGATTCGCCACCATGGCAGCAGATCGGACTTCCGAGGGCCATGGCGGTGCTGGTGCTGAACGAGGCGGAGCGGCGCAAGCTGGACGGCACCGACGACGCCCTCTTCTATGCGGAGCCGCGCTACGTGCAGCACCTCGACGGCGCTTTCCGCCGCCGGCTCACGGCGCTTTACCGCGAGCGGATCCCCCCCTGTGCGGTGGTGCTGGATCTGATGAGCAGCTGGGTGAGTCACCTGCCCGAGGAGATCCGCTACGAGGAGGTGATCGGCCATGGCCTCAACGGGGCCGAGCTGGCGGCGAACCCCCGCCTGGATCGGCACTGGCTGCAGAACCTCAACCAGGACCAGCGGCTTCCCCTGGCGGACGCCAGCGTGGATGCGGCGCTGATGGTGGCGGGCTGGCAGTACCTGCAACGGCCCGAACCGGTGGCGGCCGAACTGCTGCGGGTGGTGCGCCCCTGCGGCCAGGTGATCGTGGCCTTCTCCAACCGGATGTTCTTCCAGAAGGCGCCCCAGGTCTGGACCGACGGCAGCGACAGGGATCACCTCGCCTACATCAGCCGGGTGCTGCAGGCCCAGGGCTGGCCGGCCCCGCAGCTGATCGCCGAAGCGACCCGGGCCGAGGGCCCCCAGGGCTGGCTGGGGGGACAGGGGGACCCGTTCTTTGCCGTGGTGGCCGAAAAGCCTGCGCCCTAGGCCCGCCCCATGACCGACGCCATGCCCGCGCCAACCCAGGACGAACCCCTGCCGCCTTGGCGCCCGCTGCTGCGCGGGGCGCTGGAGCGCCAGGGACGGTCTCCCCAGGCCCGCTGGTTGCAGCTGGCCAGCCTGGCGGCGGACGGCACCCCGAGGGTGCGCACCCTGGTGTTCCGCTGCTGGGCCGGGGGAGCGGCCCTGGACCTGCTCACCGACCGCCGCAGTGCCAAAAGCGGCGAACTGAAGGGGCTGGCACCGCTGGAACTTTGCTGGGTGCTGCCCAAGGCCCGCTGCCAGTTCCGCCTCAGGGGGCATCGGCTCCCGCTAGGTGGTGAAGAGGAACGGCAGGCCCTGGATCGCCACTGGCAGGCTCTCACGCCCAGGGGCCGGGCTCTCTGGGGCTGGCCGACGCCAGGGGACCCGCTGCAGGCCGAAGCCCCGTTCCCGCGGGAACTTCAAGACGGCGCGCCAAGGCCGGAGCACTTCGAGCTGCTGCGGGTGCAGCTGCAGCGGGTGGAGCTGCTGGAGCTGCTGGGTCATCCGCACCGGCGCCGCTGCTGGCGAGCCGCCAACGGCTGGCAAGAGGAAAGGCTCAATCCGTGAGGCTTCACGCCGAAGCGTCGCCCACGTTTAACAGATCTTCACATTAGCCTGGGACAAAGCGAGAGACCCATGCTGGAAGCCCTGTTCCCCATCGTTTACATGGTCAGCTTCGCGGTGATCGCTGGCGGCGCCTTTGCCCTGATGACCCAGAACCTGCGCAGCGCTTCGACCATGCCGGCCAAGCGGCCCTCCCATCCCGAAGCCCCCGCCCCGGGCGAAGAAGTGCTGTATGTGGACCTCAGTCGCGAACGGCTTGAACAGCTCTACGAACAGGCCAGCTGAAGGGACCTTCAGCCAGAGAACACCGTGATGCTGGACGTTTCCCGGTAATTGTCATCCGCCATGCTGTCGACCCGAAAGGAGGTCCAGGTGGCAAAGGGCTCGGGATCACAGGCGGTCACCGGCCATTCGATGCGGCGGCTTTGGTAGGTCAGACCAACACAGGTCAAGGCCTGATCGTCGGCCATCAGCGACCAGAGCAGCCTCAGGTCGCTGCGCTCGTAGGGAATGCTCTGCTCCTGGATGCACGGATCGGCGGGATAGCCGGGGGAGAGCTCAAGCGAACGCTGGTTTTCCCAGCAGAGATAATCGCCGTTTTCGGTGGGATAGAACCAGCAGGTTTCGTTATCGGCGTCTCGCAGGGAAAACTGGTCGAGACAGCGTATCGACGTGATGGCCAGGCCATCCGCCGGGTGGCCGGTGCGTTCCTGACGCTCAGGACCGCTGAGCTCATAGGCGCCGAGCCAGAGGGAGCGAGGCTCCAAGTGGGGCACCAGGGCATCACAGATCAGTCGGCGGACGGAGCCCGTCTCCGCGGAGGAGGTGGAATCTTCCTGGCAGGGATCGGTGCGGAGGGGCACGAACGGATCGGCACCGCTGACGTTGGCCTGACCCGAAGCGACCAGCTCATCAAGGCTCAGCTCGGGTGGCGTCGCTGTGCGGAACATGCGCAGGGCAATGCCACTTCCGATGCCAAGGCGTTGGGCCGCCAGGAGATCGGCCCAGGAGGCGCCATCGCCGGGCAGGGCACCGTCTGGGGCCAGGACAAAGACAAGAGCGTGCGCCATGGCGGATCGGGGTGAACGCTGCAGACATCAAAGCCCGGATGGCAGAACCACCCGGGCTGAGGCAGGCGAACCTTCCCGTGAATCAGCCGAGGCCGATCTGGGCAAGGATGCCTTGGCCGGTGAGGATTTCGGTGCCGAGGCCGATCACGAAACCGAGCATGGCGAGACGGCCGTTCCAGGTTTCAGCGAAAGCGACGAAGCCGAAGCGGGTGGTGGAGTCGGTCATGGAAGGAGTTTGTTTGCGAAACTTGAAGGGAGTGTAAACGATCGTGAAGCGTTGTGACTGTCGTCAGCGATGCCGTTGACGACCCAGGGGCTCGATCCATTCCTCGAGGACGCCTGGGGTGGGCTCCTCGGGGGCCGCGGTGTCGGCAGACACCAGGCGGCAGCCCAGCTGGATGTCGCCCTGATCGAGCAGACGACCGAGCCTCAGGGCAGTGGCTTCCTCCAGACGGGAAAAACGGTCCTGCCCATGGGTGAGCCAGGAGAGTTCGGTGGGGGTGATGATCCCGGTGGCCAGGGATTCCAGGTAGAGCTCGCCGACCGTCATGGCTGATGTAACGGAACGTAAACATCCTGGCGCGCGGGAGCGGAGACCGCGGAAGTGGCGATGAATCGCCCGTGGGGGTCGGTCCTTTACAATTCTTAAGACGTTCTTCGGGGACGGGTTCGCTGACCCGTCCTTTTTTTTGCCTGTGCACCTGGGCTCAGGGGCAGGATGAAGGTTCAGTCGTCGGAGACGCGCATGGAGACGGAAACGATGCTGCCCCTGGCCGGGGCAGCGGTGCTGACACTGATGGTGGTGGTGGGGGTCGTGGTGGTGGTGCTGAGGCCCAGCGACCTGCCGAAGCGCTGAGCGGTCTTCCTAGCCTGCGTCGATGGCGCTGCAGGTGGTCTGGTTCAAGCGCGATCTGCGCCTTCACGACCACCGCCCTCTGGTGGAGGCGGCGCGACGCGGCCCGGTGCTGCCCCTCTACGTCGTGGAACCGGAGCTTTGGCAACGCCCGGACGCTTCAGCCCGGCAGTGGACCTTCTGCCGCGAGGCGCTGCAGGAGTTGGCAGAGGCTCTAGCCGACCTGGGCCAGCCTCTGGTGGTCCGTGTTGGCGAGGTGGTGGCCGTGCTGGAGGCCGCCCATCGCCGCCATGGCATCGATGGGCTGTGGAGCCACCAGGAAACCGGCAACCTCTGGACCTACGAGCGGGACCGCCGGGTGGCCGCCTGGGCCAGGGATCGGGGGATCCCCTGGCAGGAATGCGCCAGCTTCGGCGTGATCCGGGGCTTGCAGGATCGCCGCGGCTGGGCCCGGGCCTGGGAGCAACGCATGGCCGAACCCCTGCTGGCCCCTCCCACCACCCTGACCCCGCTGGTCGGGATCGCCGCGCGGGCCCTGCCCACCGCCCGTGATCTGGGACTGGCGGCGGACCCCTGCCCCGCGCGGCAGCGAGGCGGCCGCCGGGCCGGACGGGAACTGCTGGAGGGATTCCTGCGCCAACGGGGACGCGGCTACCACCGCCGACTTTCCAGTCCCCTGACCGCCTTTGACGCCTGTTCGCGGCTCTCGCCCCACCTGGCCTGGGGCACCCTGTCGATGGGGGAGGTGGTGCAGGAGGCCCGCGCCCGCCGGTTGGCCCTGGCGACGCTGCCGGCTCACGCCAGCGCCGGCTGGCCCCGGGCGCTGGACGCCTTCCTCTCGCGCCTGCACTGGCACTGCCATTTCATCCAGAAGCTGGAACGCCAGCCCTCGATCGAGATCCTGGAGCTCCATCCCGCCTCCCGGGGCCTGCGTCGCACCGATCCCGAGCGGCTGGCGGCCTGGAGCGAGGGGCGCACCGGCGTGCCGTTCGTGGATGCCTGCATGCGGGCCCTGCACCACAGCGGCTGGATCAACTTCCGCATGCGGGCGATGCTGCTGTCCTTCGCCAGCCATCACCTCTGGATCGACTGGCGCGACAGCGGCCTGCACCTGGCTCGCCAGTTTGTGGACTACGAGCCCGGCATCCACTGGAGCCAGTGTCAGATGCAGAGCGGCACCACGGGCATCAACACGATCCGGATCTACAACCCGGTCAAACAGGGCCTCGACCACGATCCGGACGGCCTGTTTCTGGGGCGCTGGCTACCCGAGCTGGCGGCGGTGCCGGCCATCTGGCGCCATGAGCCCTGGCGGATGGATCCAGCCACCCAGGCGGCCTGCGGCTGCCGCATCGGCCTCGACTACCCGGCCCCGATCGTGGATGTGGCCGCCGCCGCCCGGGAGGCCAGGGAACAGCTCTGGGGCCTGCGGCGCCAACCGGGCTTCGGTGCAGCGGCGGACGCGATCCAGGAACGGCATGGCTCCAGGCGATCCGGCCTGGCCTCCACCGGCAGGGGCGGCCGCCGCCGGCGCCAGCGGATCGCCGACGGCCAGCTCTGCCTGGATCTGGGCCTGGAACCTGCTTCACGTTCCGTTACCTGAAGCGACAGAATCTTCATAATTCCCCTGCCGCCATGACCACCACCCTGCTGCTCGAGATCTTCGCGGGCTTCTTCACCGCGTTCATCGCCCTGTGGATGCTCGCCCTCAACCGCCCCACCGCCACCGCTGCAGTGCCCGTCAGAGAGGAGGAGAGTGTGATTGCAGCGTCTCCAGGCGCGGCCATCACCGCCAATGCACGCCGGGGCCTGCAGTCCTATCTCCTGCGGGAGGGCCGCCTGGCCAACATCGGACTGCTGATTCTGCGCCTGGCGATCGGCGCGATGATGATCCACCACGGCCAGGACAAGCTGGGCGATCCCCAGTCCTTCGCCGACAACTATGTGGTGCCCCTGCACCTGCCCTTCCCGTTGTTCCTCGCCTACGTGGCGGGTTATTCCGAGATCCTGGGCAGCTGGCTGCTGATTCTCGGGCTGCTGTCGCCCCTCGGGGCCCTGGCCCTCACCGGAACGATGACCGTGGCCGCCTACCACCACATCCTCACCAGCGGGCTCAACATCTATGTGCTGGAGCTGGTGGTGCTCTATCTGGGCGGCAGCCTGGCCCTGCTCCTGCTCGGCCCGGGTCGCTATTCCTTTGATGCCGGCATCGTGGCCGGATTGGTTGACGACTCCGTTGACCCTGCCGCGCAGTCCCCGAGCACCAGCGCCACGGCCTCCTCCTACGACCTGGTGCCCGAAGCCAGCTGAGCGAAGCTCGACCGCCCCGGGAGGCCAGATCTCCTGGTTCACCTGTGGCAGGCTTGACTTCCGGCTCCTTCAGCACCATGACCCGCGAGCACGATCCCTTCCGCATCCCCCGCGCCGGTTGGGAAGCGGCCCCCCTGGCTGGACTGGCGTCGCTGGATCTGAACCACAACGGCGCTGCCTTCAGTGGCAGTGAGTTCTTCTCGGAATCCACCGTCGGCGGGGTGCTGCTTTATGCCACCTACCAGGCCCTGCTGACGGCCCTGCGCACCGAAGCCCTTCGCAAACGGGGCGAGATTGACCGGCTCACCCAGGTGCGGCTGGTGCTGAGCACAAGTCTGGAATCCGCCAAAACCGGGGTCGCCGTCGGTGCCGTGCTCTCGGTGGTGCTGCTGGTCTTTCCCTGGCTGACGGCACCGATGGCCATCCTGGGGGTGGTCGGCAGTGCCAAGGCCTCGCTGGATCTGTTCCATGCCTTCTGGGACGGCCTCGACGAGGAGCAGAAGCTTGAGATCACCGTGGCCGCCCACGAAGCAGGCATCAGCCTGCGCAGCTTCTTCGCCAAGGCCTCGCAGGGGGTGGGAACCGTGGCGGGTTGACGGAGGAGGGGCCACCCCACAAAACCAACCCAACAGCGTCTGGGCCCCTCAGTTTCCACCGAACAGCTGCTGCAGCAAGCCTCCCAGGGCCTGCCCCAGGGACTCGGCATCGCTGGCCTGCACCTGGCCGTTCGCATCCACCACCTGCATGGCCTGGTTCAGCTGAGCCGTGGTGGCCTGGTTGAAGCTTCTGAAGCTCAGGTTGAGCGCATTGCTCCAGCCCATGGAGATCCTGGTGCTGGACTGGCTGGCATTGACCGAGGACTGGACTGTCGCCGTGGATCCATTCGGCATCTGGATCGTCCAGGGGTTGTTGCCGGCGGCCGAGAACCGGATCGTGCGCAACTGGTTCGACATCGGCAGCCTGTCGAACGTGAAGGCCAGGGTCTTGGTGCCGTTGGTGTTGTTCTGGAGGATCTCGTAGCTGCAGCTGCCGTTGTAGATGCTGGTCCCGGCATTCATCCAGTTGCAGGTGCCGCTCTGGCGTGTGCGTGTGAAGGGGGGCTGGAAGCTGTTGCCCGGCGGCTGCATCGGGTTCATGCCACTGCCCCCCTGTCCCCAGTTGGATCCGGCGCCACCGATCACCGTTCCCTGGCCGCCCTGGGTGCCGCCGGAGGAATTGGCGCCGAACACCCAGGGATTCAGCTGCTGGTCGTAGATGGTGCGCTGGCGGTTCGTCCAGCAGCCCCTCAGGCTGAAGTTGCAATAGCGGCCATCGGCGAAGGTGACGTCGATGATGGGGCTGTTGACCAGATTGTTCTCCAGGCTGAGGCGTGCCCGCCGGCCGAACTCCCGCTCGGTGTCGAAGAGGGCGGCCCCTGTGGCGTTGAAGCACACGTTCACCGAGCTGTCGCAGATCACTCCCGGGGCTGGAAAGGACAGGGAACCATTGCCCTGCTGTCCGAAGCCGGGACCGGTGGTCCCCCCCCCGGTGCCCCAGGGGTTGTTGTTCTGCTGGGCCGGAGGCCCCCATGGATTGGAGTTCTGCGGGGGGACCCCCCAGGGGTTGGTCCCCTGGGCGAGGACCGCCGCAGGATGGAGCAGGGCCGGTGTGGCGATGCCGAGGAAAGCCATCCTGCCGAGGAGCGTCTTCATCGCCGGATCCATCACTTTTTTGATGCTATCAGCCAAGTTATTTCGGCTTCTTTCCGCTTTCAGATGCTCGGTACAAAAGCAGAAGAAATATGTACGAATCCTGCCGTTGAAAAACTTCTGCGTCAGCGCTGACAGCTGATCCTCAGCCTGGTGGACAACGCTGGGGCGTGAGCGTTCCGGGGGCAGGCCCCTGGCCTCACTCCGCCTCGAGGCTGCCGCGCACCATGTTCATGCCGCAGTGGAAGGGGTAGGTGCCCGTGCGGCTGGGCAGCAGCTCGATGCTGGTGGTGGCCCCGAGGGGCAGATCGAGGGTGCGCTGGAAGTCGGGAAAGATCACCTGGGCCACACAGCCGCTGGGATCGGTGCGGTGAAACCGGAGGCGCACGGGCTGGCCGGCCTTCACCCGGATTCGGGACGGGGAGTAGCCCCCGTCCACCGTGATGGTGACCTCCTGCAGCCCCTGCTCCCCTTCCCTGGCCACCACGCCACCACCATGGCGGCCCAGAAACCACCACAGCTCCGCAGCGATCAGGGCCAGTCCAACCGCCACCACCAACACCTGCAGGGCCAGCGGCTGGGGAATCGTGCGCCACAGGGGCGCTGAGAGAACGAGGGGCGTCATGCCAGGCCCCCCACAGAACGATGGGCGGGCTGGAAGCGCCGCAGCCGCAGCGCATTGCTCACCACCGACAACGAGCTGAAGGCCATGGCGGCCCCTGCCAGCATCGGGTTCAGCATCCAACCCGTGAGCGGGAACAGCAGACCGGCGGCGATCGGGATCCCCGCCACGTTGTAGGCGAAGGCGAAGAAGAGGTTCTGGCGGATGGTGGCCATGGTGCGGCGGCTGAGTTCGATCGCCGCCGGCACGCCACCCAGATGGCCCGAGAGCAGCGTGATGTCACTGGCGGCGATCGCCACATCGGTGCCCGTGCCCATGGCGATGCCCACCTCCGCCCGGGCCAGGGCCGGAGCGTCGTTGAGGCCATCGCCGACCATGGCCACCGGTCCCTGTCCCTGCTCCTGCAACCGCTGCACCACCGCCGCCTTGTCGCCGGGAAGAACCTCGGCGATCACCCGCACGATGCCGACATCAGCGGCCACCACCTCACTGGTGCGACGGGCATCCCCGCTGAGCAACACCACCTCCAGCCCCAGCTTGCGCAGGGAGGCCACCGCGGCATGGGCTTCGGGCTTGATGGGATCGGCGATGCCGAAACAGGCCTCGATCCGCCCGGCCACCGCCACGGCGGCCACGCTGCGGGCGGCCCGCTCCAGGCGCGCCACCACCGGATCAAGGGGGGCGGTGTCCAGGCCCGAGGCTTCCAGCCAGCGGAGGCTGCCCACCCGCACCTCTTGCCCGCCCACGGTGGCCAGGACGCCAAGCCCCGTCATGGCCTCGAAGGTGTCCACCTCCGGAAGCACCTCGTCGCCTTGACGGCTTGTGGCGTAGGCCACGATCGCTTCGGCCAGGGGATGTTCCGAGCGCGACTCCACCGCCGCCACCAGGGCCAGCAGTGTCTGGGCCGGCACCGCACCGCCACGGAGGCGTTCGAAATCGGTCACCTCAGGCTGGCCGGCGGTGAGGGTACCGGTCTTGTCGAGCACGATGGTGCGCAACCCACCGGCCGTTTCCAGCGCCTCGGCGCTGCGGAAGATCAGACCGTTCTCGGCCCCCTTGCCGGAGGCCACCATGATCGCCGTGGGGGTGGCCAGGCCCAGGGCGCAGGGGCAGGCGATCACCAGCACGCTCACCAGGAAAAGGGTCGCCAGCACCACGTTGCCGCTGACCAGGAACCACACCATGAAGGTGGCGATGGCAATGGCGATGACCACCGGCACGAACCAGCCCACCACCTGATCCGCCAGGCGCTGCACCTGGGTGTGGGAGCTCTGGGCCTGGCGCACCAGCTCCACGATGCGGGCCAGCATGGTGTCGGCTCCCACCCGGGTGACGCGGAAGCTGAAGCTGCCGCTGCGGTTCATCGAGGCGCCGATCACCCCATCCCCAGGCCCCTTGGCCACCGGGGTCGGCTCCCCGGTGAGCATCGATTCCTCCACCCAGGAACTGCCCTCCTCCACCACGCCATCGAGGGGCAGCTTCTCCCCGGGGCGCACCTGCACCAGATCACCCACCAGCACCGTCGCCACGGGGATCTCCGTGGCGATCCCATCCCGGAACACGCGCGCCGTGGCGGGCTGGAGCTGGAGCAGCCGCCGGATCGCCTCGGAGGTCTGGCCGCGGGCCCGTGCTTCCAGCAAGCGGCCCAGCAGCACCAGGGTGAGGATCACCGCGGCGGTTTCGTAATACACGTCTGCCGGCAGTCCCTCGGAGGTGAGCAGACCCGGAAACAGCGTGGCCACCAGCGAGGCCAGCCAGGCGATGCCGGTGCCGGCGGCCACCAGGGTGTTCATGTCGGCGCTGTGCCGGCGCAGCGACGACCAGGCGCCGGTGAAGAACTCCCGGCCGCACCAGAACAGGACCGGCGTGCTCAGCAGCAGCTGGGTCCAGGGGCTGGTGAACCAGCCCGGCAGCCAGCCGCCATGGACACCCAGCATGTGGGGCAGGGTGGCCGCCACCACCAGCCCCGTGAGCACGGCCGCCACCGACAGCTTGCGGCGCAGGACAGTGAGCTCATGGGCCAGCTCCCGTTCCATGGCCGTCGAGGTGATATCAGCCGGGTCGGCGGCGCAACAGGGGGACCCCATGGTGGAGTTGCTCATCGAGGGCGGACCAGCGCTGGTGCCTGGAGATTCACCCTATGGGCTCCCCTCGGATGGAGAGTCAAGCCATCGGCAGCAGGGCCCCAAGGCCCAACTGCACCAGGATCCCCGAGCCGGTGAGGGCCTCGATGGTCAGGCCAATGACGAAACCGAGCATGGCCAGACGGCCATTCAGCCGCTCGGCGCGGCCATGAAAACCCCAGCCGCTCTCACTGCCGGGGCTGGCCAGGACCATGCGTGGCTCGATCGCCCGGGGATCAAGGAGCGGGGAAGCGTCGGAATCCCACCGTCCGCCCTCCGATTCGGCGAAGTGGTTGACATGGCGCTTTTTCGGAATTTGCACAGGGGTTGCCATGGTGATGGTTCGTAGGGAAAAAGTTGTGTTGTGGGAACTAAAAACGCTTGAAGGAATCCACCGCGACATCCAGTCCAGAGAAGACCTTGGCAGGTTGGCAGCGCTATCGACTCTGCATCTGATCCGAGATGGTCAGGTGCCTGGTTCCTTTCCACAACCTAAGGAGAAAGTCCTGTCAACAATCAGCCGCAGCTGATTGGTTCTGGCTTCGGGCGGATGACCCACCCTTCCGATCAGCCAGACGCAGCAGATGCGGGCCCATCAGGGTGAAACCCGTACGCCCTCTACGGTGTGCCGCGATCCACACATGGCGGTGGGAAGGTCGCCAGCAAGCGCCGTACCTAGGCTGGGGACGTGCCCATCTGTCGCGACTGGAGTCACCTGGAGAAGCAGGCCCGGACCCTGCTGGACGGCCTCAGCCTGGACGAAAAACTCAGCCTGCTGGACGGAGACACACCGTTCTGGGGCGGCCTCGCGGGGATTGCCCTGCACGACACCTCCCACCGCCGCCCCTGGCCCGCCGGGGTGCTGGGACGCCTGGGCATCGCTGGGCTGCACTTCGTCGATGGCCCCCGGGGTGTGGTGCTCGAAGGCGGCGCCACCACCTTCCCGGCGCCCATCGGCCGCGGGGCCAGCTGGGACGTTGATCTCGAAGAAAGGATCGGCGCCGCCATGGGCCAGGAAGCGCGATCGTTCGGAGCCAACCTGTTGGGCGGCATCTGCGTCAACCTGCTGCGCCACCCTGGCTGGGGCCGGGCCCAGGAAACGTTCGGCGAGGACCCACTGCATGTGGGTGCCATGGGGGCCGCCTCCAGCCGCGGCGTGCAGCGCCATGCCATCGCCTGCGTCAAGCATTTTGCCCTCAATTCGATCGACAGCGCCCGCTTCCGCGTCGACGTGAGCGCCAGCGAGCGGGCTTTGCACGAGCTCTACCTGCCCGGGTTTCGCGACTGCATCGAGGCCGGTGCCCTGGCGGTGATGAGCGCCTACAACAGTGTCAACGGGGCCTGGTGCGGCCAGCATCCCCATCTGCTGCAGGAGATCCTCAAGCAGCGCTGGGGCTTTCGCGGCTTCGTGCTGAGCGATTTCATCTTCGGAATCCGTGATGGCGAGGCCGCCATCACGGCCGGCCAGGACCTGGAGATGCCGTTCCGGATGATCTTCCAGGCCACGCTTCCGGCGGCGGTCGCTGCTGGACGGGTGCCGATGGCACGGATCGATGACGCCGTGCTGCGGCTGCTGTTAGCCCAGGGAACCGTGCCCCGGGGGGCCTACCCGGAGTCGCTGCGGGGCTGCCGTGAGCACCAGGAGCTGGCGCGAGAGGCGGCCACCAAAACGATCGTGCTGCTCAGGAACAGTGGCGGTGTTTTGCCCCTCAACGGCATCGGCTCCCTGGCGGTGATCGGGCCCCTGGCCGACACCGCCAACCTGGGGGATCGGGGCTCCTCCGATACCCGGCCTGCGCCGGGGTCGGTGGTGACGCCCCTGGCAGGCCTGCGGGCGGCAGCACCAGACCTTCGCCTGCACCACGACGACGGCAGCGATCCGGCCGGGGCCGCAGCCCTGGCGGCCCGCAGTGATGCGGCCCTGGTGGTGGTGGGCCTGGACTGGCGCCACGAGGGGGAACACATCCACCCGGGCGATCTGGCCCCGATCCTTCGCCAGGCACCTCCCCCCGACTGGCTTCTGCGCCTGTGTGGCCGCCGCCGGCTGCTGCCGTTGTGGACGGCGGGGGCGGCGATGGTCGCCGGGGCGACGCGCTTCGGTTCGGCCCGGGCCGGCGGCTCGTTCGCTTCCGGCGATCGCACGGTGCTCCAGCTGCCGCCGCGGCAGGAGGCCCTGATCCTGGCGGTCGCCGCCGCCAACCCGCGCACGGTGGTGGTGCTGATGGGCGGTGGGGCCATCCTGTGCGAGGCCTGGCGGCAGCGGGTGCCGGGCCTGCTGATGCTCTGGTACCCCGGAGAGCAGGGGGGCGCGGCCCTCGCCGACGTGCTGCTGGGACGGATCTCTCCCTCGGGCCGGATGCCCTTTTCAGTGCCCACCGAGGCCGGCCACCTGCCACCGTTCGATCCCCGGGCCCGGCGGATCACCTACGACCTCTGGCACGGCTACCGGCGACTGGCGCGCCTGGGTCAGGCGGCGGCCTTTCCCTTCGGCTTCGGACTGTCGTACTCCACGTTCACCCACAGTGACCCGATGGCCCAGTGGTTCCGCGGGGCCTTGCAGCTCAGCGTGACGGTGGCGAACACGGGGCCGATGGCCGCCGCGGAGGTGATTCAGGTCTACGCCGAACCCCCCGGCCAGGCTGCGGAACGGCCGCGACGCAGCCTGGTGGGCTTCCGCCGGCTGAGCCTCCAGCCTGGCCAGAGGGAGCGGGTGGAGATCCAGATTCCGCTGCGGCGTCTGGCCTGGTTCGATGCATCCCGCGACGCGTTCGTGCTGGAAGGGGGGCGTCACCGGCTCGTGGTGGCTCGCCACGCCGAGGACGAAGGGATCAGCGTGGACCTCTCGCTGGAGGCTGGGGTAGTGGGCCGCTGAGCGTAATTGTGCCTGCGGCAGGAATGGGGAAGACGTGCTGATCGTTGAAGACGACATGCCAGGCCTGGGGCAAGAATGGCCCCCATTCCGATCCACTCCCTTCGGCACAAAAAGCCGTGACCGAATGAGCTGAATGGCGTGGACATCAAGAAAGCCATAGCAAGGCTAAGCTGCTCAACAACAACACTCTCATCCATGCCTCCAGAGAGCAGCCAGGCACCAAAGAAGACCAGGGTCTTGATGTACCTCCATGGCTTTCCTACAATATCGCAGACTTATATGCTCAATGAAGTTGAAGCGCTAAAGGATAATTACGACTTACTCGTCGTGACGCCCTACAAAGCAGATCTTGCCTGCAGAGAGCATCATCCCTTTCGCCAGATCTCTGGTGACGAAGAGCTCCATGCCATCATCCAGGAGTTCAAGCCAGACGTTCTTCACGGCCATTACATCTACACAGCGCCAACTCTTGCAGCGGCAGCCGAGAAATTCTCAATTCCGTTCACCATCAGGACCCATTCCTTCGACGTCTTAAATCTCCAGCACATGACCTATGGCAGCTTGGTTCGTGTTGCTGCAAATTCGGACTCCTGCATCGGCATCCTTGCCTTTCCCTATGCCTGCAAACTCTTGAGCAAGTATGGCATCAGACGAAGCAAGTTGCATCCATGCTGGCCAGTCATGAAGTTCAGCCGTTTCTATGATCGCTCAGACAATAGGCCAGGAGTTCTCAACATTGGCGCCTGCATACCAAAGAAACGATTGGAAGATTTTGTAGAACTTGGCAAACTGACAAGCCAGAAACTCAATCTCTATTCGATCGGCTTCAACACTGATGCTTTCCTCAAGTTCAACTCTGAGAATGGCAGCCCCATCAACATTCATAGGGCGGTTGAGCCCCATGAGATGCCCCTTGTCTACAAGGCCCACAACTGGCTGGTTTACACAGCATGCCCGACCAGAAACACGGTTGGCTGGTCCATGGCCGTCCCTGAAGCCCAAGCGGCAGGCCTCGGCATCGTCTTCCCAAACATTCGACCGGATATCCAAGAGTTCCTGGGAGGAGCAGGATTCACCTACGAGTCCATTCAGGAGGTTCCTGATATCATCAAAGAGCCCTATCCTCAAGAGATGAGAGAGATTGGGTTTGAACACGCGAAGAAATCCGATATCGATCGTCATATCCACATCCTTACCGATCTATGGGATTCAGCCATCAGCAGACAACATAAAATCAATCCTGTGATCAACAACTTCACGTTCTACTCAGGCCTAAGAAGCAGCTTGCTGCCCGTCAAGGAGCAGTTACGCAAACTAAAAAACTTTGCCCGTGGCACCACCAGTTCTTGAGACCCCGTGACCGCGCTTCTTGCGTCGATGGGGCGAACGCAATGTCATCACACACCCCATCCGCTGGGCCATGGAAGATTCAGGCTGGTTACGGGGGCAGATCAATCAGTGATGGGGCGTCCGCTTGTACAGACGCTGCCGCGTGCCCTGGACCCGCAACTGGTTGTTGTAACGCTCAGACCACAGGGCTGTCACGATCGCTAATTGCAAGAGCGCCAGGCTGTTCTTGGCCACAGCCACCGAAAATGCCGGGCCGGCCACCGGCGGCAGGGATGTCCAGCGATCGATGCACGGCTACCGGCGACTGGCGTGTCTCGGTCAGGCGGAGGCCTTTGCCTTCGGCTTCGGACTGTCGTCCTCCACCTTCCGTCCTACCGACGTGGTGATCGAACACCCGCCAGGCAAGGGAATCCCCGATGGACGGCGGCTTCGGCGTGGAGCTCGAGCTGCAGGACCAGCGGGTGGGCCTCAGAACGATCAGGGCTCGGCGCTGTGCCGGCCCTGCATGGCCAGAAGCAGGGGCTGGAGCCGCAGGCGGTTGTAGCGCTGCAGCCACAGGCAGGGCAAATTGAACAGGGTCGCAAAGGTCAGGTTGATCAACACACCGACCGGCGGCAGCCAGAGGGCCGTCACGATCCAGAAGGGCCAGATGGCCAGGTGCACGAGTTCGGCCCGCCGGGTTTCCGCCACGAGGCGCTGCAGCGTGGCTGGATCACGACTCACGAGGCTGTTCTTGCGCACACCTCCAGGCAGGGCATCGCCGGCATCCGGCAGCAGGCCTTTCCAGCGCTCGATCCCCAGCCGTTGCTCGTAGGACTCCATGCTCTCCGGCCAGGGGCGTTGGCCCGTCAACCAGTTGTCGCGCTCCAGGGCCGTCAGGGGCAGGCGCTGGGCCAGCGCCCCGATCAGCACCGACCACCCCAGCCAGCCCAGCGCGCAGGCCAGAACCGCTAGCGCGTCGAGAACTGCCTGCCTTTCCATTCAATCGTGCCCCGCTTCAGATTCAGGATCGCCAGGACGAACACCCCCAGGAAGAACAGAACGGGGATTGGAAACACCAGGCAGATCCAGGCGAAGTTCCCCACCCGCCTGGTGAGGACGATCAACTGAACCGCAAAGGCCAGATACAGGAGCAGGTTGGGCAGGACCGCAGGCTCCCCCATCAAGGGCCAGCCCAGCAGGGCCGCCGGCAGGCACCAGGCGGCCCAGAACAGGCCAGAGATCCACAGGAGGACGGCCAGCATCCAAATCCAGCGCACCTCACCGGCGGCGGTCGCGAAATTCTTGGCGAAGCCCATGACCATGTCATGGAAGCCACCGGGATACATGCGGTACTCGATCAGACCGTCGCCGATGTAGGCACTCACCGGCAGCCCAGCCTTCTCATACAGGTGACCCATGAACCAGTCCTCCACCACCTTGCCGGCGACGGCCTCATGGCCCCCGACCCGGTCGTAGTCCACCCTGCTGGTGGCCATGGCCGGTCCGAAGGCCACACCGCATCCCGGGCCCATCGGCACCGCCATCAGCCCCACCAGGCTGAACAGCACTGAGAGCTGCTCGTAGGGCTTCTCAGTGCGATGGAACGGCTGCACCGACACCAGACCCCCCAACTCCTGCTGGGCCGCCACCAGACGCTCGAGGAAACCGGCAGAGGGCTCGGTGTCAGCGTCGAGAAAGACAAGGATCTCGCCCTTGCTGGCCCGGACGCCATGGTGCAGGGCCCAGGTCTTGCCGCACCACCCTTCGGCCAGGGGTGGCGGTTGCATCACCGTGGCCCCGGCCACCGTCGCGATCGCCGCGGTGCGATCGCTGGAGTGATCGTCGATCACGATCACCTCCAATGGCGTGAGGCTCTGCGCCCGGAGAGCCGGCAGCAGGTTGGGGAGGGTCCACTCCTCATCTCGGGCTGGAATCAGCACCGAGACCCTCGGGTGTCCCTTGGCCCTGCCCAGGGGGAGCCGGAAGAGCCGCAGACAGAGGGCCCAGCCCAGCAACCAGCGCACCAGCACGGAAATGGCGACAAGGTCCATGGGTCGTCGCCAGTTCGCAGGGTTTCAGAAAGGTAAACACAATCCATCAGCAGGATTCCATCCCGCTGCTCACGGCTCAGGCCGCAGCAGTTCCATCACCAGGGGTTCCAGCGCCCCCGGGTGAGTCAGGAGCTGATGGTGGTAGCGCACCGGCAGGTTTTTCCCAGGCCCGAGCGGCAGCACGGCGCGCCAGGCCGGCATCACCATCAGATCTGGTTCACAGTAAAAGCTGCAGCAATCCACGTCCTGCAGCGTGGTGAGATTTCCGTTGAGCCGATGCAGCAGCGGGCTGCCCGTTTTCAGATCGGCGATGCCGGCCAGGGGCCAGCTGGGCCAGGGACGGGCCGTGAGGGTGCCCTGCTGGGGGCTGCCCACGCTGATGAACCGCCGGGTGCGGCGATAGCCGCCCAGGAGCTGGATCCAGGTACGGGCAATCACCCCTCCCATCGAAAAGCCCAGCAGATCGATGGGTTGCTCCAGGCCGAAGTTGGCTTCGATGTGGGATCCGAGCAGCTCTGCCTGCACCTCGATCGGCGTCAGCCCGAAGCGGTGGGGCAGATGGGGGATCAGCAGGGGGCCGCGGCGGCCCGCCAGCAGGCGCCGCAGGGGGTCGAACAGGCGGGGAGTGTCCCACATCCCGTGGATCAGCACCAGCGGTGGGGAATCGCCCTCGGGGCCGGGGGCCACCTACCAGACCAGTTCCGGCAGCTCCCGGAACACCTGCCGCACACCCACGCTCCACTCGGCGCTGAGGTCCTTGAAGTAGGCGTCACCCTCGCTGAATCGGCGCCGCTGGGTGATCGCGAGGCGATCCCGCTCGTAGAGGAGCAGGTCGATCGGCATCCCCACCGAGAGGTTGCTGCGCATGGTGGAATCGAAGGACACCAGCACGCACTTGGCGGCTTCCGCCAGCGTGGTGTCGGAATGGATCACTCGGTCGATGATCGGCTTTCCATACTTGGCCTCGCCCGTCTGCAGGAAGGGCGTGTCCGCACCGGCTTCGATGAAATTGCCCTCGGCATACATCCGGAACAGCCGGGGCTCCTCCCCCTTGATCTGCCCGCCCACCAGGAAGGACGCATTGAAACTGGAGCCGGAGGCCTTGAGGTAGGGACCATCCCGCTGCTCAATCGCCCGCACCGCATCCGACACCAGGCCCATCACCTCGAACATGGTCTGCGCCGTCCAGACGGACGGGCTCCCGTCGCCGGCCTCCGCCCGTTGACGCAGCAGACCGATCACCGCCTGGGTGCCGGCCAGGCTGCCGGAGCTGAGCAGCACGAGCACCCGATCGCCCTTGCGCTCGAACACGGTCATCTTGCAGAAACTGGCGAAATCGTCCAGGCCTGCATTGGTGCGTGAATCGGAGGCGAACACCATCCCGCCTTCCAGCAACACGGCCACGCAATAGGTCATGCGGTCCACACCTCAAACGATTCCAGCTCCGACGGGCCGAAGGTGGTGGTGAGCGCCACATCCGCCGCATCCCGGCCCCGGGCGATCAGGATCCGCCCGATGCGGGGCGTGTTGTTGCGCGGGTCGAACACGTGCCAGCCATCACCGAGGTAGGCCTCGAACCAGGCGTGAAAGTCCATGGCCGTGTGGGGCGGCGGCACCTCAATGTCACTCAGGTAACCGGTGCAGTATCGCGCCGGGATGTTCATGCAGCGGCACAGGGCAATCGCCAGGTGGGCGAAGTCGCGGCACACCCCCTCCCGGCTTTCGTAGGTCTGCAGGGCGGTTTTCGTCGCGCTCGAACGGCCGTAATCGAAACGCACGTGTTCGTGGACGAAATCGCAGATCGCCTGCACCCGCCCCCAGCCGCCAGCCCCCCCCTCGAACCTGGACCAGGCCATGGGCGAGAGCAGGTCGGACTCACAGAAGCGGCTGGCCAGCAGAAACAGCAGCGCCTCCTCCGGCAGCTCCTCCACCGGCCGCTGCTTCAGAGCGGGCAGCACCGGATCAGGCCGGCCGGAATCGGCCACCAGCCCGCTGCCCCGCAGTCGCAGCACGCCGGCCGGTGCCACCAGCCGGTGGCAATGGTTGCCGTAGGAATCCACATACAGGCGCAGCGGCACCTCTGGCTCCACCTGGAGCGGGTCTTCCTCGAGCAGATCGGCGACGCGGCTCGCATGCACCCCCAGGGTGACGATCATGGGCGTCGGCGCGGGGAAGCGCAGCGCCACATCGAATCCCACCCGGATCTCGAGGGGTTGGGTCGGCGGCGGCGAGGCCTGTTGAAAGGAATCCATGCATCACCCTAAAGAGCGTGGACGAGCCGGGGACGGAGGGAATCCCTCCGCCAGGGCTCCCTCCAGCACACCGGCGAGGCGCTGCGCCCACTCCTGCCGGGCGGCCTCGGTGGCCAGCAGATCCTGGCGGATCTCCAGCTCCACGTGGGGAATCCGGCGCCGCTCGCCGTGCACCACCAGCGTGTAGTCGCTGGCGTCACTGACGGCGTAGGGCTCGTTGTCCCCCACCAGCAAGCCGTCCTCAACCTCCAGCCCCTGGCGGATCCGCCGGGCCAGACGGTCATCGCGGCCGTACAGGACCCCCACATGCCAGGGGCGCACATCACTGCCGAGGACCGGCGTGAAGCTGTGCAGCGTCACCAGCACGCTCGGCTGGCCGCGCCCGCGCCGGGCCTCCAGCTCGGCGGCGATGCGTCGGTGGTAGGGGTGGAAGAGCGCATCCAGCCGCTGCTGCCGCTCCGCCGGGGCGAGATGGGCATTGGCGGCGATGGCGGCGGCCTCGCTGTGGCTGACGATCGAATCGGGCGCCTGCGTCGGCCGGTTGGCGTCGACCACGAGCCGCGAATAGTTGTGCAGGATCAGGAAGGCGTCGAGCCGCGCCGACAACCCCAGGGCCAGCCCAGCCACGCCCAGGTCCCAGGCCACATGCGTGTCGAGCACCTGCTCGCTCAGGCCCAGGCCGTCCAGGCGACGGGGAATGGCGCGGCCGGCATGGTCGGCCGTGAGCAGCACGGCGGAGCGCCCGCTGGGGCAGACGATCCGGAAGACGGCCGGATCAGCGGGCCCAAGTAGAGGTTCTAGGGGCACTGTTGCAGCCTGGATCGGAAGGGGTCAGGCAGGCAAGCACGGCCGCGTCACAGTCAGGGGGCAAGCTTGGTAGTGACGCCCTGGAGCTCGGTGATCCAGACGCCCACCTGCATCGACAGCAGGGACGCTCCACCGAAGGTGCCGGCGATGGGGGGCACCGACTCGGGCCGTCGGGCCACCGCGACGGGGATGTGGGTGTCGCCGACGATGACACCATGGGTGGGATCGAACCCCTTCCAGCCAGCCCCGGGCAGAAAGACCTCCGCCCAGGCGTGCGTGCTGCCGGCTTGCTCCGGTGGCAGCGCCGTGAAGCTGTATCCACTGACGAAACGGGCCGCGAATCCGAAACACCGGGCCGCCTCCATGAACAGCACGGCGATGTCACGGCAGGACCCCCAGCCACCTTGAAGCGTCGCAGCGGAGGTCTGGACGCCAGGCTCATCGCGCTTGCGGTAGGAGACGCGCTGGTGGGCCGCCAGATTCAGCCGCTTCAACAACGTGTAGCTCTGAATGCGCTCGCCCGGCTGCCAGACTGTTGCCATCCAGTGCAGCAAAAGCGGACATGGTTGTGGGTCCGTTTCCGTCAGATAGGCCGCCAGCAAAGGCAGATCCCTGGAAGAATAGTGAAAGGGATAGGACACAGCCTCTTCATCCACAACGAAGTCCAACGGAACACGGTCATACTGCTGGATGATCAATTGGCTTTCGATCAGCAATCTGTCAGCGGCATCACGAAACGATGCCATGGCAAGACAATTGCCCTCCACATCACGGTGCCAGCGTAACTTCGCTGCCGGGCGGATGGAGAGCGTGGACGATTCAATGCGTAGATCATGGCCCTCCCGGGGGCGGAGACGCAGCGTATGGGTGCCGAGACGAACCGGGGCGCTGTAGGTGTAGGTGGTGAGGTGATGGATGTTGAAGCGTCGCATCGGCTCGCCATGAAAAGGAAAGGAAGATCACTGGGAATAGATCAGAACGCTGTACGGACCCACACCGAAAGAGCCGTGATAGGGGAACCCATCCCACTCACCTGAAACAGCCGCAACATCAGCGCTTGGGTAGCCGTCAAAGCACTCACTGTAGCCATGCCAATCACTGTTGAAGCGAAGATTCCATGCCTCCGACGCAGGAAAGCCCACGACGTAGTTCTCCTGGGGCTGGTGAGACAAATTGGCGATCACCACCACATCATCTCCGGGCCCTCCCCGGTCCCAGCGGTGAAAGGCCAGCACGCTTCGATCGGTATCGACATGAAACACCTGGGTGAACTGGCCGCAAAGCCCACGGGAGCGGCCCTCCCGATCCAGCCGCAAGTGGATCAGATCCCGGTAGAGCCGCACGATGCCGCGAAACTCCTGGCGCTGATCCCAATCCACGGGAACCGTGTCACGGAACCAGCCACCCTCAAGAAACTCCTGTCCCTGAAACAGCATCGGAATGCCGGGCGCTGTGAACACCATGGCGGCCGCCAGTGTGGAACGCTTCTGGGCATACCAGCCCGTGGGATCCGCCTGATTGACATCCTGGGGAATCCGGGACTGCCCATTGGCCACGTCGTCGTGGGATTCGCTATAGATCACACGCTCGAAGGCGTCGTCGTTGTAGCGATAGAGAATCGCCTCCCGAACGGCCCCCAGGGCCCGGTCTTCATCCCTGGTGGCGATCACGGCCTGACGGATCGGTTGGACAAAGTGGGGATCCCACTGGGATCCAAATCCAGCACCACCGGCTCCGACGTCCTTGGTCAACCAGTCATTGCTGCGCAGATCTTCAGCGATGGTGATCCGCCCAGGGTAATGTCGGGCCACGGTTTCATTGATGGCCTGAAGGATACTCCAGCCATCGGGAATCTCCTCAGTTCCAGCATCTCCGATGTTGCGAATATAACCCGTGCTGTCGAATCGAAGTCCATCGAGGTGATACTCCTCAAGCCACATCCTGACGTTATCCAGGATGTACTGGCGCACCTCCCCTCGGCCATAGTCGGGCCGCGTCTGCCCCCAGGGCGTCTGGGCACGATCATCATTATAGAAATAGATTCCTCCCTTGTCATTCTCCGACCAGCCATCAAATCGCCAGAGGTCTAGATCGCTGGGGCCGAAGTGATTGAAAACAACATCCAGTATCACGCCAATACCAACCTGATGAGCTCGCTTGATGAACCGCTTGAAGCCCAGGGAACCGCCATAGTCGGTATCGACGGCAAAGATATGGGATGGGTTGTAGCCCCAGGAGCGCTGGCCGGCAAATTGGCCGACAGGCATGACCTGAATGGCGTTGATGCCCAGGCGTTTCAGGTGATCCAGTCGCGTCGTGATGGAGTTGAATCGTCCTGGCTGCTTGAGATCGTGATCATTGAAGGTGCCGACATGCAACTCGTAGATCACGAGCTCATTCCAGCTTTGCATGGAGAAATCATCATGCTCCCAGTCAAAGTCGGGATTGTGGATGATGGCGTTGCCAACCGAGTTTGTGACCTCACGGGCATAGGGATCAATCCGATTGATCACCCCCCACGGCGTAGCGAGCTGATACTTGTAGTGGTCGCCGATGCTGGCGCCCTCCACGCAGATGGACCAGAAGCCACGCGGTTCGGAATCCATCGGATGGGCGGCACCATCCCAGTTGTTGAAGGAACCGATGACGGAGACATGCTCGGCATGGGGAGCCCAGACCCGGAACGTGACTCCGTCTGGAGAAGGCACCGATCCCATGCCGGCAGTGATCAGCGGCTTCGCCATGGTTCCACGCTGCTGAAACCACTCTTTCACAGGGATTTCCATTCGCGTCGACCGCTCGGAAACGTTGAAACGGATGCCAAAACAGAGGCAGATCTGCTGCCGGATTGATGCAAGTTGATGCAGAAGATGGCAGCTGGGCCATTCCGATCCAGGTCTGGCCCGCCTTCACCTTGGATTCCGCCCAAGCCTTCACACGCAGGTCGTTCGGCCATCCCTAGGTTGAAACGGCAGCAGCCGATGGATGACAACCTTTTGGCAGCCAAGATCTTGGCACTCAGGAGCCCAGCGCTGCACAGTCCCCTCGCCACCAGAACCATGTCCAACAAAGCTGACGCCGCCGCCAAGGATGCGGAGGGCAAACTTGAATCGGCCCTGGGTGAGCTGACCGGCGACACCGGTCACCAAATCAAGGGCAAGGCCAAACAGGTTCAGGCCTCCGCCATGAACGCGGCTGAAGATCTGAAGGATGGAGCGAAGGCTGTGGCCCAGAAGGTCAGCGATGCTGCCGCGAAACTGGCTGACGGATAGGTCTGACCGGGACGGGCCGACCGGAGACTCGCCGCAGATTCCCTCCATTGGAACTGGCGAGTACGGACCTGCAGAAGGTCATCGTGGGCCAGGATTTCGGGCGTCTTGGCAGTGCATGACGTTGACCATGGCGCTTCTGTGTCGGATCTCCGTCTTCACGGAAGGCCGTCAGGCCCGGATCCTGACGTGGTGGCGGTGGCGCAAGAGGTCGAATCCACCACCAAGGCCATCATCGAGCCGGGTGCTGCCAGCGTGGACGCCGGCAACCTTCGCCGCCGTTAAGGTCAACGTGCGAGTGGAAGCTCATGCCCATGGCGGCCGTCGGCATCAAGACCGGCATGAAGACCGGCATGAAGATCGGTGTGCTGGCTGGGCGCAGCGGCTTGCCCGTCAAGACCCTCCGCTATTACGAGGATCTGGGTCTGCTGCCGGCCATCGGTCGCAGCGAGGGCGGCTACCGGCTGTTTGCGGAAGAGAGCCTGCGGCGCCTCGAGTTCATCCGCCGGCTCAAGACCCTCGGGCTCAGCCTGGAGGAGATCCAGGGCTGTCTGGCGGTGCACGACGCCGGGGATCTTCCCTGCGGTGACATCCAGATCCAGCTGGAGCGGCAGATCGAGCGGATCGATGCCCAGATTGAGGAGCTGGGGCAGCTCAGGCAGGAACTGCAGGGCTTGCTGGCGGGCTGGCAGAGCGATCCGGCCAAGGAAGGGGATGTGATCTGCCCCAATCTGC
Source organism: Cyanobium gracile UHCC 0281 (assembly GCF_034931305.1). GTDB lineage: Bacteria > Cyanobacteriota > Cyanobacteriia > PCC-6307 > Cyanobiaceae > Cyanobium > Cyanobium gracile_A. Next base: position 53,794 of record NZ_JAYGHY010000002.1, on the reverse strand, counting down.
GGGTGTGATGGATCCCACCCTTCCTCCTGGCCTCACCGCCGCGTGAAGGAATGCTCCGACACCTCGCCTGACCCATGGGCCCTCATCAGGTTGGAGAGAGACCAACGTTCAATGGGGGCTGGATCTGTGGCTGATCTTCACGATCGGGGGCCAAGAACGGGTCGTGGCCTGCTGCTCGCGGGCGGTGGGGCGTGCCTGCTGGCATTGGCGGTGGCCAGCCCCTGTTTCTCCCAGGCCTTTGGCTGGCACGGAGCCCAGGGCCCTGCAGCAGGCATGGGCTGGGACGGGACGGGACGGATGGGGCCGAACGACCAGCGCTTCATCGTGATGATGATTCCCCACCACGAAGGGGCGATCGCCATGGCCGATCTGGCCCTGACCCGTGCCCGCCGGCCGGAGATCAAGGCCCTGGCCCGCAGCATCAAGGCCAGCCAGACCCAGGAGAACGCCCAGATGCGGTCCTGGTACCGGCAGTGGTTCGGTGCCGATGTTCCTGCCTGGGGTGGAAGCTATGGCCGTGGGGCTTATTCCGGCTGGGGTGGCTGGATGGGCGGCAACGGCGGAATGATGATGGGCCGAGGAGGGGGCATGGGAATGATGGGCACCGATCTCGGCTGGCTGAACGAGGCAGCCGATTTCGATCGGGCCTTCATCGAGCAGATGATTCCCCATCACCGCATGGGCGTGATGATGGCCTCGATGGCCCAGACCAACAGCCAGCATCCGCAACTGCGAACGATGCAGCAGGGGATGGTGGAGGCCCAGAGCCGGGAGATCGAGCAGATGGCCCAGTGGTACCGCAGCTGGTACGGAACGCCCTGACGTCCATCCAGTCCCGCGCCGTCAGGCCCAACGCCAATCTGACCCAACGCCAGCCATGGATCCCTTCTGCATTGTCGACACCTCGAAATCCTTCGAGGCGGCCAGTACCGCCCTCCAGGAGGCGGTGATGAACCATGGCTTCGGCGTTCTGGCCGTTCATGATCTGGGCAACACCCTGCGCAGCAAGGGCCTGACGTTTCTGGAGCAGTGCCGCATCTTCGAGGTGTGCAACCCCGAGCAGGCCGCTGCGGTGCTCCACACCACGATGGCGCTCAACATGGCCCTGCCCTGCAGGATCTCGGTTTTTACCGAAGCCGGCCAGACCCGCATCGGCATGATCCGCCCCGGGGCGATGCTCGCCAGCCTCTCGGCCGATCCTTCCCTGGGGGAGGTGGCCCGCGCGGTGGAGGCCTCCACCACGGCGATCATCGAGGCCGCGGCGGCTTAGCCACTCCGTGCCACCCGGTCGCCTGGCCCGGGCCGCATCAGCGAAGACCGGCGAGCCCCTTGACTCTCCAGCCAGGAGGAGACCATACGGTGGGGCGTCCTGTCCAGCCGCCATGACGTCCTTCACGTTCGTGACCCGTTTGCTCGGGCTCGTTGGCGCCCTGTCGCTGGCGGCCCCGACCCTGGCGCAGGACCACGGCGGCATGGACCACAGCGGCATGGACCACGGGGATCATCAGGTCATCCCCGGCAAAACCATCCCGAGCGGAGCGCCCCCTGCGCACGCCGGCCACGCCCATGACGTGGGACCGGCCGGTGCCACCTACGACCTGCGCTTCATCGACGGGATGGTGCAGCACCACACCGGCGCCCTGCGGATGAGTGAATTCGTCTTCGACATCGGCGCGCCCAGCGTGGGGGCCCTCGGCAAGACGATCTGGCGCGATCAGGCCAACGAGATCCGGGCCATGGGACTGTGGCGCAAGGCCTGGTTTCCCCAGGCGCCCGTCTACCCCGTGGCCTTGGCCGAAGGAGGCGATCCCGGCAGCCTTGGCGGCCTGACCCGCATGAGCCAGGCCCAGATCGATGGCATGCGGATGGTGGGCGACGCACCCACGCGGGACAACCGAGTCGTCTGGTTTCTGGAGGGGATGCTCCATCACCACGGCGGGGCGCTGATCATGGCCCATGACGCCCTGGCCAAGAGCACCAATCCCACGATCCGGCGCTTCGCCCGCCAGGTGATCGTGGCCCAGCGCGCCGAGATCATCGAACTGCGGCGGATGCTGGCAACCGAAGGGCTACGCAAGCCTGACTACCACCGCTACGACGCCCTGTTTGTTCTTTGATCCAGGAATCCGGGCGTCGTCGTGCCATTGGCTACGCCGCCCTGTCACCGATGAACCGGCGGCGAGCTGCTGCCATGACTCACTGGAAGATCCACCTCCTGCTGCAGAAGCCGAGCCGGCAGGGCCATGGCGCCAAAACCCGTGAGCGATCGTGAGTGTCCCGCCCGCTGGAGCCGTCGCCGGCTCCTGGCACTGGCCGGAGCGGGTCTGGGCGTCGGAGCCCTGGCCAGTTCCATGGCCGGGGCCATGGCCCGCGGTCGATCCGACGTCGATGGGATGGCCCTGCCCTTCGACCCCACAGCGGGCCTGCGCGCCTTTAACCACGGCACCGTGATCCGGGAGAACGGTGTCCCCATACGGGTGTTTGAGGTGCAGGCCCGCAGCCTCACCGTGCCGCTGCGGCGCGCCACCCGCTTCAAGGCCTGGACCCTGGACGGCTCGATTCCAGGGCCGAACCTGCGGGCCCGGGCGGGGGAGCGAATCCGGGTGATCTTCCACAACGGGGACAGCACCTCCCACAGCCTCCACTTTCATGGGATTCATCCGGCCGCCATGGATGGAATCCAGCCGGTTCTGTTCAACAAGACGACGATCTACGACTTCGAAGCGGGAGCCGCCGGTCTGTATCCCTACCACTGCCATGTGGCTCCGGTGACACGCCATGTGGGCAAGGGCCTGTTCGGCCTGCTGATCGTGGATCCGCTTCAGCCGCGTCCCGCCGCCGACGAACTGGTGCTGGTGATGGGCGGCTACGACCTTCAGAACACTGGCCACAACGATCTCTACGCCTTCAACGGCATCCCCCACCACTTCATGGAGCACCCGATCGCGATCCGCCAGAACCAGCTGGTGCGGCTCTACCTGCTCAACATGGTGGAGCTAGAAGCGCCGCTGACCTTTCACATCCACGCCAACAGTTTCGAGATCCTGCGTCAGGGCGCCAGCGGAGAGTTCCGCGAACGCAGCGACGTCGTCACCCTGGGCGTGGCGGAACGCCAGATCCTCGAGTTTCGCTATCCGTTCCCGGGGCGCTACATGTTCCACCCCCACCAGGACCAGATCGCCGAGAAAGGTTGCATGGGTCTGTTCGAGGTGCTGGCGGTTTGAGCGAGCAGCAACCGCGCCTGTGCCATTGGTGACGTGGGGCTGTCGTCCCTGGACGGCGCCTGGCGGACATCCCAAGCAGGATCAGCGGACTCCGACGGCACCAGATGCCCACACCGCTGCGCAGCATCGAGCTGTTTCTCGCCCTGGGGGCGGCCACCACCGCGATCGGTGCCCTGCCGGCTGACGCCGCCATGGCAGCCACCGGCACCCATCAGGCCGCGCCAACCCACCTGGTGGCCCAGCACGGCGGCCATGGGGGCCCCATCCCCGCGGCCGCCTCTTCGGAGGGCGGAGAAGGGGGAGAGGGCGGCGAAGGCTCCCAGGAGATCGCCGCCTCCGACACCGCCTATCTCGCCGTGCTCGGCCAGATGCGGGGACATCTGATCGTGGCCGTGGAGCTGATGCAGGAGGGCAATGTTGCCCAGGCGGAGAAACACATCGGCCATCCGGTGGAGGAGCTGTACGGGTCCGTGGAACCGGACCTGGAGCGGCGCCGGGTGAAACCGTTCAAGGAGAGCCTCACGGCGCTGCTGGAACTGATCCAGGCCTCTCCAGGGTCGTCCGAAACACGCAAGGCCTACCAATCGGCCGTCGCGGCCATCGACGCGGCGATGCTGGGGGTCCCGGAGACTGTGCGCCGGGATCCCACCACCACCGCGGCGGTGGTGCGAGAGATCGTCAAGGTGGCCGCCAGTGAATACGACGCCTCGATGGCCGACGGAGCCATCGTGGAAACGATCGAATACCAGGATTCCCGTGGTTTTGTGCTCTACGCCGGGGAGTTGCTGACGGCTTCCCTCGGCCCTGGCACCGGGCCCGAAGCGATGGCACTGCTGGTGCCGATCCAGAGGCGATTGACAGCCCTGAGCAAGGCCTGGCCCAGCCTGAAGCCACCGTCCAGACCGGTGATGGATGCGAGAACGGTTACCATTCTCGCCAGCCAGTTGTGACCCGCCCCGCCATGCCTCACCCAGTACAACCCTTCCTGCTCATCGCCGCGCTGGGTCCCGGGGGCGCCACGGCCGCAGAGCTCAATCTCGACGCCATCAACCGCTACGCCAGATCAGCGGCGGGGCAGAGACAGGAGCAGGTCACCAGCATCAACCAGTTCTCCGATGTGAGGCCCACCGACTGGGCCTTCCAGGCGCTCTCCAACCTGATCGAGCGCTACGGCTGCGTCGCCGGCTACCCGAACGGCACCGTCAAGGGCGGCCAGGCCATGACCCGCTATGAAGCGGCGGCCCTGCTGAACGCCTGCCTCGACCGCATCACCGAGGTGACCGACGAGCTCAAGCGCCTGATGGCCGAGTTCGAAAAGGAGCTCGCCGTGCTGCGCGGCCGGGTGGATGGCCTCGAGGCCAAGGTGGGTGAGCTGGAGGCCACCCAGTTCTCCACCACCACCAAGCTGAGCGGCCTGGCCACCTTCGTCATCGGTGCCAATGCGTTTTCGGGCAGCGACACCCCCGCCGTCGACGCCGCCCGGGCCGCGGTGGGGGCCACCACCTTCAGCTACGACATCCAACTGAGCTTCGACACCAGCTTCAGCGGCAAGGATCTGTTGCGCACGATCCTGCGGGCGGGCAATTTCGCCGATTCCGCCTTCGGCGGTGCCGGCCCCACCGGCTCCCTTTCCACCCTGGAGGTGGCGTTCCAGGAGGACTGCGGCACCGGCGTCGACTGCGGCGACGTGGTGGCGATCGACAAGCTCTTCTACCAGTTCCCGATCGGCAGCCAGTTCACCGCCACCGTCGGCGGCCGGGTGGGCCAGGAGGACATGCTCGCCCTCTGGCCGAGCGCCTACCCCTCCGACACCATCCTCAACCTGTTCAGCCTCAACGGAGCCCCGGCGGCGTACAACAAGAATCTCGGGCCGGGGGCCGGCCTTTGGTGGCAGCAGGGTGGGCTGAGCATCAGCGCCAACTATGTGGCTGCCAATGGGGACGTGGGGGATCCCAGCATCGGCGGCATCGGCACGAAGTCCTCCGCCGGCACCGGCACGGTGCAGATCGGCTACGCCAAGGAGCAGTGGGGTCTGGCGGCGATCTACTCCCGGATCCAGTCGGGCGTAGGGGTGCCGGGCACCACCCCCTTCACCGGCCTCACCTATGAGGCCAACCCCAACAGCCGCACCGATGCCTTCGGCCTCAGCGGCTACTGGCAACCCGCCGAGTCCGGCTGGATGCCATCGATCAGTGTCGGCTGGGGCATCAACGGCAGCAGCTACGACACCGCCCAGGCTCCTGGCGCGCTGCGCACCAGCCAGTCCTGGATGGTGGGCCTGCAGTGGGACGACGCTTTCATCAAGGGCAACGCCCTCGGCATGGCGGTGGGTCAGCCCGTGTTCGCCACGGCTCTGGCGGACGGCCAGACCCCCCAGGACGGCAACGTCGCCTGGGAGTGGTGGTACAAGCTGCAGGTCACCGACCACATCAGTGTCACCCCGGCGCTGTTCTATTTCAGCCGGCCCCTCGGCCAGGACACCACGCCAGGTTCGGCGTTCCGCCAACTGGGCGGACTGGTGAAGACCAGCTTCCGCTTCTGATCAAGCCCCGCGGGGTCGGATGATGGTGGGGACCTGGATGGCCCGGCCACCATGGATCTCACCCCATTCCTGGGCAGCCTGGAGGGGAACACCTTTGATGAGGTGCTGCTCTCGGTGGCCGCCGGAAGGAAGGTGGCGATCGCCATGAAAGGCCGCTTCCTGCTGCGGGCCCTCTGCGAGAGCATCAGTGACCGCAGCCTGATCGGCTGCGCGATCACCCAGGAGCAGGGCTGCCTCGACTATTTGCAGCAGGATCCCTACGACCTGCTGCTCTGCACCGACCATCTGGAAAGCGGCAACGGCTTCGAACTGACCCGCAAGGCCAAGGCGCTGTACCCCGACCTCAAGGTGGTGATGCTGGCCCTCGGCGATGTGATCCCGGCGGAATACGAGCACGCCCCCTGGCTGGAGGCCGTGGTGGCGGAGGCCGACATCGTCGACGACCAGCGGCCCCTGCAGGCCGCCGTGATCGCGGTGATGGGCCATCACTCCTACCGCAGCCCTTCGCTGCGCTCGGGCAAGCTTCCCTATCTCAGCTGTCCGCGGCTGACCCCGCGGGAATACGAAGTGCTGGACCTTCTGGCCAGCGGCCTCAGCGACCGGGACATCGCCCAGAAGCTGGTGGTGAGTGATGCCACGGCCCGCACCTACACCAAGCGGCTGCTCCAGACCCTGGGCGTCAACAACCGTCTGCAGGCGGTCCTCAAGGGGGTCCGCTGCGGGATGGTGCAGCTGGGTTGAGCGAGCTCCACGAGAGCCGACGCGTCATCGGGCTCTTCAGGGATGCTGTTCAGGGAAACAATGGGTCGCCTGAGATGTGAACTCCGGACCTGTCAGTGAAAAGGCCTCTGGACTACGTGCTGTTCGTCTGCTGCAACTGGGCTCGTTTGGGAGCGTGGGATCTTCCAGTGGGACATTCACTCCCCCACCCCATCGATCTGCCCAGGGTCCAGGTCTCCTGCCTGAAGGTTCCGAAATGAGGCAGTGGCTCCTGGTCAACCGGCCAGGCCGGAGCGGAGGCGGCGGTTCTTCACCCCGGGGGGATGCCAGCTGCCGCTGCGACCCATTCGGCGGGCCCAGCAACCTGTTGCACATCGATACCCGGTGGGCAAGGATTCGGCCGTGGCGGATATTCAGCTCGCCTTGCCCCTGCGACGACCACGGCCGGAGTCCCTGCCCCACCTGTGAGCCGTTCCCGATCGCGGCCGCAGCGGCTGACCTGCCCACGATCAACCCAAGCCGTTCCGGGCGGACCTCAAACCGACCCATCAACACGTCGCGGTTGCCCTTGATGTCACCTTTCTGGAGGCGCTGGCCGCCATCTCTCCTATTGCTCAACCGTGCGAAGTTTGTCGCGCTGCGTCAATGATCACTGTAGCAATCTAGATCGCAATTCTTTTGCTGTCCTACCCTTCCCCGGCGATGGATCCCCCTCCAATCCCAGAGGACATCACGCCAGCCGCCGACGACGTCTTCGTCCGCTACCATTCCAAAGATGGGATGCTCTGCCTCCAAGATCTAGAGGTGTCGAATGGTGACCTGCGGGCGCTGGATCTACCAGCCAACACCGCCGCTGACGTAGATCGGTATCGCGCCGGCCTGATCACTCGGCAGGCCACCTTCCTGGCTCTCCCAGACGTGCTCTGGTCTGCCATGCAGGCCAGTCGATAGCTGCTTCATGTTGCTTTGGCCTGTCCTGGTGGGCGGCTTATGCGTGCCGTCGAGGAGGCCCCTATCCTTGGCCAATTCATCGTTGCTTTCAGCTGTTAGCCTGAAAATGCGAAGCCTCCAGGACTTACAGGATTTGCTGTCTGCACAGCGAGCGGAGCTGCAGTTACGTCGGAAGCGAGTCTCTGTGCTGAGGAGGCAACTGTCTGACCTGAAGGCGCAGATCGCGCAAGGCGCCATCTGGGACATGCCCACAGTGGAACGTGATTGAGGGGTTTGCCGGTTGACGGGGTGACGCTGGCCGCCTGCTGATCGCCGACTGGGATGCTCGCCGGCAGCGCCCTGCTCGCCCGGTCAAGGATGACGACGCGCCCCGCCCTGGCAGCAACAGAGACCCCCGGGAGCCGTCACAGGTGCCGCCTAGACCGTTTGCCAGCTGGAGGCCGCATGGTTCAAGAAGGTGACACGGATCGCTCTGCTTTGCAAACGACCCCATAGCCGGATCGCCCTTTGCTCCTCCTCAACTGAGCCTGTAATCAGGCGCTGCATATCTGCATCATGCTTATTCATTTAGGCGCTGTGTATCTTTAGCTTGTCCTTTGGATGCTGGAGTTGGCTCGCGCATGGGCTACGCCATGGACACCAAAAGTCGCCGGTTCATCGCATTAGCTGAATTGCTGCTCGTAGAGATCAATGCCGCCAACGAGCTCCCCGCCACTGTTGAGAATGTGGCGGAATTGCTTGAGAGGATGATTCGTACGATTGATGCCTACCGGGCAACCGGCGGCGACGTGGCAGATCTTTTGAGAAAGACTGTCCAGGTCATGGACGCCTACCGAGCAACCGGCGGCGACGTAGCAGCGCTTCTCGCTGCTAGCAATGCTGGCACGAAGTTGAGCGATCTAGGTCAGTTTTTAAGCCCCACCAACATTTGGACTACTACGCTTGACGCAGGCTAGCTGCCGCAAATCGCCCGCAACGATGCTCTCAGGCTCCCTTGTGCCGTCTGCCCATGCAACGATGTCCCTATACTTTAGTCGATTATAAATTTCCATCTTGAGCCGGTGATTGGAAGACAGAAACCCTTGAAAAGTTACAGCATTTGGTATTCGCACAGCGGGTAGTGATGCCATTGGGTCGGCAGCGAATGTCTGAACTGAGGGAGGAATCGGCCGATCTGATAGAGCAGAACGCGCGGCGCGCCACTCGGGATTACTCCGGAGTGGAAGGCGACTGAGGGGTTCGCCGGTTGCCGGAGGGAGGCTGGCTGCCTGCTGACCGCCCCCGGAAATCCTTGCCCCAGTCACCGCCCGTCGTTGCTCATTCCCCGTTTTGCCTTGGACGGCAAACAACAGGGGTTGATCGGCCTGGCGCCTGGAACGGGTCCGCCACCTTCTGGCAAGGGCTCAGGTGAATTCGTCCATTCATGTGACGACATGGCCATGTCCGTTCGTCTGGGCCTTGCGACTGAGGCGCGGCTGGATCGACTCGCCTCCAAAACGCGGCGCACCAAGGCCTTCTATCTGCGGCAGCTGATCGAGCAGGGCATGGACGACCTGGAGGATGCCTACCTCGGCTCAGCCGCAGTGGAACGGATTCGCTTGGGCCAGGAACGTACATACAGCCTCGACGAGGTGGTTGCAGAGCTTGGCCTGGACGCTTCGGATCTCTGACACGGCCAGGCGCCAACTCAAGACGCTGGATCGCTCGACCGCTCAGGGCCTGTTGCGGTACTTGAACCGCCTGCTGATCGAGACCGAGGATCCACGCCAGAGAGAGAAGGCCCTGACAGCCAACCTGCCTGGCTTATGGCGCTACCGGGTTGGTGACTACCGGGTGGTCTGTCTGATCCGGGCTGACCGCCTTGTCGTGCTTGTGGTCAGACATCGCAGCGAGGTCGATCTCTGGCGCCGACGTCCTTACCCGCACCGGTGCTACATCAGGGCGACGATCAAGTAGCAGCGATTTCGCCCACCGATCGCCTTGTGACGAAGCTACGAATCCACGCGAAGCTGACCGTTCCGTCTGGCTGTTCAGGGAAAGGGATGGGTCGCCTGAGATTCGAACTCAGGACCAGTCGGTTAAAAGCCGAATGCTCTACCGCTGAGCTAGCGACCCGTCGCAGGGGAAGCTATCACCCGACGGCGACCCTCTCCAAGCCCGCCAGCCTCCAGCCATGACCAGCCCCGACGCCTGGCCCAGCCACTGGGACGCTCCCCGCATCGACGCCGCCGCCTGGGTGGCCCCCTCGGCGGTGGTGATCGGCGATGTGGAGCTGGCGGCGGGGGCCAGCCTCTGGCCCACCGTCGTGGCCCGGGGGGATGTTTGCACGATCGTTGTGGGGGAAGGCAGCAACGTGCAGGACGGCGCCGTGCTGCACGGGGACCCCGGTCAGCCCGTGACGATCGGCGCCGACGTCACCATCGGCCACCGGGCCGTGGTCCATGGCGCCACGCTGGAAGATGGCTGCCTGATCGGCATCGGCGCGATCGTGCTCAACGGCGTCACGGTGGGGGCCGGGGCCCTGGTGGCGGCCGGCTCGGTGGTCACCCGCGATGTGCCCGCCGGCGCCCTGGTGATGGGGGCTCCGGCGGTGGTGAAACGCCAGCTGGATGCCGCCGCGATCGAGGCCCAGCGCCAGCACGCCCGCCGTTACCGCCAGCTGGCGGAGGTTCACGCTGGACTCCGTTAGGATCCCGCCAACGTTTTTCCCTCCCCCGCCATGGACCTCCGGCTGCTGCTCGTCGCTGCTCCGATCCTCCTGGCCGTGGGTTGGGCCGCCTTCAACATCGGCCGCGCCGCCGTGGGTCAGCTGCAACTGATGCTCAAGCGCGCCCGCGCCTGATGGTCGTCGTCATCGGTGCCGGTCTGGCCGGCACCGAAGCCGCCTGGCAGATCGCCGAAGCCGAGATTCCGGTGCGGCTGGTGGAGATGCGGCCCGTGCGCCCCTCCCCGGCCCACCACAGCGGCGATTTCGCCGAGCTGGTCTGCAGCAACAGCTTCGGCGCCCTCTCCCCCGACCGGGCCGCCGGCCTGCTGCAGGAGGAGTTGCGGCGTCTGGGATCGCTGGTGATCCGCACCGCTGATGCCCATGCCGTGCCCGCCGGAGGTGCCCTGGCCGTCGATCGGGGCCGCTACAGCGCCGCCCTCACCGCCGCTGTTGAAGCCCATCCCCTGGTGACGGTGGAGCGCCGTGAGCAGCTGGCGCTGCCGGACCCGGACGAGATCGCCGTGCTGGCCACCGGCCCCCTCACCGGAGCCGCCCTCGCCGACGACCTGCTGCGCTTCACCGGGCGGGAGTCCTGCCACTTCTTCGATGCGGCGAGCCCGATCGTGGAGGGGGAGGGGATCGATCTTTCGGTGGCTTTCCGGGCCAGCCGCTACGACAAGGGCGACGCCGACTACATCAACTGCCCCATGGACCGGGAGCAGTACCTCGCCTTCCGCACGGCCCTGCTGGAGGCCGAGAAAGCGGAGCTGAAGGATTTCGAGCAGGAGAGCGCCACCTTCTTTGAAGGTTGTCTGCCGATCGAGGAGCTGGCTCGCCGCGGCGAGGACACCATGCGCTACGGGCCGCTCAAGCCGATCGGCCTCTGGGATCCGCGCTGGGGCGACCTGCACGACCGCGACGTGCGCCGCGCCAAACGGGCCCATGCGGTGGTGCAGCTGCGCCAGGAAGACCGCGACGGCCGCCTCTGGAACCTGGTCGGCTTCCAGACCAATCTCAAGTGGGGCGAACAGCAGCGGGTGCTGCGGATGATCCCCGGCCTGGAGAACGCCTCCTTCGTGCGCTTCGGGGTGATGCACCGCAACACCTTCCTCGACTCCCCGGAACTGCTGCAGCCCACCCTGCAGTTCCGCCAGCGGCCCACCCTGCTGGCCGCCGGCCAGATCACCGGCACCGAGGGCTACGCGGCCGCAGTGGCCGGTGGCTGGCTGGCCGGCACCAACGCCGTCCGCCTGGTGCGGGGCCTGGCGCCCCTGAGCCTGCCGGCCACCACCATGGCCGGCGCCCTGATCGCTTTCATCTCGGATGCGGAACGCAGCCACAGCGCCCGCAAGGGGGGCTTCCAGCCCATGCCCCCCAGCTTCGGTCTGATGCAGGACCTCCCCGAGAGGATCAGGGACAAACGCCAGCGGTACGGCGCCTACCGCGACAGGGCCCTGGCGGACCTGGCCGCCTGGGAAGCCCTGCGACGGGCTGACACGCGCTGCGCCGTTGTGGCGGCGGGCTGAGGCCATGCACAACATCTTCTGCATGGCTCCGGAGGTCCGGGAGGCCTTCGAACATGTGAAGGAGGTGGAAAGCCATCGGCTCGAAGGCCGGCTCGATCCCCGCGACATCGACGTCTTCTGGTTGCGCTTCGAGCGCTATTTCGACGATCTCTACTATTCCCTCACGGCCATCTACGGCGAACGGGAGGATGCACTGGTCTGTTTCGGGGCGCTGTTCGGACGGATGGTAGAGGCCTACAGCCAACGGCCCGTTGCCTTGAAACTGCTGGATCTGGAGCGCCAGTTCACGCCCCAGTGGTTCCAGCGCAGCCACATGGTGGGTTACGCCTGCTATAGCGATCTGTTCGCTGAAACGCTCCTGGGTGTGCGTGACAAGCTCCCCTATCTGGAGGAGCTCGGTGTCACCTATCTCCACCTGATGCCCCTGCAGGAGCCGCGCCCAGGAGCCAACGACGGCGGCTACGCGGTGAAGGACTACCGCAAGGTGCGCCCCGATCTGGGCACCCTCGTCGACTTGATCGCCCTGGCCGACGACCTGCGTGGGCGCGGCATCTCCCTCTGCCTCGATCTGGTGCTCAACCACGTGGCGCGCGAACACGCCTGGGCGCTGCAGGCCCAGGCCGGAGAGGAGCGCTATCTCAACTATTTCCACACCTTCCCCGATCGGCTCCTGCCAGATGAATACGAGCGCACACTGCCGGAGATCTTCCCAGAGGAAGCGCCGGGGAATTTCACCTGGGTTCCCGGCATGGGGGGGGAAGGGCGCTGGGTGTGGACCACGTTCAACACGTTCCAGTGGGACCTGAACTACACCAATCCCGAGGTGTTCCTCGAGATCGTCGAGCTGATGTTCTTCCTCGCCAATCTCGGCGTGGATGTGCTGCGGCTGGATGCCGCTCCTTTCCTGTGGAAACGGATGGGCACCAACTGCCAGAACCAACCGGAGGTCTTCCAGCTGATCCAGGCCTTCCGGGCGAGCATGCGGATCGTGGCCCCCGGAGTGATCTTCAAGGCGGAAGCCATCGTTCCCCCCGATGCCCTGGTCCGCTACCTGGGGGTCAAATCGACCGTGGGCAAGCAGTGCGAGCTGGCCTACAACAACCAGCGGATGGTGCAGCTCTGGAGCGCCCTGGCGACGGGCCGCACCACCCTGTTCACCTACGTGATGCATCGGTCGCCCCAGCTGCTGATCGGCTGCGCCCCGATCAACTACCTGCGCAACCACGACGACATCGGCTGGGCGATGACCGATGAGGATCTGCAGGCCGTGGGGGAGACGCCCTACCTGCACCGGCGCTTCCTCAACGACTTCTACAGCGGTCGCTTTGCGGGCTCCTTCGCCCGCGGCGCCCTGTTCCAGATCAATCCCCACACCGGCGACGCCCGCGTCACTGGCTCCACCGCCTCCCTGGCGGGTCTGGAGCTGGCCCTCGAGCAGGGAGACGATGGCGCCATCGACCTGGCCATCGCCAGAATCCTGCTGCTGCATGGCCTGATCCTCGGCGCCGGAGGCATTCCCCTGCTGCACATGGGCGACGAACTGGGTCTGCTCAACGACACCTCCTTTCTGGAGGATCCCCTGCGAGCCGCCGACAGCCGCTGGCTGAACCGGCCGAGGATGGACTGGGACAGGGCCCTGCGACGCCACGACCGCCGCACGGTGGAAGGCCGGATCTTCCAGGGCCTCAGCCATCAGATCCGCACCCGCAAGGCCACCACGCTCCTGCATGGCTTCTCCCTGCTGCAGCCGCTCTGGACCGGCAACGAGCACGTGCTCGGGTACAGCCGCAAGCGGCCCGAGGGAACCGTGCTGGTGTTCGCCAACTTCACCAGCGGCGCGCAGGCCATCGCGGCGGAAATGACCCGCTGGGGGGGACTGAACGGAGAGGTGGTGAACCTGCTGACCCCCGGCCGGCCGGTGCCGATCGATCAGGGCACCCTGCGACTGGCGACCTATGAGGTGATGTGGCTGACGAGCGTCGAGGACGCAGGGCCGGCGGAAGCCTGCTGCGGCTGAGAGGTCCCTAGGGTCGGGCCTTCCCCGTCTGCATGGTTCCAGTGACCGTCACGGCCAGTTCGCCCAACGCCTCCCCCCTTGCCGCCGACGATCGCCGGCCCTGGGACGCCGTCGTGATCGGCTCGGGCATCGGCGGGCTGGTCACCGCCAGTCAGCTGGCGGCCAAGGGGGCGAAGGTGCTGGTGCTGGAGCGCTACCTGATTCCTGGCGGCAGCGGCGGCAGCTTCCGCCGGGCGGGCTACACCTTCGATGTGGGCGCCTCGATGATCTTCGGCTTCGGCGAGAAGGGCCACACCAACCTGCTCACCCGCGCCCTGGCCGACGTGGGCGAGCACTGCGACACGATTCCCGACCCCGCCCAGCTCGCCTACCACCTGCCCGGCGGGCTTGAGGTGGCGGTGGATCGCGACTACGAGCGCTTCCTGGCCGATCTGATCGCCCTGTTCCCCCATGAGGCCACCGGCATCCGCCGCTTCTACGACACCTGCTGGCAGGTGTTCCGCTGCCTCGATGCGATGCCCCTGCTGTCGCTGGAGGATCCCGCCTACCTGGCCAAGGTGTTCTTCAAAGCGCCCCTGGCCTGTCTCGGGCTGGCCCGTTGGCTGCCGGTGAATGTGGGAGCCGTGGCCCGCGCCCACATCAGCGATCCGGCCCTGCTGAAGTTCATCGACATGGAGTGCTTCTGCTGGTCCGTGATGCCGGCCGATCGCACCCCGATGATCAACGCCGGCATGGTGTTCTCCGATCGCCATGCCGGCGGCATCAACTACCCCCGCGGCGGGGTGGGGGTGATCGCCGAGAAGCTGGTGGCGGGCCTGCGCAATCACGGGGGCATGATCCGCTACCGGGCCCGGGTGGTGAAGGTGCTGCTGGAGGGCGAGGGAACCCAGGCCCGGGCCGTGGGCGTGCGGCTGGCGGGCGGGGAGGAGATCCGCGCCCGCCGGGTGGTGAGCAACGCCACCCGCTGGGACACCTTCGGCTCCCTGGTGGATGAGGCCCATACCCCGGCGGCCGAGCGCACCTGGCGGCGGCGCTACCGGCCCTCTTCCTCCTTCCTCTCCCTGCACCTGGGGGTGCGGGCGGAGGCGATCCCCCCCGGCAGCCATGTCCACCACCTGCTGCTGGAGCGCTGGCAGGACATGGAGGCGGAGCAGGGCGTGATCTTCGTGTCCATTCCCACCCTGCTCGATCCCTCCCTGGCCCCGGCCGGCCACCACATCGTGCACACCTTCACCCCCTCGGAGATGGGCGCCTGGCAGGGGCTGGCCCCGGCGGCCTACCGGGCCGCCAAGGAGGCCGCCGCCGCCCGGCTGATCCGCCGGCTGGAAGCCATCCTGCCGGGTCTGGAGGGGGCGATCACCCACCGGGAGATCGGCACCCCCCGCAGCCACCGCCGCTTCCTGGGCCGCCATGGCGGCAGCTACGGGCCGGTGCCGGCCCTGCGGCTGCCCGGCCTGCTGCCGATGCCCTTCAACCGCACCGCCATACCGGATCTGTACTGCGTAGGGGATTCCTGCTTCCCCGGCCAGGGCCTCAACGCGGTGGCCTTCAGCGGCTTCGCCTGCGCCCACCGCATCGGCGCCGACCTGGGCCTGAATCCCTGGAACCTGCCGGCCTGAGCACCACCACCCACGGGGGGCGACCGACCCTGCCTGTGAAGGGATACGGCCGGGTGATGGTGCAGCCGAGGCGACGAAATTACCGTGAAAACAGTGGAATCCCTTGAACGGCCGCTGACGATGAACACATCACCGATCGCCATCGCCCTGACCCTGACGAGCAGCGTGCTGCTGGCACTGGCGGCGGGACCTTCAGCGAACGCCTGCACGGGGGGAGCCCTGACCGCCGCCGATGGGGGCGTGGCTGTGGGTCGCACCCTGGAATTCGGCAAACCGCTCGACTCCCAGATCGCCGTGTGGCCGGCCGGCAGCAGGTTCACCGGGTCGAGCAACCGTGGCCAGGGTCTGAGCTACCGCTCCCGCTACGGATTTCTGGGCGCAACGGCCGCCCAGTACACCGACATGATCCTTGATGGGCTCAATGAAAAGGGGCTCAATGTGGGCCTGTTCTATTTCCCCGGTTTCGCTCAGTACACCCCCGAGGCCAAGGCCAGACAGACCCGCACCCTGGCCCCGGCCCAGCTGGGCACCTGGCTGCTGGCCAACTTCGCCACGGTGGAGGAGGTGAAGGCCAACCTCAACAGCGTGGATGTCACCGCCCAGGTGATCAGCCTGCTGGGTGAGGTTCCTGATGTGCATTTCAAGGTGCAGGATGCCAGCGGCAGAAGCATCGTGATCGAACCCCGGGAGGGGCGGCTGCTGGTGCATGACAACCCCACCCGGGTGCTCACCAACGCCCCCTCCTTCCCCTGGCACCTCACCAACCTCACCAACTTCCTCACCGTCAGCAGCGCGTATCCGCCGCCATCGACGCTGGGTGCTCCCGGTGCCGGCCAGATCAAGCTGGCGCCCTTCGGCATGGGCGCCGGCGGCTTTGGCCTGCCCGGTGATTTCAGCCCTCCCTCCCGCTTCGTGCGGATGGTGTTCTTCACCCAGAACGCCTCAGCCACGCCAACAGCGAGGGCGGCGGTGGCCAATCTCTTCCACATCCTCAACAACTTCGACATTCCGATCGGGGCGGCCAGGCCCCCGGCCGGAACAGCAGAAACGAGTCCGGACTTCACCACCTGGACCAGCGTGTCCAACCTCAGGGATCTCACCTTCAACTGGAAAACCTTCGGTGACCAGCGCGTCAAGACCATCGATCTGCGCCAGGCCCTCGGCGCCGCCAACGGCCGACTGAAGCTGCTGCCGATGGGGCCCCAGCAACCCGATGCGGTGAGCCCCACCTTGGAGGTGCGGGTCAACTGACCCCCTGAAGGCCAACCCCAGCTGTTGCTGGAGGGCCCGCCCGCCTGGGCCCGCAGGCGAGGATCGGGGGGTCTGCTGTGTCGCAAGCCGTGGTTCTGGAGCATCGCCTGCACAGCTTCCTGCGGCCCCGGCCACCGGCCTTCGGCGAAGGCTTGCGGCTGGGGATCTGGCAGGGCAGCGGCAGCGCCGGCACGGCGGCAGCCCTCGCCGAAAACCTCGAGCGACTGGAGCAGGTCTGCGGCCTGGCGGCGGGACACGGCGTGCAGCTGCTGGCCTTTCCGGAGCTCTACCTCACCGGGTACATCGTCACGCCATCGATCGTGCGCGAGCTGGCGGAGCCCGTCGACGGCCCCAGCCTGGAGCGCGTGGCGGCGGCGGCCCACCGCCATGGCCTGGCGGTGGCCTGTCCCTACGCCGAAAGGGCCACCGTGGCGGGTGAAGAGCATTTCTTCGACGCCATCGCCCTGATCGACCAGGACGGAGGCCTGCTGCGCAACTACCGCAAGACCCACCTCTGGGGACCGGATGAGAAACGCTGCTGGAGCGCCGGCTATCGCCATCCCGAGGAAGGGCCGGCGTTCACGGTGCAGCCGGTGAACGGGCTGGGCGTGGGGCTGCTCAACTGCTACGAGGCCGAGTTTCCCGAACTCACCCGGCGACTGGCGCTGGAGGGGGCGAAGCTGGTGCTGATCCCCACGGCCGCCGATGCCTGGGCCGAGCTCAGCACCGGCGAGCGCACCGACAAGCCGTACCCGGATGTCTCCCGCACCCTGCTGCCGGCCCATGCCTTCCAGAACGAGTGTTTCGTGGCCTATGCCAACCGCTGCGGCGAGGAGACCGTGAACGGCCGGGTGATGGCGGCCTACCTGGGGAACAGCCTCATCTGCGGTCCCCATGGCGATGTGCTGGCGGCCGCCCGGCCCGAGCCAACCCTGCTGATCGCTGACTGCCTGCCCGGCGAGTACGGGCCCACCCATCCGGCTGCCACCCGCTATCACGAGGACCTGCGGCCCGAGCTCTACTGAGGCGACGCACCACACCCGCGCCCAGCCGTCTGTACGCTTTGTAAACAAATGTTTCGTGTCCATGGCGGCTCCAATCCCCAGCTCCTCCGACCTGGCCCTCTACCTGGAAGCCCGCGGCGAGATGGGCAAGCCCTGGGTGTGGCACCTGCTTCGCCTCAGCAAGCTCAAGGAGGCCAAGGACACGATGGAGCCCAACGAGTACGTCGAGCGCCTGGGTGAAGCCCACGCCGATCTGATGCGCCTCGGCAGCTTCTGGAAAGGTCGGGAGTCGGAGGTGTTCGGGGGCCGCTACCGACCCTCCCAGGTGATCGAACCCCTGCCCGGATCCCCCGACGACCGATGAGCGCCGAGCCGTCATGCCATCGCTACCCGATGGCACCGCTGATCCGCTTCACGCTCCTGGGGCTCTACCTGGCCCTGGTGCTGCCCCTGCCCCTGCTGGCACCGCAGCCGCTGACGCTGCCGCTAGGGATGGCCTGCATCGCCGGTCTGGTCCTGGTGGTCGCCATCACCAGTGAGCGGGTGGAGCTCGATGGCCAGGGGCTGCGGGTGGGCCACCCGCGCTGGTGCTCCTGGTTGCTACGCCGCGGCTGGCAGGTGTCCTGGAACCGCATCACGGCACTCACCCCGGTCACCACCAGCCAGGGGGGCCGGGTCTACTACGTGCGCAGCGCCGCCACAGGGGATGGCCGCAGCGAAGCCGCCTGGCTACTGCCCCAGCGGGTGGTGCGTTTCGACGACTTCCTGGTGCGCTTCTCCAGCGCCACGGGCCTGTCCACGGAGGGCATCGGCAGGATCAGCCCCCCCTGGACGTATCAGCTGCTGGCCCTGCTGTGCGGCCTGCTGATGGTGGGAGAAGTCCTGGCCCTGATCGTGGGCCCAGCTTGATGGCGCGGACTAGTTGAGACGGCTCGAGCTGCTGGGTGAGGTGAGCAACAGGCCGGCACCGGCGCCGCCGCCAGCCTCTTCACTCATTTCGGGCAGGGTGTCGAGGCTGAAGCGATAGCCCTGCTGCCGCATCGTTTCGATGGCGCCGCCTTCGCCGAGACCCGCCTGCTCCAGTTTGCGCCGCAGGGTCAGCACCTGGGTGTCCACCGAGCGGGGTCCGCCACTGAAGGGCGGCCAAGCCATGCGAAGCAGTTCCTGGCGGCTGCGCACCACCCCGGGAGGCATCAGCAGGGCGCAAAGGAGGGCGAACTCCCGTGGGCTCAGCTCCACCGGCTGGTCGCGCAGGGTGACCTGGCGCAGCAGCAGGTGCACCTCCAGAGGGCCGACGCAGACCCGCTCCTGCAGGCCGCTGCCACTGCGACGCAGCAACGTGCGGCAACGGGCAGCCAGCTCCTCAAGACCGAAAGGCTTGCGCAGCACGTCGTCGGCGCCGGCATCCAGAAGAGCCACCACAGGCTCGGAGCCCGAACGGGCCGTGAGCACCATCACCTGACAGTGAAGCTGGGCCGCCAGGCGCAGAGCGGAGGTTTCCTCAAGCAGCTCGGCGCTCACCAGCAGATCGGGGGATTGCTCCTGGCAGATCTCCAGGGCTTCACGGGCGGTGGCCACTGCTGCAGCCAGGTGGCCGTCCTGGCGGAGGCGCTGGGCGAGAACCGTGCGCAGGGTCGCGTGGGGGTCGACCACGAGCACCCTGCGTGGGGTGCCTCCGGGGTCGGTCAGTTTGTCCTGGGCCACGGCCATCTCCTCGGCATCACGATGAAATCAGAGGCGGAAGTGCCGACAGCCGATTAAGTGCGTCAACGCTAACTGGAAATGTGCGTGGACGCCGGTGACGGGCGATGCCTTGTCAACTGTCTGCTCCCGGAAGGCGGTCGCGGCACGGCAGGATGGGGTCATCTGCCGGCTCTCGCCGCCACAATGACGCCAGGGGCCTAACCCCAGCCATGACAGCACTTCAACATCCCGACGCGATCCGCCACTTCCAGTCCCTGTGCGACGCCTGCCAGGACCTTTCCGATCGTCATCACGGACCCTCCGAGCTGCGGCTGTACGCGGACGGCTACCTGCATGCGTTGCGCCGCACAGCCGTGCTGGATCACCATTCCCAGCGGCGGCTGGAGGAACTGGTTGATCGCTGGATCCAGGACCCATCCAGCTTCATGGGCCCCGACGGCCAACCCCGCCTGCTGATGGAAACGAGCCGCTACTGAGCGGCTCGCTGGACGGGGCTGGTCAGGGGAAAGGTCAGGACGCCAGAGCGACTTCGAGCTTCTCGCGCAGTTCGCCGCTGTTGTACATCTCGATCAGGATGTCGGAGCCGCCCAGAAACTCGCCGTTCACATACACCTGGGGAATGGTGGGCCAGTCGGAGAACTCCTTGATCCCCTGGCGGATCTCCATGTCGGAGAGCACATCAAACGTCTCGAAAGGCACACCCAGCGACTGCAGGATCTGGACCACATTGTTAGAGAATCCACACTGAGGCATCAACTTGTTGCCCTTCATGAAGACCACCACGGGGCTGGTCGTGATCAGGTCGTCGATGCGTTGACGGGTGCTGGCATCCATGGGTCGGAATCGGGGAAGGGGAATCAGGTGGGAACGGAGGTCTGAACCGCCAAGGCATGGATCGCCTCGCTGGCCAGCTCGCTGCGCAGGGCGCCATAGACGAGCTGGTGCTGGCGCACCCGGTTGAGCCCGGCGAAGGCGCCGGACACCACCTTGACCTGGAGGTGGTCACCGCCACCGGTGAGATCCTCCACCTCCACGGCAGCATCGGGAAGCGCGCGGCGGATGGCGTCCTTGACCTGCTCCGGTTGCACCATGGCGGTGGGGATCGTGGGGATGACGGGAAGTTGGAATCTAAGAACGATCAACCACCGGCGGCCGATCCCGGAGCGGTGTAGGGGGTGACCACGAAGCCGAGTTCCACCAGCTGCTGGTAGGCCTTGCGCCCACCTTCGTTGGTGGGGGTCATGATCTTGACCACTTCCACCAGCAGGGGGATGGCCACCTCGGGCTGGTTCTGGCGACGGAACAGGGCCGCCAGCCTCAGGTTGGTCTCGGCCAGCAGTGTCAGGGCCTCCCGCCCCTTGTCATCCATTTCCCGGGGAATGCGGGCATCCAGGCCGCGGAAGGAGCCGCTCAGATCGCGGTAGAAGCCCAGCAGTCGCCGGCTGGCATCCCGGGCCAGGTCGTAGAGGCGCCGTCCCTCGGCCAGGTTGCCGCTGGCCACCGCCGCGTCGCCCCTGGTGAGCAGGGTCCTCACCGAGGACAGGGTGAGATCGGTGCCGGCAGGTTGCACGGTCTGGGGGGAGTCCTGGGCCCGGGCCGGCGGTTGGAGCAGCGGCTGGGCCATGGCAAGCAGGGCCAGGGCGCCTCCGCAGACCCCGGCGAAGCCCGATGGCCGAGCGGATCGGAGGGAAGGGATGGCGGAAGGCCTGATCACGTCGACGCCTGACGGGTAACGGCCGAACTTTACGGGGAGCCGATCGGACGCCCCACCACGGCGCGGGCCGCTTGCTCGGCCGACTCCATGGCGGCGGCGAGGCCGGCACTGAAGGCCAGAGCCGCCTCACGCCCCTGGCCTCGGGCCCGCAGGGGGGGAGCGAAACACAGGGCGGCGCCATCGCCAGGGCGGGGATCGGCGTGGCCGTAGGCGATGCCCACCGGCACCACCGGCACGTCGACCCCCTTGCTGGCAGCCAGCAAGGCAAGGCGGGCCAGGCCCTGGTGCAGGCGGATCGGAGCGTCCTCCCGGCGGATGCGGCCCTCGGGGAACATCACCAGCTGCTGACCACAGGCCAGCAGCTCCATGGAAAACCGCAAGCTGGCCAGGGTGGGACGGCCCTGGTTCACCGGGAAGCAGCCGAGACGGTGCAGGAACCACCCCTGCAGCCCCTTCATCTCATCGGCCGTGACCATGAAGCGGCAGTCCCGGCCAGTGACACGACGCCCAGCCGCCCAGGGGAGCATCAGCGCGTCCCAGCGGGCCCGGTGGGTGGGGGCCAGCAGCACCGCCCCCTTCCTGGGCAGATGCTCACGCCCGAGCACCGTCAGGTCACCGAAATAACCCTGGAGCGCCAGATCGATCGTGACCACCATCGCCACGGGGGACAGCCAGGGGCTGATGCCGTTGCAGAGCGAGCTCTCCCGCGGGCTGATTGCCAGGGAGGGGCCTTCTCCGGAGGGCGTCTGCGCCGCCAACACTCTCGATCCGGCAGAACGTCGATGTCGAAGCTAGGGGCTGGATCCCCCCCTTGCCAGCCGGTGGCGGGCAGTTGGGCCTGCGGCCGCTCCCCCGGCAACCGATACGGTGCGGTCAGGATCGCTTCAGCCACCAGCCACCCATGGCCAGCCTCGGGGTCAACATCGACCACATCGCCAACGTGCGGCAGGCCCGCCGCACCGTGGAGCCCGATCCGGTGCGTTTTGCCCTGCTGGCCGAGCTGGGCGGCGCCGACGGCATCACCGTGCATCTGCGGGAGGACCGCCGCCACATCCAGGACAGGGACGTGGAGCTGCTGCGGGCCACCGTGCGCACCCGTCTCAACCTGGAGATGGCCGCCACCACGGAGATGGAGGCGATCGCCCTGCGCCTCCGCCCCGACATGGTGACCCTGGTGCCGGAGCGTCGCGAGGAAGTGACCACGGAGGGCGGCCTGGACGTGGCCGGGCAAGTGGAGAGCCTCGCTCCCCTGGTGGGGCGCCTGATGGGGGCGGGGATTGGCGTCAGCCTGTTCGTCGACCCCGATGACGCCCAGCTGGAGGCCTGCCGCAGCTGCGGGGCCCGCTGGGTGGAGCTCCACACCGGCGCCTATGCCGAGGCGGCCTGGGAGCAGCAGCCGTTCCAGCTGGCCCGGATCACCGAAGCCACCGCGATCGCCCGGGGCCTCGGCCTGCGGGTGAACGCCGGCCATGGCCTCACCTATCACAACGTTGAGCCGATCGCGGCGATCGAGGCCATGGAGGAGCTCAACATCGGCCACACGATCGTGGCCCGCGCCCTGGCCGTCGGTCTCCAGGAGGCGGTGCGGCAGATGCGGGCGCTGGTGCAGAATCCCCGCCGCGACCCGCTGTTCGGCGACCGCCAGCCCTGAGGCCCCACCCGCCATGACCCGTTACCACTTCGTCGCCGCCAGCCGCGCCTTCCTGCTCGAGGAGGAACCCCTGGAGGAGGTGCTGCGCGAACGCGTGCGCAACTACGCCGAGAAGGACAAGACCATCGACTTCTGGCTCCTGGAACGCCCCGCCTTCCTGGAGGCGCCCGAGCTGGCCGCCGCCGTGGCCGCCGTCCCCCGGCCCGCCGCGGCGGTGGTGTCCACCGACGAGAAGTTCATCACGTTCATGAAGCTGCGACTGGAGTTCGTGGCCCTGGGAAGCTTCGAGGCACCGAGCAGCACCATCCCCGACCCGCTGGCCACCCTGGCCTGATCAGCGCAGCCCCTCAGAACAGACCCAGGAAGCGGCGCCTGGGCGTCTCGTCTTCGGATGAGCTCTCAGGGCGCGGCCTGCCCTGGCCGCCGTCCTGCTGGTAACGGGGCTTGCTGTCGCCGATCGTCAGGGGCGCTTCCTTGTTCTTCCACCAGATCCAGTCCCGGATCGGCGGCGTGTTCTCGAGTTCCCAGCGGGTCAGGCCCAGTCCCAGCCGGGAGGAGGCATCCAGCAGCACATCCAGCATGGCGTCGCCATCACTGCAGCGGGCCAGGGCCTCATTGGTGCGTTTGGCCCCGTCCAGCGCCTTCACCAGGGCGTTGACACGCTGGGTGACCGGCAGATCCTTCAGGTCCATCGCCCGTTGCCTCCTGGAGTGCACCGCGGCCGCACCGTATCAGCGCTGGAAGCCGACCTGCCCCGTCGGGGGTGACAGAACCCCACCTCAAGGGCAACACTTGGGAGGAAGCTTCCTTCTTGATGACGTTCCCGGACCAACGTCCACCACGCCACTGGGTGATCGGGGATGTGCATGGCTGCGCGGACGCTCTCCAATGGCTGGTGACCCAGCTGCCCCCTGGCGACCGGCTGGTGTTCTGCGGCGACGTGATCAACCGCGGCTCCAGCATCCAAGCCGCCATGGAGCTGGTCTGGGACCTGGTGCGCCGCGGCCGGGCCGTGTGGCTCAAGGGCAACCATGAACGGGATCTGGTCACCCGGCTCGACGACGGCCTGGCCCCCACCAGCCGCCCCGAACTGAACGGCAACGACACCTACCGCCAGCTGGGAGCGGCCAGCTGCCGGCTCTGGCGCGACCGGCTCGACCAGCTGCCCCTCGCCTACTGGGGTCAGGGCTGGGTGGCCACCCATGCCGGCTTCGACCCGCGCACCTGGCAGCCCGATCTCAACGTCCGACTGGCCTTCTGGCAGGCCTACGACAACCGCTTCGGCGAGGTGATCGTCGGCCACACCCCCGGGCCGGGCCTACGCAGACTTGGATCGATCGTCCTGCTCGACACCGGGGCCTGCTATGGCGGGGACCTCACGGCCTATTGCCCCGAAACCCAGGAGACGCGGCGGGTCAGCGGTCTCCCGGCGACAGGCAGACACTTGCCCGCCCTCGTGCATGGCTCAGCCCTGAGCTGCGTCCTCTGAGCCCGGCCCCTTGCTGACGGTCTTTCGCAGCAACCGGGCAGAACTGCTGGCGCGCGTGCTGGCCACCCAGCTGCGCTTGCAGCCCCCCGATCCTTTCGAGCAGGTGCAGGTGGTGGTCAACACCTGGCCCACCAGCCGCTGGCTCGGAGAGCAACTGGCCGAGCACCTGGGCGGTATCGCCGCCAACCTGCGCTTTCCTTTCCCGGGCAGCCACTTACGTCAGCTGGTGGACCAATTGCTGGTCCCGGCGGAGACAGGAGCCGGTGGGGGCACGGCCGATCCCTGGCGCGCCGACCAGCTGGTCTGGCCCCTGCTCGACCTGCTGCCGTCGGTGGCCGCCGCGCCGGAGGGGGGGCCGCTGCGCCACTGGCTGGCGGAACGGGGCGGCGGCGACCAGCTGGAGCTGGGACACTGGCAGCTGGGGCGCGCCATCGCCGATGCCTTCGATGACTACGCCCTCTACCGGCCGGAGCTGCTGGGCGCCTGGGAGGCAGGCCAGGCGATCGACGCCAGCGGCCGGTCCCTGCCGGCAACCCAGTGCTGGCAGCCCCTGCTCTACCGCTCCCTGCGCCAGGCGCTGGGCCAGGAACCGTTCGGCCGTCGGGTGCAGGAGCTGGTCGGCCGCCTGCGACGCGGAGAGCTCTCCGAGGAGGCGCGCGGTACCCCCCTGCGCCTCTTCGGCCTCAGCAGCATGGCGCCGATCCAGGTGCAGCTGCTTCAGGCCCTGAGCCTGCATCGTTCGGTGGACCTCTACCTGCTCACCCCCTGCCGCGATCTCTGGCAACGCTGCGGCGAGCGCCGCCGCCAGCTCAGTGATGCCCTGGCTCTGCGCCAGCCGCTCGAGGCCGCCTGGCTGCTGGAGGCCCCGGGCCTGGAAGCCCGCTTCGGCCGTCTGGGGGGGGAATTCCAGCAGCTGCTGGAGGGCACCGGCGAGGCCCAGCTGGGGGAGGCGCAGGAGAAGGATCTCTTCTTCGCTGCGGCCAGCGGCACCGGGCCGGCCCCCTTGCTGGCCCAGCTGCAGGACCAGCTGGCTGACGCCAGCCGGATCCCGGCCCTGCAGGTGGATCCGCAGGATCGCTCTCTCGAGTTCCATGCCTGCCCTGGCCGGCTGCGGCAGGTGCAGATCGTGCGCGACCGCCTGCTGCAGCTGCTGGCGGCCGACCCCAGCCTCGAACCACGCGACATCCTGGTGATGACGCCGGACATCAACGGCTTCGCCCCCCTGGTGGCCTCGGTGTTCGGCGATCGCCACGCCACGGGGGTGGACCTCCCCTGGCGACTGACCGACCGCAGCCAGGAGGAGGGGGCCGGCCTCGGCAGCACGTTGCTGCTGCTGTTGGAGCTGGCCGGCACCCGCCTCACCGCCTCCGGGCTGGAGACCCTGCTGGGTTGCCCGCCCCTGCTGGACCGTTTCGGCCTTGAGGCCAGGGAGGCGGCCCGCCTGGTGGAGGCCTTGCAGGAGGCGGGCTTCCGTTGGGGCCTCGACGGCCAGGAGAAGGACGGGGCCTGCCACAGCCTGGCCTGGGCGATCGACAGGCTGCTGCTCGGCCTGGTGCTGCCCACTGGCGCGGGCCTGGCGCCAGCGGACACGGCCCCCTGGGAGGGGGGCGTGCCGCTGGAACTGAGCGGACGCTGGCTGCATCTGCTCGGCCGTCTGCGCCACTGGCTGGGGGAGCTGCGTCGCGGCGGCGCGGTGACCACCTGGGTGGAACGGCTGCGCCGGCTGATCGACGACCTGTTCGGCGATGGGGGCGAGGCCGCCGGCGAACTACCGGCCCTGATGGGGGCAATCGACGCCTGGCAGACCACCGCCGGCAGCTGTCCGCTGGGCCTGGAAGCCCCGGTGGTGGCGGCCGTGCTGCGGGAGTTGCTGGGGGCCGAAAGCGGCCGCTTCGGCCATCGCAGTGGTGCCCTGACGATCAGCGCCCTCGAACCGATGCGGGCCATCCCGTACAGGGTGATCGTGCTCATGGGGCTGGAGGCGGGCCTGTTTCCCCGGCCGGGCGACCGTCCCGCCTTCCATCTGATGGAGGGCCAGCGCCAGCTCGGCGATCCCCACCCTGCCGACCAGGACCGCTACGTCCTGATGGAGGCCCTGCTCTCCGCCCGGGACCACCTGCTGCTCAGCTGGAGCTGCCGCGACGACCGGACCGGCGCCTCCCTGCCCCCCTCCGGCCCGGTGGGCCAGTGGCTGCAATGGCTGGCCGGCCAGGTGGGTCCTGAGGCCATGGCGCGTCTGCAGGTGGAGCACGCCGCCAACCCCCTCGACCGGCGCAACTTCCTGCCAGCCGCGGGACGGGAAGCCCCCAGTTGCGACCGGCGCCTGCTGGAGGCGGTGCGCCACCTGAGCGGTGATCCGCCGCCGCCACCGGCGCCGCTGCTAGGGGGGCCAAGCCCCCTGGAGGCCCCCACCGACACCGACGCCTTCAGCGACCTGCGGGACTGGCTGGCGGCCCCCCAGACCCACTGGCTCCGATCCCTGGGCCTGCGGCCCGGCGAATGGGACCGGCGCCTCGACGACCTTGAGGCCCTGTCCCTGGGGGAGCGGGAGCGTTCCGCCCTGCTGCGCGGCAGGCTGCAGCGCAGCGACGGCGACCCCGGAGACGGAGGCCCGGGCACGGCGGCGGACTGGATCGCGTGGCACCGGGGGCAGGGTCTGCTGCCCCCGAAGGCGGCGGGTGGCCTGGAAGCGGGCCTGCTGCAACGGCGCTGGTCAAGCCTGTCGGAGGCCCTCGAGCGCCTCGGCCCCCCGCAGCAGCACACCCACCGGTGGGGACCCTGGCAGGCCCCGGTTCCCTGGCGCGGCGAGACGGTCGTGCTGGTGCACACGGCCCAGGCCCGAGTCGGCCATCGGCTGGGGCTCTGGTTGCAGCTGTTGCTCGCGGCCGCCGCGGCCGGGGAGCCGCGGCGGGGCGTGCTGATCGCCCGCGATGGCGACGTCTTCGCCCCGGCCCTGGACCTCAGGGCACCGGCCCCCCAGGCCGCCCGCGACGAACTCGAACGGCTGGCCGGCCTGCAGAGCGACTGGCGGCGCCGGGGCTGGCCGGTGCCCCCGGAAACGGGCTGGAGCTACGTGACAGGCGAGCGCAAGCGACCCGGCCAGGGGCGGATCAAGGCCGCCGGCACCTGGGAGGGTTCCAGCTTCCACAGCGGTGAGCGGCAACGGGCCGAGATGGAGGCCTGCTTCGGTGCCCGCCTGCCGGCGGAGGTCCTGCTGACTCCGGAGCGGCTGGAACTGGCCGACGCCCTGTACTCCCCCCTGCTGGCGGCGGAGGGGGGACCATGACCACCATCGAGGCCCCATCCCCCGAAAGCTTCGATCCCAACGCCGTCCCCCTCGATGATGGCGTGCTGCTGCTGGAGGCCAGCGCCGGCACCGGCAAGACCTTCGCCCTGGCCCACCTGGTGCTGCGGCTCCTGGCCGAGCGGCGGCTGGGGCTACGGCAGCTGCTGGTGGTGACCTACACCAACGCGGCGGCAGCGGAACTGCGCGACCGCATCGGCCGTCGGATCCAGGAGGCTCTCACCGGCCTCCAGCCCCCCCCCGGCTGGCGGGCTCCCGATCCCGTGCTGGAGCAATGGCTGGAGCGCCAGCCGGAGGAGGCCGGCGCCCGCGACACGGTGCAGGGCCTGCTGCTGCTGGCCCTCGAAGAACTCGACGCCGCCGACATCACCACCATCCATGGCTTCTGCCAGCGCACGCTGCGGCGCCAGGCCATGGAGGCCGCCCGCCCGCCTGAGCTGACGGTGGAGACCGATGCCGGTGAACTGGTGCGCCAGGTCGCCCACGATTACTGGCAGCAGCAGGTGCTGGCCCTTCCCCTGCATCTGGTGGAAGGGTTGGCGGCGGGCGCCGGCCTGGACGACCTGGAGCGGCTGTTGCACCTGCTCGACGGGGATCCCGGCCTGGTCCTTGAACCCCTGCCCGAAGGTCTGAGCCTGGATCGGCCGCTGGTGGAGCAGCAGGAGACGCTGTGGCACCAGCCCTGGAGAACCTTCAAGCAGGCCTGGACGGACCAGGGCCAGGCCCTCGACCAGGCCTTCCGGAACGCTGCCCGCGACTGGCGTGCCGCCGGCGCCAGCAGCACCACGCCCTATGCCGCCAAGCCCAGAACCGATCACTGCGGGCTGGTCGAGGCCTGGCTCGCCGGCCAGGACGAGGCCGGGAGTTACGCCGCCGTCCGTGCCGAGAAAGAGCTGGGGGGGTATTTCCACCCCGAAACGTTCTGCCGGGTGGCCCGATCGCTGGAAGGCCCCGAGCCAGGCAGCCGACTGCCCTGCCCGGACCTGCTGGAGGCGGTGGCCGCCCTGCGGGAGGGTCCGGCCGAAGCGGTGCTGCTGCACGGCTGCCACTGGGGGCGGGCCGAGCTGGCCCGGCGCCGGGCGCGCAGCGGCAGCATCGGCTTCGCCCAGCTGCTCGAGGGGCTCGACCCGGGTCCAGAGGCCACCGCTCCCACGCCCCTGCTGCGGGCGGTGGGCGAGCGGTACCGGGCGGCCCTGATCGACGAGTTCCAGGACACCGACCCCGTCCAATGGCGGATCCTGCGGCTGGCCTTCGCCGATGACGCCCACCTGCTGGTGATGGTGGGCGATCCGAAGCAGGCCATCTACCGCTTCCGGGGCGGCGACCTGGACACTTACCGGCGGGCCCGCCGCAGCGCCGCGCAGGTGCTCGCCCTGCAGGAGAACCGGCGCTCCAGCCCGGCGTTGATCGACGGCCTCAACAAACTGATGGCCCCGGCGGGCCTGCCCCGCTCTCTTCTGCCGGTGCCGGCGGTGGAGGCCCGATCCCGGCGCCGCGGCCCCGACGGCATGGCCCCGGTGCGCCTGCTCTGGCTTGGCCGTGAGCGGACAGCCGAGGCCCCCCTGCCCAGCAAGAGTGCACTGGAGAGCCGGCTGCCCGACCTGGTGGCCGGTGCCGTCGCTGAGCTGCTGGAGGAGGCCCCCGCCCTCGAGGCGGGCGACGGCCAGCCCGCCCGCCCCCTCTGTGCCGGCGACATCGCCCTGCTGGTCCACAACCACCACCAGGCGGAGCAGCAGCGCAGCGCCCTGGAGCGCCAGGGCATCGCCAGCCGGCTGGTGAGCAAGGCCGATGTGTTCGCCAGTCCGGCGGCCACCGCCCTGCAGCGGCTGCTGGATGCCCTCGCCGATCCGGCCGATCCCAACCGCCTGCGGCTGCTGGCCGCCTCCCCCCTGCTCGCCTGGTCGGCCGAGCGGATCGCCGCCGCCGAGCCGGGCGAATGGAGCGAGCTGGCCGGACGGCTTCAGGCCCTGGCCAGGGATCTGCCCGATCAGGGACCGCTCGGGATGCTCTCCCAGCTGGTGGACGGCGAAGGTCTGGCCCGACTGAGTGCCGGCGGCCGGTTGCTGGCGGATCTGCAGCAGGTGGCCGAACTGCTGCAGGAACGGCTGCACGTGGAGCACCTCGCCGTGGCCGCCGCCGCCGACTGGCTGCGGCGGCTGCGGCTGGACCAGAGCCGGGCCTCCGGAACCATCCCGGAGTCCCACCAGGCCCACAGCGACAAGGTGGACGAGGCGATCACGGTGATCACGGTGCACCGCAGCAAGGGCCTGGAGTTTCCCGTGGTGGTCTGCCCCTATCTCTGGGAGGCGGCCGGCACCACTCCATCGGGCCGGCACCGGGTAGGGATCCGCTGGCAGCCGCCCGGCAGCGCCGAGTCCCACCTCGACCTTCACCTGCGCCCCTCCTGGGGCCAGGGATGGCAAGCACTCCGCCAGCAGCGGCAGGCCGAACGGGCCGAGCGGGAGCGGCTGGCCTACGTGGCCGTCACCCGCGCCCAGCACCTGCTGGTGCTGGGCTGGGCACCGGCCAAGGGACAGCAGGCCAACCCCCTGTTCCCCTGGCTGTTTCCAGGCGAGCCCCTGCCCGATCCCGATGACGAGGACTCCATCGCTGCCCTGGGCGACGACGACTGGCAGGCGCGGCTGCGGACGGAGATCGCCCAGCGTTCGCTGGATCTGGATCTGCGCCACCCCCCCACGCAGTGGCCAAGCCGTCCCCGCCTGCCCCAGCCCCCGGAGGCCATCGCCGCCCTGGGCTGCGGCCCTGTCCCCTTGCGCCACCTGGACACGGCCTGGGGCCGCAGCAGCTACACCGCCTGGACCCGCGCTGCTCACAACGCCCCGGTGTCGGTGGCAGCCCTCGATCAAGGCCGGGACACCAGTGATCCCAGCCCCCTCGAGGAGGCCCCGGAGGCTGGGGACGGCCTGTGGCCCGAAGAGGGCCCCCTGGCCGGTTTCGCCCGCGGGGCAGCCGCCGGCGACTGCCTGCACCGGATGCTGGAACAGCTGGACTATCGCCGTCCCACCGATGCGGCGGCCAACCGGGAGCTGGTGGAGCGGGAGCTGCGCCGGGCTGGCCTGGAGGCGGACCCCCTGGAGCCGTTGCTGCAAGGACTGGAGCTGGTGCGGCTCACCCCCTTCGGCGCCGAGCTGGGGGGCCTGCGGGTGGCCGACCTGGGACCGGAACGCCGGCTGAACGAGATGAACTTCGATCTCACCCTCGGCTTCGCCAGGGCCGAGGGTCTGGCGGCCGCCTTCGCCGACCACCCCGGCGGCGCCTTCGGTGCCGCCTATGCCGCCACCGTGGCGACCCTGCCGGTGGCCAGCCGCGGCTTCCTCACCGGTTCGATCGACCTGATCTTCACCGCCACCGGGGCCGACGGACAGGAGCGCTGGTGGGTGGCCGACTGGAAGAGCAACTGGCTGGGCCGGCGGGACAGCGAGGGTCGGCCCCTGGCCTGCGGCCCCCGCCACTACAGCCAGGAGGCGATGGCTGCCCTGATGGCCCACAGCCACTACCCCCTCCAGGCCCACCTCTATCTGGTGGCCCTGCACCGCTATCTGGGCTGGCGCCTGCCGGGCTACGCGCCGGAACGCCATCTGGGGGGCTACGCCTACGTCTTCCTGCGCGGCGCCCCCGGAGAAGCGGGGGCGCGGGCCCTGCCAGGAGCGGTGCCGGGCCTGTTCGTGGAACGGCCGCCCCTGGCCCGTGTGCTCGCCCTCGACGGCGCCCTGGGCGGCCACGCCGCGGCCGGCATCGCAGCGGGGTCGCCATGAGGGACCCCAGCCACACCCCCCAGCCCTGGCTGGCGGCCCTCGGCCCCAGCCTGGCCGAAGCCCTGCCGCGTCTCTACGGCACGGCCAACGATCCCCTGGTCGGCGAGCTGATCAACGCCCTCAGCGCAGCCCTGGGGCGGGGGGACCTGGAACTGGATCTGAACGGACCGGCACCGGCTGAAGTGAGCGCGGCGTCCTGGCCCGAGGAGCACCGCAACGCCCTGGCCAACAGTCCGCTCTGCAGGGATCCGGACGGCCCCATGGCCCTGGAGGCGGGACGGCTGCAGTGGCGCCGCTGGCAACGGCAGCGTCAGGAGGTGATCGAGGCCCTGATCGCCCGTGCCGGCAGCCTGGAACCACCGGCCTCCAGCGGGGGGGCGGGGACCCAGGGCCTCCCCGCTCTGGAGGGCCTCGATGGGCGCCAGCGGCAGGCGGTGGCCGCGGTGCTCAGCCACGGGCTGGTCCTGCTTGAGGGAGGACCCGGCACCGGCAAGACCAGCACCGTGGCGACCATGATCGCGGCCTTCCGGGCCGTGGAGCCGGGCGGCCGCCTCCACCTGGCGGCACCCACGGGCAAGGCGGCGGGCCGCCTGCGGGCCGCCACCGGGGGCACCATCCCCTGCACCACCCTGCACCGGCTGCTGGAGAGCCGAGGCGACCGTTTCGGCCGCCACCGCGGCCGCCCCCTCGAGCTCGACCTGCTGGTGGTGGATGAGGTGTCGATGCTGGACCTGGGCCTGATGGCCGCCCTGCTGGAGGCCTTGCCCACCAGCTGCCGGCTGGTGCTGGTGGGCGACCCGGGCCAGCTGCCACCGATCGCACCGGGGGCCGTGCTCCAGGAGCTGCAACGGCCCGAGCACCGGGGCCAGCTCGGGGCCGCCGCCATCACCCTGACCACCACGTACCGCAACGCCGGGGCCATTGCCGCAGTGGCCAGCGCCCTGCGCCAGGGCCTGGCCACCGACCCGATCGCCACGATCCTGCCGCTGCTGCAGGCCCTGGAGCCCACTGACAACCTGCAGTGGCGTCCCTGCTCCCCCCGAACCCTGCCGCCGGAACTGCTGGAGCGGCTGCGCCGCCACCAGGCCTCGCTGGCGGGGCTGGCGGCACACTGCCGGCCAGGAACCGATCAAGGCTGCCACGAGCTGCTCGCCGCGCGCGACCGGCTGCTGGTGATGGCCCCCCAGCGCCAGGGACGCTGGGGGCTGGAGGCGATCCATCGGACCCTGCTGGGGGAACGACTGGACGGCGTCCTGCAGGATCTGCCGGCGGGCACCCCCGTGCTCTGCCGCCGCAACCTGCCGGAACTGGATCTGGCCAACGGAGACGTGGGGCTGCTCGTGGGTGGTCCGGGGCCGTCGGCGCGGCTGCTGTTCGGCGATGGGAGCGGAGAGGCGACCTGGATTCATCCCGGCCAGCTGGCTGGGGCGGCCGAGCCCGCCCTGGCCCTGACGGTGCACAAGGCCCAAGGCAGCGAAGCCGAGGAGGTGATCGTGCTGCTGCCCAGCGGCGGGTCCCAGGATGGCCGCCTGCTCTACACCGCCCTGACCCGGGCCAGGCAGGGCGCCCTGCTGTTCACCGATACGGCCTCAGGTGCCTACGAAAAGTGAACCGTCTGGGGCGGGCATCGGCCACGGATTCATAGTTCATCCATCGGCACGGTCCCCCGGGTCGAACGCACCGGAGCCCCTGCTCCAATAGCCTCCACTGCTGAGATTTCTCCCCTTCAGGGAGCCCCTCCATATCCCCAGCCAGCGGCGTCCGTTGACAGCCTCCAGCACGACGCGCATCCACCGTCCCTGGGGATGGTTCGAAACCCTGGCGACGGGCCCCGGCTATCTCGTCAAGAGGATCCTGATCACGGCGGATCAACGCATCAGCCTCCAGCGCCACCAGCACCGCAGTGAGCACTGGGTGGTGGTGGCCGGGGCCGGTGTGATGGAGTGCGATGGCGATGGCATCGCCGCGATCCCCGGCGCCACCCTCTTCGTTCCATGCGGAGGCGTCCATCGGGCGACGGCGGCGGCAGCTTCCGACCTGGAAATCATCGAGGTGCAACTGGGCACGGAGCTGCGGGAGGACGACATCGAACGTTTCAGCGATGATTACGGCCGGGTGGTAAAGTCTCATTTCAACCTTTGAGCAAGGGCGAGGCAGCCCGGGTGCAAGGCACCCATTCCCACGGTCCGCTGCCGGCCTGCGTTGAAGGATTCACCAGGCTCCAGCATTCCGTGACCCAGATCATTGACGGCAGCACCCTCATCGGTGCCGCTGATTCCCAGGCGGCCATTGAGCAGCCTTGCGAGGACAACGTCCTCTCGTCCGTCGTGGCTCCTCAGGAGGACGACCTCTCCATTCACATCCCCGATTCCGTTGCTTCCGCCAACCCGGAAACGGATCTCCCGATCGCCCCTCCCGAGGCGGAAACCACCGTCCCCGTCAGCGCCTTCGCCGCCTTCGGCCTGCGCCAGGAACTGCTTGACGGCCTGGCGGCCATCGGCTTCGAGGAACCCTCCCCGATCCAGAAAGCCGCCATTCCCGAGCTGATGCTCGGCCGCGACCTGGTGGGTCAGGCCCAGACCGGCACCGGCAAGACGGCGGCCTTTGGCCTGCCCCTGCTGCAGCGCCTCGATCCCGGCCAGCGCACCCCCCAGGTGCTGGTGCTCACCCCCACCCGCGAACTGGCGATGCAGGTGGCGGAGGCCTTCAACAGCTATGCGGCCTGCATGAAGGGCGTCAAGGTGCTGCCGATCTACGGCGGCGCCGATTTCCGCGACCAGATCCAGCATCTGCGCCGCGGCGTTCAGATCGTCGTGGGTACCCCCGGCCGGGTGATGGATCACATG
This sequence comes from Cyanobium gracile UHCC 0281, assembly GCF_034931305.1. Classification (GTDB taxonomy): domain Bacteria; phylum Cyanobacteriota; class Cyanobacteriia; order PCC-6307; family Cyanobiaceae; genus Cyanobium; species Cyanobium gracile_A. The sequence continues at coordinate 19,749 of NZ_JAYGHY010000002.1, read as the reverse complement.
CGCCAGGGCACCCTCGACCTCTCCGGTCTGCGCAGCCTGGTGCTGGACGAGGCCGATGAGATGCTTCGCATGGGCTTCATCGACGACGTCAAGTGGGTGCTCGAGCAGCTCCCTGCCGAGCGTCAGGTGGTGCTGTTCTCCGCCACCATGCCTTCGGAGATCCGCCGCATCTCCCAGAACTATCTCAAGGACCCGGCCGAAGTCACCATTCGCCAGAAGGCTGCCGACGGCCGCCGCATCCGCCAACGTCACCTCGTGGTGAACGGGCCCCAGAAGCTGGAAGCCCTCGAGCGGGTGCTCGAGGCCGAGGGCAGCGAAGGGGTGATCATCTTCGCCCGCACCAAGGCCATCACCCTCACGGTGGCGGAATCCCTCGAGCAGCACGGCTACGACGTGGCAGTGCTCAACGGCGACGTGCCCCAGACCCAGCGGGAGCGCACGATCGAGCGTCTGCGCGATGGCCGCGTCAACGTGCTGGTGGCCACCGACGTGGCGGCCAGGGGCCTCGACGTCGACCGCATCGGCCTGGTCATCAACTACGACATCCCCTTTGACGGCGAGGCCTACGTGCACCGCATCGGCCGCACCGGTCGGGCGGGGCGCAGCGGTGAAGCGATCCTGTTCCTCACCCCGCGAGAGCGTCGCTTCCTGGGGGGTCTGGAGCGCGCCGTGAACCAGCCGATCGAAGCCATGGAGGTGCCTGGCAACGCCAGCATCAACCAGCACCGCCTCGATCGCCTGCGCCAGAAGCTGACCACGGCCCTGCAGCAGCCGGTCTGCAACCCGGAGGAGCGGGCCCTGCTGGCCGAAATCCTGCAACGGGTGGCCCAGGAGCAATCCTGCAGCCCCGACCAGCTGGCCCTCGCCGCCCTGGAGCTGGGGCTGGGCGGCAAACCCCTGCTGCTCCAGGGTGAGGAGCGCTGGGGTCAGTCCCGTCCCGGTGCCCCCACCAGGGAGCGCGACCGCGACCGTGGTGACAGGGAGCGGGGCGGGGATCGCCGGCCCTTCAACGACCGCAGCCAGGAGCGTGGCGAGGACGGCCCCGAGGACAACATGGAGCGGTTCCGGATCGAGGTGGGCTGGCGCGATCGGGTCAAGCCCGGGAACATTGTGGGCGCCATCGCCAACGAATCCGGCCTTGCCGGTCGATCGATCGGAAAGATCCGCATCTTCGATGCCCACAGCACCGTCGACCTGCCCAAGGGCATGCCTGACGATGTCTTCGCTGACCTTCGTCGCCTGAGGGTGATGAACAAGGAACTTCAGATCTCCCGACTGGGCTCCTGATTCCCCTCGCCGGCGTTCACCACGCCAACTCCACCATGCGTTCCCAGCAGCGGCCCCGTTTGCGTTCCCCCCGCGTCCTGCCAGGTCCTGTCTGGCTGAGCCTCAGCCTGGGGGCCCTGGCGGCCTTCGGGCCGGCGGGAGGGCCGGCGCAGGCGGCCTCTGGCCCCATCGTCGAGGTGGTGCGCTCAATCTGCCTCTCCGCCTTCGAAACGGAGCTGGCACAGTCCGGCAAGAAGGCTCCCGACGGGATGGCCAACTACGCCTGCAGCTGTGTGGCCGATCGCATCACGAGCGGCAGCAGTATCTCCTCGGCCCGCAGCAGCTGCAAAGACGCCACCTCAAAGCGCTACCCGATCTGATCGAGGCCCTCAGGCACACATCCGGGTCACCTCCTCGCAGGCCATCACCTGGAGGTCGCTCACTGTGAGCTGCTCCACGGCCGCGATCAGGGACATCTGGACGTCGTGACTTTCGTTGGCCACAAGGACCTGGAGCAGGTCGAAGAGATCCTGGGTGCCGAGCTCGCCATCCTCACGCCAGGTGAGGCTCCAGGGGACGGGGGCGGTTTTCATGGGATCAGCTTGATCAGGGTTTGCTGACAATGGGGCGTCCTGGTCAGGGGACAGGGAAACCTTCGGAATTGCTTCGCTTCCGCTTCAAGCTTCTCCATACAGCCTCTGGCTCGGTTGTAGGCTTCCAACAATTCCATGCCGCTCTGGCTCCCTTCGGCACGCACCGACGGCTCAGGCCCAACAGAACCGGACTCTCCCTCAGATCCGCTCTGCGCTCCATGCCGACCGCCTGCTTTCCCTGGGATTCCCGACACCGGAGGAATCCGTTCCAGCTTTTTCATTGAATGACCATCTACGTCGGCAACCTCTCGTTCCAGGCTGAACGCGAGGACCTTCTCGATCTCTTCGGCCAGTACGGAGAGGTTCGTCAGTGCAGCCTTCCCCTCGACCGGGAAACGGGCCGCAAGCGTGGCTTCGCCTTCATCGAACTGGCCGACGATGCCTCCGAGCAGAAGGCCATCGACGATCTGCAGGACGTCGAATGGATGGGCCGCATGATCCGTGTCAACAAGGCCACACCCCGTGAAGGCGGTGGTGGGGGCGGTGGCCGCTCCGGCGGTGGCGGTTACGGCGGCGGCGGTGGTCGCCCCAGCGGTGGCGGCGGTGGCCGCTCCGGTGGTGGCGGCTACGGCGGCGGTGGCGGCGGCGGCTACGGGGGTGGTGGCGGCGGCAATCGTTGGTGACGCCTGCGGCCACCATGGCCGTTGATGGCGCCAGGGCGCCGACCACCCCAGCACCGGGACTCTCGCGTCTGCTGGCCAGCCTGCGGCCCCACCGCAGGCTCGTCCGGCTGGCGGCCGCCTGCTCGGTCCTCAACAAACTCTTCGACCTGGCTCCGCCTGTCCTCATCGGCCTGGCGGTCGACGTGGTGGTGCAGCAGCGCACCTCCTGGCTGGCCGGGCTCGGCTTCAGCACCGTTCCCGCTCAGCTGGGCGTGCTGGCGGTGCTCTCGTTCCTGATCTGGAGCGCCGAGTCCTGCTTCGAATACCTGTACGCCCTGCTATGGCGTCGCCTCGCCCAGACCGTCCAGCACGAGCTGCGCGTCGAGGCCTACGACCACCTCCAGCACCTGGAGATGGGCTTCTTCGAAGCCGGCAGCAGCGGGCGTCTGCTCACTGTCCTCAACGACGACATCAACCAGCTGGAGCGCTTCCTCGATCAGGGGGCCAACGAGATCCTGCAACTGGTCACCACCGTGCTGGCGGTGGGCGGCACCATGCTCGTGCTGTCCCCCACGGTGGCGGGCGTCTCCTTCCTGCCGATTCCGGTGATCCTGTGGGGGTCCCTGAGGTTTCAGCGGCGCCTGGCGCCCCGCTATCGGGAGGTTCGCGAGCGGGCCGGCGATCTGGCCAGCCTCCTGAGCAACAACCTCGGCGGCATGCTCACCATCAAGAGCTATGCCGCCGAAGAATGGGAGAAGCAACGGCTGATCGCCCAGAGCCAGGCCTACCGCGCCAGCAACGGCCAGGCCATTCGCCTGTCGGCGGCCTTCATCCCGCTGATCCGGTTCGCGATCCTGTTTGCGTTCATCGCGATCCTGGTGATCGGCGGTTTGCAGGCCTGGAGCGGTGCCATCGCCATCGGCACGTATTCGTTTCTCGTTTTCATCACCCAGCGGCTGCTGTGGCCCCTGACCACCCTGGGCCGCACCCTCGACGACTACCAGCGCGCCATGGCCTCCACCCACCGGGTGATGGATCTGCTGGACACCCCGATCGCCATCCCCAGTGGCCACCGGCCGCTGCCTGTCGCCGCCGTCCGCGGTCACATCCGCTTCGAGGCCGTGGACTTCGCCTACGCCGGCCGCGACAGGCTTCTGGAAGGCTTTGATCTGGAGGTGCCCGCTGGCGCCACGCTGGGGATTGTGGGGGCCACCGGCTCCGGCAAGAGCACCATCGTCAAGCTGCTGCTGCGGCTGTATGCGATCCAGGCGGGCCGGGTCCTGCTCGATGGCGTGGCGATCGAGGAGCTGGCGCTGCAGGACCTGCGCCGGGCCATCGGTCTGGTGAGCCAGGAGGTATTCCTTTTCCACGGCACCGTCGCCGAGAACATCGCCTACGGCAGCTTCCAAGCCAGCCGCGTGGCGATCGAAAGGGCCGCCGGCCTGGCCGAGGCGGCCGCGTTCATCAACGAGCTGCCCCAGGGTTACGACACCGTTGTCGGGGAGCGGGGCCTGCGCCTTTCCGGGGGCCAACGGCAACGCATCGCCCTGGCCCGGGCGATTCTCAAGGATCCGCCGGTCCTGGTGCTGGATGAGGCCACCGCCGCCGTCGACAACGAAACGGAAGCCGCGATCCAGCGCTCCCTCGACCGCATCACCGCCTCACGCACCACCCTGGTGATCGCCCACCGGCTGAGCACGGTGCGCCACGCCGACCGGATCGTGGTGATGGAACGGGGCAGAATCGTTGAGAGCGGCGGGCACGACGACCTGCTGGCCAGGGACGGGGCCTATGCGGCCCTCTGGCGGGTGCAGACCGGGCTGAGACCGGAGGAATCCGTGCGCTGAGCCGGGGGGGCTTAGTTTGGATTCAATGAAGATGTCCCAGCCCAGGCCAGCGCGTCGGCGCGCGCCCGTTTTGATTGCCGTGGCCTGCGGTCTTGGGGCGGGCCTGTTGTTGGCAGGGCCCCTGGCCCAGTTGATCTCGGCAAGGTCGAGCGCTGGCGGCGGCGCGGCGCTCACCAACCCCTTCGCGGCCTGGAGCAGCGGCATGGGCCGCCAGGATGTGCTGATTCTCGGCACCGACGTCGGCGGAGGCAACACGGATGTGATCGCCACCCTGCGCATCGATGGCGACCGCACCAGCATCACCCAGATCCCCCGCGACACCTACATCGAGGCCGAGAGTTTCGGGCCGGTCAAGATCAATGCCCTCTACAACCTGGGCGGCATCGAAGCGGTGAAGCGGGAGATTTCCCAGCGTCTGGGCCGTCCCATCCAGCACCATCTGGTGGTCAATCTCTCCTCCATCCGCCAGATGGCCGACGTGCTCGGAGGGATCGAGGTGAATGTGCCCAAACGCATGCTCTATGAAGACCGGAGCCAGGGGCTGTCCATTGATCTGCAGCCGGGGATGCAGACCCTGAGGGGCAAGGATCTGGAGGGCTTCCTGCGCTTCCGCCACGACGAGACCGGCGACCTCGGCCGCATGGACCGCCAGCAGCTGGCCCTGAAATCCCTGTTCCGCAAACTCACCCGACCCGAGTACCTGGTTCGCCTGCCGGCACTGATGATGGCCGCCCGCCAAGACATCCGGACGGACCTTGGGCCGATGGAACTCGGCGGCCTGATCACCGCCATGGGCAGCACCCAGCTCGACACCCAGAGGCTGGACGGCCGGCCCTTCTACAAGGACGGCATCAGTTACTGGGATGCCGTCTGGCCGACTCCGGAGGGCGAACCCCTTGAAGCCGAGGGCGACGGCCAGGCCAACGCTACGAACGGCCGCCACCGCTTCCTTTTTTGAGATCCTCGGGCTGAGGCGGAGCAGCCTCACCGCTGTCGACGGCATGACCGTTGCGGTCGGAAAGGGTGACCAGGGCCAGGCCGAGGGCCATCAACACCGGCACCGGGCTGGAGACGGCCACCGTGACGCCGAGGGCGGCGGTGAACCAGATCGAGGCGGCGCTGCTCAGACCGCGCACCTCCGGGATGGCGTGCTTCTGGCGGACCGGAGGCACCAGGATCTCGCCGGCGCCCAGAAAACCGACCCCCGTCGCCACCCCCTGAATCACCCGGCTGCGGGCCTGGGGATCGGAGCCGGCCGCCAGCACCATCAGGCAGGCACTCATTCCCACCAGCACATGCACCCGCAGCCGGTTGGGGTGGGCCCGGCTGCCGTGGTGGGCCCTGTTGATCCCCACGGCCAGTCCGCAGAGCACCGCCATGCCAAGACGCAGCAGCGCTTCCAGATCCGGACTCAGCGAGAGGAGCATGGCTGCCCACAACACGACAGGTGGCCTTCAACGATCGCGCATCGGCGCCCAACCCTGGCGCATCAACCAGCAGCCCGGGACCATGAACCTCCATAGGCTCCTGCCTGACGACTCCCGGAGGTCCGTGCGATCCGCCTTGCTACGCAACAGCCTCAGGCTCGGGGTGGCCGCCTTCCTCACCGCCGCCCTGTCGCTCTGGTTCGAGCGGATCGCCTACGTCTGGTACCCGATGCTGGCCGTGGTCACGGTCATGGAGGACGGTGACGATCTCAGCCTGCAGGCCGCCAGGGTGAGGGTCTTCGGCACCATGACGGGAGGGCTGGTGACCTTCCTCGTCCATACCCTGCTGTCGGGATGGCAGGGGGTGCTGGTGTCCCTGCTGGTGATGCTGCCCCTGCTGCGCTGGCTGGGCTGGCAGTCAGCCGCCGGGACCGCGACGCTGGTCAGCCTGATGTTCCTGATGATTCCGAGCCACGTGGCCCTGAACTGGGACTACGTCTTCAACCGCACGCTCGATACGTCCGTCGGCTGCGTGATCGCCATTCTGGTGGGCCTGCTGTTCTGGCCCCGGCGGGGATTCGATCGGCTGCTGCAACTGGAAAACGGCTTGCGCCACGGGTATGTCGACCAGCTGGAGCGTCAGCGGCGCTGGCTCGAGGGCCGTGGGGAACGGCCCCTCCCGCTGCTCCCTTCAAGGCTCAGCCACGACCTCATCGCCATGGAAGAACTGGTGGCCCAGGAGCGCCGAGGACCCCATGGTGAGCGCCTGCAGCGGCAGCACTGGTCTCAGAGGCTGCAGCTATGGGCGTCCGTGCAGCACCACTGGGTGCAGTGGGAGCGGCTGCTGGGTGGTCTTCCCGACCCTCCCCCAGCAAAGGACGCCCAAGGGGGCAGCGATCCGTTGCGAACGTGCATGGCGCGCATGGCCACCCAGCTCCAGGGGGGCGCCCTCCCGGCCCTGGCCAGGGACCCTGTGCCATGGCAGACCCTGGCCAGGCAACAGTCGCTGCCGCTGCTGCCCCTGCTGGCCCTGGCCGAGGAGCAGTACCCCCTGATGGCGAGCCTTCGCACCCTGAGCCTGGTGGCCCGATGCTGATCCGCCGCTCGGAGCTGCGCCTGGCCCTGACCGCCGGTCTGATGAACGGCTTCGGCGCCATCGCCCCGGTTCCCTTCGGCTTCTACGCCCCGATGGCGGTGCTGGTCGTCTGCACCGGCACCTACGGGGGCTCCATCGGCCTGGGCCGTCAGCGGCTGCTGGGGTCCGTGGTGGGGGCCCTGGTGCTGCTCGCGTCCTTCAGCGGCCTCAGCCATCTGCCCATCCCCCTGGGGCTGGGTCTGTCCCTGGTCGCGATGCGGCTGCTGGGGGGGGCTCTGGGGCTGGAGGTGGGGTACAAGGTGGGCAGCAACATCATCGTGATGGGCTGGCTGGTCCATGACGGCGACCTGGGCCTCTGGGCCCCGTTGCGGTTGTTCTGGACCGTGGCCGGCATCCTCGTAGCCCTGCTGAGCCTGCGGCTCTTCTGGCCCGACCTGGCCGTGGAAGGCAACCGGCAACGGCTGCGCCGGCTTCTGGCCGACCTCGGCGCCGCCCTGGTGGCTCAGGCCGAACGGATCGAAGCCCCCGCCGCCCCGGCGCACCCGGGAAGCCTGGCGGCCGCCGAGCGGATGGATCTCCAGACGGCACAACGCTTGCGGCGTCAGCTGGTGGTCCTGCGCGACACGATGCCGGCCGTGGCGGATGAGCTGGGCAACAACCCCACCAGCCATGCCACCTACCGGTTGTTCCAGCTCCTGAACGGGGCCTGCTCCCAACTGGTCGGCGTGTTCGACGGGCTGCGTCTGCTGGATCACACCCCCGCCGATCGGGGCCCGCTGGAGGGCCTCCATGCCGCCCAGGCCGAGCTGCTGCGGACCGTGGCCGGGCGACTGGAGCAATGGAACCAGTGCCTGCAGGTACCAAACCGCCACCGGCCAGCCCCACCGGCTGCAGTCCTGGCACCGCCTGCCAGCTGGGGGGACCTGGAGCGCTGGCTGCACGATCCGGATCTGGATGGTTTCGATCTTCCCCTGCTGCAGCGCAATGCCAGCCGTCTGATGCTCTGCGGCCAGGCCTTGCGCAGCATCGAGGAGGCGGAGCATCGCTGGCACGCCCTGGGCGAGGCCAGCGGTTGACCCATGGGTGGACCGCGCTGCTCCACGCCGAAGCTTTCCGGGCTCTGGTTCCCACTGCCTCTCCTGCTGCTGGCCGGTGCCGGCCCCAGCGCCGCCGAGCCCCTTGAACCCGTCGCCGGGGAGAGCGACGCCCCTCCTGCGGCGCCCCTCGTCAGGCTCGAGCCGGGCTGGGGAAGCCTCCAGCAGACCCTGGCTCTGCCGGCCTGGATGGATCTGAACCTCGAGATCCTGGCCGAACCGATGGTCAACCCGGGCGGCGGTCTGGTCCGGGCGGCGAGCTGGATCCAGCAGTCGACCCTCGCACTGACCTTGCGCGCCCCCAGCGACCCGGCCCACGCACCGGCACGGGAATGGCAGCGGTGGGCCCTGCATGGGGCCATCGCCAGCTTCAACGGTGACCCCGTTTATGCCCAGCAGGTGGGGGCGGCGCTGCCCCTGCAGGAGGTGGCCAACCCGGTTGGGCTCTGGCTCACCCGCGCCAGCCTCGAGCGCCGTTCCTCCGATGGCCGCTGGAGCCTGGAGGTCGGGCTGGTGGGCATGGACCCCGATCTGTTCAGCACCCCCATCGAGGACTTCTACGTCCATGACGCCCTCAACGGGGCGCCCGTCCTGTTCACGATCCCGAACTTCCCCGTCTTTCCGGTTGCGGCGCCAGGCGCCCTGCTGGTGCTGCGGCCGACCCCGGCCAGCACCCTGCGGCTGGCCAGTTTCGATCTGGCCGCCGCCAACACCGTGGCGGGGCTGCTGGGGGCCTCCACGGGCCTTCCCCCCGGACGGGGCTGGACCCACCAGCTGCAGTGGAGCTATGCCGCCCCCTGGCTCAACCGCCACCTGGCGACGCCCATCGCCGCCTGCCGTGAAGGCTCCGGCATCAGGAGCCGACAGCGGACCTGCCGCCAGCCGCTGCAGGTGGAGCGGCAACTCCCCGGAGGACAGCTGCAACTGGCGGCCTATGCCGGAACCGGCCCGAACCGGGGCCTGTACGGCAGCGCCACCGTGCCGATGGCGCTGCCCTGGGGCCTCGACCACCGGCTCTGGGCCGCCGCCGCCGCGGGCCTCGACACCGCCGCCAATCCCACGCCCAGCTACCTCGGCGGCGGCCTGGTGAGCCAGGGGGTCCTGCCCGGCCGCCCCCTCGACCTGCTGATCCTGGGCGTGGCCCGCACCGGATTCAGCCCGATCAGCCGTCCCGGTCTCAGCCACGAAGGGGTGGTGGAGCTCGGGTATCAGGTGCGGATCAACCAGTCGTTCAACCTGCAGCCCAGCCTGCAGTGGATCGTCAATCCGGGCGGCGCCGGCCGGGTACCGGGCCTGTTCGCCGCGGGCCTGCAGCTGGGTTTCAGGTTCTAGGAGCCGAGGAGGCTGATGTCGAGCAAACTGGGCGCCGGATGGGGGAGATGGCGGGCCATGGGGGGCAGCGGAACGGGGCGGCCCCTGGTCAGGTGGATCCTCATGGGGCTGGCGCTGGCCCTCGGCCTCGGAGCAGGCCCAGGGGCTGGCCAGCCCCTGCCGGCGGCCAGCGGTGACGATGGGCGTCGCCTCGAGCGCCGCTGGAACGAACTGGATCGCCAGATCCGGGCCCTCGAAGAGCTGCTCCCTGCTGAGGAGGCCCCCCCCAACGGCGTCGCACCGGCCAGCCCATTGCGGTCACCGCAGGACACGGCTCCCCTGCCACCGTTGGCGCTACCGGAGGCCGCCAGCCTGCGTGAAGGCCAGCCCCAGGCCCTCAGCCTGGAGCAGACCCTGGCGATCGGCTTCGCCAACAGCCCCTCCCTGCAGGCCCGCCGCGAGGAGGTGGCCGCCGCCCTGGCCGAGCTCCAGAGCCAGATGGGCACCTACTGGCCGCGCCTCTCGGCCTTTGCCGCCGGTGGCACCGACCAGGCGAGCACCAGCTTCTTCTCCCCCACCGGTACAGGGACCCTCTTTGCCCCCAGCAACCCCTTCTTCATCCCCCCCGGCGGCAGGGGCTCCCTCAACACCAACGCCAACGGGGTGGCCACTGGTCTGCAGCTGCGTTACGAGCTGCTGGATTTCGCCCGCACGCCCAAGGCGCGGGCCGCCCTGGCCAGCCTGCGCAGCGGCCGTCTGGCCTACGCCGATGCCCTACGGCGGCTGCAGCTGACCCTGAGCGAGAGCTATTACCAGCTGCAGCGCGCCGACCAGCTGGTGCGCATCCGCGAGGCCGTCGTGCGCAACGACCTGCTGATCCTGCAGGACAGCCTGGATCTCAAACAGGCAGGGTTGGTTCCCAGGCTCGATGTGCTGCGGCGCCAGGCGATCGAAGCGGACGGGCAGGAACAGCTGATTGCCGCCCTGGCGGACCAGGCCATCGCACGGCGCCGCCTGGCGGCCCTGCTCAATCTGCCGCCCCAGCTGACCCCCGCCGCCGGCGACCCGATCCGGCTCCAGCCGCGCTGGCCCCTGGATCTGGAGGCCAGCCTGGTGGCGTCCTACCGGGACAATCCTGAACTGGAAGCCCTCCTGGCCACCCGCGAAGCCCTGCTGCAGCAGAAGGATGCCGTCGCCGCCGGGCTGTTGCCGAAGTTATCGCTGTTCGCCAGTGCGGGGGCCAGTGCCAGCAATGCGAACAACTGGAATGTGCGCGTTGCCGATGGCGGCTGCTGCGGTGCCACCGTGGCCACCTCCCTGAACACCTACGGCAGCGACTGGTCGGTGGGCCTGGCGGTGAGCTGGCTGCTCTTCGACGCCGGCACCACCCGGGGCCAGGCGCGGGCCCTGGCCCGTCGGGGGGCGGCCGTGGCCCAGCAGTACGCCGCCCAGCGCAACGACATCCGGCTGCGGATCGAGCAGGCGTTCTTCGGCCATGAAGCCAGCCTGGCCAGGCTGGTGGCGGCACGGCGGGGGGTGAAGGCGAGTCTGGAGGCCTTCCGCGACGCCCGCCTCCGCTACCAGGCGGGACTCAGCAGTGAGCTGGATCTCTCCAACACCCAGGAACGGCTGATCGCCAGCCTGGTGCAGCGGCTTGAGGCCACCGTGAACGTGAACGTCACCTACGCCCAGTTGCTGCGTGAGCTGCTGCCCATGCCGACGGATCCGGAGGCGCCGGTGCCAGCGCGGCTGCAGTGGGCCCCATGACAGGTCCGGCCGAAGCGATCGAGGCCGCCGACGCCTGCCAGGAGAGAAGCCTGCGCCGGGGGCAAGTGATCGCCCTGCTGCTGGCCGCACTGCCCCTGCTGTTGCTGCTGCAGCCCTATCAGTGGATGTCGGCCCTGGGCTTCCGGCTCCAGCAGGCCTGGCCGCTGGGCGGCCCCGGAGGCATCTCCGGAGGCAGCCTGCTGCTGGTGTTCGCCGGCACGGTGTTGTTGGCCCTGCTGGCGAACGGCCCCCTGAAGAGCGGCAGGGGGGGCGGCCTCACCGGTGTGATGGCCCTGCAACTGGAGGGGGTGCGCCAGGGACCGGCCCGCTCCGCGGCCCTGGCCTCCCTGGGTCTGAAACGCCAGCTGGCGCGCCTGCCGCTGCTGCTGCTCACCCACGGGGCCAGCCTCACCGTGGGACTGGAGTCCCCCTCCGCCTCCCTGGGGGCGAGCCTGCTGCTGGCCCTTAGGGAGAGGGTGGCCCCCCTGAAGCGTCTGCCCCTGCCGGTGCTGCTCGCGACCGGGGCGGGCGCCGGGCTGGGCATCGCCTTCAACTCCGTGCTGCTGGGGGTCACCTACGCCGCCGAAGAGTTATGCCAACGGCGTTCGGCCGCACTCTTCAACGGAACGCTTCTGATCACGGGTCTGGGGGTCGTGCTCGGATCCGCCACGGGCCTCTGGGGCGCCACCCCGGCCGCCCCCGCCCACCAGGGCGGGATCACCGTGCTGGTGGGCGGGGGCGGACACCTCGTCGTGCCGGCGTTGCTCCTGACCCTGACCGCGGGCTGGCTTGGCGGGGTGTTCACGGCCGGGACCGCCTGGATGGCCAGCCGCTGGAGGGGGTGGATCTCGGCGCCAGCCGGCCCTGGCGGGTCGCCGATTCCCAGACGCCTGCTCTGGGCTGTGCTGGCCGCTCTGGTGATCAGCCTGGCGGCCGTCGCCAGCGGTGGCTGGAGCCTCAACGACGGACAGTTGCTGATTCTGCGCATGGCCTACGGCGACGATCGCCCGGGCCTCGGGGTCCTCCCCTGGCGGCTGCTGGCCTCTGTGCTGAGCATTGCCATGGGCGCCCCTGGGGGCGTGATGCATGACGCCATGTCACTGGGGGCCCTGCTGGCCGGACCGCTGATCGGCGATCTGCCGCCGCTGGAACGGCAATTGCTGGTGTGGATCGGGGCGACGGCCCTGTTCAGCGGTGCCTGCCGCACACCCCTGTTCTGCGCCCTGTTCGTGGCCCAGATCGCCGCCTCTGTCGCCCTGGTGCCGTTGCTGCTGCTGGTGGCTGCCCTGGCGGCACCGATCGGTCGCTGGGTGCGGCCGGACACATGGAACGAGGTGCAACTGGAAAGCTGGCTTGAGGATCACAGAGGAAACGAGGGTGGTGGGATGAAAACAGGCTGAATAACCTGTATTCATCACCCTGCTGTCATCATTTTCCCGAACAGGCTGCATGGCGGAAGACTCAGTCAGGACAGGAACGACACGGCGGATCAGCAGGACTAGGCTAGTATCGATTGGGCTTGTCTGGCTTCTGATCGATTTCTATAACCGTCTGCCGTTCCTCATTGTCCAGCCATGAATCAAAGAGGGATCCATTGAAATCACCCGAAACTCCGGAGGACGAAAAGCTCCGGCTGGCAAAGCTTCGGTCACTGTGCATTCTTGACACCGCGCAGGAGAGTCGTTTTGACCGGTTCACGCGGATGGCCCAACGCCTCTTCAAGGTGCCGATCGCGATGATCAGCCTGGTGGACGCAGAGCGGCAGTGGTTCAAATCCTGTGTGGGCCTGAACGCCTCAGAGACCTCCAGGAGCGTTTCGTTCTGTGGACATGCGATTCTCGGATCCGATGTGTTCAGCGTTGAAGATACCCTCGAGGATGAACGTTTTTTTGACAATCCGCTGGTTCTCGGCGAACCCCAGATTCGCTTTTACGCCGGCTGTCCGTTGATCCTTGACCATCGCAAGCTCGGGACCCTCTGCATCGCCGACCGCGTGCCCCGATCCCTTGATCAGGAGCAGCTCGACAACCTGAAAGACCTGGCCGGCATGGTGGAGCAGGAATTGGCGGCCATCCTCCTCGCCACCAAAGACCAGCTCACCAACCTCGAAAACCGACGCGGCTTCCTTGCCCTTGCTCAGCAGAGTCTGCAACTCTGCACCCGCCAGGGTATCCCCGTCTCACTCCTCTATCTGGACCTCGAGCATTTCAAGACGATCAATAACCTCCATGGACATCAGGAGGGAGATCAAGCCTTGATCGCATTTGCCGATCTGATCAAGCATGTTTGTCGTGATTCCGACGTCGTTGCCAGACTGGGCGGGGATGAGTTCGTGGTTCTACTGATCAACTCGACTCGGGAGCAGTCAGAGACGGTTATCGATCGAATCAAGGCCGCTCTGGAGAATCAGAACAGGGTTTCAGGGAAAGAGTACGCCATTGATTTCTGCTACGGAATCACCTCCTATCAGCCTGAGAGGCATGAAACCATTGCCGAACTCCTTGCCGACGGACATGCTTTGATGCACGAGATCAAACAGCTTCGCAACTATTCTCCGATGGACAACACAGTTCCTGCGAGAAAGTAAACCAAAGCGGGCCTGACATTGGCAGGAGACGAAGGCAGGACCCAGGGAGCCGCAGGTTGAGATCCTGTCAATCAACAGAACATACCTCCGGGATCCAGTGATCAGATCATGGCCTTCATGACTTGAGAGCGGCTGCAAGGATCGTCCTGACCGATACATCAAGTTGATGCAGTTTCACGGGCTTGGCCAGGTATTCGGTAGCACCGGCCTCCATGCACTTTTCACGGTCGCCCTTCATCGCCAAAGCCGTCAGCACAATGATGGGCATCGCGGCAAGCTCTGGCTTGTCACTGGCGCGGACGACGCGCATGACCTCAAAGCCATCGACAATTGGCATGGACATGTCGAGGATCAGAAGGTTCGGCACCTGATGGCGAAGAAAGTCGATCGCCTCCTGGCCATTGCCCACCTGATTAACTTGGTATCCCTTGGCGGTGAGATAGCGTGAATAGATCAGCCGGTTGACCCTGCTGTCTTCTGCCAACAGGATCTGAGGCTGATCAATTTCGGAATAGGAATCCTGACTTGAACCTTCGGCCTCTATCCTCTCAGGAAGTGAAATTCTCGATTCTGCCTCGGCATAGAGTTCAACTGGGATGTAAATGTTGAAACAACTACCTTTTCCCAATGCCGATTTGAGGACAATGTTACCTCCATGGGCCTGAACAATCCTCTTGACAATCGACAGACCAAGGCCAGTGCCTGCGAATTGGCGACTCAACCCACTCTCAACCTGCACGAAAGGCTTGAAGATCTGATCATGGTCCTTGGCATCGATGCCGATGCCCGAATCCTGCACCCTGATGTGGAGCGTCCCATGCGGAGCTTCCCCCTCCCTCTCAAGGATCGTCCTGGCCTGCAGCCGTACAGTTCCTGCTATAGGAGTGAACTTGACGGCATTGCTGAGGAGGTTGATGAGAACTTGCCGAATCAGCCGCTCATCAAGCAAACACGCTGGCAGATCAGGCTGAACATCCGATGACAGGGTGATCGCTTTGGCCTGCGCCATCGGATGAATGGTGGTGATGCAGGATTGGCACAGGGCACTGATGAATACTGGCTCAAGTTGGACTTCGAGCTTGCCTGCTTCAATTTTCGTGATATCCAGAATATCGTTAATCAGATCCAGGAGATGGGCGCCACTACTCTCGATCTCGCCCAAGGCCTTGCGTTGTGTCGGCGAGATTTCACCGTAGATGCTCTCTTGCATGGACTCAGCCATACCGAGGATCCCGTTGAGTGGCGTTCGCAGTTCATGGCTCATGTTGGCGAGAAACTGATCCTTGAGCCTTGTCGAGCGGGCCAATTCCTCATTGATCAAGGCCAGCTCATCATTGGTTCTGCGCAGACTTTCTTCCGCCAGCTTCTTCTCTTGCAATTCCGCTTCAAGCTTCGTGAACAAGTCAGCCTGCTGAATGGCGATGCTGAGCTTCCTCGCCAAGTGACTAACAACTTGGATATCTTCATCTGTCCAGCTTCGTGGCGCTTTGCAGTGGTGTACACAAAGCAGACCCCAGAGTCGAGAGCCGCAAATCAGCGGGACCACAAGATTGGATTGGATTCCCAGCCGATGAAGAAGATCCCGATAGCATGGATTCAAAGCGGCTGTCGCCACATTGTTAATGATCTGATGACGCCCTTTGAGATAGCGGGCCACGAGAGTGCTGCTGAAGCAGGTTTCTTCAATAGACATGGATAGCAAGGCAGCGGTACCTGCCTGGACAGCCTCGGCAACAAATTCGCCCTGACGGCACCGGGAGTCCTGATCAAACTGATAGACGGCGACGCGATCCACATTGAGATAAGGAAGCATCTCATTGACGGCCACCTGAAAGATACGCTTCAGCTCCAGAACGGTCAGAATCCGCTCCGTGATTTCACGCAAGATCAACTCTCGCTTCACCTGACGTTGCAGGAAGGCAGCGTTCTGCTCCATTTTCTCTGCCATCTGATCAAAAGCCGCAGAAATCTGAGCCAGCTCATCAGATCCTCCCAATTCACTCCTGACCTTGAGCTCTCCAGCGCCCAAAGCATAGCTGGCTTTGATGAGTTTCCGTATTCGATTGGTAACAGCAGAATGGAAAAAGATCCAGATGCAGAGGCCAAGAATGACAAGCAGCGCATTGAAAAGAAGTGCTCTTCTCAAGGCCTGTTGAAAAGCGAGGCTCCTCGATTTGGCAAGACTGTAGTCAACAAACAAGACGCCCACGCGTGATGAGCGCAGCTCATTGGGTAGAGCCTTGAGCAGGGTGGGATAAACGGCGATCAGTTGGGAGCGGTCGGATGAAAGCTGAACCGTTCCCTGCAGCATCCGCCGTGTGCTCGAAAAGATTGGAACCAGCGGGGCTGCAACTGTGGTTTCAACAGAACGTCCTAAAAGACTATAGTCACTGGCACTAATGACAACGTTTTTATCATTAAACAGAAGCACACTCAGATAGTCCTGATTGGCTCCCAGCTGGCTCACCAAGGCAACGACTTGATCACCCTCCTCCTCGTTACGAAAAAGATAATCGATCATTCGCGCTGCCTGGGATACTGAGGCTTTCAGATAAATGGCGGCACTTTGCTCAGACTTGCGATTGGCATCCTGGAGTTCCTGGAAAAACGTGATCGCCCCAAGCAGGGCCCCACTGAGGACGATCAAGGCTGGGACTGTAAAGCGAAGGGGTGGGGGGAATCTCTTCATGCCTGCATCGGTGGGCTACGTTCTGGCAAGTGCCCGTTCGACAAACTGGGGATCCAGAAGAGTAGCTGGATCTATCTTTGTTGAAATCAGACCGTTTTTCAGCATGACATCGATCAGCTTTGTCATGGAATCCACCAGCGCCGAGTTACTCTGACTCAACAATGCCACATTCTCCTTCAGTGATGGCTGTTGCAACAGGCTGAACGCTTCCAGCAGCTCCTCCGGCTTCACCTGGGTGCGCTTGGCCATGCGACGCGCTGCCGACTTAGGATTTTGTTGAAAATAATCCAGTGCGTTGAATCTTGCATTCACCAGCGCTTGAAGATTGTCGGCATTGTCAGCGATTGCGGAGCTGCTTACAGCCAGCGTGTCGACAATTTCTCCGGGGATCATGCTGCTGTCAAACAGAAGCTTGGCACCCGTCTTCAGCAAATTGGTGCGCGCAGGTCCAAAGGTGACCACCGCATCAACCCTTCCATCCTTGTAGGCGGCCTGGTGATCACTCATTTCTAGTGACACCACTGTGACATCCTGGGGAGTCATGTCATTGAGGTCAAGGGCCCGTGCCAGGAAAAAGGCTCCCAATGCGGTTGACTCGACGCCAACCCGCTTTCCCTTGAGGTCCTGCAGCTTCGCGAAGCCCGGCCTGGCAAGGATGACATCGCCTCCATTGGAAAAGTCCATGATGGCAATGATCCTGATATCTCCTTGCGTGGCCGCCAAAGCGATGACCTGATCAATCGAGAGGCCGGCTCCATCGATTTCACCATTGCGGTAGGCCCTGACCTGTTCAGTACTGGACGGGTAATCAATCAATTTGATCGGCTTGCCCTTCAGATCTCCGAGATCCCTCGCCAAAAAGAGCGTTTCATAACCTGTCCAAAGGTTGGCGCCAATTCTCAGTGGTATTGACGATGCCCCAGAGCAACTCGTAATCGCGACAGACAGGCTCAGGCCGACAATGCCGAGCAGCAGCATCCCAAGCCAACGTCGCAGGTTCAGGGTCATCCGTTGGTGTCTAGAGCAGGCACGCTTGGGTAAGATTCTCTGCCAGAAGGGAGACAGCACATCAACAATCAAAGAAAATTTCATGATGACATCATGCTGCCAGAAAGGCATCAGAAAGACCTCATCTTTGGCCGTAGGTTTAACGCTTCCAAGGGATCATTCCGGACGAGAAGAATACCAGCGCTCGATCCTGTAGCCCAGGATCACCACCAACACCACCAACCAGAACCACAGCTCAGGTGCATTGGAGTTGCACAGCACCACCAGCAGCACCACCTCACTGATCAGCCAGGGAAGTTCCTGCCGCAGCAAAGGATTGCGGATCTGCCACCGGCGCTCTTCGCTCATGGCAATCCTCCGGGCTGACGCAGGGAGGGGCGGTCCCAGAGGCGATCGATGCGCAGATTGCGATAACCCCCCGTGAGGGACCGCAGCCCGGGGAGCACATACGTGATCGGCGTGCGCCACTCCACGTAAGCATGGGCGGCGATCGTGAGACCCTCCCTCACCGGGAACACCCCGCTGCCGCCCGAGAGGGTCCAGCGGTAGCCGTCACGGCTGGAGGGGTCGCGCTCCAGCTCGATCTCCGTTCGCATCACCGGCCCCTGCTTGAGAAGATCACGGGCCAGCTGGGGGTTGCCGATGGTGGTGGAAATGTCCTCCTCCGTGGCCGGCAAGGCCAGCACCTGGGTCACCTTGCCCACGATGCCGCCGAACCGGCCCCGCTGGTCCCAGAGGGGCACCACCTCCACCGGCAAACCCACCGGAAGTCGGCGGGCATCGGCCGGAGCGAAATAGGCGACGGCCCGCAGAAGCGGGGCACCCGCAGCGGGGGCGGCGAGCCTGCCCAGGGTCCCCAGGCGCTGACCGGTGGCCACCGTCTGGCCCTGGATCACCTGCAGATCCAGCACCGTGCCGTCCCGGTCGGCCAGCACCTGGCCGTCATAGGCCAGGCGGGCCTCAGTGACACGGATCTGGCGGCGCAGATCGTCGATCTGATAGCGCCGCTGCAGGGCCTGGGTCTGGATGTCGAGCTTCACCTGCTCGTAGCGGGTGAGCAGATCCTTCTCCTGGATCCGCACCGCGTCGAGGCTGACGCTGGTGCTGGTCAGACCCTGCTCGGCCGCCACCACCTCGGAGGCCAGGGGAGCCACCACCTCCCGCTGGCTCAGCCAGCGGAGGTTGCGCACCTTCTCCGCGTAGGTGGCGGCCAGCTCCTGGTAGCGACGGCGATCCTGGGCGAGCTTGGCGAGGGAAGTGTCGACACTGAGCTTCTCGCTGGCCAGCCGCAGGGCATCCCGGCGGTCGAGCTCGCGGTTGTCGCGCTCCAGCTGGGCCAGGTTGCCGCGCTGCTGCTGCAGCTGGCGGTCGAGCACCGGCAGGTAGAGCTCCATCAGCACCTGCCCCTTGCGCACCTCCTGCCCCACGGTCACCCGCAGGTGCCGCACCTGACCGCCGGCGCGGGCATCCAGCAGACCAGCCGTGTTGGGGTAAAGCAGCACTCCCTGCCCCATCACCTCCGTGGGCACGGGCCAGAAGAGCACCCACAACCCAAGGGCTCCGCCCATCGCCACCAGGCACGCCCCCACCTGGCCCCGATCACCGAGGCCCCGCCAACGGCGGCGCAAGCCGCCAACCGGCCGGCTTGGCGGCGCAGCACCTGTCGGGGGAGCGGAGGTGGCCATCGCCGCCAGCATGCTGGATGGGAGCCCACCTGTCAGCCCGCCAGAACGCCCAATCGGGCCAGGACAGCGCCATCGGCGACACCCGCGATCACATCGGCCAGCAGGGGAGCCAGCACCGGCACCTGGGCGAAGGCCCCTCCGAAACCACTGAACACCCACAGGCCGGCCGCCCCCGGCAGCGGGCCCACCAGGGGCAGCCCGTCGGTGCAGAAGGCCACCGGCACCTGCCGATAGGGGCCCGGCAGGGCTGCCAGCAACGGGTCAAGTCCGGCCAACCCCTGGCGCAGACGGCCCTCCATGGTCGCCGCGTCTGGCGCCTCACCACTGTCCAGTCCCGGCCGCACCAGACTGATCTGGCCCAGCAGCAACCCATCGCCCCAGGGGGCGCAACCGGCATCGACGATCCAGCGTTCCTCCCGCAACCCTGGCGCCGCCCCCTCCAGGACTGGACGCTGCCAGTGGCGTGGCTGGACGATGCGGCGCTGCATGGCATGCCGCCACCAGGGACTGCCGGATGACGGCGGCAGCGTCGGCCGCGCCGGCATGGCCAGCACCCCGGCCCAGCTGGCGCGGAGGCGCTCCGGCAACGAGGGGGTGAGGGAGCGGCAACCGGCGCCGGCCGCCAGCACCACCTGCTCCGCCAGCAGGGGGCCACCGGACTCCAGCTGCAGCTGCCAGCCAGCGGCCACCGGCCGCGGCGGGGCCACAACCCGCGCC
>NZ_JAYGHY010000001.1:0-137953 GCF_034931305.1 Cyanobium gracile UHCC 0281 | reverse complement strand
GGCGCAGGTGCTGCAGGGCCCGTTCGGTGGCCGCCCCCAGCGGTGGCGTGGCCGCGGTGGGGGCGGCGGCCAGTTGCTCACGCACCAGGGCCAGGGCGAGCTCCTCCAGCACGGCGACCCCGTCGCCGGCATGGCGCAGTTGGCTGCCTGGCTGGGCATGGCCAGCCAGCCGCAGACGATCGGTGGCGGCGAGGGGGGCCTCGTCGGGGTCAGCCCAGGGGTCGAGCTCCAGAGCCAGGTCGAGGGCCAGGGCCTGGGTGAGGCCAGGCTGCCCCGCCTGGGGCGCCCGGGCCAGGCAGAGCAACAGTTCGGCCAGCTTCGCCGCGGCCGGCAAGGTGCCGAAGGTGTGCAGGCCGAGGCGGATCTGGGCTTCCTTCAGTTCACACAGATAGCCGTCGGCCGCCTCCAGCCGTGCTTCCAGATCCGCCTGGGCCATGGCGGGCAGCTGCAGTTGCTCCAGCAGGGTGCCCAGGCGTTCCCGCAGCAACGGTGCCCGGGCGCTACCCAGCTGCTGCGCCTCCCAGTACTCATCGAGCAGGGCTTCGAGGCCCTGAAGGTCGCCGTGCAGGCCGGCCCGGCCCAGGGGTGGGGTCAGGTGGTCGAGGATCACCGCCTGGGCCCGGCGTTTGGCCTGGCTGCCCTCCCCCGGGTCGTTGACGATGAAGGGGTAGAGGTGGGGCAGGGGCCCCAGGGCCCATTCGGGGAAGCAGTCCTGCGAGAGCCCCAGCCCCTTGCCCGGCAGCCATTCGAGATTGCCGTGCTTGCCCACGTGCACCACCACCTGGGCTTCGAAGCTCTGGCGCAGCCACAGGTACTGGGCCAGATAGGCATGGGTGGGGGGCAGATCGGGGCTGTGGTAGCTGAGGCTCGGATCCCTGTCGTAGCCACGCTCGGGCTGGATCAGCAGCAGCACCCGGCCGAAACGCAGCCCGCGCACAGGGAAGGCCGGGCCCCCAGCCGCTGCGGCCGGCTCCAGACCCGCGTCGGTATCGGGCGGCCCCCAGACCGCCTCCAGCCGCTGGCGGCCCTCCATAGGGAGGGTGGCGTACCAGGCCTGGTAGGCGGACAGGGGCAGGTGGGCCAGGGGAGGGCGATGGCCGCTCTCCGGGTCGTTGCTGCGGCCCTCCAGCAGCCGGTGGATGAGGGCATCGCCATCGGCCGGCAGATCGGCGGCGGCCCCAAGGTCGTAGCCGTCGTCCGCCAGCCAGCCGAGCATCAGGGCGGCGCTGGCGGGGGTGTCCAGGCCCACACCATTGGCGAGGCGACTGTTGCGGTTGGGGTAGTTGGCCAGCACCAGGGCGACGCGGCGCTCAGGGGCCGGTGTCAACCGCAGGCCGGTCCAGGCGGCGGTGAGCTGGGCGATCCAGTCGAGCCGCTCCCCGTCCGGTTCGTAGCGGTGCAAAGCGGTGGCCAGGGTGTCGCTGCTGGAACTGCGTTCCTTGAAGGCCCCCACCCGGGTGGTGAGGCGCCCATCCAGTTCCGGCAGAGCCACCTGCAGGCTGAGGTCGAGCGGAGCCAGGCCGATGCTGCTCTGCTGCCAGGCCTCCCGGCTGCGGCCACTGCACAGCACCTGCAGCACCGGCACCCCTAGCTGCTCCCACAGGGGGGCCCCCAGGCCGGCCTCCTCAAACGACACCGAAGCAAAGCCCGTGCCGCAGAGCACTGCTTCCACCCGCTCCCGCCCCAGCAGATCGGCCACGCCCCGCTGCACGGCCCCGTCCCGCAGGCTGCTGACCCACAGGGCCCTAGGGGAGAGCCCACGCTGGCGCAGGGCCGCCAGGAGCGCCTCCATGAGAGCCAGATCCCCTGCCTGCCAGAGGGCCCGGTACAGGATCACCCCCACCCGGGAGCCGGGCTCGTCGCGCCAGTCATGGGGCAGGGGATCGGCGGCGGGCGTCGGGCACGGCGGCTCGGGATGGCCGCCCGCCAGCAGGGCTGCCAGGGTCTGGAGCAGCAGGCGCAGATTGGCGGCGCCCCCTTCCCGCAGGCAGACGGCGCAGGCAACCGCCAGGGGGCCATCAAGGCTGCCGAGGCTGGCCAGGGCCTGATCCTCCTCGACGGTGCCGGCCAGCACCAGCAGCTGGCGGTCCGCGCCGTTGCCCGCCCACTGGCGCAGGCACTCCAGGCCATAGCTCCAGTGGCCGCGACCTCCCAGCAGCCGCACCACCACGAGTCGGGTGGTGGCCAGGGTGCTGGCCACGTAGTGATCGATCACCGCCGGGTGCTGCAGCGCCGAGAGGTTGAGGGCCCTCAGCTCCGCCGGCAGCAGCTCGGGTTCAGCCTCGAGCAGCTGGGACACCGCCAGCAGATCCGTGTCGGCGCTGCTGAGCAGCACCACAGGAGCCGGTGGCTGTTCCACGAAGAGGGCCCCGTCGTCCTCCGTCCTGTCCCCGGGTATGGACGCGAGTCGATGCATGCGCCCATCCTGCCGAACGCGGTGAGAAGATCGCATCGTCGCGACCGCCTTCCATGCACCAGTTCCTGCCCTATGCCTGGTTCGGCGGACAGTGCGTCCCCTTTGCTGAGGCCACCCTCTCGGTGGCCACCCATGCCCTGCATTACGGCACGGGCGCGTTCGGAGGCATGCGGGCCCTGCCCAATCCGGCCGACAACAACGAGATCCTGCTGTTCCGCGCCGATCGCCACGCCCGCCGCCTCAGCCAGAGTGCCCGGCTGCTGCTGACCGAGCTGGCGGAAGAGACGATCCATACAGCCATCCAGGCCTTTCTGCAGGCCAACCGACCGACCTGCCCGATCTACCTGCGTCCGTTCGTCTACACCAGCGATCTCGGCATCGCCCCGCGGCTGCACAACATCCAGACCGACTTCCTCATCTACGGCATCGAGATGGGCGACTATCTCTCCCCCGAGGGTGTCAGCTGCCGGATCAGCAGCTGGTGCCGCCAGGAGGACCGCTCCCTGCCCCTGAGGGGCAAGATCAGCGGCGCCTACATCACCAGTTCGCTGGCCAAGACCGAAGCGGTCAAGAGCGGCTTCGACGAGGCCCTGCTGCTCAACAGCCGCGGCAAAGTGAGTGAGGCCAGCGGCATGAACCTGTTCATCGTCCGGGACGGCGTCCTGATCACCCCTGGCGTCGATCAGGACATCCTTGAGGGCATCACCCGCGCCAGCATCATGGAGCTGGCGCGATCGATGGACATCCCCGTTCTCGAGCGGGCGGTCGACAAGACCGAGCTGATGATCGCCGACGAGGTGTTCCTCAGTGGCACCGCCGCCAGGGTCACCCCGGTGCGGCGGATCGAATCCACCGATCTCTCCAGCCACCGTCCCGTGATGGAGGCCCTCCGCGACCGCCTCACAGCGATCACGGAGGGCCGCGATCCTTCCTATGACCACTGGGTCACCCGCATCCGCCTCGACGCCTGATGGTCGTCTCCACCGCCATCCACCGCCCCACCGATCGCATCAGCTTCCTCGACTGGTTGCACGGTCCGGAACGTCCCGTGCTCGTCTTCGACGGCGCCACCGGCACCTCCCTGCAGGAGATGGAGCTGACGGCGGAGGATTTCGGTGGTGCGGCCCTCGAAGGCTGCAACGAGAACCTCGTCTTCACCAGGCCCGACGCCGTGCAGGCGGTCCATCGCCTGTTCCTGGACGCGGGCTGCGATGTGATCGAAACGGACACCTTCGGGGCGGCCTCGATCGTGCTGGCCGAGTACGGACTGGAGGAGCAGGCGTTTGCCATCAACCGCCGGGCGGCCGAACTGGCCCGCGAGATGGCCGCCGCCTTCAGCACCCCGGCCAAGCCCCGTTTCGTGGCGGGATCGATGGGTCCCACCACCAAGCTGCCCACCCTGGGGCACATCGACTTCGACACGATGAAGGCCTCGTTCCGGGAGCAGGCCGCCGGCCTGATCGCCGGAGACGTCGACCTGTTTATCGTCGAGACCTGCCAGGACGTGCTGCAGATCAAGGCGGCCCTGCAGGGAATCGAAGAAGCCTTCAGTGCCGCCGGGGAACGGCGGCCCCTGATGGTCTCCGTCACGATGGAAACCACCGGCACCATGCTGGTCGGCTCCGACATCGCCGCCGTGGTGGCGATCCTGGAGCCTTTCCCGATCGATGTGCTCGGCCTCAACTGCGCCACGGGGCCCGAGCAGATGAAGGAGCACGTCCGCTACCTGAGCCAGCACAGTCCCTTCGTGGTGAGCTGCATTCCCAACGCGGGACTGCCGGAGAACATCGGCGGGGTGGCCCACTACCGGCTCACCCCCACCGAGATGCGCATGCAGATGATGCATTTCGTCGAGGATCTCGGCGTGCAGGTGATCGGTGGCTGCTGCGGTACCACCCCCGCCCACATCGGTGCGTTGGCGGAGCTCGCCGCTGGTCTGCACCCGGCCCAGCGGCAGGTGCGACGGCCCCAGCAACGTCTGGAGAGGCCGCCGCTCCACTACGAGCCGGCGGTGGCTTCGATCTACGGCGTCACCCCCTACTTCCAGGACAACTCCTTCCTGATCATCGGCGAGCGGCTCAATGCCAGCGGCTCCAAGAAGGTGCGGGAGCTGCTCAATGACGAGGACTGGGATGGCCTGGTGGCGGTGGCCCGGGGCCAGGTGAAGGAGAACGCCCATGTGCTCGATGTGAACGTCGACTACGTGGGGCGGGATGGGGTCAAGGACATGCACGATCTGGTGAGCCGACTGGTCACCAACGTCAACCTGCCGTTGATGCTCGATTCCACCGAGTGGCAGAAGATGGAGGCCGGCCTCAAGGTGGCCGGTGGCAAGTGCATTCTCAACTCCACCAACTACGAAGACGGCGATGAGCGCTTCTTCAAGGTGCTCGAACTGGCCCGTGACTATGGCGCCGGAGTGGTGGTGGGCACGATCGACGAGGAGGGCATGGCCCGCACCGCCGAGCGCAAATTCGCCATCGCCCAGCGGGCCTACCGGGATGCGCTCGAGTTCGGCCTGCCTGCCCACGAAATCTTCTACGACCCCCTGGCTCTGCCGATCTCCACGGGCATCGAGGAGGACCGGGCCAACGCGGCGGCCACGATCGAGGCGATCCGCCGCATCCGCAGCGAACTTCCCGGTGTTCACGTGGTGCTGGGGGTCAGCAACGTCAGCTTCGGGCTGTCTCCGGCTGCCCGCATCGTGCTCAATTCCGTCTTCCTGCACGACTGCTGCCAGGCCGGGATGGATGCCGCGATCGTCAGTCCGGCGAAGATCCTGCCGCTGGCGAAGATCAGCGAGGAACACCAGCAGATCTGTCGCGATCTGATCCACGACCGGCGCCGTTTTGAGGACGGGATCTGCATCCATGATCCCCTCACCCTGCTGACCACCGAGTTCGAGGGGGTGAGCGCCAAGGAGGCCCGGGCTTCGGGCCCTTCACTGGCCGACCTGCCGCTTGAGGAGCGGCTCAAGCAGCACATCATCGACGGCGAGCGCATCGGCCTGGAGGCCGCCCTCCAGCAGGCCCTGGCGGAGCATCCACCGCTGAAGATCATCAACACCTTCCTGCTGGATGGCATGAAGGTGGTGGGTGAACTGTTCGGTTCCGGTCAGATGCAGTTGCCCTTCGTGCTGCAGAGCGCCGAAACGATGAAGTCGGCCGTGGCCTTTCTCGAGCCTCACATGGAGCGCAAGGAGGGCGAATCAAGCAGCAAGGGAAAGTTCCTGATTGCCACAGTCAAAGGCGACGTGCACGACATCGGCAAGAACCTGGTGGACATCATCCTCACCAACAATGGCTATGAGGTGATCAACCTGGGAATCAAGCAAAGCGTCGATGCGATTGTCGAAGCGCAGCGGCTGCACGGGGCCGACTGCATCGCCATGAGCGGCCTGCTGGTGAAATCCACCGCCTTCATGAAAGACAACCTGGAAACCTTCAATGCGGTCGGAATCTCGGTGCCCGTGATCCTCGGGGGTGCGGCCCTGACCCCCCGGTTCGTCCACGGTGACTGCCGAGCGGCCTACCGGGGCCAGGTGATCTACGGCCGTGACGCCTTCGCCGACCTGCGCTTCATGGACGCCCTGATGGACGCCAAGACAGGCGGCCGCTGGGACGACCACGAGGGATTCCTCGACGGCGCCCCCGAGGGGCTGGGTCTCGGCGACCCCGCTGTCCCAGCGGCAGCCGCAGAGGAGCCCCCACAGGAGGCCGCCACGGTGAGTCCCATCGCCGTTGAGGCAGAAGCCACACCGGCCGCCAGCGAGGAGCGTTCCGCGGCCGTGCCGGCCGAACCGGCCATCGCCCCGCCGTTCTGGGGCTCCCAGGTGCTCACAGAGCAGGCCATCGACCTTGACGAGGTCTTCGCCTACCTCGATCGCAATGCCCTGTTCGCCGGCCAATGGCAGCTGCGCAAGACCCAGCAGCAGAGCCGAGAGGAGTACGACGCGATGCTGGCCGAGAAAGCGGAGCCGGTGCTGCAGGAGTGGCTCGGTCGCTGCCGCGCCGAAGGCCTGCTGACCCCACGGGTGGCCTACGGCTACTTCCCTTGCGCTCGTGACGGCAATGGCCTGGTGGTGTTCGACCCCGAGGGGATGGCAGCTGGGGCGCCACCGGCGACCGGCGGGCAGGAGCTGGGACGCTTTGTGCTGCCGCGCCAGCGGGGCGGCAACCGCTACTGCATTGCCGATTTCTATCGCGACGGCGAAGCAGCTGCTGACGGCTCCTTGCGGCCCTCGGATGTGCTGCCGATGCAGGCCGTCACCATGGGGGAAGGGGCCACCAGCTTCGCCCAGCAGCTGTTCCGGGCCGACCGGTACACCGACTACCTGTACTTCCATGGGTTGGCGGTTCAGATGGCCGAAGCGCTGGCGGAGTGGACCCACGCCCGCATCCGGCGGGAGCTGGGATTCGCGGCAGACGAGCCCACCGCCCTGCGGGACGTGCTGGCCCAGCGCTACCGGGGCAGCCGCTACTCCTTCGGTTACCCCGCCTGCCCGAACGTGGCCGACTCCCGCCAGCAGCTCACCTGGCTGGACACCGATCGCATCGGCCTGACCATGGACGACAGCGACCAGCTGGAGCCGGAGCAGAGCACCACGGCCCTGGTGGCCCTTCACAGCCAGGCCCGGTACTTCAGCGCCTGACGCTCACCTGGCCGTGGCAGGCTTTGGGCACCCTTTGCCCCCCTTGCCATGGCCATCGCAGGACCCGGCGGCGTCGATGACGCCATCGCGGCCGGTGTCGACCTTGACGGCACGCCAATTCCGGCCGCCATGCTCGCCCTCTATGGCGAAGTGATGGAGCTGGAGGGCCGCCGGGCCCGCAGTGGGGTCCTGAAGTCGATGCGCAACCGCATCGTGCGCACCGGCGCCAAGCACCTCGATCGCCTGACCCTCGACCAACGCCTGCGGGAGGCCGGCTGGGAGGGGCTCAAGGACAAGGAAATCGCTTTTTTCTACGGCTGAGCCCTGGGGCGCCTTCAGCTGCATAGCTCTTCGAGACTGTCGATCACCTCCTGCTGGAATGTGTCGAGGGCATCGGAATCGCTCAGATCGATGCCCTCACCGGCCGCGTTCTGGGTCAGTTCCTGGAAGTGGAAGGCACCTTCGCCATGGGCCAGAAACTCCATGGCGGAGGGCTCACCGCTTTCCTTGTAGGCGTCGCAGAGGGCCAGGAAGGCCGCATCCTCGGTGAAATCCCAGCTCATGAAGGGGGTCGTGCTGAAAGACCTTTAACGCCTCCCCCCCGGAATTCGTCAACCTCCTGGCCGCTTTTTGTGCCAGTCCTCCGTCAGACTCTGCCCGTACCGCCACCTCCCGGGTCTTGGCCGCTTCCTCCCTGCAGCCCCCATCCGAACCGCGCAATGTCCTGGGTGAACCGTTGCAGGAGTGCGGTTGTGCACCTCTCACCGGCTGGTTCCGGGACGGCTACTGCCACGACGATCCCGCTGATTTCGGCCGCCACACGGTCTGCTGCGTGGTGAACGACGCCTTCCTGAATTACAGCCGCGCCCAGGGCAACGACCTCTCGACGCCGGTGCCGGCCCATTCCTTTCCCGGCCTCAAGGCTGGAGACCACTGGTGTGTCTGTGCCGCTCGCTGGCTGGAGGCCTATGAGGACGGCATGGCCCCGCCGGTGCGGCTGGAGTGTTCCGCCCTCGCCACTTTGCAGGTGATTCCCCTTGAGGTGCTGCGCGGTCACGCCGCCTAGCGGGCCTCACCAGGGCACCGGCTGACCATCCCAGGCCAGGAAGGCGCCGCTGCAGGCGGCCGTCTGGCCCTCCAGTACGTCGAGCAGGTGGGAAGCGGAGCGTTCCGGCGTGAACAGGGCCGAGGGGGCCTGGGAGCCGCTGAAGGGGGCCGAGAGCGGGGTGGCGACGGTGCCTGGATGGAGCAGGGTCACGCAGGCCTGGGGCAGGCGGCGCTGCCACTCGATCGCCAGGGTGCGCAACAGCTGGTTCTGGGCCGCCTTGGCGGCCCGGTAGGCGTACCAGCCCCCCAGGCGGTTGTCGCCGATGCTTCCCACCCGGGCCGAGAGGCTGGCGAAGTGCACGGGACCATCCTTGGCCAGGGCCGGTTCAATCGCCTGGGCCAAGAGCAGGGGGCCGAAGGCGTTGACGGCGAAGCTGCGCTCCAGGGCGTGGCGACGCACCTGGGACAGGCGCTTCTCCGGTTGCAGCGCCTCGTCGTGCAGCAGCCCGGCTGTATTGATCACCACCCGCAACGGGGTCAGGTCGCGGGCGGCCATGGCCGAGAAGCGCTCCAGGCTGCCGTCGTCGCTCAGGTCGAGCGCCAGGTTGGCGCCGCGGCGCCCGGCGGTGCGGACCAGCAACGATGGTGCCCGGCGGGTCAGTTCGGCGGCCAGGGCCAGGCCCAGGCCCCCGGGACCAACCACCAGGGCCTGGCCCTCCCAGGCCTGCCAGTAAGGGGACGGGGCAGACGCCATGGCGGGCACGGAGATGGCGCATGATGGCAAGGCCATCAAGGGAACCGATCCTCGCGTAGGTCCATGAGTCTGCGCATCACGGTGCTGGGTCGGGGTGCCTGGGGTGGCACATTGCTGCGGCTCTGGGAGCGCCAGGGCCACCGTCTCAACAGCTGGTCACGGCGGGATGGCGGAGATCCGGCAACGGTTCTCAAGGACTGCGACCTCGTGGTGGTGGCCGTGTCGATGGTGGGTGTGGCCCCCCTGGCCAGGCAGCTGCAGGACGACTGGCCGACGGATCTCCCCCTGCTCAGTTGCAGCAAGGGCATCGATCTCGACACCCTCTGCACCGCCAGCCAGCTGTGGCGCCGCCATCTCCCCGATGTGCCGCTGGCGGTGCTGAGCGGCCCGAATCTGGCCGATGAACTGGAGCGGGGGTTGCCGGCTGCCAGCGTGCTGAGCAGCCAGGATGCCGGCCTGGCCCGCCACCTGCAGGAACAACTGCGGGCTCCCCATTTCCGTCTGTACACCAACGCCGATCCCATCGGCACCGAGGCCGCCGGGGCCCTCAAGAACGTCATCGCCCTGGCGGCTGGCATCAGCGATGGGCTCGGCCTGGGCGCCAATGCCAAGGCCTCCCTGCTCTGCCGTGGCCTGGCGGAGATCGCCGTGGTGCTGCAGGCCCTTGGGGGCCAGCCCAGCACCCTCTACGGGCTGGCGGGGCTGGGGGATTTGCTGGCCACGGCCAACAGCAGCCTGAGCCGCAACTACCGCTTCGGCACCCTCCTGGCCGAGGGCTGTGACGAGGCCACCGCCCTGGCCAGGATCGGCGCCACCGTGGAGGGGACCCGCACTGCCCGGGCCACCCTGGCCCTGGCTGAGCGCGAGGGTTGGCAGCTGCCGATCTGCGGCCAGGTGGTGCGGCTGCTGGCCGGTCGGGTGACCGCCCGTCAGGCGGTGCAGGAGCTGATGCAGCGGGATCTGAAGGCGGAAGCAGCCCCCTGAACGAGGCCCTGGCCACGGCTCGGGTCTGGGTGCAATGCCGCGACCGTCCTGCGTCGGGCGGCTGAAGGGCGGCGTTTTCCGGCATGATCCGGCTACTCCCTTGTGGAACCTTCCCGTGCGCCGGCACTTCACGGCCGCCATCGCCGTTCTCCGTGCCAGTGGCCAGCGCCTGCTTCAGGGTTGCCGGCGCCACCCGATCCTGCTCAGCGCTCCCCTCGCCGTGGTGGCGGTGGGAGCTGGTTTTGCGGCCCAGGACCTGCTCCCGGGCAGCCGTTCTGGCTCCGATGCTGACCTGCTCGAAGCCCTCATCGCCCAGCCCCAGGAGGTCTCGCAATCGGCCGCCAGCACGGCGGGATCCCCTGACAAGGACCTTCTGGCCGCGACGTCGCTCCAGGCCCAGCGCACCAGCCTGAGCCATCCCGACCCGTCCCTGGTGGAACCGGAGGCAGGTCCGGAGGTGCCGCTCGAGATCCGCGTCGCCCTGCTGGGGGCCTCCGCCTCCCCCCAGCTCGGGGCCAGTGGCGACTGGCGGCTCGTCGATCGCGATGGACGCACCGTGCAGGATGGCGGCCCCGGCAGCGGCCCCGACCTGGGTGCTGCGATGGCGGGTCGGGCCGAGGTGTGGATGGAGACCGGTTCGGGCCACACCTTGGTGGTGGATGGGCGCCCCTATGAGGGCCGGCTGAGGGTGCTGCGTGGATCAGGGGGCCTGCAGTTGGTCAACCACCTCTCCCTGGAGCGCTACATCAGCTCGGTGGTGGGGGCCGAAATGCCCAGCAGCTGGCACATGGAGGCGCTCAAAGCCCAGGCGGTGGCGGCCCGCTCCTACGCCATGGCCCACATGGCCCGGCCGGCCAGCGCCCACTGGCATCTGGGCGACACCACCCGCTGGCAGGCCTACCGGGGTCTGGGCAGCGTCAACTCCCGCACCCGTCAGGCCACCGCCAGCACCTCCGGGGTGATCCTGAGCTATCAGGGTGGCATCGTTGAGAGCTTGTACGCGGCCACCACACGCCTCACCCAGGAGGCCCATGGGCACCTGGGGGCCAGCATGAGCCAGCACGGTGCCCAGGATCTGGCCGAGCAGGGCCTGCGCTACAACGAGATTCTGGGGCGCTACTACCAGGGCGCCTCCCTGGCCCGTCTGCAGGCCGGTGCGAGCTGAACGCCATTGGCAACGGGCCAGGGAGGTGTCGGAGCGGGCACGCCTGGGGGGAGCCCTGGTCCCCCTGGAGACCCGTCTGCTGGCGATGCCCAGTGCAGAGCCCTTCGTCGTCCGCCAGCTCATCTCCTCGACGCCCCGTCACCTGCGCCAGGGGGGACCGCGGCCCAACCCCTTTCTGCCCTGGGACAGCCCCCTGGAGGTCGACCTGCTGGAGCCAGCCCACGTGCTCCTGCTCAACAAGTACCCGGTCCAGGAGGCCCACCTTCTGGTCATCACCCGCGACTGGCGACCCCAGGGCGGCTGGATCGCGTCGTCCGACTGGCAGGCCGTCCGCCAGGTGAGCCAGGACACCGGCGGGCTTTGGTTCTTCAACAGCGGCGCCCGTTCCGGAGCCAGCCAGCCCCATCGGCACCTGCAACTGCTGCCGCGCCGGCAGGGTGAGCCCAGCTGTCCCCTGGCCCCGATGTTTCTGGCCCAGCTCGCGGGGACCGAAGCCTCCTGGAACTGGGACTACCGCCTCAGTCGGCGCACCGATCCCCACGGCGGATCCGACCTGGCGGAGCTTTACCTCGCCCAGGCCGGCGCGCTCGGCCTCGGCGATCCCCGACGCGATAGCGAGCCCCTGCACCCCTACAACCTGCTGTTCGACGACCAGTGGTTCCTGAGCGTGCGCCGGGTGCGGGAGCACGGTGCCGGTTTCAGCGTCAACGCCCTGGGGTTTGCGGGGTTTCTGCTCAGCACCGAGGGTTCCGACAGGGAATGGCTGGCGAGCCACGGTCCCTGGTCCCTGCTGGCCCACGTGGCCGCCCCCCGTCCCTGAGCCAGCACGTCAGGACGCGATCGACCGGCAGCGGAGAACTTCCGTGGTTTCACGGTTGCGTCATTCGGCACGCCTGCCCCTCTCTGGAAAGGAGATCAGCGCGGCCTGCCAACGGCCAAGCGAGATTCCAGCTCCACGATCCAGCCCAGGCTCAGCCGTCCAGACCATGACCCCATCCCCCAGCCACCAAACCCAGCCCAGTCCCGCCGGCCGCAACCGCCGCGTCGAGCAGTACCGGGCCGTGGTCCGTCCCCTTGCCCTGCACTACTCCCACTGCAGCCGGGAAGGCTTCGAAGATCTGCTCCAGGTGGGGCTGATGGGCTTGATCCGGGCCGCCGAGCTCTACCGCGAAGACCGGCACACCCCGTTCGAGGCCTTCGCGAGGCCCCACATCCGGGGGGCGATCCTCCACTACCTGCGGGATGCCGCCCCCCTGGTGCGTCTGCCCAGGCGGCAGGCAGAACTGCAGGAACGCTTCAACCGTCTGCAGCTCCACCCCCTGCTGCAGACGGATCCCAGGCAGGGAATCACGGTCCTGAGCCAGACCCTGGGGATCACCCCATCGGAATGGCACCGGCTGGAGGTGCAACGCCTGCTGGCGAGGCCCGCCAACCTTGATGATCCATCGCTGGTCGAGTCGGTGGCAGCCCATGCCGCTGTTGAACCCCGCGCGCTGGAGTCATCGGGCCCCTCGGTGGCCACGATGCTGGCCCTGCTGGAGCCACGCCAGCGGCTGGTGGTGCGCCAGGTGGTGCTGGCGGGCTGGAGCTATCGGCGCCTGGGCCGCCAGATGGAGGTCAGCCCGATGACGGTGAAACGGCTGCTGCACAAGGGACTGGAACAGCTGCGCCAGCAGCTGGAGGGCGGTGGCTTCAGCCCTGGTGGTCGGCCTGATCGCGGTGCATCTGCTGTTCCAGGGTGGTGATAGCGGCGTTCAACGCGGCCAGCTGGCGCTCAATGCCATCCCGCCAGAAGCTCATCATGCGCAGCTTGCGTTCCTGATACCGCCGCAGGGCATCCGTTCCGGACTCCGACCCGGAGCAGATCCCGAAGGGAGGAATCATGACAAAATCTGCAGAGTGGGACCGTTCTAGCGAGCCCGCCGTTCCATCCGGGGCTCTGCAGGTGCATGCACCCCCCAGTGACTGGGCTGGTCGCTCCCGCCTTAACCTCCTCTGGCCACCTACACCATCAAGCCTGTCGCGATTTGAGATCGGTCCTTCCCATTGGTCCCATCAGTGTCTGCCTGACGCTCGGTCTGGGTGTGGCCATCGTGCAGCCCGCCCACGCCTACGTGGCCCTGATGGCTGGCCAGAAGGCCCGCCCACTGAACGGCACCTTCAACAACGTGCCGGTGCTTCACTCCAACCAGCCTGAGGAGGTGGAGGGGCCGGGCATCCTGATCAGCACGGCACCGGGGTACGCCTACGCCAGCGAGACGGGTCAGGCCCTCCGCAATGCCGAGTACACCTTCAATGGTGAATTCGGCATGCATCTCCACCACAAATATTTCCCGCCCAATCGCCGCTCCATCTCCCGCTCCGAACGACGGGCCGAGCTCACCCTGGCGGCGATCCTGATCAATCCCGGCGTACGGCCTGTGCACATCCGCTTTTCCAAGGGGGCGGTGCGCAACAGCTTCGAAGCTCCCTATCTCGCCAACAACCTGATGGGGGTGAAACCCCTGGGGCCAAGGCCCTGGAACACCGGCCCTGGTGATGCCACCGCGGTCCAGATGTTGCGCGGCCGGCTCGACAGCCGGCTGGCCGACGAGATCACGATTCCGGCCCGTAGCCGCATCGTCCTGTTCCAGACGGACCTGCCGGCGCTGGGTATCGCCAATGCCCTGCTGCGGGGCCGCAGTGATGGACCCTTCCAGATCGCCGTGGTGGCGGCGAAGACCCCTGACTCCGATCGTGATGTGCTCGCGGTGCTGGACGAGGGCCGGCTGGCCCCTGGCCGGGTCTACCTGAGCCGCATCAACGACATCAACAACCGGCGCATCTTCTCCCGGGTCGGTGGTGTGGCCCTCGGTGATGCGTACCAGGCCACCATCAGCCACGACCTGGACATGAATGGGCCCTTGCATGTGCCCTTCACCAGCACGGACCGGCACCATTTCGGTACCCGTGACGTGCAGGTCAATGCCCTGGCCAGCCGCATGCTTGATTCCTCTCTCGACAACGTCGGCACCTATGGCGTGCGGTTCGATGTCGACATGAACCTCCAGGGGAATGGGCCCTACGAACTGGTGATGAGCCATCCCACCCTGATCGGTGGAGCGCCCTTCACGGCTTTCCGCGGTTCGATCCAGATCCAGACCCCCGCCGGCCTGCGGGAGGTGCACGTGGGCCTTCGCTCGGGCCAGAGCCTGTCCCTGGGCCAGATCGACCTGGTCCCTGGTGTCGTCAATCCCGTGCGGGTCAGCCTGGTCTACCCGGCCGATGCCACGCCGGGCCACCTCCTGAGTGTGGTGAGTGCCAGTCAGCTGGCCCTCGTCCAGGAGCGGGAGCGGCAGCTGGATCTGGCCCGGGCCGGTGCCACCAGCCGGCCGGCTCCACCGCCCGTTGCCCCTCCCGCCTTGACCATTGCCCCCCAACCGGGGCTGCTCACACCAACGCCGAAGGGGGGCACCGGCCCCCTGTTGCCACCGCCCCAGATCCTGCGGCCGACAACCACTCCGGGTTGGCTGAATCCGCCGCCACCGCCCCCTGCCTCCTCCAACCGCGGCGTCCTGGCCCCCTCCCCCCTGATCTCCCCCATGCGCAGCCGATCGGGGTCCGCCGGTACGGGGGGCACCCTGGTGGATCGCTACCGCGACGCCGTGGAGGCCCAGCAACAGTTCCTACTGGACCAACGGGGACCCTGATCCGGAGCCCCATGCCAGCGAACCCAGCGCCGATGGATGGCTGCCGTGGCTGAACCATCGAACGAAGCCAGACAGCGGATCAGTCTTGACCTCAACCGCGAACTGGTGGCCCACCTGGATGGTCTGCGTCGTGAGTGGGGCCTCCGCAGTCGCGGCGATGTGCTCGAACGGTTGCTCGACGATCTGTTCGGCACCGACGAGGAGGAGGACGGTGATGGGCTCTCGCCTCAGTCCGGCCAGGTTCTGCATCACCGGGAGGACAACCAGGACTACGACGAGCAGGGAGCCCTGGTGCTGGTGGGTCGCGGGGCCATGGACACCCTTCAGGCGGAATTTGAATGGGAGGCCCCGACGGAGCATCTCCCCCGACCGACGCCAGGGGGCGGGGGCATTGATCTGCCCGGCTTCGTGCGTCGCCGCTCCGACGTCATCAAGCGCAGCCTGCGGCCGCCGTCCCCGACGCGCTCCGCGTCGTTGCCCCTGACCCCCCTGCCTCCCCTTGGCGGAGAGCTGGTGCAACAGGCCCTGGAGGAAGCCGGCAACCATTGGCGCGCCCTCTACGGATCACCGGCCAACGAGGCCGTGCTGGAGGCGGCGATGGTCTGGCTCGCCCAGGACATCTGGCCCCAGTCGGATCAGAGCGATGGCCGCACCTTCACCTGGACGGCCGCCTGCCAGGTGATGCAGCCATTCGCTCCCGGCTGGAGTGACGGGCCACCCACCTTCGAGCGGGTCATGGTCACCGCCGGCGTGCTGGAAGACCCCTTCAGCGGTCAGACCCTCACCCTGCGAATCCCGACGTTGATCCGTCGCTTCGTGCATCGCTTCCGCCGCCGGCGCCGCGGCACCTCCTTCCAGACCCTTGAGCACACCATGACCCTGCACGGTGCGCTGCGGCTGCTGCAGCTGCCCACTGACCCCGGCCAGCGACTCACCCTGGCCCAGATCCGGGAGGCTTACCGGGACATGGCCCAGAGCCACCATCCCGACGCCGGGGGATCGCTCGAGGCGATGCGTCGACTCAATGAGGCCTACCAGTTGCTGAAGGAGCTGTACCGCCAGGGAGCATCAGCGGACCGCTGAGGTCTGAAACCGCGCCGATGATCCGTCCGTATCTCTCTATCGGCTATCTCACTCTAGTCCTATGCCTAGTCCAGCAGGTAGTCCACTGTGGGTCAGCAGAGATTATGTTGCGTCACCCTGCGAACCCCATCGGTCTCATGCGAACCACCTAAGACTGATGAATAGCCTCGTAATGAGACGCAGCTGGTCTCTCTGATACAGCATTTTTTCCTCGATTTGAGTTGTCGAAGGTGATGGCCTGAGCCTCCATGCCTTGGTGCGCGAATGGCGTTGGCGGTAGGGCCCTGGCCATCCCTCCCAGGCCCTGTCCATAGCTTGGACATCGCCTGATGGTGCAGTACACAAGAGAGTTCTGAATGATTGCGTATCTGTCTTTGACACAGATACGCAGCGCCATGTCGTGGCCTGAAGTGGCTGATCACCTCGGAAGCCGCTCGACGGACCCCCAGGAGGGGAGGCATCGGCGGCCTGGGTCGTCCGTCAGACCGTTCAGGACGAGCCCGATGGGTGTCAACATTCCAGGATGGGAGTTGAGATAGGACACGGTGTGCGACTCATATGGGATACCTGCGGAGCCGCAACGGGCTTCCCTGCCGCGCGAGGCGGCGGGCTCCTCGTCGACCACCCGAACAGCCCTTCGGTCAGGCAAGCCGCTCAACACCAACGCCATGAACAGTCAACGCGTGAAGCAACCGGAATCCCGCGGATCAGAAAACCTCGGCTGACTGGTTCGGGTCGCAGCATGAGACTTCAGGCGTGTCTCATCTGGGAGATCTGATGTCGCAGAGGCGTTGCTCCGTCGATGGTCCGTGCCTGCGCATCAGGACACCCGTCCTCTCGGGGAAGCGCCCAAAAGAAAATCCCCGTCACGGCGGTGATGGGGCAGGGGAGGGGAGCGTTGAATCCCCGGTTCAGCTGTCTCAGGCTGGACAGATTCTCAGACCCGCCAGGAGACCAGAATGAGACGATCGGATCGATCAGGTGGAGGTCTGCAGCCCCTGGATCAGATAGTCGAAGTAGGGGCCGGCCAAGGTGGCTTCCTCACCGCCCAGCAACACCAGGGACGCCTCCTTGAGGGTGCGCATCGCATCCACCATGCCGGGCAGGGGGACGCCCAGGCTGTTGTACATCTCCCGGGCACCCACCACGCCGATCTCCTGGATCAGCTCGGTGCTGCCGGCCAGAATTCCATAGGTGACCAGCCGCAGGTACCAGCTGTAGTCCCGCAGACACTGGGCCCGCTGCTTCTGTCCGAAGGCGTTGCCGCCGGGGGCCACGTAGTCCGGGTTGCGCAGGAACAGCTGCTTGGAGGCCTCGGCGATGATCTTCTTCTCGTTGTCGGTCAGCACCCTGACGACACTCAGCCGGCGGGCTCCCCCACTAAGGAACTCCACCATCGCGCGCAGCTCGCCGCCCGTTGGATAGCGGAGCTGATCATCGGCCTGGAGGATCAGATCGCGAACGACGCTCATAGCAGCGACCACAGTCCGGCGAATCCTATCGAGGCCGGAGCCCCAGCCCGGGCTTCGGGCGCAAGGTGTAACGCCCCTTTGCACGACCCCCGATAGGGTCGCAGCAGTGGTGCGGATCGCACATGGCCTCGGTGGGCGAAAAGCTGCAGATGGAGATCACTGATCTCGGCCACGACGGCCAGGGGGTGGGACGTCACGACGGCCAGGTGGTGTTCGTCAGCGGCGCTCTCCCCGGGGACACGGTGGAGGTGCGCCTGCAGGTGGTGGCCCGCCGCCATCTGGTGGGTCAGCTGCAGCGCGTGCTCACGCCCTCCCCAGACCGCCGGCGTCCCCCCTGCATCCTTGCCGACAACTGCGGCGGCTGCAGCCTGCAGCCCCTCAACGACGCCGCCGAGGCCGAGTGGAAGCAACGCAGCCTGGAGCAGACCCTGCAGCGCATCGGCGGCCTCAACGCGCCGGTGCGCCCCCTGCTGGCGGCCGACCCCACCCTGGGCTACCGCAACCGCGCGCTGATTCCCCTGGAGCGCAGCGGCGACGGCACCCTGCGGGCCGGCTACTACCGGCGCGGCTCGCATCGGATCGTCAACATGGCCCGCTGTCCAGTGCTCGACCCCCGCATCGACGCCATGATCGCGCCGCTCAAGGCCGATCTGGAAGCCAGCGACTGGCCGATCGATCGCCATGGCGGTGACCTCGAGGCCGAGGACGGCCCTGGCCTGCGCCATCTGGGCCTGCGGGTGGGGGCCGCCACCGGCGAGCTGCTGCTCACCCTGATCAGCAGCCATGACGAGCTGCCGGGCCTTGAGACCCTGGCCGACGCCTGGCGGCAGCGATGGCCGGAACTGGTGGGCGTTTGCCTCAACCTCCAACCCCGGCCGACGAATCGGCTGATGGGGGACGAGACGCGGGTGATCCGTGGCAGGGACTGGCTGAATGAAACCTTCTCAGGCCTGCGCTTCCGCATCGCCGCCGACACCTTCTTCCAGGTCAACACGCGCCAGGCCGAACGGTTGGTGCCCCATCTGATGGAGGCCCTCGGCCCCGGGCCGGGCGATGCTTCCCTGCTGGACGCCTACTGCGGCATCGGCACCTACAGCCTGCCCCTGGCCGCCGCCGGCTGGCATGTCACCGGACTGGAGCTGCATCCCCGCGCCGTTGCCATGGCCCGGCTCAACGCCGCCGCCAATGAACTGGAGGGTCGGGCGCAGTTTGATCAGGCCGACGTGCCCCTGGTGCTGGAGGAGCGGCTGCAGGGCATGCAGGCCCTGGTGCTGGATCCACCGCGCAAGGGACTCAGCCCGGCCGCCACGGCGGCGATCCTGGCGGCCCCACCCAGCCGTATCGCCTACGTGAGCTGTGATCCGGCCGCCCTGGCCCGCGACCTGGCCCAGCTGTGTGCTTCCGGTGTCTACCGGCTGAACTGGGTGCAACCCATCGACTTCTTCCCCAACACCAGCCATGTGGAGGCCCTGGCGGCCCTGGAACGCCGCTAACGGCGCTGTTCGGCCCCGAACTGGCGCTCGAGGGCGTCGCGCACCCGGCCATGGGCCGCCTCCACCTCCTCGTCGGTGAGGGTGCGGGCGCTGTCGCGGTAGCGCAGCCGGAAGGCCTGGCTGCAGCGGCCGGCCTCCACCTGGGCGCCCTCGTAGCGATCAACGAGTTCAGCCTGCTCCAGCAAGGGCTTGCCCGCCTTGCGGATCGCCGCCAGCAGGGCGGCGGCGCTGGTGTCGGTGGGAACGACAAGGGCGAGATCGCGCTCCGAGGCCGGCACGGTGGCGAAGGGGCGGAAGGCCGGCTGCCAGCGGTTGCGGCGGGTGCCGGCGCTGAGCAGCGGCTCCAGCTCCAGCTGAAACACGTAGGTGGCCGAGGGGAGATCGAGGGCTTCGGCCTCAGCCGGGTGGAGCTGGCCAAACCAGCCTGCGGACTTGCCTTCCACCACCAGCTGGGCGGCCCGCCCCGGGTGCAGCAGAGGCGCGTCGGTCAGGGGACGATCCTCCAAGGGCAACCTCAGAGGCTCAAGACCGGCCTGCAGCACCCCACGGGCCTGGAAGTAGTCGGGGGGGGTGGGCTTGCCGGAGCTGCGCCAGCGTTCGCCGCGCCGCTCCCCGGCGATCACGCCCACCAGCAAGGTGCGCTCGGCGTGGCGTGCCTCACCGCTGGCCGCGCCCCCCGGGAACACCCGGCCGATTTCAAAGCCCCAGAACCCTGGCAGGGAGGCCTGCAGGTTGCGCCGGGCGGCCTGGAGCAGCTCCTGGTGCAGGTTGTCGCGCAGGTGGCCGTAGTCGGCCAGGAGCGGATTGGCCAGGGGAACCCGATCGGTGGCTGCCGAAACCAGAGACAGCGAAACGACCTCCTGCAGCCCCGCCGCGCACAGGGCCCGCCGCAGGCGCCGCTCCAGCTGCTGGGCCGGTTCGAGGCCGCCGGGGATCAGGGGATCGGGCAGATGGCACGCGAAGTGGTCGTAGCCCACCAGCCTCGCCACCTCCTCAATCAGGTCCACCTCGCGTTTGAGGTCCATGGCCCGCTCCGCCGGCACCTGCACCTGCCAGCCCTCCTCGTCGTCCTCCAGCACGCAGCCGAGGGCCTCCAGGGTGGCGCTGATGCGTCCGTCATCGAGATCCCGCTCCTCGCCGTCCGCCAGCAGCACCGGACCGAGCAGGTTGTGGAGGGCATCGCGCCGCAGCCCCAGGGGCAGCTGGGCTGCCTTTTCTTTCTGATGCAGCCAGCGCCCCTCCAGCCGGGCTCCGCTCAGCTCCTGCAGCAGAGCCACGGCACGGTCGGCGGCAGCCAGGGTGATCTCCCGCGGTACCCCCTTCTCGAAACGGCTGCAGGCTTCGGTGCGCAGCCCGACGCTGCGGGCCGAGCGCCGCACGGCCTGGGGGGCAAACACCGCCGCCTCCAGCCAGATGGCGCCAGTGGCTTCGGTGACGGCCTCACCCAGCCCCCCCATCACCCCGGCCAGGGCGATCGGATGGTCGGCGTAGGTGACCACCAGGGCCTCGTCGCCCAGGGTTCGCTCCTGGCCATCGAGGGCCACGAAGGCCTCACCGCTGCGGCCCTGGCGCAGGCCGATGCTGGCCGGCTCGGGAGTGCTGCCCGTGAGCGCTGCGAGTCGATCCCGGTCGAAGGCGTGCAGGGGCTGGCCCGTTTCCAGCATCACCAGGTTGGTGATGTCGACCACGTTGTTGATGGGGCGCACACCAGCCCGCTCCAGGCGCTGGCGCAGCCAGTCCGGCGAAGGGCCCACCCGCACACCGCTGAGGGCCGTGAGGCTGAACAGCCCGCCCGCCTCGATGGCCGCCAGGTCGGCCGCCGCTGCCGCCAGGGGCTCGGCCGCCACCACGGGCGCCGCTGCGGGGAAGGTGGTGCTGCCGCCGCTGAGGGCCGCCACTTCCCGGGCGATCCCCCGCATCGACAGGCCATCGGGCCGGTTGGCGGTGATCGCCAGCTCCAGCACCTGGTCATCCAGGCCCAGCAGAGGGCCCACAGCTGTCCCCAGGGGGGGCACGGCAGCCAGCAGCTTGTCGAGCTCGGCGATGCCGTCGCTGCCGTCGTCGAGGCCCATCTCCCGCAGGGAGCAGATCATGCCGCTGCTGGCCACCCCCCGCAGTTCGGCCGGTTTGATCGTCAGCCCCACCGCCGGCAGGGTGCTGCCCACCAGGGCCACGGGCACATGCAGACCCTGGCGCACATTCGGGGCGCCACAGACAATCTGAAGGGGCTCGCCATCCCCCACGTCCACTTTGCAGACGCTGAGTTTGTCGGCATTCGGGTGGGGGTCGCGCTGCACCACGTGGCCCACCACCACACCGGCCGCCCGGGCCGCCAGATCTTCGATGCCCTCCACCTCGAAGCCGGCAATCGAGAGGCGCTCCGCCAGATGCCCAGGCTCAAGACAAGCCGGTTCAACGCTGACCAGCTCCCGGAGCCATTGGAGCGAAACCAGCATCGGACCGTTGCACAGCAGCCATCCACCTTAGGAAGCGATCGAGACCTGTCCCACCGGGAGGTATGGTGCTGAATCGTCTCCCTGCAACGCATACGCGGCGCAACGTCCTTCCATGGCCAAGAACAAGGGCGTCCGGCTGGTGATCACCCTCGAGTGCACCGAATGCCGGTCCAACCCCGCCAAGCGGTCCCCTGGCGTGTCCCGGTACACGACCCAGAAGAACCGCCGCAACACCACCGAACGGATTGAACTCAAGAAGTTCTGCCCCCACTGCAACGCCTCCACCGTCCACAAGGAGATCAAGTGAGTTTGCTTTCCTCGCGGAAGCTTTTCTCCTGACCATTTTCCGGACCCTGCAGCGGCAGTTTCCTCCTTTCGTTCCCCCCGTCCGTTCCCATGTCCAGTTCCTTCTTCAAGAAGCGCCTGTCGCCGATCAAGCCCGGTGATCCGATCGACTACAAGGACGTCGATCTGCTCAAGAAGTTCATCACCGAGCGCGGCAAGATCCTGCCCCGTCGGCTCACCGGCCTGACGGCCAAGCAGCAGCGCGATCTCACCAATGCCGTCAAGCGAGCCCGGATCGTGGCCCTGCTGCCCTTCGTGAATCCCGAAGGCTGAGTTGCCCGCCGCCTCGCGTCGGTTCACGCCGGGTGACCTGGTCGGCCTCCACGACGACAGCCGCAGCCTGCTGGCGGTCGTCGTGGCCGAGAAGGGTACGCGTCTCGATCTCAAGGTGGGTTTCGAGGCCAAGGCCGTCCAGCGGGGGGTGCGTCAGCTCGATCTGCTGGCCGCCCTGCCGGGCGACCTACCGCCCCCCTCCCGCCTGTCCCAGCCCCCCTGGGGCCTGAGCCAGGAGTCATTGCTGCAGGCCGCCCCCAGCCCCCGGGAGCTGGCTGCCGCCTGGTTGCTGTTGCTGGCGGATCCGGTGCCTCTTGCGCTGGAAGACTTCGTCGACCTGATCGGCGACGGCAGCGACCCGAGCCAGAGAGCCGCCTGCTGGCTGTGGCTGCAGGGCCCCCAAACCCTGTTCCGCTGGCGCCAGCAGCAGGTGGAGGCCCGGCCGCTGGTGGATGTCAGGCGGCTGCGTCGGGACGCCCGCCGCCAGCACCTGGCCGAGCGGCGCCGGCGCCAGTGGCAGGACGCCCTGCGCCAGCGCCAGCCGATCGACGCACAGCAGCTCGAGCCTGAGCAGTGCCAACACCTGTCCCTGCTGCGGGAGTGGGCCAGCGGCGACACCAGCCGCCCCCTGCCGGATGAGCTGCATCGCGCCCTGCAGGCGGCCCACTGCCCGATGGAAGCCTCGCCGATCCGGCACCTGCTGGTGGATCTGGGCCAGTGGGAGCGGCACCACCTCCCCTCGCTGGAGAACACCACCTGGCAGGCCGGCTTCACAGCGGAACTCGAGGCCGAAGCCCAGCGGCTGGCCCAGCTGGCCACCAGCACCCTGCCGGGAGACGAGTGCCGCCGCGACCTCACTGGCCTGCACACCGTCACCATCGACGATGCGGACACCCGCGACATCGATGACGGCCTTTCCCTGGAACGCAGGGCCGACGGTACCCCGCGGCTGTGGATCCACATCGCCGACCCGGGACGGCTGGTGGCACCGGACAGCCCCCTCGACACCGAAGCCCGGCGCCGGGCCAGCAGTCTCTACCTGGCCCGGGGGCCGCTGCCGATGTTCCCCGAGGTGCTCAGCACCGGCCCGATGAGCCTGCGCATGGGCCAGCGCAGCGCGGCCCTGAGCCTGTGGGTGGAGCTGACGGGCGACGGCGCGGTCGCGGGCCACGGGCTGGAACCCAGTTGGGTGCGGCCCGCCTATCGGCTGAGTTATGCGGATGCCGATGAACTGATCGAGCTGGCCCCGCCCCAGGAGCGCTACCTCGAGGAGATCCACTCCCTGATGGAGCAGCGGCGCCGCTGGCGGCTGGCCAGGGGGGCGCTCAACCTGGATCAGCCTGAGGGCCGGATCCGCTGCGACGAGCTGGGGGCCCAGCTGGAGATCACCGAACCCTCGCCGTCACGGACGATGGTGGCTGAGGCCATGATTCTGGCCGGGGCCGTGATCGCCAGCCACGGGCAGGAGCAGGACCTGGCCCTGCCCTACCGCAGCCAGCTGGCGGCGGAGTTGCC
Organism: Cyanobium gracile UHCC 0281; assembly: GCF_034931305.1. Lineage (GTDB taxonomy): Bacteria > Cyanobacteriota > Cyanobacteriia > PCC-6307 > Cyanobiaceae > Cyanobium > Cyanobium gracile_A. Next base: position 114,610 of record NZ_JAYGHY010000001.1, on the reverse strand, counting down.
GCCTGAGGCGGAGCTCGCGAGCCTGCCGGCCGGCCCGGTACGCCATGCCGCCATCAAGCGCTGCCTCAGCCGGGGCCTTCTGGGCACCACTCCGGCTCCCCACTTTTCCCTCGGCCTGCCCTGCTACGTGCAGGCCACCTCACCGATCCGCCGTTACAACGACCTGCTGGTGCAGCGTCAGCTGCTGGCTCACCAGCAGGGGCAGCCGGTGCTGGATGAGGCCGAGCTGGGGGCGCTGCTGGCGGAGCTGGAGGGGGCCATCCGCCAGGGCCTGCAGATCGCCCGGGAGGACCAGCGCCACTGGCAGCAGGTGTGGTTCGAGGCGCAGGAGCAGCACCAGTGGCCGGCGCTGTTCCTGCGCTGGCTGCGACCGCAGGACCGGCTCGGCCTGGTGCATCTCCCCGATCTGGCCATGGACCTGGCCGCCGACTGCCATGGCGATCCCGGCCCCGGCGACGCGCTGCTGGTGCGGCTGCAGCAGGTGGATTCCCTGCGGGACCTGCTGCGCTTCACGGCTGGCCCCTAGGCCATCCTGATTCAGGGACTGAGGTTGTACTTGCCCAACGCCTGCTGCTTGCAGATGGTTTCGGCCTGGGCAATGGAGGCCCGGGCGTTCACCTGCTGGGCCACGCAGGTGCAGGTGTCCGTCGCCAGGCCCGCCGGCACCGTCTTGCCTGCCTTGGCGAAGTCGGCGTTCACCGCCAGGGTGCAGTAGTGAATGATCAGCTGGTCGCGCATGTTGTTGAGGCCCTGGGCCCGGGCGGGCAGGCCGGCCAGCAGCAGCGCCGAACCCGCCAGGGAGAGCAGCACGGGCAGGGGCCGGAGGCCGGATCCGGGATGGGCGGAAACCATGGGGCAATGGCGCTGATCCAAGTCATCTTCGCCGACCTCAGGCCCGCAAGGAGCGTCGCCGCCAGAGCAGCAGCAGCACCAGTCCCACGCAGCCCAGGCCCACCGCCGCCGGGAACAGCGCCGTGGTGAGCGTCAGTCGCTCCAGGGACAGGAGCACCAGCAGATTGCGCAGCACGAACAGGCTGTAGAAGCCGACCCGTTCCTGCTCGGGGTGGGCATAGGCCCGCCGCAGGGTGGGCCCGAAGCCCAGCAGATCCACCAGGGTGAGGATCACCACGGCCCAGAGGGGATCGGCGGTGAGGAACCAGAAAGGCAGGGCCGAGCTGGCCCCCAGCAGGAACAGCCAGTCGCTCGTCGTGATCTCCCGGTCGGCGCCATGGGCGAAGGCCAGCCAAGCGATGAGGAAGGTGATCAGGGCCGACACGCCGGTGGGCCAGGTGCCGACCCCACCGCCCCCGGCACGCTGGGCCAGGAACACCAGCAGGGTGGTGACGCCCCAGATCAGCCAGGAGAACACATGGGGGCGGGTGCGACCCGATCGGATCGAGACGATGTAAGGGAGAAAGGCTGCGAAGGTGAGGGCGATGGCGGCGCCGCTGAGCAGTGCCTTCACGGCACGGCGCGCGACACCCGCAGCCACGGGCCCCAGGGGTTGGCACAGCCGATCAGGGCCGCCGGGGTGGGGCGATCGAGGCCCAGCAGCCAGTGGTGCAGGGCCGGCTCCAGAGTGATCAACGGCCAGGCCCCCGCTTCGCCGTGGAGCACGTAGCCGCCCTGGCCATCCGGCACCAGCTCCCCGCGCCAGAGCCGCTCGCCGGGCTCCGGGGGAGGCGCCCAGCCCGCTGGCGGCGCGAGCTCCGCGCCCGCCTGCAGCTGCCCGTGCCGATCCAGTCGCTCCGGCGCCTCCAGCGCCTGAAGATGCCGCTCACGCCACAAGGGGTGGTGCCAGGGGGTGTCCCACAGCGGCACCACGGCGGCCGGGGCCAGCGGATCCTCGATCAGGGCCACCTGCAGGCGTCGCACGGGAAGTGCGGCCGGCTCCAGCCCGTGGCGCACGCACAGGGCGGCCGCCAGGCCGGCGGCCTGGCCGATGTTGACCACCAGGGGCTGCAGCCGGGTGGCCCCATTCGCCATGTGACTGACGCCGACGTTCTTGTCGGCCGCCAGCAGATTGGAGACCCCCGCACTCACCAGGGCGCCGTAGGGGATGGTGAACGGGGTGCCGCTCCAGCGACCACCCCAGCGGCAGCTCTTGGGGGCCAGGGGCCAGTCGCCGCCGGGGTAGTGGTGATCGTTGGCGTAATTGCCCACCGCCATGCTGCTCAAAGCCCCGCGGGGATCGCAGCTGAGGGGGGCGATGCAGGCACCCTCCCCCTGGGGCAGCAGGTGCTGCTCCAGCACCTGCTCCCGGGCCACCAGCCGGCGGCCCTCGCGCCAGTAGGGCATCAGCGCCAGGGAGCCCGAGCCGCTGAGCCGGCCGGTGCTGGCCTCTTCGGGCGTGGGAAACACCTCCGCCGGCCCCAGCCAGCCGCCGCTGGCCTGGCGCAGGTCGGCCGCGAAGGCTTCGCTGTGGTGGCGCATCGCCGCCAGCAGCTCCGCTTCGGCCGCTTCAGCTTCAACGGCGCCGCCGGCGACGCGTTCGGCAAAGGCCCGCTCCAGGCCGTGGTGCCAGTCGTTGCCATGCAGGGGCCAGTTCAGCATCACCAGTCCGCCGGGCAGGCGGCCATAGGTGAGGGTGCGCTCCAGGCCGAAGGCCTCGGTGGCCCTGGCAAACGGGGCAGCAAGGGACGGGGGGGAGTGCTGCCAGGCCTCCCGGTCGGGTGCAGCCGGTCCCCCCCGTTCGTCCAACTGGCCCAGGCACACCCAAGTGGGAGATTGGACCGGCTGTCGCTGGAAGAAGGGGTCGCCCGCCAGGGCCGCCGCCGTGGGGGCGCTGGGCTCCTGCCACAGCTCCCTGGCCTCCCAGCCGAAGCGGAACGGGGCGCCGGCCAGGGGAAACAGGTCGCCGCGGTCGCTGCCGTCGATGACGATCGTGGGCAGAAGTCGTCGCTGGAGGCCGCCGTGCACCACGGTCACGGCGCTGATGCGATCGCCGTCCCGCTCGATCGGCCCCAGCCCGGCCCCGGCCCACCAGTCGAGCCGAGCTTCGGCGGCGACCCAGCGGCGCAGGATCCGCTCGGCGCTGGCGGGGCGGTAGCCGAAGCAGCTCACCCAGTTCTGATCCAGCCCCTCCGGTTCAATCCCTTGCAGGGCCCGCAGCAGGGCCCCCCACAGGCCGCTCTGCCAGGGGCTCAGCTCATTGCCATCGGGGGCGCAGACCCCGGCCGCGCTCACCATGCCGCCGAGCCAGGGCCCGGGGGTGAGCAGCAGGGTGTCGACGCCGGAGCGGGCGGCCTGCAGCGCCGCGGCGATGCCACCGCTGCCGCCGCCCCACACGAGCACGTCCGCCCTGCGATCGAAGCCCGTGCGCATCGGGGAGAAGGGGCCGGGGTCAGGGGGCCAGCATCCCATCCCGGGGCCATGGGTAGGATCCGGGCCCCGGGCCTGGGCCCAAGAGCGTCACGGGGGCGTCACGGGACTCCCTCCTGCCGCCGGCGGACCCGGCCGACGTCGCCTGCCGATGACCTATACCCTCACCACCCCCCTCTATTACGTCAACGACCGCGCCCACCTGGGCAGCACCTACACCACCCTCGCCTGCGACAGCATCGCCCGCTTCCGGCGGCTGCAGGGGGAGGACGTCACCTTCATCACCGGCTGCGACGAGCACGGCCTCAAGATCCAGCGCTCGGCCGAGGCCGCCGGCCTCACCCCCCAGGCCCACTGCGACGCCATCAGCGGCGAGTACCGCGACCTCTGGCGGCGCTGGGGCATCAGCAACGACCGCTTCATCCGCACCACCGATCCGCGCCACCGGGCGATCGTCGAGCAGTTCTTCGCCCGGGTCGAGGCCAGCGGCGATGTGATCGAAGGGCGCCAGCAGGGCTGGTACTGCGTCGCCTGCGAGGAATTCAAGGAGGAATCCCCTGCGGCCACCGAGCCCCACTGCCCGATCCACCTGCGCCCCCTGGAGTGGCGCGACGAGCTCAACCTCTTCTTCCGCCTCTCCCGCTATCAGGAGCAGATCGAGCGGCTGGTGGCCAGCGAGGACTTCATCGCGCCCCGCTCCCGGCGCCGGGAGGTGGAGAACTTCGTCGCCGGAGGCCTGCGCGACTTCTCCATCTCCCGGCTCGATCTGCCCTGGGGCATTCCGGTCCCCGGCTACGACGGCCATACCTTTTATGTCTGGTTTGACGCCCTGCTGGGCTACCTCTCGGCCCTGCTCGGCCCGGACGACCCCGCCGACCTGGACCTGCTGATCGAGCGCGGCTGGCCGGCCCAGCTGCACGTGATCGGCAAGGACATCCTGCGGTTCCACGCCGTCTACTGGCCGGCGATGCTGCTGTCGGCCGGTCTGCCGTTGCCGCAGAAAGTCTTTGGCCATGGCTTCCTCACTCGGGAGGGCCAGAAGATGGGCAAGTCGCTCGGCAACGTGCTCGATCCCGACGTGCTGCTGGAGCGCTGCGGCGCCGATGCGGTGCGCTGGTACCTGTTGCGGGACATCCCCTTCGGCGACGACGGCGATTTCCAGCAGCAGCGCTTCAGCGACCTGGTCAACAACGACCTGGCCAACACGATCGGCAACCTGCTCAACCGCACGTCCTCGATGGCGCGGCGCTGGTTTGACGGGGCCGTGCCGCCGGCTGGTGATGCCGCCGCTGCCGACCATCCGCTGGCCCTGCGCTCAACGGCCTGTGCCGAGGCCGTTGATGCTGCCCTTGAGGCCCTGGATTTCCGCTCGGCCGCCGTGGCGATCCTGGAGCTGGCCGAAGCCGCCAACGGCTTCCTCAACGACCGGGCCCCCTGGAAGGCGATCAAGAGCGAAGAGGGCCGTCCCGGGGTGGCCGCCGATCTCTACGCCGTCCTGGAAACCAGCCGCTGGGTGGCCCTGTTGCTGGCGCCCCTGCTGCCCGATCTCTCCGGGCGGATGCTGAGCCAGTTGGCCCAGCCGGAGCTGGGGGGCGACACCGGCTGGACGGCGGCCCGACACTGGGGGAAGCTGGCCTGCGGCGATCCCCTGCCCGAGCCGACGCCGGTGCTGCACCGTCTGGAACTGGATTCCCCCCTTTGACCCCTCCCCTCCTGACCCGACCCTGGCTTCTGGCGGCCCCGCTGCTGCTGTTGCTCACGGGCTGCGGTCCTGGTGAGGTGGCCCGCGAGACGGCCCCCACCCCGTTCGTGTTCCGCTCCCTGGATCTCCGTCAGCAAGATGTGTTTGGGCGCCCCAACTGGGAGCTGACCAGTCCGGAGGCCCGCTATGACCTGCGGCGACGGGTGGCCCGGGCCCTGCAGCCCCGCGGCGTGATTTACAGCAATGGCAAGCCCGCCTACCGGGTGGAGGCCTCCACCGGAACGTTGATCAACGACGGGGCCGTGATCCTGCTGGAGGGGCGGATCCGCCTGCAGCGTCTGGGCAACGCACCGGTGATGATCCAGGGCTCCCGGGTGCGCTGGATCCCCAGCCGCAACCTGATGGAGATCGACCGGCACCCAGAGGGCTTCGATCCCAACACGCGACTGTCCGCCGAGCGGGCCACCTTCCGCATCGACAAAGACACCCTGGATCTGCAGGGGAAACCGCGTCTGCAGCGCTGGGCCCAGGCGTTTGATCCCTTCCAGGCCAATCCCGTCGGCGCTCCCCAGATCGTCGTGACGGTGGCCTCGGTGCTGTGGCAACCCGGCAGCGGCGCCCTCAACGCCCGCGGGCCGGTGCTCGGGGAACGGCGGCCTCCGGGGTCAGCCGCTGGCGCCCCCCCCCAGACCCTCACGGCCACCTCCTTGAACGGCAACACCCAGAAGCAGCTGTTCAACCTGGGGCCCCCGGTGCTGTTCAGCGACCCAGCGGTGTCTGGTGGCGCCAGCGCCCGGGGCAAGGCCATGCAGGTGGATGCGGCCCAGCAGATCGTGCGGATTCCGGCGGGCTGCTTCATCCAGCAGGACGGCGCCAGCCTCGAGGCCCGGAGCTGTTCCTGGAACTGGCAGACCCAGGCGGTCGCAGCCGATGGCTCCGTGTTGTTGCAACGTCCCGCCAACCGCCAGCTCACCCGGGGCCGCCTGCTGCGGGGCCAGCTGGGGGAGAACGGTTCTGTCGTCGTCACCGCTCCTGGCGGTCGGGTGTTCAGCCAGTTCCAGGTGCCGCCGTCGAAGACACCTCCCCGGCCGGCGCCTCCTCGGCCGAAACCCGAGCCAATTCGCCTGTGAGGCGCCGGGCCCAGCCGTCCACCCAGATCAGATCGCTGCGGCTGAAACAGCGCGGAGACCAGCCGCCCAGCACCAGCACTCCCTCCTGTCCCAGGGGTTGGACCAGCACGGCCGGCAGACCGGTGGGCAGGGCGGCGAACTCCTCCCGACCCGGATAGAGCTTCAGGTCCACCAGCGAGATCGCCTTGCCAGTGGCCGTGCAGCGCCGGCAGATCGTCCCCGGCTGGAACGCACCGCTGCCCAGCAGACCCCTCTCCAGCAGGACGCGGCCGCGCCAGTGGAGCAGCACCACCGCCGCCGGCGTGGCGGTCAGGAGCATCGTGCTGCCCCAGCCCAGCTCTTCGGCCAGGGGAGCATCCAGATCCGGTGCCAAGTGGAGCCCCTCACGCCCCTGCAGGGGCACACGCTCCGGAGCCACGGGCTCCACCCGTTGCCACAGCAGGGCCACCAGCAACAGCAGCACCGACAGGATGCTGCCCAGCACCGAGGCCCGCTCCAGGGAAGGGTCGAGGCTGGGGGCCGTCATCTGGTTGAGCACCACCAGGCCCAGTCCCGTCAGACCACAGACCAGAACAACGCGGGCGGCGGCGGGCATCGCCATCGTGGAGTTCCGGTACCGAAGGTGCTTTCAGGATGCCGGAACGCAGCGGCAACGGCAGACTGGTGGCGTCTTGCACGATGGCCTTGGCTTCAGTGACCCCTCTGCGCCGGTCCCTGCTCTCCCTGGTGCTGGCCCTGGCCCTGGTGCTGGCCGCTCCGGTTGCCGCTGCCCTGGCCGTGTCCGCCGCCGACCTGCCCCTGCGCCCACCGGCCGAGCATGTGCTGGATGGAGCCAAGGTGCTCAGCCGGGCCGGCAATGCCGAAATCGAGCACCAACTGGAGGCCTTCTCCGCTGAACGGGTCGATGCCCGGCTGATCACCCTCACCCGGCTCGATTACGGCCTGGGGCTCGACAGCCTGGCCAACCAGCTGCTGGAGCGTTGGTCGGCTGATCCCCCGGCCGGCAGCAGCCCTGATCCCCTGCTGCTGCTGCTGATCGACACCCAGACCCGGGCCACGGCGATCACCGCCCAGGCCCCGCTCGACCGGCAGCTGCCGACCGAACTGCTGCAGAGCACCGCCGCGACCACGATGGCCCAGCCCCTGCGCAGCGGCGATCGCTATCGCCAGGCCGCCGTCGATGCCCTGCAACGCCTTGCCACCGTTCTCCAGGGCGGTGAAGATCCGGGGGAACCCGTCATCGAGGAGACCGCCGCCGTCGTCAGCAACATCCCCACCCGTGAGGAAACGTCCAGCAGCAACGCCTTCACCTGGGTGATCGTTCTGCTGGTGGTGGGAACCGTGGTGCCGATGCTCACCTGGTGGGTCTTCTCCCGTTGATCCCCACGCCCCTTTCCTCCTAATGGGACTGACTGACTGGATGGGCACCTTCGGGAGGGCCCAGTCGTTTGACCTGAGCGCCGATCTTGAGCGCGGCTACGAAGCCGCCCTGCTCATCCAGAGCATCGAGATGGAGCACTACAACGACCGCCCGGTGCGTCCGGAACTGGAGCTGAGCATTCCACGGGCCATGCAGGCCCAGGTGCTGCGCCGCTTTCGCGCTGCCCTGCAGGTCTGCCGTCAGGCCAGGACGGTGCTGGCCCCCTACCGCCAGGAACTCTCCGGGCAGGAACTGCGCCAGTTCCAGCTGATCGACACGGTCACCGGCCGGTACTCCGTGGCCAGGGAGGAGCTGCCGGCCCTCAGCCGCTCGCCGGAGATGCTGCCCCGCAGCCTGGTGAGCGTGGTCGACACGGTGCGCCGCCAGCTTGATCCGGAAGCGGAGGCGAGTGTGGTGGCTGGCTTCCGCCGCCGCCGCGACTCCACCCTGGTGTCCCTGCGCATCCTGCTGCTGCTGATCCTGGTGCCGGTGCTGGTGCAACAGGTGAGCCGCACGTACGTGGTGTCGCCTTTGGTGGATCGGTTCGCCCCCGACAACGCCTTCCTCACCTACCCCAGACCCCAGTTGGAGGAGAGGGCCGTCGAGAAACTGCGCGTCTACCAGGCGGAAATCGAATTCGATGCGCTGCTGGAGGGCAAGCCCCTTCCCAGCCGCGAGGAGCTCCAGACGGAGCTCTCCAAGCGCGCCCAGATCCTCAAGGAGGAGGCTGATCAGGAGAGCACCCACGCCATCAAGAACGTCCTGGCGGACATCTCCGGCTTCATCGGCTTCGTGGTGATCGCCATCGCTGGCCGGCGCGATATCCAGGTGCTGCGGGGGTTCATCGACGAACTGGTGTACGGCCTGAGCGACAGTGCCAAGGCCTTTGCCATCATTCTGTTCACCGACATCTTCGTGGGATTCCACAGTCCGGAAGGCTGGACCGTGCTCCTCGACGGAATCGCCAACCATCTCGGATTGCCGGCCCGTGAGAACTTCGTGATGCTGTTCATTGCCACGTTCCCGGTGGTGCTGGCCACGATCTTCAAGTACTGGATCTTCCGTTACCTCAACCGTGTGTCGCCGTCCTCGGTGGCCACCCTGCGCAACATGAACGGTGGCGGTTGAAGTGGCGGCTGAGTCCCTCGCCGAGGAGCCTCGCCACCCGCCTCTCACCCTCGTCAGCGGTCCCTCGCGGGGGGGCAAGAGCCGCTGGGCCGAGCATCTGGCCGCCCAGAGCGGCCTGGCGGTGGTTTACCTGGCCACCGGTCCATCCCTGCCCGACGACCCGTCCTGGCAGGCGCGGCTGCAGCGCCATCGCCAGCGGCGCCCGCCCCAGTGGAGCTGCCGAGAGGTGGGCGGTGAACTCGCTGGCGCCCTCGACGCTCTGGAACCGGACCAGCTGGGCCTGGTGGATTCCCTCGGCACCTGGGTGGCCGCCCATCTGGTGCTGGAGCCCGAGGCCTGGGCCTGCCGCTGTAACGAGCTGATCACGGCCATCCGCCGCTGCCGGGCGCCCCTGGTGGTGGTCTGCGAGGAAACGGGCTGGGGGGTGGTGCCGGCCACGGCCGCGGGATCCTGCTTCCGTGATCGGCTGGGGACGATGCAGCAGGAGCTCCAGGGCCTCAGCGAGGCCGCCTGGCTCGTCCTGCAGGGCCGTGCCATCGACCTGCTGGCCTTCAGCCAGCCTGTCCCTCCCGACCACTGAGGGCCAGCCCGCATGCCCCGCGTCGTTCTCTACCAGCCGCAGATTCCGCCGAACACGGGCAACGTGGCGCGCACCTGCGCCGCCACCGGCTCGGAGCTGCATCTGATCGAGCCCCTGGGATTCACGATCAGCGACCGCCACCTGCGCCGGGCCGGCCTGGACTACTGGCCCTGGGTGTCGCTGCAGCGCCACGCCGACCTGGTCGGCTTCCAGGCAGAACGGCAGCGACGGGGCGGCCGCCTGGTGGCTCTCAGCAGCCAGGTGGAGGCGGCGTACACCGACTTCCGCTTCCGCAGCGACGACTGGCTGCTGTTCGGACGCGAGACGGACGGATTACCGAACGCCCTGCAGGCATCGGCCGACGCGCGACTCACCATCCCCATGGCCCGCCGGGCCCGCCCCGGCGAGGGTGGGGTCCGCAGCCTCAATCTCTCGGTGTCCGTTGGCATCGTGCTGTTCGAGGCCCTGCGCCAGCTGGGGCCCGCCGAGGGGGGCGAACGCGGATAGCGGAGCGGATGACTGCTGGTGTTCGGACCGAGTTGTGCCTGTTGAACCTTGCTGCCTGAGGTTCATAGCGCTACTCTCTGGCCGACCCGCAGATGTTGGCTTCTCTGCTGGGTTTTGTCCGATGGATGTGAAATGCATGAAGCCTTTCCGCTTGATTCTTCCCTTTCTCCTTTCCACACCGGCCGTCGTGCCGCTCGTGGCTGTCCTGGCTGACGACACCCCCAACACGGTGTCCACTGAAACTCTGCTGGCGTCCCTGCCCACATCCGCTGATCGGATCTGGGTCAAGGTGCGCCGGCCTGTCTCCATCGAGGAGCTCTCCACCGCCCTCGACCTCGATGAGAGCCGCCTGGCCCGTCTGAACGACGTCGATGAAGACCATCGCTTTGGCAACGGCGACTGGCTCGTGGTGCCCTCCCGGGGCAAGGAGCGCCTCGGACGCATTGCCTCCCTCGATTCCTCCAACCAGCGCCAGTCCCCACCTGTCTCCAGCCCTCCGCCGGTGGACAACGACGGCGTGGTGCGCTTTGGCGACACGGTGCTGAAGCTGGCTCAGCGCTACGGACTCAGCGTGGCCGAGCTGGTTCGTCTGAATCCAGGGCTGGAGACTGCCCGGCTCGTGGTGGGCAGCCAGGTGCGTCTCGCCCAGTCGGCCCCCGGCCGGACCCGCATGCTGCTGGGCCTCAAGCCCTCGACAAGCGGCGGCATCAGCTGGCCCGATACCCCAGACTTCGGGGATCCCCAGCCCCCGTTCAACGGCGGCAACAACGCCCCTTCCACCACCTGGATCTGGCCCACCAAAGGGGTGTTCACCTCCGGCTTCGGCTGGCGATGGGGCCGGATGCACAAAGGCATCGACGTCGCCAACAACGTCGGTACACCGATCATGGCTGCCAAGGAGGGTCAGGTCTCCTTCGCCGGCTGGCATGAGGGCGGCTACGGCTACCTCGTGGAGATCGCCCACCCGGATGGCAGCCGCAGCCTGTACGCCCACAACAGCCGTCTGCTGGTGAGCAAGGGCGAGGCCGTGTCCCAGGGTCAGGTGATCAGCCAGATGGGCAGCACGGGCCGCAGCACCGGCCCGCACCTGCACTTCGAGATTCACCCGCCCGGCCGCGGCGCTATCAACCCCCTGCAGATGCTCCCTCCCCGGGCCTGATCCGGCTCGGGGGCTGTGAAGGTGATCGTCTAGGATCCCTTCAATTGGCTCGGTAGCTCAGCTGGTTAGAGCGTGGGATTCATAACCCCAAGGTCGGGAGTTCAAGTCTCCCCCGAGCCATTGTGGACATGTCGTTTCAAACGACAGAAGATCATAGGCCTCTTATCCGTACAGATTCAGGCCCATGACTTTCAGGCTTTTTCGCCGTCCGGGGATCCATCAATCTGAACCCTTGTTGCCGCTCAGCGCATCTCGATGGCGTTGAGGCGCTCACGGAAACTGCGGGCATTGGCCGCCTCCTGACTTTCTGCACTTTCAACAGGAACCTGCACCGGAGCGATCACGGGCAGGGGGGCAGGGGCAGCGGCCTGGGGGGTCTGAATCGGGCGGCGGCTGCGCCCATACCCCCCCGTCTGGGAACGGTTCTGCAGGGCCCGGGTGAGGCTCTTGCTGCGGTTGGCGGCACCCACGGTCTCGCCATCCTTGGGGCGGATCAGGGGGTTGCCCTTGAGTTCGGAGCGCAGCTGATTGATCAGCCTGAAATGACCGGTGGTGTTGTATTTGCGTAGAACGGCTGGATCCCAACCCATCGCGGATGTGTCGCTGACTTGACAATCATCGTAGGGCCCGGCTCGGTGGCAGGCAGCATGGGGGTTGAACCCCTGCCGAGGACGGCGCCACCATGACCAGCACGGGCAGGCTCGTCGGCCTTCAGGCCCCCGATTTTCGCGCCACCGCTGTGGTGGATCAGGAGTTCCGAGAGCTGGCACTGCGGGACTACCGCGGCCGGGATGTGGTGCTGTTCTTCTACCCACTCAATTTCACCTTCGTCTGTCCCACCGAGATCACCGCCTTCAGCGACCGCCAGGCTGAATTCGCCCGCCTCGCCACCGACATCCTGGCCGTCTCCGTTGACAGTCCCTACAGCCATCTGGCCTGGGTGCAGACCGAGCGCAAGAGCGGTGGCCTCGGGGATGTGGCCTATCCCCTGATCTCCGACCTCAACAAGGAGATCGCCAGGGCCTACCAGTTACTGGATGAAGAGGCCGGCACGGCCCTGAGGGGGCTGTTCCTGATCGATCCCGATGGCGTGATCCGCCACAGCACCGTCAACGACCCGGCCGTCGGCCGCAGTGTGGATGAAACCCTCAGGCTGCTGCAGGCCTTCCAGTGGGTGCGGGACCACCCGGGTCAGGTCTGTCCCGCCGACTGGACGCCGGGCGGCCGGACCCTGGCGGCCGATCCCCGGCGCAGTCAGGACTTCTTCGCCGCGCTGGACTGAGCGCTCAGCCCAGCAGCGAGGCCAGTAGACGGCGGCCATCAAGGCCACCGGTGATCGGGTCGCAAGCCCGCTCCGGATGGGGCATCAGGCCGAGAACGCGGCCCGTCGGGTCCGTCAGGCCGGCCACATCTCCCCGGGAGCCATTCGGGTTGGCCACGTAGCGCAGCACGACAGACCCCTGGTCTTCGAGGCGCTGCAGCTCCTGGGGCTCCACTTGATAGCGCCCTTCTCCATGGGCGATCGGCAGGCTGATCCGCTCGCCTGTGCCATAGGCAGCGAGCCAGCGGCAGCGGCCGGGCTGCACCTCCAGCTCGCTGCTCTGGCAGAGGAAGTGCAGATCCCGGTTGCGGGTGAGGGCTCCGGGCAGCAGACCCATCTCCGTGAGCACCTGGAAGCCGTTGCAGATGCCGAGCACGGGCCCGCCGCGCTCGGCGAACGTGCGCACCTCCTCCAGCACCGGGGCGAAGCGGGCGATGGCGCCGCAGCGCAGGTAGTCGCCATAGCTGAAGCCCCCCGGCAGGACGACGGCCTCGAGGCCGGACAGGTCCCGCTCCTCATGCCAGAGGAAGCGCACGGGGATGTCGAGACAGCCCTCCAGGGCCCAGGCCACATCCCGGTCACAGTTGGAGCCGGGAAACACAACAATGCCGACGGTCATCGTTCCGCTCCCCTCAACCCGCTTCGGCCAGATCCAGCGACCAGTCCTCGATCACCGGATTGGCCAGCAGACGGTCGCTGAGGAGTTCGAGTCGGGCCTGGGCGGTCGCCCGGTCCGGGGCCTCCAGATCCAGTTCGATCGCTTTGCCGATCCGCAGCCGTTTGACGCCCTCCACCCCGAGCCGGGCGGCGGCGGCCCGGGTGGCTTCCCCGGCAGGATCCAGCACGGAGGGTCGCAGGGAGACCTGAACACGGGCGTTGAAGAGCGGCACCGGGGGCACGGACGTTTGTTAAATCTTGGCAGCACGCCCCACCAGCCACTCCCTCGGTTGACCAGCCTGGGGTTGGTCCCATGTTCCGCTGGCCGTGGTGCCTTCCCTGCGGAGGTTTCTGCTGGATCCGTTGGCCCCTCGTGTGCTGGCCTGGCTGATGGGTCTCACCGTGGCCTGTGCCGCCCTGCAGGCCCATTCGATACCGGGCCTGGTTTCGTTGCAGTGCCGCCTGGCGGATGGGCCCTGGCAGGACTGCCACATGCAGGTGGAGGAGCTGGGCCTGCACTGGTTCCTGCTGGTGGGGGGGCAGCGCATCGAGTTCCGCCACGACGGCCGGGGCAAGGTGACGATGCTCAAACCCTCGGGCAACTGGCAGCCGGTCAACAGCCGCTGGGTGGAGAACAGCGACCTCTGCTGGGATGGGGTCTGCGCCCGGGGGGACATTCCCCTCGACTGACCTGGGCGCACCTTGCTCAGAGGCGATCGAGGGCCTGACGCAGGGGGCCGGCGGCTCCTGTGGTGGCCAGCACCACCAGCTCCAGGCCATCGGCGTCCTGCTCGCCAGGGGCGCCAGCGGGTGCTTCGTCGGCTGGAGCAGGGGAGCGCTCCTCATACCAGCACTCGAGCCGCCGGCCCACCCCCTGGATCTGCAGCGGCAGCCGCTTGCCTCCCTGGCGCAGCCGGCCCTTGAGCCGCACCACCGGATGCTCGATCAGCAGCCGTTGCAGCGCCGCTTCCAGGGCGGCCCGCTCCCAGCGTCCGGAGCGGCGCAGCAGCAGCGACTCCATCGCCACGTGGGCATGGTCGTGGTGGTCGTGGTCGTGGTCATGGTCGTGATGGTCGTGGTGCTCGTCGGCCTCCTCCCTGCCGGGGCCGTCCAGCACCAGGGAGGGATCGAGGCGGCCCCGGGCCATCGGCAACACCACGGTGCCGGGGCGCAGGCCCGCCGCCAGGCTGGTCTTCACCCGCTCGAAGGCCTCCGGCTCCAACCGGTCGGCACGGCTGACCAGCACCAGATCGGCGGCACCGAGCTGGTCGGCGAACAGATCCTCGATGGCGCTGATGTGGTCGAGGCTGGGATCAGCCTGGCGCTGGGCGTCCACCGCCGCGGCATCACCCACCACATGGCCGGCGGCCAGGGCCTCCCCGTCCACCACCGTGACCACCCCGTGGACGCGCGTGCGGCTGCGGATCTCCGGCCAGCCGAAGGCGGCCACCAGGGGCTCGGGCAGGGCCAGGCCACTGGTTTCCACCACGATGCCGTCGAGGCGGTCGGCGCGCTCCAGCAGGCGGGTCATGGTGGGCAGGAACTCGTCCTGCACCGTGCAGCAGAGGCAGCCGTTGGCCAGTTCCACCAGGCGGTCGTCGAGCTCCTCCTCCGGGCAGAAGCCGCAGGAGGCGATCAGGTCGCCGTCGATGCCCACCTCGCCGAACTCATTGACCAGCACGGCCAGGCGCAGGCCGCTCTCCAGCAGCAGATGGCGCAGCAGGGTGGTCTTGCCGGCCCCCAGGAAACCGGTCACCACCGTGACCGGCAGACGTCTGGAGCGGGTGGCCGTCATCAGAGCAGAGGCGAAGGCAGCACCGAAACCTAAGGGAGGCGCCGCAGCCGGCCATCAACGGCAGCCGAGGCTCTCGCTGGTGGCCACCCCGGTGACGGGATGGCGGCCGGAAGCTCGGGCGCAGAGGGCTTTCTGCTCGGGCAGATCGAGTACGGCGTCGCTGAAGTCGGCCCCGTCGATCTGGGCATCCCGGAAGCGGCTCTGCATGAGCATGGCGTTGCGGAACTGGGCCCCGCGCAGGTCGGCACCATCAAAACGGGTGGCGAACGCCACGACGTCCTCGAGATCGGCGCCGCGCAGATCCGCCTGGCGCAGATTGGAGGAATTGAACACGGCCCCGCGCAGATCGGTATCCCGCAGGTCGAAGCCCTCCATGGAGGCCTTGAGGAATTCCTGCTGCTGCAGATTGCGCCCCCGCAGATCGGGATCGAGGTCCTGGAAGGAGCGCTGGGCCCGCAGCTCCGGGGCGGTGATCGCCAGCGCCGGCCCGGCCGGCAGCACGGAGCAGCACAGCACCAGGGCGAGCAGGGGCCCCAGCAGGAGGGCGAAGCGGCGGCCGAAGGCGACAAAGGACTGGAAGCTGGGGGCCATGCCACACCGGTACGCTGCCGGTTCAAGCTATGGCAGAAGCAGCCCGTCATGAGCATGTCCCTGCGGGTGGTGGTGCCCCCCCATCCCCTCATCGGCCACTGGCTCACCCTGCTGCGTGATGGGGCCACCCCGTCGCCCCTGTTCGCCACCGCCATGGCGGAACTGGGCCGCTGGCTCACTTATGAATCCCTGCGCGACTGGCTGCCCCATCGCCGCGTGACGGTCGAGACGCCGCTGGGCCGCAGTGAGGGCCAGGTGGTGGATCCAGAGATCCCCCTGCTGGTGATTCCTGTGCTGCGGGGCGGGCTGGGCCTGTGGCAGGGAGCCCAGACGGTGCTGCCCTCGGCCCAGCTGGCCCACGTGGGCATCGAGCCCTGCGGGCCAGACCACAAGCCCCACTGGTTCCTGGATGATCTGCCGTCCACCATTGATCCCCGCAGTGGCGTGCTGGTGTTTCTGCCCTGCCTCGCCAGCGGCTCGATCCTGCTGGCCCTGCTCGACCGGCTCCAGGGGCTCGGTGTCGAGGGCCAACGGCTGCGGGTGATCACGGCCCTGGCGGCCAACCCCGGACTCCAGGTCGTCGGGGAGCGCCACGGGCAGCTCACCATCTATTGCGCCGGCATCGACCCCGAGGTGGACGATCAGCACCGCGTCGTGCCCGGCTTCGGCGAGGTCAGTGAACGGCTGTATGGAATCGCTTCCGCCACTGCCTAGTCTGGGTTCTCCCTTCCGGGCCCACCGACACGTGCAGGTTCATGGCTGATACCAGGGAGCAATCGTCCGCCGGGGGGCTGGTGTTGCTGGCGGCGGCCGCCGGTGCGGTGACGGGAGCCGCGGGCCTGGCGGTCTGGCTGCTGCGCCGCGCTGAACGGCGGCACCTCGTGCAGCGACAGCTGCGGATGCTGCGGATCTCCCGGCTGGCGGAGGCCAGCGGCGAGCCGGTGGGCCGTGACCAGCTCCACGACCGCGTCCAGAAGCTCAACCAGGCGATCGACGAAGTGCGCCGCCAGCTGGAGCAGCTGCAGCCCCAGCCCTGAGGGCGCAGGCCCCTCGGTAGGTTGCTGCAGATTCGAACCACCCCGGCCATGCTGCGCTCCGACGCCATCACCAAGGGCCTTCAACGCTCCCCCAACCGGGCCATGCTCCGGGCCGTGGGCTTCGGGGATGATGACTTCGGCAAGCCGATCGTGGCCATCGCCAACGGCTACAGCACGATCACGCCCTGCAACATCGGTCTGAACGACCTGGCCCGGCGGGCCGAGCAGGCCGCCCGGGTCGCCGGAGCGATGCCGCAGATGTTCGGCACCATCACCGTCAGCGACGGCATCTCGATGGGCACCGAGGGGATGAAGTATTCGCTGGTATCGCGGGAGGTGATCGCCGACTCGATCGAAACCGCCTGCAACGCCCAGAGCATGGATGGCCTGCTGGCCATCGGCGGCTGCGACAAGAACATGCCCGGCGCCATGCTCGCCATGGCCCGCATGAACATCCCGGCGATCTTCGTGTACGGCGGCACGATCAAACCGGGGAAACTGGGGCCCTGTGATCTCACGGTGGTGAGTGCCTTCGAGGCGGTGGGGCAGTTGTCGGGCGGCCGCATCGATGCGGCGGAACTGCTGGCGATCGAGAAGAACGCCTGCCCCGGCGCCGGCAGCTGCGGCGGCATGTTCACCGCCAATACGATGAGCTCGGCCTTCGAAGCCTTCGGGCTGAGCCTGCCCTACAGCTCCACGATGGCGGCGGAGGATCCGGAAAAGGCGGACAGCGCGGCCCGCTCCGCTGAGGTGCTGGTGCAGGCGATCGCCGCCGACATCCGGCCGCGGGATCTGCTCACCCGGGAGGCGTTCGAGAACGCCATCGCCGTGATCATGGCGGTGGGTGGCTCCACCAATTCGGTGCTGCACCTGCTGGCGATCGCCCGCACCGCCGGCGTGCCGCTGACGATCGACGACTTCGAGACGATCCGCCAGAAGGTGCCCGTGATCTGCGATCTCAAGCCCAGCGGCCGCTTCGTCACCGTGGATCTCCACCGGGCCGGCGGCATCCCCCAGGTGATGAAGCTGCTGCTGGACGCTGGCCTGCTGCACGGCGATTGCCGCACGATCGAGGGGCGCAGCCTGCACGAGGTGCTCGCCGATGTCCCCTCCGAGCCCCCGGCCGATCAGGAGGTGATCCGGCCCCTCTCCAACCCCCTCTACGCCCAGGGCCACCTGGCGATCCTGCGGGGCAACCTGGCCGAAGAGGGCTGCGTCGCCAAGATCAGCGGGGTCAAGAATCCAGTGATCACGGGCCCGGCAAGGGTGTTCGAGAGCGAGGAGGCCGCCCTGGCCGCCATCCTCGAGAAGGGCATCAGCGCCGGCGATGTGGTGGTGATCCGCTACGAGGGGCCCGTGGGCGGCCCCGGCATGCGGGAGATGCTGGCCCCCACCGCCGCGATCATCGGCGAGGGGCTGGGGGATTCGGTGGCCCTGATCACCGATGGCCGTTTCTCAGGCGGCACCTACGGCATGGTGGTGGGCCACGTGGCCCCGGAAGCCGCCGTGGGCGGCACCATCGCCCTGGTGCAGGAGGGCGACAGCATCACCGTGGATGCCAGGCAACGCCTGATCCAGCTGAACGTGGCGGACGACGAGCTGGCGCGGCGCCGCAGCGCCTGGACCAGGCCTGAGCCCCGCTACCGCACCGGGGTGCTCGGCAAATACGCCCGCCAGGTGAGCAGCAGCAGCCTGGGGGCCGTGACCGACCAGCCACCGGACTGATCAGCCGCCATCAAGCCAGGCTTAAGAAATGCGCAAGAGACGCAACTTGATGCAGACCTGCGCAGCCGCCGCCGGAGCCACGCTGCTGATCACAGCAGGCTGAATCGAAGTGCAGTCCTCACCTCTTGCCCTGATGAGGTAGCTGTTGTGGCAGAAATCGCGGCCTCACAGCGCTACGAATTCGTTCTATACCAGTTGTGTAGCCGCCCCGATGCCATGCGAAGCCAGTCCACCCCGGGCCCTTTCCTGCGGCCTGTGCGAGTCACGATCACCATTCCTTATAACGCCTACCAAGCCCTGATCGAGCGCAGCAACCACCAGGGACGTTCCCTCTCCAACTTGGCCGCCTACCTGATTGAAACGTCGCTGCAGGCGCTCCAGCCCAATGAGCACCATCAGAGCCGCTCAGAAGCCATGGATGGGTACCAGCGTCACGCCTGAGGGGTCGGTCCCGGCCGCTAGTCCGGCCGGGATTCGCGCAGCAGCTGGGACGGCTTGACGTGGAAACGTTGCTGGAAATCCACACTGAACAAACCGAGGGAGCGGTAACCGCAGTCCTTAGCGATGCTGCTCACACTGTCGGTGGCCGTGGGATTCTCCAGCCGCCGCCTGGCCAGGTCGAGACGCTGATTCTTGATCCACTGGGTGGCGCCGCAGCCCATGCGCTCGGCGAAGGCATACTGCAGGGCCCGGCGTGAATAATGGCTCCTGGACTCCAGGATGCTCAGTGTCAGCGGACTGCCGAGATTCTGTTTGATGTAGTCGATCAGTTCATCAAAGGCATCACGGCCCTGCCGCTGGCGATGGCGCAGCCGATCGAGAGATTTCTCTTCGCGCAGATCCGGCAGCAGCATCGCCGCCATCAGCCGGTGGATCTGATCGTCAAACCGTAGAGAATCGAGCAATCCGCGCCCGTAGCCGGAGAGTTGCCCGGCCATGACCATCGTTTGCTGCAGGGCCACCAGCAGCGACGGGGTGGCCGGATCCGCCGGCGGGCTCCAGCCGTGGGCCTGGTCCAGGATATCCTGCCACTCCTCCGGTTGCTGGTAATACCCGCCCATGCTGAGCGCCGCCTGGAGGAGATGCTCATCGGACAGGGCGAAGGCCACGGCGGAAGAGAAGGACGTCTCCATCGTGCAGGGGGCCTTGGCCATCAACAGACAGCAGCCATTGCTGCAGTGCCAGGTGCGGGAGGCCTGGCGCAGGCGCTGCTCCCCACCGCAGCCGAAGAGGGCGATACGTTCGCGGCGATCGCTGAAGGCGACGCGCATCGGCTTGGCTGTCCAGGCCGTAGCCACCATGGTGCCGAATGGAAGATTGGCGCCGTAGAACCACCAGGTTGCAGCAGGTTCGAGCGGCTGCAACTCCATCACAGGCAGCGCCTCCTGCAACAACGACGCACAGGCTTGTGGGTCTTCGCTGAGCTCCAGCTGGTGAAGCAGGGGATTCGAGAAGAGAGCCGCCTGCTGATGCCGCAGATTTGGAAAATGTGGCCCGCTAGACATCGGGTGATCCGCCCCTTTCCCAGCGCACTAACAATTCTACCACAATTTCCATTGGTTCAACATTATGGGGCAGGATTTGCCCAGCAAGGGCAATCATACGGCTTCGCGCTTTGTTTGCTTTGTTGATTAAGACAGGCAGAATTCTGCTTCATCACCGGATAGGAGGAATGATCTAAAGTTCTCCGCCGAGCTATTCAGTCCGTGCTGAAAGCCTCTGAGTCGAAGCAAGAAGCGCCGATCCAATGCGATGGACGCCAGCTTCGGATCTGAGGTTGGAGCAAGCCCGTCTCAGAGAGTCCAAGTGTTCAGCGGTTAAAGTCCTTAATCCCTCTTCGTCGCCTGCCTGCGGATGGAAGAATCCAGTGATGCAGAGTCCTTGCCTGCGCCATCCCCGCCCTTGCCTGCCGATGCCGTTCCATCCTCGGGGACGACTGGCGAGGAAGAAACAATTATTACAGATCCATTGATGCATCTTGTCGGCATCGGTGCATCGGCAGGCGGGCTGGAGGCGCTGCAGCTGCTTCTGGGCAGTCTCGCCTCGGGCGGCAACGTTGCCTATGTCGTGGCCCAGCACCTGGCCCCCGACCACGGCAGCCTGATGGTCGACCTGCTCGCGCGGGTCACGGCGTTGCAGGTGCTCAAGGCGGTGGACGGGGCCGAGTTGCTGCCCGGCACGATCACCGTCTGTCCACCCAATCACGACATGCTCGTGCTGGGCGACCGGGTGACCCTGGTGGAGCCCGAACCGCGCTTCGGTCCCAGCCCCAGCATCGATCGGCTGTTCGCGTCGATCGCCGAGCACTGGGTGGAGCGGGGCGCGGCCGTCGTCCTCTCAGGCACCGGATCCGATGGGGCCCGCGGTCTGAGGTCCGTCCGTGCCGCCGGCGGCCTCACCATCGCCCAGACCCCCGAGAGCGCCCGCTTCGATGGCATGCCCAGGGCCGCCATCGCCATGGGAGGCGCCGACCTCATCCTCGATCCGGTCGCCATTGGTGAACATCTCTGCGAGCTGATGCAGTCCGGTGACGACTGGGTGGAGCGAGGCCTGCCGCGGCCAGAGGCCGTGAACGTCAGCAGCGCCCTGGAGCTGCTGAAGCACCACAGCGGCATCGACTTCAGCCAGTACAAGGACTCCACCCTGCAGCGTCAGCTGTCGCGGCGAATGGCCCTGCGCCAGATGGACACCATGGACGAGTACCTGCAGCTCCTGACGACCGACAAGCTTGAGTCCTCGGCCCTGGTCCGCAACCTGCTGGTCTCGGTGACGTCCTTCTTCCGGGACCCCGACTCGTTTGCGGTCCTCGGAGAACTGCTGCGGGCCTACGTGGCCCAGCGCACGCGCAGGGATCGCCTCAGGGTGTGGGTGCCCGGCTGTGCCACGGGCGAAGAGGTCTATTCCATCGGCATGCTGATCAGCGAGGTGCTCGGCCATCCCCAGGATCTGGCCCATCACCTCAAGATCTTCGGCACCGATCTCGATGAGGAAAGCCTGGCCATCGCGCGCCGGGCCACCTACCCGTCGAGTGGCGTCGAGGCAATCCCTGCCCCCCTGCAGAAGCGGTTCGTTGTGCCCCACAACGGCGAAATGCAGATCTGCGAAGGCCTGCGCAACTGCGTCGTGTTTGCCCGCCACAACGTGGGGATGGATCCCCCCTTTCCGCGCCTGGATCTGATCTGCAGCCGCAACACCCTCATCTACTTCACCCCACCTCTGCAGGACCGGGTTCTGGGCCTGTTTCGCTTCGGCCTGCTGCCCTCCGGCCTGCTCTTCCTGGGGCGGACCGAGTCGCTCGGCATGAAGACCCAGGGGTTTGCGGTGGCCGATGCCGAGCACCGCATCTTCTATCGCACCGCGGAGAACCAGCCCAGCCGCCATTCCACGTTCACCCCACCCGCCCAGCGGTCCGTGCCGCTGTTCAGTCCGGTCGGCCGCATCTCGATCCTGCGGGAAACCGTGGTCGAGGAGCACGTCGCCACCCTGGAGGCTCTGGTGCGCAGCACCTGTCCTCCCTGTGTGGTCCTCGATGAATCCCACGAACTGGTGGAAGTGATCGGCGATGTCAGCCCCTACTGCCGGCTGCCGGAGGGACGGATCTCCAGTGCGGCCACCACCTTCCTGCTGCCCGATCTGCAGGCCGAGGCCCGCGCCCTTCTGCTGATCGTCCGGGCCGATGGCCAATTGGTCAGAAGCCGGATGCTGCACCTTGCCAAGTTCGGGCTGAACCTGCAGCTGGAGGCACGGCCCCTGCAAGTCAACGAGCGGCGGCTGACGCTGCTGAGCTTTCTTCCTGGGCAGGCCGATGCTCAGAAGCCCGCCACCAGTGCCGAGCCGCTCACCCGGGCCCCGGACTTCGATGAGCAGATCGCCCGGCTGGAAAAGGAACTGCTCACCAGCCATGACACCCTGCGGCGCTCGATGGCCGACCTGGAGGGGGCCAACGAAGAACTGGAAGCCTCCGCCGAGGAACTGCAGGCCTCCTCGGAGGAACTGCAGTCGTCCAATGAGGAGCTGGAATCCTCCAACGAGGAACTGCAGGCCACCAACGAGGAACTGGCCACCCTCAACCAGCAGTTGCGGGCCAGGACGGAGGACCTGCAGCAGCTCAGTTCCGACCTGGAGAACATCCAGCGCTCCCTGAACCAGGGGATGGTGATCGTCGACCGCGACCTGCGCATCACCCGCTACACCCCGTTGGCGGTGCGCGTCTTCGCCCTGGTGGAGGGGGACATCGGCCAGCCCCTGCTCGGCATCCCGACCACGGTGGCCCTGCCTGGCCTGCGCGCGGCCCTGGGGGAGGTGCTGGCCGGCGCCTCACGGCGCAGCATCGAAGCGGTGAACGAGGAGATCGCCTACCTGGCCCAGGTGTTGCCCTACCAGGAACAGGAGGGCCAGCGCCGTGGAGCCATCATCACCCTCACCGACGTGTCGGAACTGCTGGCCCTGCGCACGGCCGCCGAGGCCTCCCTGGATTCCTTCTCCAGCCTCACCGATGCCCTCGATGAGGCGGTCTGGAAGCGGGACGACACCCTGCATCGCATCCTCTACACCAGCAAACGCATCCTGCCCCTGACGGGCTGGACCCCGGCCGAGCTGTTCGCCCATTCGGAACTCCTCGATGACGCCATCGATCCGGCCGATCGCGAGCGGGTCTGGGCCAGCCGCGACCTGAAGCAGGGGGGATGGTCGGTGGAGTACCGGATCATCCGCCGCGATGGCCAGCGCCGCTGGGTGAAGGAAAACGCCCGGGTACTCACCGAAGCCACCGATCGCTACGTGGTTGGCACCCTGGCCGACGTGACCGAGCAGCGCCAGGTGGAGAAGCTTGGCCAGGACCTCAGCGCTCTCTTCGAGACCCTGATCCAGAGCCCCAGTTTCGCCCTGGCGGTGTTTGACGCCGACCAGCGGGTGGTGATGGTCAACGGCAGCCTCTGCGAACGCATCGGCTTCGACCGGGCCAGCCTGGTGGGCTCGCCGGCCTCCCTGTTCTGCGCGCTGCCGGAGGCGGTTTGGGCGGACCCGGCCAGTGACGCCTCGGCCGCTGAACCGTTGATGCGCTGCGAAGGGCTCACCCTGCGGCATCGGGACGGCCGCACCCTGCAGGCACCGGCCGAGCTCTGGCGACTGCCGACCTCGGTGGGGATCGGGGCCTTGCTGGTGCTCCTGCCGTCGCCTCAGTCCTGATCGGGCCGCAACAGGGCCCGGAGGCGGCGGGCCAGGGCCTCCAGTGGTGCGCCATCGGGCGGACAGCTGCTGCGCAGACCCGTGGCCCCATCCATCCAGACCGGATGGCTTCCCTGCCACAGCAGCGGTTGCTCGTCCCTGTGGCACCAGGCCAGGGTGAGATTGAGCGCGTCGCCGCTGCGGTAGATCTCCAGTTCCAGGTCGTCCGCCTGGACCCGCTCCCCCTCGGGCGTGCGGGCCTCCAGGCGCAGGCAGAGGTCGAGGCTCTGGTGGATCTCGGCGTCCGCCTCCGCTGCCGCGCCGCCGAGGCTTGGCGACACCACGGCATGGCGCAGGGGCTTGCGGCAGAGGTCGGCCGCTGCCGCCACCAGCCGGCTCAGGTCGGTGTTGGCGCTGCCGATCGAGGACTCAGGTGACGGCATGGATCGCCATCAGTTCCAGCAGAAGAGGGCCTGCCCGGAAGCCGGGATTGGCGCTGCCGTCGTCGCCGAACTTCGAGTGCAGGATCTGCAGCCGGGTGATGCGAGCGGCGTCGAAGCGCAGCGGCAGGCCCAGGGGCAGGGCGTCGATCGGCTTGGCCCGGATGGAGGGACGCAGCTGCTCAAAGGGAATCCGCAGCCGGCAGGGGCCATCGGCGCTGGTGGCGAAGTTGGCCACCCAGCGCACCCCGCCGGGGATCAGTTCGGTGAGGCCCGCCACGCCATCGGCACAGGCGACCGCGAGCTTGTAGTGGCGGCCATCCCCCTGCAGCTCCAGCTCAAAGGCGGCCTGATCGGAAAGATCCAGGGGCGGGGAGAACACCGGCGAGCGGCAGCTGACGAAGCCACCGCCCTGCTCCACCACCTCCGCCTCGAGGCGCAACCCGCGGCTGCTGACCGAGCAGCTGCCGCTGCTGCGGCCGCCCATCACGGTGTCGTTGAGGGCATGCCAGCCGCTGAAACCATCGCCACTCACCACCTGCATGGTCGGCTCAGCGGGGGGGAAGGTCGGCGGCGGCGGCGGCATCGGCGAGGATCACCACCTCCGAGGCCGGCCGCACCAACCGGGCGGGGGTGCGGCCAGCGGGCTCACTCGGATCGAGCAGCCGGGCGAGCGCCTGGCGTTTGCCGGCGCCACTGACCAGAAAGATCACCCGGCGGGCGGCCGAGAGCACCGGCGCGGTGAGCGTGATGCGGGGCAGGCCCTTGCCTTCGCCGATGGTGACCGGGCGATCCACCACCCCGGGGGCTGCCGTGCCCGGGAACAGGGAGGCGGTGTGGCCATCGTCGCCCAGGCCCAGCAGCACCACATCAAAGCGGGGCATCCGGCCGGGGCAGAGCACCGCCAGTTCCGCCGCATAGGCCACGGCGCTGGCCTCGGCGCTGGGCCGGTCGGTGGGCACCGGGTGGAACCGGGCCCGGCTGGCCGGCGCCTGGGCCAGGAGGGTTTCGCGCAGCATGCGGGCATTGCTGGAGGGGTCGTCGGCCGGCACCCAGCGCTCATCGCCCAGGAGCACATCGACCCGCTCCCAGGGCAGGTGCTCGCCCCCCAGGCGGCTGTAGGCCGCCCGCGGGGTTTCACCACCGGCCAGGGCGATCTGGGCCCGGTCCCGCTCGGCCAGGGCCAGGTCGATGCCGGCGGCGATCTGTTCGGCCGCCTGGCGGGCCAGCTCTTCGGGGCTGGCGGCAACAATCAGGTGATAGCGGGTGCTGGGTTCGGTCAATCGAGCCATTCGGTATGGAACGCACCGGGGCGGTCCGTGCGTTCATAAGTATGGGAGCCGAAGCAGTCCCGCATCGCCTGCACCAGGTTCTGGGGCAGACGGCCGCTGCGGTAGCTGTCGATGTAATCGAGGGTGCTGCTCAGACAGGGCACGGGGATGCCGGCCAGGGCCGCCCCCGCCACCACCTGGCGCAGGCCGTCCAGGCGCTGGTTGACCTGGGCGGCGAACCAGGGATCCAGCATCAGGTTGGCAAGGGAGGGGTTGGCGCCGTAGGCGTCCTGGATGCGTTGCAGCAACCGGGCCCGGATGATGCAGCCGCCCTTCCATATCTGGCCGATGGCCGAAAAATCGAGGTTGTAGTCGTGCAGTTTCGAGGCCTCCTGCAGCAGGGCCATGCCCTGGCCGTAGCTGGCGATGCAGGCCAGGATGCAGGCATCCCGCAGCGGCGCCATGCCGGTGGCCGGCTCCCCCAGGGGGAAGCTGTGGGGGGCGGGGCCGTGCAGCACCGATTCGGCCGCCATCCGTTCGCTGCGCAGGGAGCTCAGCACCCGGGCGTTGAGGGCGGCGTAGATGGTGGGGACGGGCACGCCCATCTCCAGGGCGCTGACCACGGTCCACAGGCCGGTGCCCTTCTGGCCGGCGGCATCGACGATCAGCTCCACCAGATCGCCACCGCTTTCCGGATCCTTGGTGCGCAGGCACACCTCGGTGATCTCCACCAGGAAGGAGGCGAGCTCCTCGGTCTGGTTCCAGCCTCCCAGCACGTCGGCCATGGCGTCGCCATCAAGGCCGCCGATGCGCTTCATCAGGTCGTAGGCCTCGGCCAGGATCTGCTCGATGCCGTACTCGATGCCGTTGTGGACGGTCTTGACGAAGTGGCCGGCGCCGCCAGGACCGATGTAGGTGACGCAGGGGCCGTCCTCCACCTGGGCGGCCATCTTGGTCACCAGGCTTTCGATGGCGTCATAGGCCGCCTTTGTGCCGCCGGGCATCATGCTCGGGCCCTCCAGGGCGCCCTTGGCTCCCCCCGAGACGCCCATGCCGATGTAGCCGAAGCTCTTGCTCTCCAGCTCAGCCGCCCGCCGCTCGGTGTCGGTGTAGAGGGAGTTGCCGCCGTCGATCAGCAGATCACCTTCCTCGAGCAGCGGCGAGATGCTGGCGATGGTGGCGTCCACCGGAGCGCCCGCCTTGACCATCATCAGGATGCGGCGGGGCCGCTCCAGCGCCGCCACGAACTCCTCCAGGGTGGCGGCGCCCACGATGTCCTTGCCGGCACCGCGTCCGGCCAGGAAGTCCTCGGTCTTGGCGTAGGTCCGGTTGTAGACGACGCTGGAGAAGCCGTTTCTCTCAGCGTTGAGGACCAGATTCTCACCCATCACGCCAAGGCCGATGAGTCCGAAATGCGCCTTGCCCATAGGACCGAGGTTCCCTTGATTCGTTGGCAGTGTGGCCAGCGGTCGGCGGCTCGTCGGTGTCCTGGGGAGGGATGTCAGCAACTGCTGGCCCAGCCCTCCCCCCGAAGCGGGCTTCAGATGACCGTGCCGTCGGCGATGGTGCCGTTTTTCACCACCACCACGATCCCGTTGCGGATGTAGAAATTCAGCTCCGGTCGGTCGGCCTCCTCCACCCGGTCCTTGTTGACGATGGTGACGTCGCGGCCGATGCGCACGTTCTTGTCGAGGATGGCCCCCTTGACCGTGGTGCCGCGTCCCACGCCGATCGGGGTGCCACCCCGCTCGCGCAGCACCAGCCGCTCCTCCGACGACTCGAAGAAGTCGGCGCCCATCACCAGGGTGTCCTGGAGCACCACCTCGTCTTCCACCCGGGAGCGGACCCCCAGGACGCAGTGGTGGATGCTGCAGGCCTTGAGCAGGGAGCCTTCGCCGATGATCGACTGGGTGACCTGGGCGTCCTGCAGCTTGCTGGGGGGCAGGTAGCGGGGACGGGTGTAGATGGGGAACTTCTCGTCGTAGAAGGAGAAGGCCGGGTTGGGCTGATCGGTGAGGGCCAGGTTGGCCTCGTAGAACGCCCCGATCGTGCCGATGTCCTCCCAGTAGTCGTCGAAGAGGAAGGTCTGGAGGTGGTCCCCTTCCCGCAGGGAGGTGGGGATGATCTCCTTGCCGAAATCCGTGGACTCCGGGTTGCTGGCCAGCAGGTTGAACAGGGTGTTGCGGTTGAAGACGTAAATCCCCATCGACGCCAGGTAGGGCCGCTTGACGGCCTCTTCAGCCGACAGGCCCAGGCTTTCGGTGTTGACCCGCATCGCCTCGAGGGCCTGCCCCTTGGGCTTCTCGCTGAACTCCAGGATGCGGCCGTCGGAGGAGGTGCGCATCAGGCCGAAGCCTTCCGCCTGGGCCCCATCCACCGGCAGGGCACCGACGGTCAGGTCGGCACCGCAATCGATGTGGTGCTGCACGAACTTGCTGTAATCCATCCGGTAGAGCTGGTCCCCGGAAAGGATCAGGTAGTGGTCGACGTCCCACTCCTGGAACAGCCACTGGTACTTGCGCACCGCGTCGGCGGTGCCTTCGAACCAACTGGGGCTGTCGGGGGTCTGCTGGGCGGCCAGCACCTCCACGAACCCCTGGCCGAAACCGGCCGAAAGGTTGTAGCTCATCGTCAGGTGACGGTTGAGCGAAGCGCTGTTGAACTGGGTCAACACGTAGATCTTGTTGATCTCCGAGTTGATGCAGTTGCTGATGGGAATATCGATCAGGCGGTACTTGCCCGCGAGAGGCACAGCGGGCTTGGCCCGCATCTTGGTCAGGGGGTAGAGACGCGTTCCCGCTCCGCCTCCCAGAATGATGGCCAGAACGCGTTTCATGAGCCCAGTCCTCGGTCCTTGGCTGGCCAGACCGTACTGGAGCGTGGTGACGCGGAGCGCCCCGCGGCGGCAACTCGGTTCATGTTCCGTTGCAGTGGTGGATTGGGCTGGGGCCGGGTGATCCCGGGGACGGGGGCTCAGGCCTCCGGTGGGTCGTCGTGAAGCTCGAACAGATCGCTCAGCACCCCCATCGACGCCAGGCGCTGCTGGCGGGGCTGGGGGGCCCGGAGCTTGGTGACCGGCGTGTGCAGGATCTTGTTGATGATCCCCTTACTGAGGGCTTCGACCACCTTCCGCTCCCGGGCGGAGAGGTCGGGGCCCATGCGACTCAGGGCCTTCTGGAGCTCCTGTTCGCGGATGTCCTCCAGCTGGAGACGCAACCGGTTGACCAGGGGCACCGCCTCGAGGCCGTCCCACCATTCCAGGAACAGGCGCGATTCCTCGGCCAGGAGCCCTTCGGCCTCGGCGGCCATCTCCCGGCGCGCCTCCTGGTTGCGGGCCACCACCTCCTGGAGATCGTCGACGTCGAAACTGTCGACCCCCGGCAGCTCCGCCGCATCCGCACTGATGTTGCGGGGCACACCGATGTCGATGAGCATGAGGCTGGAGCGGCGGTTCAGCCCCTCCAGCCGGCGGGCCGTGATGATCGGCTCCTCGGCGCCGGTGCTGGTGAACACCAGCGAGCAGGTGCTCAGGCAGTGGTCAAGGTCGTCCAGGGGACGGCACTGCACCGGCAGGGTGGGGAAATCGGCGGCCAGGGCTTCGGCCCGGGAGACGGTGCGGTTGAGCACCACCACGCCCCGGCAACCTTTGGCCTGGAGGTGCTGCAGCAGCAGCCGGGCCATCCGGCCGGCCCCCACCACCGCCACCTGTTCCTGATCGAGGGGGACCAGTTCGTCCCGGCCGCGGGCCTGGCCCACCTTGAGCTGGGCCAGCTCGACGGCCGCCGAACTGATCGACACCGCCCCGGTGCCCAGGTTGGTCTCGGTGCGGACCCGCTTGCCGGTGCTCACCGCCTGGTTGAGCAGGCGGTTGAGGATCGGCCCCACGGAGCGGTGCTCCTGACCCAGGCGCACCATCTTCTTCACCTGGGAAAGGATCTGACCCTCCCCGAGCACCAGGCTGTCGAGGCCGGCGGCCACCCGCAGCAGGTGGCCCACAGCTTCCTCGTGGTGGTAGGTGAACAGATGGGGGCGCAGCTCCTCCACCGCCAGCCCTGACTGCTGGCTGAGGAAGTCGCCGACGGCGCTGATGCCCCGTTCGGGATGGCGCAGCAGGGTGTAGATCTCGAGCCGGTTGCAGGTGCTCAGGATCGAGGCCTCGATCACCTGCTCATCCGAGCGCAGACGCTGGAGGGAGTCCTCCATGGTCTGCTCGGGGATGCTCAGGCGCTCGCGGATCTCCACCGGAGCCGTGCGATGGCTCAGACCGACGACGGCGATGTGCATGCAGGCGGGCTCCGAGGTCCGGGCTCTGGTGGATTCAGCGCAGGGCGATGCTCTTGGCGCCCTCCTTGATATGCACCGTATCGGTGAAGCGGGCGCTGCGGTCGAGGGAGCTGATGATCAGGCTGCTGGTGCGGGTGCAATCCGCCTCGAACACGACGCCCTTGAACAACAGACCAGGGGTGATGCCGCTGCCGGCGAAGACCACGTTCTCGCCGGAGGCCAGTTCCTCGGCCTCATAGACCTTGTCAACGTCGGTGATGCCCATGTCGTTGAGGCGGGCGATGTTGCCCTCCTTGGTGTAATCGGCCCACTCGCTGGTCTGGGCGACGGCGGGGTCGTACACCAGCTGGCCCTGGAAGTGGCCGCCGAGGCAGCGCAGGGCGGCGGCGGAGATCACACCCTCGGGGGCGGCGCCGATGCCCATCAGGCAATGGGTGCCGGTGCCGGCGAAGCCGCAGGCGATCGCGGCCTGCACGTCGCCGTCACTGATCGGCTTGACCCGGGCGCCGGTGGCGCGGATCTCGGCGATCAGGCCCTTGTGGCGAGCGCGGTCCATCACCACGATGGTGAGTTCGCTGGGGGCCAGGCCCAGGACCTCGCTCAGGATGGCGATGTTTTCGGTGGCGCTTTTGCGGATGTCCACCTTGCCCTTGGCGGCCGGCGGCGCCGCCAGCTTCTTCATGTAGAAGTCGGGGGCGTAGAAGAGGCCACCGCGGTCGCTGGCGGCCAGCACGGCCATCGAGCCGTCCTGGGCATTGGCGCAGAGGTTGGTGCCTTCGCAGGGATCCACGGCGAAATCAACGCCGGGACCGGTGCCGCTGCCCACTTCCTCGCCGATGTAGAGCATCGGAGCTTCATCCCGCTCGCCCTCACCGATAACGATGCGGCCCTGCATGGCGATGCTGCCCATGCGGGTGCGCATCGCCTCCACGGCAGCGGCATCGGCTTCGTCCTTCTTGCCGAGCCCTGTCAGGTGGGCAGAGGCGATGGCGGCCTGCTCGACGACTTCGAGCAGTTCCTGGATGAGAGTGCGATCCACAACGGTCCGGCGGGGGGAGGGGCCTCAACGAGGGGCCGGCACGCCGGAGGCGGACCGCAGCCAAAGCGGGGAAAGATCCAGCCGCTGCAAGGCCTCTCGGAGTCGAAGCGGGGCCATCGTATCAGCGCGCCCGGGAGGCCCTCGGAAGCCCCACGGTGGGCCGCTCCTTACAATCGCTTCATTCTTCCGCTGCGGTGGCTGTCCATGAGCACCAAGCCCCTGGTGATCTCCCCGTCGATCCTCTCCGCCGACTTCTCCCGCCTCGGTGACGACGTGCGGGCCGTCGATGCCGCCGGTGCCGACTGGATCCATGTGGATGTGATGGACGGCCGCTTCGTGCCCAACATCACCATCGGCCCATTGATTGTCGAGGCGCTGCGGCCGGTGACGGCCAAGCCCCTGGACGTTCACCTGATGATCGTCGAGCCCGAACGCTATGTGGCGGATTTCGCCAAGGCCGGTGCCGACATCATCAGCGTCCAGGTGGAGGCCTGCCCCCACCTGCACCGCAACCTCAGCCAGATCAAGGACCTGGGCAAGATGGCCGGTGCCGTGCTCAACCCAAGCACCCCCCTCGACACCCTCGAGTACTGCCTGGAGCTCTGTGATCTGGTGCTGATCATGAGCGTCAACCCCGGCTTCGGCGGCCAGAGCTTCATCCCCTCCCAGGTGGAGAAGATCCGCCAGCTGCGGCGCCTCTGTGACGAGCGCGGCCTTGATCCCTGGATCGAAGTGGATGGTGGCGTCAAGGGCAGCAACGCCTGGCAGGTGATCGAGGCCGGCGCCAACGCCATCGTCAGCGGCTCCGGGGTCTTCGGCCACGCCGACTACGCCGAGGCCATCACCGGCATCCGCAACAGCCGCCGCCCCGAACCGGCGCTGGTCTGAGTCTGAGGGGGGGCTGCCCTGAAGGCCCCGCCCCCCCGCTGCTGCTCAGCTGCCCAGGAACCAGCCGTAGCTGTGCAGGCCGATACCGAGCAGATTCACGCCGATGTAGCAGACGGCGATCACCACCAGGCCGGCGGAGGCCACAATCGCCGGGCGACGCCCCTGCCAGCCCCGGATCAGGCGGGTGTGCAGGTAGGCCGCGTACACCAGCCAGCAGATCAGGGCCCAGGTTTCCTTGGGATCCCAGCTCCACCAGCTGCCCCAGGCCTCATTTGCCCAGACCGCCCCACTCACCAGCCCCACCGACAGCAGCAGGAAGCCCACCGTGATCGTGCGGTAGCTGAGGCTGTCGAGCTGTTCACTGATGCGGAAGCTGCTGCTGCTGAGGGCCATGGCGCCGGGGCCGTCGCTGGCCAGCCGGGCCTGGCGGTAGCCGCCACTGCCGATCGAGCTGCTGCGCAGTTCCAGATCCTCGTTACGGTCGACGAACAGCACGGCCACCGAGAGCAGGGAGCCCACCAGCAGGGCCGCATAGCTGACCATGATCACGCTGACGTGCATCACCAGCCAGCTGGAGCGCAACGCCGGCACCAGGGGTGAGGCTTCCTGAAGGCGATCGGGCAGGGCAAAGCTGGCGAAGGCCACACAGCCCAGGCCCATTGGCGTGGCCGCCGCCGCCACCAGGGGGTTGGGCCAGCTGCGCTCCACCAGCAGCTGGGTGAGGGTGCAGGCCCAGGCCAGGAAACAGAGGGATTCGTAGAGGTTGCTGATCGGGAAGTGGCCCGATTCCCACCAGCGCAGCACCAGCTGGGCCGTGAGGCAGAGGTTGGCGGAGGCCACCAGGATCCTCACCACTGGGTTGCTGCGGCCGCCGCTGACGGACCAGAAGGCGATGGGCAAGACCAGCAGCAGCAGGGCGAAGGCCGCCAGACCAAGACCGATGACCGGATCGTTCACCAAAGAGCGCAGCGAAACCGATCCACTCTGCCGTGTCGTCCGGCGGCTGGGGCCTCAGCGGCTGGCCTGTCGCAGCAACCAGAGCCCGCCGCCCAGACCGATGAACACCGGCAACCAGGCCGCCATAAAGGGCATCAGGGTGCCCGTAATGCCCAGGGAGCTGAAGATGAAGGACATCAGGTAGTAGCCGAAGATCAGCAGCACACTGATGCCGAAACCCTGGCTGCGACTGGTGCGCGAGTTGGGCCGAACCCCCAGGCTGCTGCCGATCAGCCCGAACACCAGGCAGATGGCCGGGAAGGCGAATTTCTCCTGAATGCGCACCCGCAACCGGCGCGCCTCCTTGGTGTTGTTGGCTTCCAGCAACAGCCGCTCCGCTGTGAGCGCCTGACCCACGGTCATGGTGCTGGCATCGGTGGGCAATTGCGCCACCTCAATCGGATCGCGGGTGAAGGGATAGAGGTAGCGATCAAACCTGGCAGAGGTGGTGCTACCGCTGGCCACATCGATGTTGGTGATGCGGCCATTCGTGAACTCCCACATCCCCTTCTCTTCATTCCATTTTCCGATCAGTGCCGTCAGCATCTGGCGGTACCCTTCACGACTGAAGTCGAGCAATGTCACATCGAACATCACACCCTTAATGAACTTACGGGCGAAAAAGATATGGCTCAGCACTTTGACCGAGTCGCCGTCAGGCAACTTGGCGTCGCCGAAGCGGGAATACAGGGCGTTGTCGCTCTGCTCGGTGGCGATGGCCTTGCCCAGGGCCCGCTCCAGGCTGTTGGTGGCTTCCAGATTGGTCCGCGGCACGATCGCGTCGTTGAAGACGAAGGTGAGCAGGGTCATGACCAGGGCCAGCGCCATCGCCGGCAGCACCATGCGACGGGTGCTCACGCCCACGCTGCGCAAGGCGGTCAGTTCGCTGCTCCCCGACAGGCGGCTGTAGGCCAGCAGGGTGGCCATCAGGGTGGCCATCGGGAAGGAGAGCACCAGGAAGGAGGGCAGCCGCAGCAACAGCACCTTCACCGCCGCCAGCAGCGGCAGGCCGGATTCGGCGACCCGTCGCACCAATTCGAACACGGCTCCCACCGACAGGGAGACGGCGGTGAAGGCGGCGATGCCGAACACCAGGGGGCCCAGCAGCTCCTGCAGCAACCAGCGATCCAGCAGGGGCAGATCCCGCCAGCGCGGGGTTCGCTTCCAGTCCCGCAGCTGCTCGCGGCTGGGCAACTGCAGCCAGGTGGGGCGCTTGTCCAGCAGAGCTCCTTTCAAAGCTGAAAGCCCTCGCCAAGGTAGTGACGCCGCACCAAAGGATCGTTGGCCACCGACAGGGAAGGACCGGAGGCCAGAATCCTGCCATCGGCCAGGATGTAGGCACGGTCAGTGATCGCCAGGGTCTCCCTCACGTTGTGGTCGGTGATCAGCACCCCCATCTGACGATGGCGCAGGCTGTCGATCAGGGTCTGGAGGTCGGCCACGGCCATGGGATCCACCCCGGCGAAGGGTTCATCGAGCAGCAGGTAGCGGGGACCCTGGTTCCCCACCGCCAGGGCCCTGGCCACCTCACAGCGGCGGCGTTCGCCACCGGAGAGCTGGTAGCCGCGGCGATGTTGAAAGCTGCCCAGATGGAAGTCGTTGATCAGCTCATCGAGTCGCTGGCGACGTACGGCCGGATCAGAGCCGCTCTCCTGCAGGGCCAGCATCAGGTTGTCGCGAACGCTGAGCTGGCGGAACACGCTCGCCTCCTGGGGGAGGTAGCCGATGCCCAGCCTGGCGCGGCGGGGCATCGGCAGATGGGCGACGGAATCACCATCCAGCAGCACCTCGCCGCAGTCGGGCCTGAGCAGTCCGGTGATCAGGTTGAAGGTGGTGGTCTTGCCGGCCCCGTTCGGACCCAGGAGCCCCACCACCTCACCGGGATGGAGATCGAGGCTCACATCGCTCACCAGGGGACGGCCTGCGAGGGTGATGGCCACCCTCTCCAGTACCAGGCTCACGGCTTGCCAGGGGCCGTCTTGCCACTCCCCTGCTGCTGCAGGCGGAACTTGCTGAAGACCTGCTTGCCGGCCGGTGGTTCCGCCACCATGCGTTCGCTGTCCAACTGGTAGACAAGCCGCTCGGCTCGCAGGCGCTGGCCATCGGTGTCGATCACGTCAACATCGCCGGTGAGCACCAGGCGCCCTTCATTGGTGAAGTACTGGGCCTGGCGCGAGGTGGCCGTCATGCCGCGGTCGGCATAAACGATGCGCACGTTGCCCGTGGCGGTGACGATGCCGTTCTGGTTGTCGGCCTGCTGCCTGTCGGATTCGATCGTGACCATGCCCGTGGCGGCTGTTGTCGCCCTGGGGGCCTGGGCCGTTTCTGCTGGTGCCTGGGCCGCGACAGGGCGCGGCGGAATCACCTGCAGGGCGGCGGCAGCCAGCCCTGCGGCGAGCACGAACAACAGGGAGCGTGGAGGCAGGGTCAAGGTAGAAATCGTTGAGGCCTTGAGTGTGCTCAATGTACCGGCGACGTGCCAGCGGCCCGCGCCAGTTCCAGCCGCGGCAGGGGCAGGGAACCCAGGTCGGCCTGCTGCTGCAGGGCGTTGAGGCGTTCGGCCGCCAGCTGGCGTACGGGAGCCAGGGCCAGACCGAGGGCTTCATCGTCGCAGCGGCGCAGACGCCCGAGTCCCTCCCCCATCAGCACCGTGGCACCGCGTCGGTTGTCCCTCTCCAGATGGAGTTCGGCCACAGCGATCTGCAGCAGGCCCTGGAGGACGGGACGCATGGGTCCCTGGGTCTCGTGCCACAGCGCCTCGAAGCCGTCGTGGCAGGCATACCAGTCGGCGGCGTTGAAGTCCGCCACCGCCTGCTGCAGACGGGGATCAGCCTGCAGCAGGGTTTCCTCATCGGCGGGTGCAGCGCCGCCGCTCAACGCTTGGCGGGCTTCTTCACCGGCATCTTGCGCAGCCGGATCGACTCGGGTGTGACCTCAAGCATCTCGTCAGGGCCGATGTACTCCAGGGCCCGTTCCAGCGTCATCTGGATAGGGGACTGCAGGGTGTCGAGAACTTCGGCACCGGCTGAGCGGATGTTGGTGACCTGCTTGGCCTTGCAGACGTTCAGTTCCAGATCGGGCGGACGGTTGTGCTCGCCGACGATCATCCCCTTGTACACCTTGGTGCCGGGAGTGATGAAGAACTGGCCGCGATCTTCGGCGCCCTTGAGGGCATAGAAGGTGGCGGTGCCTTCCTCAAAGGCAATCAGCACGCCGTTGCGGCGGGCGTCGAAGTCCCCATGCATGGGGCGGTAATCGAGGAAGGAGTGGCTCATGATGCCTTCACCGCGGCTGGCGCGGATGAACTCGCCGCGGAAGCCGATCAGGCCCCGGGACGGCACCACGAACTCCAGCTGGGTGCGCCCATCGCTGGTGGCCTCCATGTTCTGCATTTCGCCCTTGCGCATGCCCAGTTTTTCGATGCAGCTGCCCACCGCTTCCTCGGGCACATCCATCACCAGGGTCTCGAACGGCTCGTGGGGTGTGCCGTCGATGGTGCGGAAGATCACCTGAGGCTGGGACACCTGGAACTCGAAGCCCTCGCGGCGCATCGTCTCGATCAGGATGCCGAGGTGCAGTTCGCCCCGTCCACAGACGGAGAAGCGGTCGGGGGAGTCGGTGTCCTCGACCCGCAGGGCCACGTTGGTGAGCAGTTCCCGCTGCAGGCGATCACGCAGCTGACGGCTGGTGACGAATTTGCCCTCCTTGCCGGCGAACGGCGAGTCGTTGACCACGAAGGTCATCTGCAGGGTGGGTTCGTCCACCTTGATCAGCGGCAGGGCTTCGGGGTGATCGGGGCAGGCGATCGTCTCGCCGATGTTGACCTCATCGAAACCGGCCACGGCCACCAGATCTCCGGCCCGGGCTTCGGGGATCTCCACCCGCTGCAGCCCCTGGAAGCCCAGCAGCTTGCTGATCCGGCCGCGCTTGATGCTGCCGTCGTCACGAAGCAGGGCGACACTCTGGCCACCCACGATGGTGCCGTTGTGCACCCGGCCGATCATGATCCGGCCCAGGAAATCGGAGTAATCGAGGGTAGTCACCTGCAGCTGCAGGGGCTTGGTGGGATCTCCCACCGGCGGCGGAACATGCCGCAGGATGGCATCGAACAGCGGCTTCATGGTGTCGCTTTCGGTGGCCATGTCGGGCTTGGCATAGCCGGCCATGCCGCTACCGAACAGGTAGGTGAAATCGCACTGGTCGTCGTCGGCACCGAGTTCCAGGAACAGGTCCAGCACCTTGTCGACGGCCTGCTCGGGGTCAACCCTGGCCCGGTCGATCTTGTTGACGAAGACAATGGGCCGCAGCCCTTTCTCCAGGGCCTTCTTGAGCACAAAACGGGTCTGGGGCATGGGGCCTTCATTGGCGTCCACGATCAGCAGACAGCCGTCAACCATGCCGAGCACGCGCTCCACCTCACCGCCGAAATCGGAGTGTCCCGGGGTGTCGACGATGTTGATGCGAATGCCGTTGTAATCCACGGCCGTGTTCTTGGAGAGAATCGTGATCCCGCGCTCCCGCTCCAGATCGTTGGAGTCCATCACGCACGTGGGCACCGCTTCGCCTTCGCGGAAGATGCCGGACTGCTCGAGCAGGGCATCCACCAGGGTGGTCTTGCCGTGGTCGACGTGGGCAATGATCGCGATATTGCGTATCGGGGCGCCTTTGATCTCGCCGCTCATGGGGATGTCGTCCTGCGAAGGTAGGGGAAAGGATTCAACGGAATCGAATCGACGCTGGTCGTTTCCAGGGAAACGAGACGTTGATGGCGAGACGAAGAAGGCATGTCGCTGCCAACGAGCCAGAAAGAGGGGCCGCTGATGATGGGGCCAACCGGCGCTCTGACGCTTCGGCAGGGTTTTCGGTGAAACTCTGCCGCGCCGGCCCGAATGGACAAGTGGCGAACGTTGAAGCGAATCTTGATCCTACTCCCACCCCCTCCAGGCCCACAGGCGGCGGGTCTCCGAACCCCCAGGATCAACGGGCCAGCCGCTGGGCCGGCTCAAACATCTCCAGGGCCTCGGTGGATCCTTCGAAGCGCCAGTGCCAGGGTTCATAGATCACCCCCTGGCGGTTGCCCTTCGGAAAGGAGCGCACGAAGTGAAAGCGGGCGGCATGGCGATCCAGCCAGCGGTAAGCGTCGGTGCTCTCGAAGCTCTCCATCAGATTGGCGGCCGGCAGGCGGCCATCGCCCAGGTCGACCGCGTAGCCCGTGCTGTGTTCGGAGAAGCCCGGCGGGGCGCTCACCCGGGCCCGGTCGGCGGAGGTCTGGTTGCGTTCGGCCTTGACATCAAAGAACAGCTGTTTCTGCAGCTCGACGCCGCGATAGGCGCTCAGGACGGTGAGGGCGATGCCGTCAGCCTCAGCCGCCGCCCGCATGGCTTCCAGGGACCGGGCCGCCTCCGGCCGCAACAGCAGACCCGGGGCGATCGCCACCAGCTCGTCGGGCCTGGCTTCGGGGTAGGGGAAATGGCCGAGCAAACGTCCGTCTGCCCCGAGCCGGGCGGCCAGACCCGGCACGGGCGTAGGGGTGATCAGGGTGCGGAGCGGGCCGATCAGCAGCAGCACGCCAGCACCGGCCAGCAGGGCGCCGCTGAGCAGAACCTGGGCCAGACGCCTGGGCAGGGAGGCCTGCCGGCGGGGACGGGGCGTGGTGCGCCTGGCCAGCGGAATGTCATCACCGAGGGTCATCGCCGAAGGGCATCACCAAAGCGCTGGGCGGCCATTCCCTCAGCTGCAAGCCGGACCCGATCTTAAGTGGGGGCTCATTTCAGTGGTTTTTCTACCGGTCCGATGCCGGCCCAGCGGTGTTAGCTTCCTCGCCACATCCCAATGGCAGAGCAGGTTTCAAGATGTTGCGAGTGGCAGTCGTGGGCGGCGGCCCCAGCGGTTCCTGTGCTGCGGAAGTTCTCGCCAAGGCAGGCATCCAGACCTGGCTGTTCGAGCGCAAGCTCGACAATGCCAAGCCCTGTGGCGGCGCGATCCCCCTCTGCATGGTGGAGGAGTTCGACCTGCCCGAATCCATCATCGACCGCAAGGTGCGGAACATGCGGATGATCTCCCCCTCCAACAGGGAGGTGGACATCCACCTGGAGAACAGCAACGAGTACATCGGCATGTGCCGTCGGGAAGTGCTCGACGGCTACCTGCGCAACCGGGCCGCCGAGCTGGGCGCCCAGCTGGTCAACGGCCTGGTGCAGAGCATCGACACCGGCAACCAGCGCCAGGGCCCCTACACCCTCCACTACGCCGACTATTCCTCCGGCGGCCCCACCGGCGAGCTGAAGACCCTCGAGGTGGATCTGATCGTCGGAGCTGACGGTGCCAACAGCCGGGTGGCCAAGGCCATGGATGCGGGTGACTACAACGTGGCGATCGCCTTCCAGGAGCGCATCCGCCTCCCCGCCGAGGAGATGGCCTACTACGAGGATCTGGCCGAGATGTATGTCGGCACTGATGTGTCGCCTGATTTCTACGCCTGGGTCTTCCCCAAGTACGACCACGTGGCGGTGGGCACCGGCACGATGCAGGCCAACCAGTCGCTGATCAAAGGCCTGCAGAAGGGCATTCGCGCCCGGGCCAGCCGCCGGCTGCTGCGCGGCGAGGTGATCAAGGTGGAAGCGCACCCGATTCCCGAGCATCCCCGCCCCCGGCGCGTGGTCGGTCGCATGGCCCTGGTGGGGGACGCCGCCGGTTACGTCACCAAGAGCTCCGGCGAAGGCATCTACTTCGCCGCCAAGAGTGGCCGGATGTGTGCCGAGGAGATCGTGGCGGCCAGCGCTTCCGGCAGCCGCATCCCCACCGAGAAGGATCTCAAGGTCTACATCCGCAAGTGGGACCGCAAGTACGGCGCCACCTACAAGGTGCTGGAGCTGCTGCAGAACATCTTCTACAGCAACGATGCGGCCCGCGAAGCCTTCGTCGAGATGTGCGACGACAAGGACGTCCAGCGCCTCACCTTCGACAGCTACCTCTACAAGCGGGTGGTGGCGATGAACCCCTGGCAGCAGATCAAGCTGACCGTGCTCACCCTGGGAGCGGTGCTGCGGGGCCAGGCCCTGGCCCCGGCCGGCTACAAGCCGGTGCCCAGCGCCGTGCGCTCAGCCGAGGAGGCGGAAGCGATTTTCCTGGCTGCAGAGCCGCGTTCCTCGATGAAGCCTGCAGGCGTTCATGCCACAACAGCGACGGTGGATCCCCAGGCCGGAAGCGATTCCACCAAGGAACCGGAACTGGTGGCCAAGTGATCCAGTCCTCAGGCCAGCCCTTCGGGTTGGTCTGAGGGGGCTTCGAGGCGGCTCACCAGGAGCTTGTCGACCCGGTTGCCATCCATGTCCACCACCTCGATGTGCAGGTCGTCCCATTCGAAGACCTCACCGGAGCTGGGAATGTGCTCGAGATGGTGCATCACAAATCCACCCAGGGTCTGGTAGCCCCCGCGGACTTCTTCGGGCAGATGTTCTTTCTGCACCAGGTCCTTGAAGTCAGCGATATCGAGGGCGCCATCGAGCAACCAGGATCCGTCCTTGCGGACGACGATCATCGGGTCTTCCTTGTCTCTGGCGTAGGAAAGATCACCAACGATCGCTGACATCATGTCCTTGAGGGTCACCAGCCCCTCGATGCCGCCGAATTCATCGGTCACCAGAGCGATGTGCACGCCGCTGGTTCTGAATTGCTCGATCAGCTTCAGGGCCCTGGTGCTCTCGCCCACATACAGCGGCGGTTGCAGGAAGGACTCAATGTCCCGCGGGCCCTCGCCCAGCTGGGCAGCCAGAAAGGTGCGCCCCTGCACCACACCCACACAGGCGTCGAGGCTGTGGCGCGCCACCGGGAACAGGGAGTGATTCACCGCCATCACCCGCTCCAGATGGGACTGGGGGGACTCGGACAGATCCAGCCAGCAGATGTCGGTGCGGGGGGTCATGATCGCCTTGACGGGCCGATCCGCCAGGCGAAACACCCGCTCCACCATGGCGTGTTCCGCCACGTCGAACAGGCCCGATTCCGTCCCCCTGCGCAGCAGGGTCCGGATCTCGTCTTCGGTGATCTCCGGCTCGCCGCTCTCGCCGATGCCCAGCAAGCTGAGCAGCCGATCGGTGGCGGAGCCGAGCAGGTGGGCCAGGGGGGCCATCCAGCGCGACAGAGTCCGCATGGTCGGTGCCACCAGGCAGGCGAAGCGCTCCGGATCACTCAGGGCGATGCGCTTGGGGACCAGCTCCCCCAGGACCAGGGAAAGAAAGGTGATCAACGTCACCACGATTCCCAGGGCCAGAGGTTCGGCCCAGGCCCGCACCAGGGGCATCGCCTCCAACAGCGGCCGCAGCGCCTCGGCCACCCGAGAACCGCCCAGGGCGCCACTGAGGATGCCGATCAAAGTGATGCCGATCTGCACCGTCGAAAGAAAATCGTTCGGCGATCGGATTAGTTTCAGAGCCACTTCCGCCTTCGGGTCGCCAGCTTCCGCCTGGTGCTCGAGGCGCAGTCGCCGAGCCGACATCATGGCCAACTCCGAACCGGAAAAGATCCCGTTGATCAGAATCAGAAGGACAATCAGAACGCCATCGAACAGCATCGGCAAGTCCAGTGATGGCCCAT
The DNA here is from genome assembly GCF_034931305.1 of Cyanobium gracile UHCC 0281. Classification (GTDB taxonomy): domain Bacteria; phylum Cyanobacteriota; class Cyanobacteriia; order PCC-6307; family Cyanobiaceae; genus Cyanobium; species Cyanobium gracile_A. The sequence goes on along the minus strand of NZ_JAYGHY010000001.1, from coordinate 73,858 downwards.
CGGCCGGCAAACGGATGGAAAGGACAAGTTAAGGGACGACGGTTAGCTTCTTCCCAGAAGCCCCATCTGGCGAGAGGTCCGCAGCGACCCGTCCGCCCCACCCCACTCCCAGCGACTTTCCCCGATGCAATGGCAGCCCCTGGGCGAGCGGAACCGACAGCCTGAGTGGATGGATCAGAGCGGCATCGACGCCGCTGCCCATGATCAAGCCCTCCAAGGTCTGCGCCGCATCAACGCCGTCAGTGGGGCCGTGGGCTCCCTGTTCGCCCCGATCCAGGCGCTGGCCGTCGCCCTGAACCACTCCCGTCCCCTACGGATTCTGGATGTGGCCTGCGGGGGCGGTGATAACACCATCGCCCTGGCGGAACGTTGTCGAAGGCAAGGACTCGCCGTTGTGATCGACGGTTGCGACCTGAGCCCACAGGCGGTGGCCATCGCCAGCCGCCATGCCGCCGGCAGGCCCTTGGGCGGAACCTTCTTTCAGGCCGACGTGCTGGTGGATCCTCTGCCTGCGGACTACGACGTCATGGTGTGCAGTCTGTTTCTGCATCACCTCGATGACGCTGACGCCGTCGAACTGCTGCGCCGCCTGGGCCAGAGCAGCCGCCACCTGGTGCTAGTGAACGACTTGATCCGCAGTCCCCTGGGCTATGGACTGGCCTGGGTGGGTTGTCGCCTGCTGAGCCGTTCAGCGATCGTGCATTTCGATGGGCCCGTGTCGGTGCAGGGGGCCTTCCGGATGAACGAAGCGCTGGATCTGGCCGCCCGGGCCGGCCTCGGCGGCGCCACCATTCAGCGCAGCTGGCCCGAGCGCTTCCTGCTCAGCTGGCACCGTCCTGTCGGCTGGGTTGCAGCGCCATGACGTCTCCGCCGTGGGATGTGATCGTGATCGGGGCCGGGCCCGCCGGTGCGCTGGCGGCCCACCAGCTGGCCAGACAGCAGCTGCGGGTGCTGCTGGTGGAGAAGCGGGCCTTCCCCCGCTGGAAAGTGTGCGGCACCTGTCTCAACGAGGTGGCCCTCGGGGCGTTGGCACAGGCGGGCCTCTCCGACCTGGTGGAGCGCCTCGGCGGTGTGCCCCTGGTGCGGCTGCGTCTGGGCCTGCAACAGCACCAGATGGAACTGGAACGCCCCCTGGGCCGCTCCCTCTCAAGGGGCTGCCTCGATCTGGCCCTGTGCGAGGCCGCGGAGGCGGCAGGCACGGTGGTGCGGATGGACACCGAGGCCACGGTGGCCGGTCCCTGCCCTGGCGGGCGGCAGGTGCGCCTGCGCAGCGGCGGCGTGCCTGCCACCACCAGCGCCAGGGTGGTGCTGGTGGCCACCGGACTGGGCAGCCCGGGCCTGACCCCTGCCATCCCGATCCGTAGCCAGGTCCAGTCGCACTCCAGGGTCGGTACCGGCTGCCGCGTGGAGGCCCAGTCCAGCGGCTACGGCCCGGGCACGATCCACATGGCGATCGGCCGGCACGGCTATGTCGGGCTGGTGCGCACCGAAGCCGGCGACCTCAACCTGGCGGCGGCCTTTGAGCGGGCCCATCTGATCGAGGCGGGAGGAGCGGCGCTCGCCGCCGCGGGCGTGCTGGCGGAAGCGGGCTTCGAGCCTGTCCCCGAGGCCTCCGCTGCCGCCTGGCTGGCCACCCCGGCCCTCACCGGCCGCCGTTGGCCGCCGGCGTCCGAGCGGCTGCTGCTGCTGGGGGATGCCGCCGGCTACGTCGAACCATTCACAGGTGAGGGCATGGGCTGGGCCCTGCTGGGGGCTCTGGCGGTGGTGCCGTTGGTGCTGCATGGCCAACGGCAATGGAGCCGGGAGCTGGAGCGGCAGTGGGTCCGCCGCCACGGCCAACTGATCGGATCCCGCCAACGCCTCTGCCATGGCCTGGCCTTCGCCCTGCGCCGTCCTGGCCTCAGCCGCCGGGTGCTGGGGGCCGTGGAGCGCTGGCCGGTCCTGGCGACCCCGCTCCTGCACCCCTTGGCTGGCACCAGCCTGACCCCGCCGGTGCCCGAGCCATGTCCCTGACCATCCAGGGGCTGGGAACGGCCCTGCCCTCCGAGCAGATCGCCCAAGGCGATGCCGCCGCCATTGCGGCCGCGGTGGCCCTGCCCCAGCAGACCCCCTCACCAGGCCAGCGCCGGCTGCTCGAGACCCTGCACCGCCGCTCGGGCGTCGCCAGTCGGCACAGCGTGCTGCTCCAGCCCGCCGGCAGTGATCCAAGGCAGACGTTCTTCGGAGCCACCAGCCCCGGCACCGGCGAGCGGATGCGGCGCTATGCCCGCGAAGCTCCGGCCCTGGCCCTGCGGGCCGTCCAGGCGGCCCTCGCCCAGGCGCAGGTACCTGTGGAGCGGATCACCCATCTGATCACGGTGTCGTGCAGCGGCTTCCATGCCCCCGGGGTGGATCTCGCCTTGATGGCCGTCCTGCCGCTGGATGCCGGTGTGGCCCGGACCCATGTGGGATTCATGGGCTGCCACGGTGCCCTGAATGGACTGAGGGTGGCCGCCGGGTTCACCGGTGCCGCACCGGAGGCCTGTGTGCTGCTGTGCGCGGTTGAGCTCTGCAGCCTCCATCTCCAGTACGGCTGGGACGCCGAGCGGATCGTGGCCAATGCCCTGTTCGCCGATGGCGCCGCTGCCCTGGTGGCCACCGGGAAACCGCCGCCGGCGGGGGCGCCAGCCATCGCTCCGCTGGGTCGGTTGATCGCCAGCGGCTCCCTGCTGGTGCCGGACAGCACAGACGCCATGTCCTGGGGGATCGGGGACCACGGCTTCGCCATGGGCCTCTCCCCGCAGGTCCCTGATCTGATCGGCGAGCATCTGCGTCCCTGGCTGGAGGGGTGGCTGGCCGGCCACCACCTCAGCCTCGACGCCATCGGCTGCTGGGCCGTGCACCCCGGCGGGCCCCGCATCCTCTCCGCTGTCACGAAGGGCCTCGGGCTCGATCCAGAGCTGATCGAACCCTCGCGGTCGGTGCTGCGGGACTACGGCAACATGTCATCCCCGACGCTGCTGTTCATCCTTGAGCGCTTGCGGCGCAGCGGCGCTGCCGGGCCCTGCCTGGCCATGGCCTTCGGACCCGGCCTCTGCATCGAGGTGGCCCTGCTGGAGTAAGCCAGCCCCCAGGCGCCTCAGCCACCCAGGCGGGCGAAGTCGGCGAGCACGGCAGCCTGGTTGCGCAGCACGGCCAGCAGCCGCAGCCGGTTACGGCGCACCTCGGGCTCGTCGCACATCACCATGACGCTGTCGTCGCCATCGAAGAAGGCGGCCAGGGTGGCGCCGCTCTCCCCCAGCAGGCGGGCGAGGGGGTCGTAGCGGGCGGTGCCGCTGGCGGCGGCATGCACCGCCAACCGCTCCAGCACCGACAGGACGGCGGCCTCGCTGGGGGAAGCGAACAGGGCCGGATCCACCACCCCGGCGGGGCTGAGCAGGTCGGCGGCCAGATCAGCATGGTCGGCCAGCCTGGAGGCCCGTTGCACCACCGCCTGCACCAGGGGCAGGCGCTGCTCATCCCGCAGGCGCCGCAGCAGCTCCACCCGGGCCCGGGCATCGGCCGGGTCCCGCAACAGCCGCTCCAGCGACACGCTCTCTCCGGCCACGGCCTGGACCAGATCGGCGCTAGAGCCCTCCTCCTCCAGCAGGCTGGCGAGGCGCTGGCGCAGGAACTCGAGCAGGTCGGCCGCCAGAGCGGCAGGCTGGATCTCCAGGGCGGGCAGCAGCCCCTGCCAATGGGCCGTCGCTTCGGCCATCAGCGCCACCAGGTCGAGCGACCAGCCCCGATCCCAGAGGATCTGCAGCAGGCCGTTGCCGGCACGGCGCAGGGCATAGGGATCGGAGGAGCCGCTGGGCCGTTCGCCCCTGGCGAAGATGCTGAGCAGCAGCTCCAGGCGCTCGGCCAGGGCCAGCAGCGCCCCCGCCTCCGACCCCGGCAGGGCATCGCCGGCGCCGCGGGGCTGGTAGTGCTCCAGGACCGCCAGGGCCACGGCGCGGGTTTCCCCTTCCGCCAGCAGGTACTTGGCCCCCATGACACCCTGCAGCTCGGGGAATTCCCCCACCATCTGGCTGACAAGGTCGTGTTTGCAGAGAGGAGCGGCCCGACGGACAGCGGTGGCGGTGTCGTCGCCGATCTTCAGGTTGCGGCAGAGCAGAGCGGCCAACCAGGCCAGGCGCCGGCTGCGATCGGCCAGGCTGCCCAACCCTTCAGCGAAGGTGACCCGGTCGAGGGCCTCCACCCGCTCGGCGCTGCTCTGGCGGCGATCCGCCGCCAGGAAGAAGGCCGCGTCCGCCAGCCGCGCCCGCAGCACCCGTTCGTTTCCACGCCGAATCGTGGCGGCGGCGGCCTCGAGGCCATTGGAGATGCACAGGAAGCGCGGCAGCAGCACCCCCTCCGCCACCAAGGCGAGGGGATCGTCCGTGGCCGTTGAGAAGCGCAGGGGCACGTAGCGCTGGTGGGAACGCATCACCGTGCTGAGCACCTCCGGGGGCAGGGCCAGATACGCGGCGTCGATGCTGCCCTCGATCAGGCGGGGGGACTCCACCAGGTCGACCAGCTCGTCGAACAGGGCCTCGGGCAGATCCAGCTCGGCCCCCGCCCGCGTCGCAGCCGCCTCCAGCTCCCGCCGAATCATCTGGCCCCTGGCCTGGCGGTCGACCTGCACATCGGCGGCGGCCAGGGTCGCGGCGTAGGCCCCGGCGGAAGGGATCACCACCGTGCCTTGGTGCAGACGGTGTCCTCGGCTGAGGCGGTCGCTGGCCAGGGGGGGATCCACATCGGTGAGCTGCACCGGGACCACCGCCCCATCCAGCAGCGCCACCAGCCAGCGCAGGGGCCGGCTGAAGCGGCCGTCGCCGTCCCCCCAGCGCATGAAGCGCCGCCCCTGCAGGGAGCGGATCCAGCCGGGGATGCAGCCGGCCAGCACCTCCTCGACGGAGCGGCCGGCCTCGGTGGTGCGGGCGAACACGAAGGGGCCCTTGTCGGTGTCGCGGATGTCCAGTTGCTCGGGGTCGCAGCCACAGCGGCGGGCGAAACCAAGCGCAGCCGGGGTGGGCTGGCCATCGCGGAAAGCCTGCTGGGCCGGGGGCCCCTTGCGCTCTTCGATCAGGTCCTGCTGCCGCTCGGGCAATCCGGCGATGGTCACCGCCAGCCGCCTGGGGGTGCCACTGGCCTTGAGGCTGTCCCAGGACAGGCGCGCGTCCTGCAGATCCCTGGCCACGATCGCCTCCAGCTGGGGCTGGGCCAGGCGCACGAAATCGGCCGGCAGTTCCTCGGTTCCGATCTCCAGAAGAAAGGTGGCCATGCGGGGGGGCGGGCAGGACGCGACTGTATGCAAAGGAGGGAGATCGTGATCAGCGCCAGCGGACCGATCCGTCCCGTTCGCTAGTTTCGTTCCAACAACCCTTCTGCATGCCGATGTCTTCGACGACGGTCGCCGACAGCACGTCGCTCCCATCGGCTTCCCCCGCCAAACCCCCCACCAAACAGGAGGCGCTCAAGGCCGGCAGCGGCCACCTGCACGATCCGTTGGCTGCCGAACTGGGCAACGCCCTGCCCAGCTTCACCGATCCCGCCGTCCAGATCCTCAAGTTCCACGGCAGTTACCAGCAGGACGACCGGGACAACCGTCGCAAGGGGGCCGAAAAGGACTGGCAGATGATGCTGCGCCTGCGCAATCCCGGCGGCCGCATTCCCACCTCCCTGTATCTGGCCCTCGATAGCCTGGCGGATCGGCTGGGCAACGGCACCCTGCGGATCACCACGCGCCAGGCCTTCCAGATGCACGGCGTGCTGAAGACCGACCTCAAGGAGGTGATCGGAGGCATCGTGCGGGCCCTGGGCTCAACCCTTTCAGCCTGTGGTGACATCAACCGCAACGTGATGGCCCCAGCTGCTCCCTTTGAGCGCGACGGCTATCCGGAGGCCCGTCTGCTGGCGGATCAGATTGCCGATCTGCTGGCGCCCCAGGCGGCCGAGGGGTCCTACCTGGACCTCTGGGTGGATGGGGATCTGAGTTACCGCATCAAGCCCAAAGGTCCCGCCAGGAAGGCGCGCAAGCTGCAGGAGAGCGGTGCCGTGTTCAGTGGCGACAAGGCCGAACCCCTCTACGGCTCCACCTACCTGCCGCGCAAGTTCAAAGTGGCCGTCACCGTCCCAGGTGACAACTCCGTCGACCTGCTGACCCAGGACATCGGCCTGGTGCTGTTCAGCGATCCCTCTGGCCGCCCCCTGGGTTGCAACGTCTACGTGGGCGGTGGCATGGGGCGGACCCACAACAAAGAGGAGACCTTCGCCCGCACGGCCGATCCCCTCGGCTACGTGGCCGCCGCCCATGTGCTGGAACTGGTGCAGGCGATCGTGGCCCTGCAGCGCGACCACGGCGACAGGGAACAGCGCCGCCACGCCCGGATGAAGTACCTGATCCACGACCGCGGCGTCGACTGGTTCCGGACCGAACTGGGCCGTTACTTTCCCCATCCGATCAAGGGGCTGCGCCGCGAACCGACCGCCGTCCTGACCGACTACCTGGGCTGGCACCGCCAGTCACCGGGCCTGTGGTTCGTGGGTCTGCCCGTGCTCTGTGGACGCCTGCAGGGAGACCTCAAGACCGGCCTGCGCCGCCTGATCGAGACCTACCAGCTGGAGGTGCGGCTCACCCCCAACCAGGACCTGCTGCTCTGCAACATCGGCAGCGCCCAGCGGACGTCGGTGCGGGAGGCGCTGGCGGCGCTCGGCCTCAGCAGCCCGGAGGCTCCGCCCGCCCTGGCCCGGCATGCCCTGGCCTGCCCGGCCCTGCCCCTCTGCGGTCTGGCCGTCACCGAAGCCGAACGGGTCCTCCCCGACGTGCTGGGCCGCCTCGACGCCCTGCTGGAGCGGCTGGAAATCAGTAAACCGCTCCTGGTGCGCATGACCGGCTGCCCCAACGGCTGCGCCCGCCCCTACATGGCCGAGATCGGACTGGTGGGGAGCGCGGTGGACACCTACCAGCTCTGGCTTGGCGGCAGCCATGGCCTGACGCGCCTGGCCAGGCCCTACCTGGAGAAGATGCCCCTGGAGAAGCTGGAGGCCACCCTGGAGCCCCTGCTGACGGCCTGGCGCGACGAGGGGGGCGTCCGCAGCCGCTTCGGCGACTTCATCGACAGGCTCGGAGACGAACGGGTCGGCCAGCTGCTCTCCCCCCCCTGATCAGGCCGTCCCTGGACGCCTTCTAACATTGGGTACTTGTCAGGTCCTGCGCATGCCGAGCCGTACGGACGTCGCCGTCAAGGCTCTGCTCTGTGGGGTGCTGCTGGGTTGCCTGCCCGGTGCCGGCCGCGCCAGCGAGGCGGCGGAGCGCCCTAGGCCCCCCGAGGCGCCTGTCCAGCACTTCCATTCAGACCCCCAGGCCTGCAAACCGGAGTCGATCAGCGCCTCCTACAAGAACCACCTGCGCCCCTACGCCGACCAGAGCCCCGAGGTGCTGGCCAAGTTGCGCCGCCTTCAGGACGACCTGACCCTGGCCAGCCTCAAGCGCTGTGTCCAGAAGGGGCTGCTGACCCGTCCCCAGGCCAGCGTGCTGTTCCGGGAACTGGGCCTGACCCTGCCGGGCACGGTGATCCCCGTGGCCGCGCCTCAACCCTCCCCGGCGACGGCGCCATAAAGAGCCTGTGGCTCCTGGCATCGCCAGGCCCAAAGCTGGTCACCGTGGCTGAAGTGCCACCACTCGTTCGGGTGCTGGGCAAACCCCGCCGCCGCCATCACGCCCACCAGCAGGAGCCGGCGGACGTGCCAGTCGGCGGCCTCGCTGCCAGGGGGGGCCTCGGCGTAGTGATCGGGATGGGAGATCGGCCCGATCGCGTCGATCTCCCCGCCCATCGCCAGAGGCCGGCCGTCGGCCTCGGCCAGGGTGAGATCCACCGCCGCCCCGGTGCTGTGGGGCGGCGGAGTGGCCGGATCAGGGCTCGGCGGGGCCCAGAAGCGATCCACCTCCGCCGCCACGGCCGCCTGGGCAGGCCCGGCGGCGTCGGGGTCGAGGCTCCGCTCCCGGCAGGCCTCGCGGAAGGCGTGCCGAACCATGAAGGCCTGCACGGCAAGGGGGCGCCAGGCATCGAAGATCGCCAGCCGCCAGTGGGGCTGCTGTTGCTGAAGCAGGCCCTGGGCCGTCTTCAGCCGGACGATCACCCCCCGCCTCAGCCGGAACGGACTGGCTCCGGCGCCGTAGGGCGCCCCCAGCCGCTGATACGGGTGGGGCTCCAGTCGCCACAGCGTCGCCGGCAGCTCATCCAGGGGCTCACCAGCGTCATCGATCGGGATCGGACTCCAGGGGCGCAGGGGGGGCATGGGGCAGGGGGTGCGGGGCGGCTCGCTGGGCTGGATCAATTCAACTGGGCCGCCTCCACTGAACGGCGGCGCTGGGCTTCCAGGGCCTGGCGCAGGTGGGGGTGGTGGTCCAGGCCAGGATCCGCCGCCAGGATCCGCCGTGCCGCCAGCCGGGCCTCCTCCAGCACAGCGCCGTCGTCGCTGAGGCTGGCCAGGGCCAGGTCCGGCAGCCCCGACTGGCGGGTGCCAAGCACCTGGCCGGGGCCCCGCAGCCTCAGGTCCATCTCGGCGATCTCGAAGCCGTCGCCGCTGCGGGCCAGCAGCTCCAGCCGCTGGCGGGCCATGGCGTTGTCGCCCTCGTGCAGCAGCAGGCAATGGGAGGCGGCAGCGCCCCGGCCGACCCGTCCGCGCAGCTGGTGCAGCTGGGCCAGGCCGAAGCGCTCGGCATGTTCGATCACCATCACACTCGCCTCCGGCACGTCCACCCCCACCTCCACCACCGTGGTGGACACCAGCACCTGGGAGCGTCCCTCCTGGAAGGCGCTGATGGCCCGCTGCTTTTCCTCCCCGGTCATCCGCCCGTGCAACAGGCCCACGGCAAGGGCGGGGAACACCTCCTCGTCGAGGTGGCGGTGCACCTCCACGGCGGAGCGCAGGTCGAGCTTCTCCGATTCCTCCACCAGGGGCAGCACCACGTAGGCCCGCTGCCCCTTGGCCACCTCCTGGCGCACGAGCTCCCAGGCACTGGGGCGCTCCGCTCCCCGCAGCAGGCGGGTGCGGATCGGGGTACGGCCCGGCGGCAGTTCGTCGATCTGGCTGATGTCCAGGTCACCGTGGATGGAGAGGGCCAGGGTGCGGGGGATCGGGGTGGCGGTCATGGTCAGCAGGTGGGGCTGGAGCCCCTTGGCCAGCAGCCGGTTGCGCTGGCGGACGCCGAAGCGGTGCTGCTCGTCGACCACCACCAGGCCGAGGCGGTCGAACTGGACCGGATCCTCGAGCAAAGCGTGGGTGCCCACCAGCAGGTTCACCTGACCGTTGGCCAGGTCCTGCAGCAGCTGGCGGCGACGGCGGGCGGGGGTGGAGCCGGTGAGCAACTCGATGCTGACGTTGAGCTGGGGCAACCAACCGGCCAGCTTGTGGAAATGCTGCGCCGCCAGCACTTCGGTGGGCGCCATCAGGGCCCCCTGATGGCCCGCCTGGATGGCGCCCAGCAGGGCCGCCAGGGCCACCACTGTCTTGCCACTGCCCACGTCCCCCTGGACCAGCCGGGCCATGGGCTGGGGCCGCTCCATGTCGGCGCGGATCTCCGCCAGCACCCGGTTCTGGGCACCGGTGAGCGGAAAGGGCAGCAGGGCCAGAAAGCGGCTCACCAGGTCTTCGCCACCCACGGGCAGCAGCAACGGCGGGGCGGGTGAGCGGCGCAGGCGCTCGCGCCGCTGGCCCAGGGCCAGCTGCAGCAGCAGGAACTCATCGAACACCAGGCGCCGGCGACAGCGCTGCAGTTCCTCCCTGTCGGCGGGGCGGTGCAGGCCCTGCAGGGCCTCACCACGGCCCACCAGCCCCAGCTCCAGGCGCAGGGGTTCCGGCAGCGGATCGGGCCAGCGAATCGCCGAGGGCAGCACCGCGGCGATGGCCCGGGCGAGGGCCTCGCCATTGAGGCCCTCGGTGAGGGCATAGACGGGCACGAAGCGGCCGATCTGCTCCGAGCGCACCGGCGCCCCGGGGGCCTCCAGCACCTCCAGCAGGGGATCGGCGAAGCCGGGGCCGTAGGGGCTCTCCTTGACCAGTCCGCTCACGGCCACCGTGGCCCCCACCGGGTAGAGCCGCTGCTGGGACTTCAACCAGCCGGGGCTGCTGAAGCGGCGGCCCGCGAAGAAGCGCGTCACCTTGAGGCGCCCCGTGACGTCCTGGAGATGCAGTTCCAGGATCGCCAGATTGGGGTTGCGGGGGCTGCCGAAGGCGTGGCAGCGGCGCACCGTCGCCACGATGGTGGCGGTCCGCCCCGGCTCCAGGGCGGCGATCCGCACCAGATGGGCGTAATCGAGGTAGTCGCGGGGGTAGTGGTGGACAAGATCACGCACCACCAGCAGCCCGAGGGCGGCCAGCCGGGTGGCGGTCTTCGGCCCGATGCCCGTCACCTCCGACAGGGGAGTCTGGGCCGTGAGGCGGGCCATGGTGGCGGTGCCCGCTCGCTCCGCCGCGGCGGGCGCCCCCAGCCGCAGCCGTGGAGGCGCCACCGGCAAGACCTCGCGGCGGCGACAACGCAGCTCATGCAGGGCCTGGCGCAGCTTGCGCACCAGGCCCTGGCGGCTCCCCAGGGCCAGCTCGCCATAGCCACCGAAGTCGCGGGCCAGGGCGGCCAGCTGCTGGCGTTCGGCGGCCTCGAGCCCCGCCACCGGAGCGGCGAGACTGGTGCTGACGAAGCGGCTGAAGCGGTCGCGCCGTCCCTGGAGATCGCCGAAGCCGGCTTCGGCCTCCAGACGGCAGGCCAGCTGCAGGGGCGTGCACCAGGCATCGACAGCCGCAAGGGCGGACCCGCCCACCCCTTGGCCGGCGGAGGACCCGGTCAGTCGCTCGGAATCGATGGGGGGCGGATGTCCTGCAGCCAAAGCTGTTCGGCCTGGTGGATCCGTGACCGCCGTTGCAGGCGACGGAACTGCTGGGCCATTCTGCGAACCTCCTGGCGATGCTGCTGCAGCCGCCGCCGGCAAGTGCGCAGCCGGGGTTCCTCCAGTTCCAGTTCCACGGGCCGCAGCAGCACCGCCATCGCGTGGGCCTGGGGGGAACGGCTGGCGCCGAAGGGAAGGGGCAATCGCATCAGGTTGGCCGGGGCGGCCATGGTCTCCAGCTGACCATCGAGAACCGCATCCAGCAGGCTCACCGGCAGCAGGCTGCGGCTGACACCGCCTCGCAGGAGCTCCACGTTGATGGCATGGGACAGGTTGCGGAGACGCCGGCCCAGGGCCAGCTCCATGCCGTCCATCCAGCGCAGCACCTGCTCAGGATCCTCCGGTAGCCGGCCGGCCTGCCACAGGGACCGATCCCCTGGCGACGCAGGCTCTTCCTCGTCGTCCAGTTCCTCGTCCTCGCTCTGGTCCTGGGCGTCGCCATCGTTGTCCTCGTCGGCCACCTCGTCATCGGCAGACGCGTCATCGGGGCCAGCTTCAGCGCCACCGGCCAGCGCTGCCATCAGGAACGAGCCCCCGGTCAGGGGTGGAGCCATGGCGATCTGAACAGACCCGGGCGGGAGGGGCTCCGGCTCGGGAGAATGATTGGGGGATTCGCCATCCCAGGAGAGTTCCTCCAGGAGCTGCTGGCGCTCGTGGCGCTCCCGCCGCAGATGTTCCCGGGAGATCTGGGAGGCGAGGATCACCAGCTGCTCCACCGTCAGCAGGCTGGAGCAACGGCTCACCAGCTCGTTGATCTGGCCGAGGAGCTGGCGACGGCGCTCCTCGGGGAGTTCGGCGTAACGCTGGGGATGAACCTGGGTGGCCAGATGGAAGCAGGCCTGTTGCACCCGCTGGGGCAGCACCTGGCGCAGCACCTGCAGGTACAGGGCCACATGGCGATAAAGCTCCTGGTTCGACGCGGTCAGCTGCCGGGTCAGGGTTTGCAACTGACCCGGCAGATCGATCGCGTCGGAGGGTTCGCTCAACGGCTCCGGCTCAGGCCGCCTTGGCCATCGCCGCCACTTCCGCTGCGAAGTCGGACTGCTCCACCTCGATCCCCTCGCCGAGGGTGTAGCGGGTGAAGCGGCGCACCCGGATGTTCTCGCCGGTCTTGCCGGCGGCCGACTTGACCATCTCACCCACCGTCTGGGTGTTGTCGCGGATGAAGGGCTGGTCCATCAGGGCCAGTTCCTTGAGGCGTTTGCCGATGCGCCCGGCCACGATCTTGACCTTCATCTCCTCCTTCTTGCCGGCGAGATCGTCGCGACCCATCTCGATGGACTTCTCGCGCTCCGCCACTTCAGGGGGAATGTCGTCGGTGGTGACGTATTCCACGTTGGGGCAGGCGGCAATCTGCATCGCCACGTTGCGCACGAGCTCCTGGAAGAGCTCACCGCGGGCCACGAAATCGGTTTCGCAGTTGACCTCCACCAGCACACCAACGCGGGCGCCGGTGTGGATGTAGCTGCCGACGGCCCCTTCAGCCGCTGTGCGGCCGGCCTTCTTCTCGGCGGTGGCGATGCCCTTCTGGCGCAGCCATTCGGCCGCTTTGGTGGCATCCCCACCGGATTCGGTGAGGGCCTTCTTGCAGTCCATCATGCCCGCGCCGGTCTTGTCGCGCAGTTCCTTGACGAGCTTCGCTGTGATCTCAGCCATTGGGTGGGGTTGGAGGGAGGTCGGGAGGGAGAGAGGGGCTCAGGCGTCGTCGTCGCCGCTGCGCTGATCCTGGGCTCCATGGCGGCCTTCATTGATGGCATCCGCGAGGCGGCCCAGCACCAGCTGCACGGAGCGCACGGCGTCGTCATTGCAGGGAATGGGGACGTCGCAGAGATCCGGATCGCAGTTGGTGTCGAGCATCGACACGAGCGGGATGTCGAGCTTGCGGCACTCGAGCACGGCGTTGGTTTCACGGCGCTGATCCACCAGCACCACCACATCGGGCAGGCGGCGCATGTTCTTCAGGCCACCGAGATATTTCTGCAGGCGGTCCAGTTCACGGCGCAGGACGGCGGCTTCCTTCTTGGGCCGCATGGCGATGGCCCCGGACGACTCCATGCGCTCCAGATCCTTGAGCCGGTCGATGCGGGCGCGCATCGTGCTCCAGTTGGTGAGCATGCCGCCCAGCCAGCGTTGGTTGACATAGGAGGCGCCGCAGCGGGCGGCTTCCTGGGCGATCACCTCGGAGGCCTGTTTCTTGGTGCCGACGAACAGGAAGCGCTTGCCGCTGCGGGCGGCGCTGCGGGTCCATTTGTAGGCGTTGTTCATGCAGACGGCGGTCTGCACGAGATCAATGATGTGGACTCCGTTGCGCGCGCAATAGATGTAGCGCGACATCTTGGGATTCCAGCGACGGGTCTGGTGTCCGAAGTGGGCACCAGCCTCCATCATCTCGGAGAGAGTGACGACAGCCATGTTGGGTGTGGGGGGGTTTCGGGTTGGCCTCCACCTGCCAGGGATGCCGCGCCATAGGAAAGGCAGCGGATCACCCGAAACATGCAGGTGTGCGGTGTTGGGATAACCCGTTCAACCTACCAAATGGCCCTGCTGGCGGGCTTCGGCATGGAGGGCCCGCACGCCGAAACGGTTGAGGGGAAGCCGCAGCAACTCCATCGCCAGACCCGCCTTGCCATGGCGGATCAGCCAGCGCAGCAGGGGCCGCAGGCTGCGTTCATTGATCAGGCCGCCCAGGGTGAGCAGCTCCCACAACGCCAGGTGCAGCCAGGTGTACTGGATGATGAATCGCACGCGCCAGGTGGGGTGCTTGCGGTAGAACACCAGCCCCATGCGGGCCCGTTCCCGCTCCACCCGCACCAGGTCCGGGATCTGCTCCAGGCTCAGGGGCGGATGCCAGTGGTAGCCCACGGCTTCGGGGCAGCGCACCAGCCGCACACCCATGCGGCGCAGCCGTTCCCCCAGCTCGAGGTCCTCCCAGCCGTAAAGGCGGAAGCCGGTGTCGAACAGTCCCGACTGCTCCAGCACCCGACGATCGATCGCCACGTTGCCGGTGGCGAAATAGGCCCAGGAAAGATCGCTGAGCTTGTGGGGCTCCGCCGTGGGCGCCTCGAAATTGTGGGTGTTGATCACCGCGCCGTAGGTGAAGCAGAGCCGGTCGCCGCTCTCGCTCCAGGCGCGCTGCAGGGCCGTGGCGTGGTGCAGCAGAAAGCGCTCCGTCACCACCAGATCACTGTCGATGAAGACGATCACGTCGCCCCGGGCCTCGTCCACCCCCCGGTTGCGGCCTTCGGCGGGGCCGCCGTGGTCCTGGCGGATCAGGCGCAGGTGGGGGAAGGCGGTGGCATGGGCATCCAGCCAGCGCACCGTGTCATCGGTGGAGCCGTCATCCACCAGCACCACCTCATAGGCCTGCAGGGCACCGCCGGTCTCCTGCCGCTCCAGGGCCTGCAGGCACTGGCGCAGGATCGGCAGCCGGTTGTAGGTGGGGATGACGACGCTGATGAACATCGGGGTCCGGGGCGTGGCAGGGCCGCAAGCAGTGGGGGGTGAGATCGGAGAGGCTGGCCATGAAAAAGGGGGGATCCCGATCGAATCCCCCCGGTGCCGCCATGACCGGTCAGGCGCGATCAGTCCGCGGCGCCACCGTTGTTGGCCGTGCCGGTCACGCCGTTGCCGGCCCCTTCACCGCGACCGTCGTTACGCAGCTTGCGCTTCTTGAACTTGCGGGCGTAGGCCCGATTGCGTTCCTGCTTTTCCTTCTTCAGGTTCCTGCGTTTCGACATAGGGCTTCGGCGCTTCGAAAAGACTGTGAGGTTCCACCCTACTCAACGGACCTGGATCAACCGACGGTCACCTCACTGGCCCAGAGCCGGCCATCCTCCATCCGCACCAGGCGATCGGCCACATCCAGGATGCGCGGGTCGTGGGTCACCATCAGCACCCCGCAGCCCTCATCCCGCGCCAGCCGCTTGAGCAGATCCACCACCTCGCGGCCGGTGCGGCTGTCGAGGGCGGCGGTGGGTTCGTCGGCCAGCAGCAGGCGGGGATGGGCGGCCAGGGCCCGGGCGATCGCCACCCGCTGCTTCTGGCCGCCGGAGAGGTCGTGGGGGAGCTTGCCGAGGTGGTCGGACAGCCCTACGGCCCGCAGCCATTCGCGGGAGAGGTCGCGGCGGGCGCGGTAGCCCAGATCCGGCAACAGGTCGGCCCCCATCTGCACGTTCTGCTCCGCGGTGAGGCAGCGCAGCAGGTTGTGGCCCTGAAATATCATGCCAACGCTGCGGCGCAACAGCTGGCGCTCGTGGCGGCTGGAGCCCTTCAGCTCGCAGCCCAGCACCCGCACCGATCCCTCCATCACCTGGCGCAGGGCCCCCACCAGCGTCAGCAGGGTGGTCTTGCCGCAGCCGGAGGGCCCGGTCAGCAGCACCACCTCCCCGGGGTGGATCTCCAGGTCGATGCCCTGCAGCACCTGGCGCTCCATGGAGCCGGTGCCATACCAATGGCTGAGTCCCCGCACTGACACCGTGGCGGGTCCTTCGCCCGTGCTGGCGGTGGGGGGGGCGGAACCGGGGAGGAGGGTGGTCATCGGCTCAGAATCATCGGCTCAGAAGATGTCCGCCGGATCGGCGTCGCCCAGCTTGCGCATCGCCATCGCCGCCGAGCCCATGCACATCACCAGGATCATCAGGAACACGGTGATGGCCCGATCGGCGGCCATGGCCACCGGCAGCTTGGTGGCGGCATGGATGACGGCGTACAGCACCTGGCCGGCGGCGTAGGCGGGCAGGTAGCCAAAGATCGCCAGCAGCAGCCCCTCCCGCGCCACCACGCCAAGGAGGGTGAGCAGGCTGTAGCCCATGGCCATGAGGGTGGCGTACTCCGGCAGGTGGTCGCTGACATCGGAATAGAGGATCTGATAGACGATCACGCACCCCACAACGAAGCCCATGGCGGCCCCCAGGGTGAAGATGAACCCGATGGCGGTGCTGCTGCGCCAGTAGTCCATCTCCAGATCAAGGAAGCCCTGCTTGGTGAGGACGCTGACGTCCTCCGGCAGCAGGGCCCGCAGGCGTTCCACCACCCGGGCGGGATCGGCCCCGGGACGCAGACGGATCAGCCCCAGTTCGATGCTGCCGGGGGGGGTGTTGGGCAACAGGCTGAGGAAGGTTTCCCGGCTGGTGAGGATGTTGCCGTCGGCACCGAAGGAGGCGCCGGCGCTGAACAGGCCGGCCACCCGCAACCGTTTGCCGGCCACTTCGCTCTCCACGGTGCGCCCCTGGCGGAACCAGGTCGCCACCGGTCCGAACTCATCGCGGGACTGGTCGTCGAAGAGCACCCGGCCCTTCTGGGTGAGGCGAGGCGCCAGGGCGGTGACGGCCGGATCGATGAACAGGGGGTCGCGGGGCTCGAAGCCCAGGGCCAGGATCGAGCGGGTGCCTTTGGTCTTGGGGTTGCGCCACAGCAGCAGGTTCCAGTGCACCGGCGTGGTGCCGGTCACGTCCGGATCGGCCATGGCCTGCACCAGCCGTCGCTGGGGAAAGCCGGTCATGCTGATCGAACTCTTGGTGCGCGGGCTGAGCAGCACCAGATCGGTGTCGAACAGCTTGTGCACCGTGATGCTGGAGTCGAACAGGGCATCCCGGAAGCCCAGCTGCATGAACATCAGGATCCCGGCGAAGGTGATCCCCGCCAGGGCCACGGCCAGCCGCATCGGCTGGCGGGTGAGCAGCAGCCAGGCCAGGGGAATCCGGCGTCCCTGCCAGAGCGTCATGGCTGCAGGCGGGCGATCACCTTCAGGCCGGTGAGGGAGGTGACCCGGGCCCCATCGCTCGGATCCAGACGCACACGCACCTCCACGACGCGGGCATCAGCATCTCCGGTGGGGTCTGTGGAGAGCACCTCCCGCTGGCGCACCTGGGGGCTGATGCGGCGCACGGTGCCCTTGAGGGTGCCGTCGAAACCACCGTTCTCACTGGTGAGCGTCACGGCCTGGCCAAGGCGTACTCGGTCGATATCGCTCTCATAGACCTCGACGGAGGCTTCCATGCGGTCACTGGCCCCCAGTTCGAGGATGCCCTTGTCACCGGGCCGTTCGCCGACACGGGACTGGATGCGCAGCACCGTGCCATCGATCGGTGCCCTCAGTTCGGTGTTGACCAGATCCGTGCTGGCTTTGACCAGCGAGGCCCTGGCCTCCTGCAACGCGCCCTGGAGCTCCAGGGTGCGTTGCTCGAGCTCGTCCAGATCGGCGGCCGAATAGGCCCCGTCGCTGGCCAGCTTGCGGTAACGCGCCAGGTCGCGGGTCTGGATCGTGAGCCGGCGGCTGAGGTTGGCGATCCGGGTGCGGATGAGCTCGAGTTCCGCCCGCTGCAGCGGCTGATTGTCGAAGCGGGCGAGAAGCTGGCCGGCCCGCACCCGGTCGCCCTCGGCCACCAGCAGTTCGGTGATGCGGGGGCTGCCGCCGATGCCGGTGATCGGCGCCGCCAGGACGCGGACATCGCCGTCAGGTTCCAGCTGGCCCAGGGCCGCCACGGCCTCCACCGGGGCGGGCGGCCGGGCCACGGCGGCAACCGGGGCCTTGGCGGGCTGAAGGCGCTGATGCAGAACGACACCGCCCACCAGCAGGCCTGCCACACCGGCGACGATCAGGCCGTTGCGCCAGGGGCCGGTGGGTCGTCGAAGAGGAGGTCTTCGATGTAGCGATCCGCCCACTGGGGGTTGAACGCCTTCTCCAGAACCCTCCGGGTCTTGTCGTTTTGTTTCTGTTGCTTGCAATACCTCAACTGCCCTTGCCATCGAGCAACCGTAGCCGGGTGGTCATGGGCTTGGGAAGGGCTCACGCTGGCGGCTTCGGCGAGCACCCCGAGGAAGCTGGCGACCTCCTCGACGAACCCCTGCTCCTCCGCCTCCGACACCGGCCGCACGAACAGCACGTGGGGCGAGAAGATCGAGCCCCAGGGCGGCAACTCCCGCACCTGTTCGAAGGCCGGACGGGGGCGGGCGGCCAGGGCCGCGGCGATCGTCTCCGGCAGCGCCTCCCCGACCGGCGAGAGGTCAACGATGGCGGCGCTCACTCCGGCCTTGCCGGCCACGATGTCGGCGCCGAACACCGGCAGATCGTGACGGGGATCAGGGAAGAAAACACAGTGGAGGATCTGCAGTCCGGCGCCCAGCCGGGCTGTCTCCAGGTGCAGTTTGCGCAGGCCCCGGCAGCGGTGCACCTCGTTGCGGATGTAGAGGGCATCGCCGTCCAGGCTGCCGCTGATGGCCTCGAGGTCGGGATCGATCGCCAGCGGCGCCAGATCCGGCAGCGTGTGGCGACAGAGCCGGATCCGCTCGGCCAGGCCATCCACCAGCGGGTGAATCCCACCGTCTCCGGCCGCAGCGACCTCACCCATGGACACGTCGTGACAGCAGAATGCGGATCCTGCCATGCGTCCGTGAGTGTGTCCCTGGGTTGTTGCGGGTCCTTGCTGCCCGGGCTGGCCGACCCCGTCGGCCACACCCTCGCCAATGGCGTCGAACTGGTGCAGCTCGAACTGAAGGACGCCCCCCTGGTCTGCATCGACTTCTGGTGCCGGGCCGGCAGCGCCTTCGAAGACCCGGCGGAGAGCGGCATGGCCCATTTCCTCGAGCACATGGTGTTCAAGGGCAGTGACGGGCTGGCGGCCGGGGAGTTTGATCGCCGCATCGAGGCGCTGGGCGGAAGCAGCAATGCCGCCACCGGCTTCGACGATGTCCATTTCCACGCCCTGATGCCGCCGGAGGGGGCCGCCGAAGCCCTGGACCTGCTCATGGATCTGGTGCTGCTGCCCCGCCTCGATCCCGACAGCTTCGCCATGGAACGGCAGGTGGTGCTGGAGGAACTGGCCCAGAGCGAGGATCAGCCCGAAGAGGTGGCCCTGCAGCGCCTGCTCTGCCTGGCCTGCCCCGATCACCCTTACGGCCTGCCGATCCTCGGGCGGCGCGAGGCCCTGGTGGTCCACGACACGGCCGCCATGGCCGCCTTCCATCAACGCCAGTACGCCGCCGGCCGTTGCGTTCTGGCCCTCAGCGGCGCCGTGGCTGATGGGGATCTGCTGGCGCGGGCCGCTGCGGGCCCCCTCGCGGGCCTGGCGACCACCAGCGCGGCCATGACCCCGGCAACGCTGCACGTCAGCCCCGGGGTGCACCGTCTGGCCGTGCCGCGGCTGGAGGCCGCCCGGCTGCTGATGCTCTGGTGGCTGCCGGCCGCCAGCGATGTCGAGGGGCTGGCGGGGGCGGATCTGGCCACCACCGTGCTGGCGGAGGGACGCCGCAGCCGTCTGGTTGACCGTCTGCGGGAGCAACTGCAGATCGTCGAGAGCATCGACCTGGACCTGCACGCGATGGAGGGCGGCAGCTTCGCCCTGCTGGAGGCGGTCTGCGACGAGGAGGATTTAGCGGCCGTGCGAGGGGCCATCACCCAGGTGTGGCAGGAGCTGCGCCAGGAGAGCCTCGGCGAGCAGGAATGGTGGCGGGCCCGACGCCTGGTCGCCAATGGCTATCGCTTTTCACTGGAATCCCCCGGCGGCGTGGCGTCCCTGATCGGCAGCAGCCGCCTCTGGGGACGGAGTCAGCCCCTCGACCAGCCCCTGGCGCTGCTGGACCGCTGGTCGCCAGACCGGCTCCAGGAGCAGACGCTGGACCTGCTGGATCCAGCCCGGGCCTGCCTGCTCGAGGCGGTGCCGGCATGAGCCTCGCGACTCCTGCCACCTCCGAGGACAACCGCACCCTGGACGGGGGTCTGCCCCTGCGGATCCTGCACCGGCCCGGGCCGGCGATCCTGGCGGCCCGCCTGGCCATTCCAGGTGGCAGCGGCCGGGACCCGGCCGGAGGCCGGGGCGCCCACCAGCTGCTGGCCGGCAGCATGACCCGGGGCTGCGGCGAGCTGGATGCCGAGGCCCTGGCCGATTGCGTCGAGGGGGCCGGTGCCGCCCTGCGGGTGGAGGCCCATGAGGACGGTCTGGTGCTGGCGCTCAAATGTGCCGCCGACGACGCCCCCACCCTGGTGCCCCTGCTGCTGGCGATGGCGCGGCGTCCGCGGCTGGAGCCCGAGCAGGTGGCGATCGAACGGCAGCTCAACCTGCAGATGCTGCAGCGCCAGAAGGAGGACCCCTTCCAACTGGCCCACGACCAGTTGCGCCGCCTGCTCTACGGCAACGGCCCCTACGGCCATGACCCCCTCGGGATCGAGGCTGAGCTGGCCGGTCTCGGACCGAAGGACCTGCGCCCTCTGGTGGAGGGCCTCGGGGCTGACGGGGCCGTGCTCGTGCTCTGTGGCGACGCCCCTTCTGCCCTGGAGGCGGCCCTGGAGCAGGAACTGGCGGCGTCCCCCTGGAGCACCCACACCCCCAGGCCGCAGGCGTTCGCCGGTCCACCACGGGCCACGGGCCACTTTGGCCAGCAGATCCAGGACACCGAGCAGGTGGTGCTGATGCTGGGGGCTGCGACCGTTCCCCTGGCCCATCCCGACGCCCTGGCCCTGCGGCTGCTGCAGGCGCACCTGGGCCTCGGCATGTCCAGCCGACTCTTCATCACGATGCGGGAGGAGCGCGGTCTGGCCTATGACGTCGGTGTGCATCTTCCGGCCTATTCCGGCGGTCCGCCCTTTGTCATGCACCTGTCCACCTCGGCGGAGCGGGTGGCGGAAGCCACCACCTGCCTGCTGGACGAGTGGCAGCGGCTGCTGGAGGAACGGCTGGACCAAGGCTCACGGCTGCTGGCCCTGGCCAAATTCCAGGGGCAGGACGCCATGGGGCGCCAGACCTGCTCCCAGATCGCTGAACGCCAGGCCCTGGTGCTCAGCCATGGCCTGCCCTCCGACCATGTGCGCCAGGTGATGGAGCGGGCTCCCGGGATCGGCGCCGAGGATCTGCGGGCGGCGGCCCGCCGCTGGCTGACCGCCCCCAGCCTGAGCCTGGTGGGGCCAGCCCCGGCCCTGGAGCAGGCGCACCAGGCCTGGCTGAACCATGGACTCAGCCGTCCGTAGAGGCCGGCTCCAGATCGGAGAGGTTGATCAGAAAGGTGCCGCGGCGGAAACGGATGGCCCTCAACTGCAGCGCCCGGATTTCCACCACCCGGCCCACTTCCCCTGGATCCACCAGATCAGGGGGACGCAGCATCGGCATCGGGTCGGCGGTCTTGAGGTAGCGCAGGGGCTGGCGCAGCCGCACGGCATCGCCCAGATGGATCGCCACCGCTGCCTCCAACGGCAGATCCTCCCCTGGCGCGGGATCGGTGGGGGTGAGATCCGGCATCGGTACGGCGCTCCAGCGGGCTGGGGGCCCTTCTCAGCCGAACCTAGCTGGAGCAGGATGGGCGCCAGCCACGGACGGTTCATTGCGAGCCCTTGCCACCTGGAGCGGAGCGATCGCCGGCCTCCTGCTCATCCTTGTCGGCGGTCTGGTGCCGGCGGCTTTTCCCGTCCACGAGGCCGGTGGCTGGGGCGTCAGGCCCCTGGGCATCACCCTGCAGGTGCCGGCCCTGCTGCTGAGCGCCCTGGTCTGCGGTCCCCGCAGTGCGACCCTGGCGGCCGTGGCCTATCTCAGTGTCGGGCTGTTCCAACTGCCGGTGTTCCACGAGGGTGGAGGGGTCGGCTACCTGCTCGATCCGGGCTTCGGCTACCTGGCAGGGTTCCTACCGGCCGCCTGGATCACCGGCAAGCTGGCGCGCCAGCCCGGCATGGACGATCCGCTCACCCTCGCCGGGGCCGCCGCCATTGGGTTGGTGGTGCTGCATCTCTGCGGTCTCACCAACCTGCTGCTGGGCAGCCTGGCCGGCCGCTGGGGGGGTGACACCCTGACCCTGGTGGTGGGCTACAGCCTGGCCCTGCTGCCCCAGTTGCTGCTCTGCTGCGCCGCCGGCGTGCTGGGCTGGTTCCTGCGCCGGTTGCTGCTGGTGCCCTCGTGATGGCACGTCCGCTGCGCCGGCGGCTGGGAATCGTGCTGCTGGCGGCCCTGGCCCTGCTGCTGGATCAGGTGAGCAAGGTTTGGGCCCTCGACCACCTCGCCAGCGGCAGCATCCGGCCGCTGCTGCCCGGCCTGCTCCGGCTGCAGCTGGTCAGCAACACCGGAGCCGCCTTCAGCCTGTTCACCGGCGCGACGATCCAGCTGGGCCTGGTGAGCGCCCTGGTGAGCCTTGGTCTGCTGGTCTGGATCGTCTGGCGCCCTCCCGCCGGCCTCTGGAGCGGCCTAGCCCTGGGACTGCTGCTCGGAGGGGCCCTGGGCAACGGCATCGACCGCTGGCGCTACGGCGCGGTGGTGGATTTCCTGGAGTTCGTCCCGATCCATTTCCCGATCTTCAACCTCGCCGACGTGGCCATCAACCTGGCCGTGGCGTGCTTCCTCATCGATCTGCTGCGACCCCATGCCGACCGCCATCCTTGAGGGGCTGGAGCGGCGGCTCCGGCCCCGCTCAGCCGCCGCCGGTCCCCAGCTTCGGGTGCTGCGACCCGGCCTGCCGGAGCAGAGCCATCCGCTGCACGGCAGCCTCTACCGGATCGGCCGCGCCACCGACAACAGCATCGTCATCGACCACACGGCTGTGAGCCGCCACCA
The DNA here is from genome assembly GCF_034931305.1 of Cyanobium gracile UHCC 0281. Classification (GTDB taxonomy): domain Bacteria; phylum Cyanobacteriota; class Cyanobacteriia; order PCC-6307; family Cyanobiaceae; genus Cyanobium; species Cyanobium gracile_A. The sequence continues at coordinate 51,381 of NZ_JAYGHY010000001.1, read as the reverse complement.
TGCCCTGCTGGAAAACCACGGCGGCCACTGGTTGCTGAGCGATGCCGGCTCCACCAACGGGCTCTGGTGGCAGGGCCGCCGGGTGCGGGAGCTGGTGCTGCGCCAGGGGGATCAGGTGCGATTCGGGCCCGCCGATCAGGAGGACCTGCCCACGCTGCTGTTCGCACCTGAGGGAGGCCTGCGCCGGTCCAGGAAGGGGCGCTGGGGGGCGCGGGCCGCGGTGGCCGTGGCCGGCGCCGGAAGCCTGCTGCTGGCCCTGTCCCTGCTGCAGGTGCCCACCAGCGGCAGCCTGGCGACGGTGCGGGGACCGCTGCTCCTGTACGACCGCAGCAACCGGCCGGTGGCGTCCGTGGCCGATCGCAAGCGCCGCGAACTCCCCGACCTGGGCGCCTATCCCGCCGTGCTCATCGATGCGCTGCTGGCCAGTGAGGACAACCGCTTCTGGTGGCACCCCGGCGTGGACCCGATCGGCACCGCCCGCGCCCTGCTCACCAACCTGCTCGGCGGCCGGGTCCTGGAGGGCGGCAGCACCCTGACCCAGCAGATGGCCCGCAGCCTCTACCCGGAGCAGGTGGGACAGGGCGAAACCCTGGGGCGCAAGTGGCGCGAGCTGCTGGTGGCCCTGCAGCTGGAGGCGCGCTTCAGCAAGCAGGAGTTGCTGCTGAGCTACCTCAACCGGGTCTATCTCGGCGCCGTCTGGGGCTTCGAGGATGCCTCCAGGCGCTTCTTCGGCCGGCCGGCAGCGGCCCTGAAGCTCGAGGAGGCCGCCCTGCTGGTGGGCCTGCTGCCCTCCCCGAACGGCTACGACCCCTGCATCGATCCCACGGCCGCCCTGGCCTCCCGCAACCAGGTGCTCGACAAGATGGCCGCCTCCAACCGGATCAGCGCCGATCAGGCCCGGCGTGCCCGGCGCCAACCGATCCGGCTGGCCCCGGAGGCCTGCCGCTCCGCCCAGCAGCGCGGGGCCCCCTTCTACACCGACCAGGTGCGCCGCGACCTGGAGAATCTGGTGGGCAAGGAGGTGGCCGCCGAAGGCAACTTCCTGATCGACACCCACCTGGATCCGCTGTTGCAGGAGCGGGTGGAACTGGTGCTGCGGCAGCGCATCGATGCCAGCCGATCCCTGGGGGTGAGCCAGGGGGCGGTGGTGGTGATCGACAGCCGCACGGGGGGAATCCGCGCCATCGCCGGCGGCCGGGACTACCTGCAGAGCCAGTTCAACCGCGCCTCGATGGCCCTGCGCCAGCCCGGCAGCACATTCAAGCTCGTCCCTTATGTGGTGGCCTTGGAGCGGGGCGCCCGGCCCGGCGACCGGATCGGCTGCGGACCGCTGGACTGGGGCGGCCAGCACTTCAGCAGCGGTTGTGGCGGCAGCCTCAGCCTGCGCCAGGCCCTGGCGATCAGCAGCAACACCGCCGCCCTGCGCCTAGCCCGTCAAGATGGCCTCGACGCCGTGGTCAGCAAGGGCCGGGATCTGGGCTTCACCAGTCCCCTGGCCCCGGTGCCGGGCCTGGCCCTGGGCCAGAGCGAGGTGACCCTGCTGGAGCTCACGGCCGCCTATGCCACCGTCGCCGCCGATGGGCTGTGGCGGACACCCACCACGATCCGACGGCTCACCGATGCCGAAGCCTGCCCCGCCTCGGGCGGAGCCGATTGCCGAGCCTCCGCCGGCAGCTCCCGGACGGTGAGCAGTCCCGGCCGCCGGGTCATGAGCCCCGCCACCGCAAAGGCGATGCGCACGCTGCTCGAAGCGGTGGTCAGCGGCGGCACCGGCAGCGCCGCCTACGTGGGCGCTGGCAGCTGGGGCAAGACCGGCACCACCAACGAGGGCCGGGACCTGCTGTTCGTGGGCTACGCGCCCAGGCGCCAATGGGTGATCGGCATCTGGCTGGGCAACGATGACAACAGCCCCACCGCCGCCAGCAGCGCCCTGGCGGCCTCCCTGTTCGGCGACATCGTGCGTTCCGCCCCACCGGGGTCATGAAGCTGCCCCAACGCCTCTGGATCTGGATCCTGCTGGGTCTGCTGGCGCTGGTGGTGCTGGGCATGGTGCTGCAGGCGGTCCAGCAACTGCAGTGGACCCTGAGCACCTGGCTGCCCTACTGGATGGTGGGGCCGCTGATGTTGGTCGTGCTGGTGGCGTTGCTGCTGGCCCTGGCGCAGGTCGGCTGGCCCTGGCTGCAGAGGCTGCGCCGCCCTGGCCCTTCGGCGGCAGCCAAGCGCGTCACCGCGGCGGTGCCCTCCAGCCGCCGAGAGGCGGCCCAGCAAAACCTGGGCGCGATCGACCGCACCCTGGAGAAGGTGCGTCATGCGGTGGAGCGCGAAGCCCTGCGCCAGGAACGGCAGCGCATGGAGGCGGAACTGGAACGGGGCGACCTGGTGATCGTCGTGTTCGGCACCGGCTCGGCCGGCAAGACCTCACTCATCCGTGCTCTGCTGCAGGAGCTGGTGGGGGAGGTGGGTGCCCCGATGGGTTCAACCACCGCCGCCAGCCGCTACCGACTGCGGCTGCGGGATCTGCCTCGGGCCGTGATCCTGGAGGACACCCCAGGCATCCTCGAAGCGGGCCGGGCGGGCCGGGAGCGGGAACGGCTGGCCCGGGGACTGGCCGCCCGGGCCGACCTGTTGCTGCTGGTGCTGGATGGCGACCTGCGCGCCAGTGAGCTGGAGGTGTTCGAGGCCCTGGCCGGGTTGGGCAAGCGGCTGCTGCTGGTGCTCAACAAGTGCGACCTGCGCGGCGAGGAGGAGGAGCGACGCCTGCTGGCGCTGCTGCGCCAACGCTGCGCCGGCCGGCTCGCCCCCGAAGATGTGATCCCCGCCAGCGCCGCACCCCAGAGTGTGCCGATGCCCGGTGGCCGACCGCTGCAGCCGGCTCCGGAGGTGGAGGCCCTGCTGCGCCGTGTCGCCAGCGTTCTGCATGCCGATGGGGAGGAGCTGATCGCCGACAATCTGCTGCTGCAATGTCGCCGTCTCAACCAGGCCAGCCAGGACCTGCTGGACCGGCAACGAAACAGCGACGCCAGCAGCATCGTCGATCGCTACATGTGGATCGGCGCGGGGGTGGTGATGGTGACCCCGCTGCCGGGCGTCGACCTGCTCGCCACCGCCGCGGTGAACGCCCAGATGGTGGTGGAGATCGGCCGTGTCTACGGCGTCAGCCTCAGCCGCGACACCGCCCAGGATCTGGCTCTCTCGGTGGGCCGGACCCTGGCGGGGCTGGGGCTGATCAAGGGGGGCGTGGGTCTGATCACCTCGGCCCTCAGTCTCAATCTCCCTGCCCTGGTGGTCAGCCGGGCGATTCAGGCGGTCAGCGCGGCCTGGCTGACCCGGGTGGCGGGGCGCAGCTTCATCACCTACTTCCGCCAGAACCAGGACTGGGGCGATGGGGGGCTGCAGGAGGTGCTGCAGCGCGAATATGACCTCAACAAACGGGAGGGGATGCTGCGCAGCTTCCTGGAAACAGCCCTCAACAGGGTGGTGGAGCCTCTGCAGCAGCGCCAGAGACGGCGGCTGCCGCCCCGCCCAGGGCCTCGGGGGGGGGCGGCTGAAGGGGACCGCGGGAATCCAGCACCGTGATCAGCACCAGGTAGGCCACCCCGATCAGGATCGAGAGAGCACCGGTGACGATCGCCACCCACTTGCCGCGGGGAGTCTTCAGCGGGAGCTTCGGTGGGATCGGATCCGGCATCGCTTCAGCCACTGGTTCAGCCATGGGGGGGCTCCGCCAGGCTTTGCTGCACCACCAGGCTGAGCCGCTCGAGATGGTACGGGAGCGTGTGCGGGTTGCCCAGCACCGCCTTGAGATGGTGATGGCCCCGGTAGACGGGCCGCGAGAGCATCAGCTGCTCGGCCAGCAGGGCCGCCCGGGTGGCGGCACTCCAGCGTTCCGCCGCGGTTCCTTCGCAGCCATCGGGCCGGAAAGCGAGCAGATGCAGGGGGCCGCTGCAGAGGCTGAGGCCCCCCATGGCCCGCAACCGTTGCTCCAGGTCCGTACGGCGCTGGACGGCCGCGTCGATGAGGGCGGCCACGCCGTCAAGTCCGAGCTGGCGCAGACCCAGCCAGAGCTTGAGGATCTCCCCGGGCCTGGTGCCCTGCAGCCCCGCCTCCCCCTGGTGGCCGCCGCCCCAGCTGGGTTCCATGTAGGGCAGTCCGGTGGCAAAGGCCCGCTGCAGGTGGCGCGGATCCGCCAGCAGCAGCAGGGAGGAGGTCTTGGTGATGCCGAGCAGCTTCTGGGGGTTGACCGTGATCGAATCGGCCAGCCCCAGGCCTGTGAGCCGGGTACGGAATCGTTCGCTGAAGGCGAAGATCGCGCCGATCGCCCCGTCGACGTGCAGCCAGTGGCCGTAGCGCCGGCACAGGGCCGCGATCGGCTCCAGAGGATCCAAGGCGCCGCGCACGGTCGTGCCGGCGGTGGCCACCACGGCGATCACCGGCGTACCAGCCCGATCGAGCTGCGCCAGCCGCTCCTCAAGGGCCTGGGGTTCAAGCGTGCCGGCAGCGGTCACGGGGAGCTGCACCAGGGCTTCGGGCGGCAGACCCATCACGGCGGTGGCCTTGACCAGCGAGACATGGGCCTCCTCGCTGCACAGGACCACCGCCTCGCCCCGGCAGGCCAGGCCACGCTGATGGCGCGCGGTGACCAGGGCCATCAGGTTGCTGAGGCTGCCGCCGCTGGCGGCCACGCCCCCGGCACCGTCAGGGAGCCCAAGCCGCCCGGCCATCCAGGCGCACAGGGCCCGCTCCAGACGGCTGAGGCTGGGGGAGAGCTCCTCGGCCAGCAGGTTGTTGTTCAGGCCGGCGCAGATCAGATCGGCCACGATCGAGGCCGACAGGGGCGGCGGATCGAGGTGGGCCAGGGCGCCGGGATGGTTGGGGTTGTAGGCCCCTTCCATCACCAGTTGCAGATCGGCCAGCAGCCTCTCGCTTCCCAGTCCCGCCAGCTCCGGTTCCACCACCGGCAGCACACTCAGCCCGGGAAGGGGGGTGCCGTGGCCGGCCTGGCCAAGCCAGCGGCAGAGCAGTCCGGACGCCTGCTGCAGGACCTCTTCCAGGACCGGGTCCGGCTGAAAGGGATCGGCAAAGGCGCCGAAGTCCTGAGGGGACGACGATGGCCGGTGGGCGGGGGGGACGCTGGCCAACGGCGACTGTGGGGGCCTCGGCATTCTGCCGCCTGCCCTGGCGAAGGATGGCTAGAAACAAAGGATGGTCAGTGACGCCGTCAGCCTGCTGTGGATGGACCGGCTCCTGCGCCTTTCCGAGGCGGCCGGGGCCCGGGGGGAGATCCCCGTCGCAGCCGTCTTACTGGATGAGGCCGGCCGCTGCGTCGGCTGGGGCAGCAATCGTCGCCACCGACGGGCGGATCCCCTGGGGCATGCCGAACTGCTGGCCCTGCGTCAGGCCGCGGCGGCAAGGGGCGACTGGCGCTTCAACAGCTGCACCCTGCTGGTGACCCTTGAGCCCTGTCCGATGTGCGCCGGTGCCCTGATCCAGGCGCGGGTGGGCCGTGTGATCTACGCCGCCGGCGACCCCAAGCGCGGTGCCCTCGGCGGCAGCCTCGACCTCTCCAGCCACCCCAGCGCCCATCACACCATGGCGGTCAGCGGTGGAGTGAGGGGCGCGCGGGCCGCTCAGCAGCTGGAGCAGTGGTTCCGGCAGCGGCGCCAGGCCCGTCAGGCGATGGCGGCGGGAACAGCGGCAGGGGACGACTGAAAAGCGGGCAGTTCGCTCGCGAACAGATCGAGCAGGCGATCGACGTTTTCCGGGGTGCTGTTGTAGCCCATCAGGCCGATGCGCCACACCTTGCCGGCCAGATCCCCGAGCCCGCCGCCCACCTCGATGCCGAAGCGATCGAGCAGATGGCGGCTGAAGGCCTTGCCGTCGACCCCCTCGGGGATGCGGACGGTGGTGAGGGTGGGCAGGCGCAGGGGTTCGCTGACATGCAGTTCAAGGCCCAGCCGCTCCAGCCCGGCCCAGAGGCGCTCGGCATTGCTGCGGTGGCGTGCCCAGGCGGCCTCCAGCCCTTCTTCGGCCAGAAGCCGCAGGGCTTCGCGCATGCCGAAGTTCATGTTCACCGGTGCGGTGTGGTGGTACACCCGGTCACTGCCCCAGTACTTGTTGAGCAGAGAGACATCGAGATACCAGTTGGGCACCTTGCCGGAGCGGGCGGCCAGCTTGGCCTCAGCCCTCGGACCCATCGTGAAGGGACCCAGGCCGGGAGGGCAGCTGAGCCCCTTCTGGCTGCAGCTGTAGGCCAGGTCCACCTTCCAGGCGTCGATGTATAGCGGCACCGCCCCAAGCGAGGTGACCGTGTCGAGGAGCAGCAGGCAGTCGTGCCGGCGGCAGAGGTCGCCGATGCCGTCCATCGGCTGACACACGCCGGTGGAGGTTTCGGCATGCACCATCGCCAGGATGGCGGGCTTGTGCGTGATCAGGGCCGCTTCGAGTTCGGCCAGATCAAAGGCCTCTCCCCAGGGCCGCTCGATCGTGACAACGTCGGCCCGGTAGCGGCCGGCCATGTCAACCAGGCGCTGGCCGAAGTAGCCCATCACGGCCACCAGCACCTTGTCGCCGGGCTCGATGGTGTTGGCCAGGGTGGCTTCCATGGCGGCGCTGCCGGTGCCGCTCATCGGAATGGTGAGCCGGTTGTCGGTCTGCCAGGCGTAGCGGAGCAGTTCCTGCACCTCTCCCATCAGCTCGATGTAGAGGGGATCGAGGTGCCCGATCGGCATCCGGGCCAGGGCCTGCAGCACCGTGGGGTGGGCGTTGGAAGGGCCAGGGCCCAGCAGCAGCCGCTCCGGGGTGGCGATGGGATCCAGAGCGAGCCTGTGGGTGCTGCTGACGGTGGGAGGCACTGGGAGAAGAGGCAAGACCTGGCGGAGCGGCAGTGGTGATCCGAGACTAGGGAACGGCCTCTCAGCGGGCGCGGACGTTGCTGGAGGAGAGGCCGCGGCAGAGGTGCTCGAAGGGGGCCCGAACCAGGCCGGTGTCCACCAGGCCGGCATCGGCCAGCATCTCGGTGATCACCTCGCCGAGCAGGGCGATGCTGCGGACGGTCGGTCCGGTGGGAACACCCAGACTCTTGTAGGTGTCATCGAGGCCGTTGAGAACGCGCTCGTCGAGGATGGTGAAATCGTCTGCCACCAGGGCATAGCTGGCGTAGCGCAGGAAGTAGTCGATGTCGCGCAGGCAGGCCGACAGGCGCCTGGTGGTGTAGGCGTTACCACCAGGCAGGAGCAGTTCGGGATCCTCGAGCCAGAGGCGCTGGGCCGCCTCGCGCACGATGACGGCCGCTTCCCGGTTGATCAGTTCAACCGCGGCGAGTCGCAACGCCGCCTGGCCGTAGTAGGCATCGATCCGATCGATCGCGGAACGATCGAAATAGCGGCCCAGCTGGTCGTAACGACCAATCAGACCGGTGATGGCATCTCGCATGGACGAAACGGATCGACGCACCTGCAGCGGAAGGTAGCACTCGCAATCCGCCAGATTCCTGTCCTGCGGCTGGTTCTGGGGAATCTGACAGAAACGGTTACGCGGCCACCGGCCCGACGAGGGGGCACCATCGTGGCGGCAGCCTTCCCATCCACCCCCGCCATGGCCACCTCCGCCCAGGACGTCCTGCGCCGCCTCGGGGAGGACGGCATCGAGCGCATCGACCTCAAGGTGAGTGACCTGCAGGGGCGCTGGCATTCGTTCGGCCTGGAGGCCCACCAGTTCGGCGAAGGGGCCTTTCAGCGGGGCCTATGCCTCGACAGCCCTTCCCTCGACAGCCTTGCCAGCGGTCTGGTCCTGCATCCGGACCCCGCCACCGCCTGGATCGACCCCTTTCTCTCCCCCCGAAGCCTCAGCCTGATCGCCACCTTTAAGGCGCCGGCGGGGTCCGGGGCGAACCTCCGCCACTGCCCCCGCTCCCTGGCCGGACGCGCCCTGGCCCTGCTGGCCGGCAGCGGCCTGGCCGATGCGGCCCGTTTCGGAGTGACACAGGACTTTTTTCTGTTCAGCGAGCTGACCTGGCACTGCAATGCCCAGGGTTGTGGCTACCAGGTCGCCACCGGCACCGAGCCACCGGAGGCGCTGGGCAACGAGCTGCTGCTCACCCTGGCGGCCCTGGGCCTGCCGGCCCGCCTGCGTCAGCCGGCGCCTGCGGCCCCCCTCCATGGGCTGAGCCTGAGGAGCGACGATCTGCTGCGGGCCGCCGATGCCCTGATGGTCAGCCGCTACGTGCTGCATCACGTCGCCCGGCGCCATGGCTGGAGCGCGACCGTGCTGCCGAGACCAACGCAGGAGCCCATCAGCGCCGGCCTGGCGGTGCACCAGAGCCTCTGGAGGGCCGGCCAGCCCCTGTTCTGCGGCGAAGGCACCTACGGCGACCTGTCCCAGACCGCCCGTTGGTACCTGGGGGGGCTGCTGCACCATGGCCCCTCCCTGGCCGCCTTCGCCAACCCAGGCGCCAACAGCTACCGGCGGCTGCGGAGCGGCCCCGCGGCCCCGACCCGCCTGACCTACGCCAGGAACGACCCCTCCACGGTGGTCGCCGTTCCCGACAGCGGCAGCGACCCCGACAAGCGGCGGCTGGTGCTGCGCCAGGCAGACGGGCTGGCCAATCCCTATCTGGCTTTGGCGGCCATGCTGATGGCCGGGCTCGATGGCGTGCGCCGCCAGAGCGATCCGGGATCCCCCAGCGATCTGGAGCCCGCCGCCGCCGGTTCTGTCCCGTCAGGGAGCGCCAGCCTGCCCACCGACCTGGGCGGATCCCTGGTGGCCCTGGGCGGCGACCATGACTACCTCCTGGCCGGTGGTGTCTTCAGCCAGGAGCTGATCGAGGACTGGATCACCCTCAAACGCCTGGAGTTGGAGGAGCTGGAGCACCGGCCCCATCCCCTCGAGTTCGCCAGTGACCCCATCGCCTGATTCAGGGACGCAACAGCCAGGCCAACAGCAGCCCCAGCCCCCCCCAGCGCAGGGCCGACCAGAAGCGTTCGCTATGCCGGCTGCTCGGCAGCAGGCCGTCGGGGAGTGGATCCAGCAGCCTCTGGGCCAGCTCGAGCTTCTGCCGCCGCCGCCGCAGGGTCACACCCGTAGGGGCAACGGCCCCCGGGCGGCCGGCGATGCTCAGCACCGCCGCCAGATGGTGCAGCAGTCCGGGTGGCGGTGAGCGACGGGGGCGCAGGAGGCGGCTCATGGCGGCGCGATCGACAGGGCGAGGCCCGAAACGACAGGATGGGGCCACTGCGGTCCGATCGTCCAGTGGCAGCCACCAGCGTTCCAGACGAAACGGCGTCTCCTTCCGGTGCTTTGATTCCGTCGCACCGGTCGTGGCCACCGGAGGCCCTGCCCCTGGCCGAACGCCTGCATCGCCAGCTCAGCATCGGTGATCGGGACTGGCATGCCCTCAAGCACCAGCGCTCCCGGCGCGCGGCCGAACAGGTGGCGGCGGCCCTGGTTCAGCTTCTGGCCGCTGATGAGCCGGCCGCCCGTGCGGCCACCGAAGGTCGGCGCAGCGCGATCGCCCTGCTGGAGAACGCCCAGGCCTGGCTGCGGGCCGAGATCAGCGATCCAGGCTGTCCGGCCCACGGCCGCTGACCACAGCCCGCCGTGCCGCCAGCTGCAGCCGGTTGCCCCGGCCGCTCCAACGCACGTCATCGAAACAGTGATGAATCAGGAACAGGCCCCGGCCGGAGGGGGCATCCTGCTGGCAGGGCAGGGAACGGCGGCGGGCATGGGGCGGAAGCCCGGGGCCTTCGTCCTGCACCTGCCAGATCACCCAGCGCGGGGTGACGATGCGGCGAACCCTCAGGCACTTGCCGGGATCACAGCCGTTGCCGTGACGCACGGCATTGACCAGGGCCTCCTGCAGACCGAGCTGCAGCTCCGCCTGGCGGAGCGCGCAGCCAATGGGTTCAAGAAGCAACTCCACCAGCGGGGCCAGCTGCAGGGTGGAGGGGGTGATGTAGTCGGCCCAGCGGAGCTGCATGCAGCAGGAAGTCCAGTTCGCCTCACCGGAACCTAACGCGCGCGCCCGGCAGGCGCCTCCCCCAGGCGGGCCTGTATGGCGGGATGTTGCAGAACCGCGTCCATCAACCGCACGCCCCGCAACTGGTTGATCAGGGGCATGTGACCCTCCGGCGCGTCCAGCGCCCACTGGAAGGAGCCCGGGTAACGGGTCCAGGTGCCGTCGCTCTTCCAGCCGAGCCGGGGCCAGAGCCGATCCCACTGCCCCTGACACACCTGCAGCAGGCGGGCCTGGACCGAGAACCCGAAACGCCCCTGGGAGTAGCAGCACCAGAGACGGTCGAGACTGGTGAGGTCGGTGGCCGGCATCGCCGCAACCTCGCTGTAATAGACGTAGCCGCGCCGCATGGCCGGCTCACCGGCCAGCTGGCGCAGGTGCTCACTGGTGAGGCGATCGGCCGCCTCGAAGGCCTGCCGCATCAGATGGTGTTGCAGCGGCGCGTAGTCGAGGCCGGCGACGCTGGCGACGGCGAGCCAGCCCTCGGGGTGGCGCGCCAGCCAGGCCTCCTGCCGGGCTGTTTCCCCGCAGGCCAGCAGCAGCTGGATCAGATGGCCGGCGGCCCAGTCGTCACCCGTGGCATCGAGCCGGTCCAGCCGGTCCGGGATCCGATCCAGCAGGTCGGAGCCGGCCTGCTCGAGCGAGCCCAGGAGGCTGCGGCGCTGACGGGGCGAGCCTGCCAGGAAGCGCTCCAGCAGCTGATCGGCATCAACGGTGCTGGAAACCGGAGGACCGGAAAGCATGGGAAAACGACCAGCCGAAAAGGCAGCATGGTGGATCCCACTATGTCAGGGCCGATGGGCACTGGATCCTGGGGCGTGGGGGACGGGTTCGGGCTCTGCCTAAAGTCCTCTTTTCAGCGAGTGCCATGGCCGCCGCCATTCAGTTCTTCCGCGGGGTGGACGAGACGGTCGTGCCCGACATCCGCTTGACCCGATCCCGGGATGGCCGCACCGGCCAGGCCACCTTCATCTTCGAGGAGCCCGAGGCCCTGGCCCCCCAGGCGGTGGGTGACATCACCGGGATGTTCATGCTCGATGAGGAGGGCGAGATGGTGACCCGGGAGGTGAAGGCCCGCTTCGTCAACGGCAAGGCCAGCGCCCTGGAAGCCACCTACACCTGGAAGAGCACCGCCGATTTCGAACGCTTCATGCGCTTTGCGCAGCGGTACGCCGACGGCCATGGCCTCGGATTCGCCGGCCAGGGCGACGAGCCGGCCGAGGAGGCTCAGGAGGAGGTTTGAAATTCGGCCAGTGGCTGGGCCTGATCGCCCTGCTGGCGGCGCTGGTTCTGCTGTGGAGCCTGCGGGACGCCCTGATCCTTCTGTTCGCCGCCGTGGTGCTCGCCATGGCCCTGTGCACCCTGGTGGGCGCCATCCGGGAGCGCCTCGGCGTGGCCAGGCCCATCGCCCTGCTCCTGGCCCTGCTGCTGGTGACGCTGGTGGTGCTGGTGGTGGCCACGGTCGTGATCCCCCCCTTCATCAATGAGTTTCGGCAGCTGGTGCTGCAAGTGCCCAAGGCCTGGAACGAGCTGCTGACACTGATGCGGCACTCCCTCCAGGGCGCTTCGCAGATGATCTATGGCCGCACCGACGGAAGCCTCGACTGGTTGAAACCCACCCTGTCGATTCCCCCCACCCTCCCCCCTGACCTGCTGGGACGGCTCGGCGGCGGGGCGATCGGCCTGGTGGGCGTGGCCGGCAATCTTGGCGCCGCTCTGCTCCAGACGCTGTTCGTGGTGGCCGTCTCCCTGATGATCGCCGCCCAACCCAGCGGCTACCGGGAGGCCCTGCTGCTGCTGGCGCCCTCCTTCTACCGGCGGCGCCTGCGCCAGGTGCTGGTGTCCTGCGGCACCGCCCTGAGCAGCTGGATGGTGGGGGTGCTGATCAGCTCCGTCTGCGTGGGCCTGCTGGCGGCCATCGGCCTGTCCGTGCTGGGCGTCAAGCTGGTGGCGGCCAATGCCCTGCTGGCCGGCCTGCTCAACGTCATCCCCAACGTGGGACCGACGCTCAGCACGATCTTCCCGATGTCGGTGGCGCTCCTGGATGCCCCCTGGAAGGCCGTGGCCGTCCTGGTGGTTTACGTGGTGATCCAGAACCTCGAGAGCTATGTCATCACCCCGTCGGTGATGCACCATCAGCTGCAGCTGCTGCCGGGGCTCACCCTCACCGCCCAGCTCCTGTTCACCCTGCTGTTCGGCCCCCTCGGCCTGCTGCTGGCCCTGCCTCTGGCGGTGTGTCTGCAGGTGTTGCTGCGGGATGTGCTGATCCATGACATCCTCGATCCCTGGAAGCGGGAACGCCAGCAGACATGAAGGCACGCACCCTGCTCGGGGCCCTGGCCCTGGTGGCGCTGTTCCTGCTGCTCTGGGAACTGCGCTGGGTGCTGTTGGTCCTCTTCGGCGCCGTGGTGCTGGCGGTGGCTCTGGATGTGCCCACCAGCCTGCTGCGGCGGCTCACCCGTCTGAACCGGGGGGCGGCCCTGTCGCTGGTGCTGCTGGTGCTGCTCGTGATCGGCTGGCTGCTGGGCCATCTGCTGCTGCCGGAGCTGATCGACCAGATCCGCCAGTTCAGCCAGCTGGTCCCCCAGCTGATTCAGCGGCTCGGCGACATCGCGCCCAGGACCCCCCTGCTGCGCGACCTGGAGCGGCAGCTGGGCGATGGAACCCTCTTGGATCGGCTTCAACCCCTGGGCAGCCAACTGCTCGGCGTCGCCGGCGGCGCCGCCAACAGCACCATCCAGCTGCTGCTGATGCTGTTGCTGGCCATCCTGATGGCGCTCGATCCGGTCAGCCACCAACGCCTGGTGATTGCCGCCACGCCCCGCTTCTACCGGCGGCGCATGGAACAGTTGCTGGCCGAATGCCGCGAAGCCCTCGGTGGCTGGCTGGCGGGGATGACGATCTCGGGCACGGTGGTGTTCATCACCACCTGGGCGGGGCTGGCCCTGCTGCAGGTGCCCCTGGCGCTGCTCAGCGGCCTGGTCTGCGGGCTGCTCACCTTTGTGCCCACGATCGGACCCACCGTCGCCACCCTGCTGCCACTGGCCGTCGCCCTGCTGATCTCACCGGCGAAGGTGGTCCAGGTGCTGGTGCTGCGGCTGCTGTTGCAGAACGGCGAAGCGTTCCTGCTTACCCCCCTGCTGCTGAGCCGCACCGTCAACCTGCTGCCGACGGTGGCCCTGATGGCCCAGTTGAGTCTGGGGGCCCTGCTGGGATTGCCCGGGCTCCTGCTGGCCCTGCCCCTGGTGGTGGTGCTGCAGGTGGCGTGCGAAGAGGTGCTGGTCCGAGACGTGATGGACCGCTGGGATCTGACCTGAGCAGCACCAGCCTTCCGTCCTGATCGGCTCAGCCGCGGGAGCGGCGGTAGTGGTGCCAGAGCGACGGCTGGCTGACCAGGACGGCCACGGCCAGCAGATGGGAGCGGACGGCGGCCGTGAGGGAGGTCAGGGTGAAGTGATCCCAGAGCAGGATCAACTCCACCCGCAGATCGATCAGGGCCAGCACCAGAAGCACCAACGGCAACATGGACCAGCCACGCCGGCCCCCCTCGACACGATCGAGGCCCCTCATCGTTTGGAGAGCAAGGGCAGCAGGGTGGGAGCCACACCGATGCTCGACCAGCTGCCGACAGCGATGCCGACGGTGAGGGCCACCGCGAACCAGAACAGGGTGCTGCCGCCGAAGAAGATCAGGGCCACCAAGGGCAACAGGGTGGTGAAGGAGGTATAGAGCGAGCGGGTGAGGGTGGCATCCACGGCCACGTCCACCTGGTCCAGCAGGGAAAGGTCGGCCAGGGTGCGGCGTTGTTCACGGATCCGGTCGTAGACCACCACGGTGTCGTTGACCGAGTAGCCGGCGATCGTGATCAGGGAAACGGCAAACAGGGAATCCACTTCGATGCCCTGCAGCAGGCCCAGCCAGGCGAACAGGCCGCAGGTGATCAGCACGTCGTGGGCCAGACACAGCAGGGCCAGGACAGCGAAGATGCCGCTGTAGCTGAAGGAGATGTACACCGAGATCCCCACGAAGCTGACCAGCAGGGAGATGAGGCTGCCCCGCAGCAGGCGCGAGCCAAGGGTGGGGCCGATCGTGTTCACCGAAGTGCCGCTCTTGAGCAGCGGTCCGAACTTGCTTGCCAGGTCATCGACCAGTGCCGTGCTCTGGTCGGCCTCGAGGGCCGGCAGGCGCAGCAGCAGGGAACGGCCGCCATCCAGCACCTGAACGGAAGCACTGCTCAGGTTGGGAGCTCGATCGCCTTCGGATGAGGGCAGGTTGAGGCCGCTCAGACCCTGGCGAATCTCGGCGGCGCTGATCGCCGTGCAGGGGGCACAGTCGCGCTCCACCTGCACCTGGGTGCCGCCGGTGAAATCGAGGCCGGGCCGCAGGGGTGCGCGGATGGCCGGGTTCAGCCAGCAGAGCGTCAGGCCCAGCACGCTGAGTCCGCAGGCCAGGGCCGATCCCAGCCAGGCCAGGCGCCGGTAGCGGCTGATGCGGAAGCGGGGGGTGGGGGCGGGGGTCATGGCAGTCATTCAGGCCAGACCCGCCTGGGCCGCTCCGGACTTGGCGGGGGGCAGCTGGCGGGCAGGCAGGAAATAGGTGGGGCGCCGCAGGGCGGGATAGCTCATCAACAGGCGCAGCAGGGTTCGGGTGCAGGTGAGGGCGGTGAACAGGCTCAGCAGCAGACCGATCGCCAGGGTGACGGCGAAACCCTTCACCAGGCCGGTGCCCAGGAAAAACAGCGCCCCGCAGCTGATCAAGCCGGTGGCGTGGCCGTCGAAGATCGAGGAAAAGGCCAGGGAAAATCCCGTGTCGATCGAGCGGATCAGGGTGTTGCCGCCGCGCAGTTCCTCCTTGATGCGCTCGAAGATCAGCACGTTGGCATCCACGGCGATCCCCACCGAGAGGATGAAGCCGGCAATGCCAGGCAGGGTGAGGGTGACGGGGATGAGGGCGTAGATCGCCAGGTTGAACAGGGCGTAGAGGCTCAGGGCCACCACCGCAACGATCCCGGGCAGGCGGTACACCACCGCCATGAACACGGCCACCAGCACCAGACCCGACAGGCCCGCCACCAGGCTGGAGCGGATGTTCTCGGCCCCCAGCGAGGGCCCGACCGTGCGCACCTCAACGATCTTGACCGGCAGGGGCAGGGAGCCACCCCGCAACTGGACCTCCAGATCGCGGGCCTCTTCGGCACTGAAGTTGCCCGTGATCGAGGCGGAACCACCGGTGATGCCGGCCAGCTTGAACTGCTCGCCGACGCTGGCCTCACTGATCGAGCGGCCATCAAGGACGATGCCCAGCACCCGGCCGGTACCAGCGATCGACTGGGTCAGGGAGGCGAATTTTTCACCGCCTTCCCGGTTGAAGCCGAGGGTCACCTCCCAGCCGGTGCCGGTGGCCTGCTGCTGGCGACCGGCGCTGGTGAGGTCCTTGCCGGTGATCAGTGGCGGCCCGTAGAGGCCAAGGAGGCGGCGGTTCGTTTCCCGCAGCAACAGCTCAATCTGGTCCACCTCGCTGCTGCCGGCGGGCACCGAAATGCCGAGGGAGGTGAGCGCCTTGGTCAGATCCTCGGGCGAAAGCGTGGGTGCTTCCGGCGGTGGCGGTGCCGTGGGGGCATCGCTGGAGGAGGGGGGGCGCTTGGCGCGCAGCACCGACTCCGCCTGGCGTTTGAGAGCCAGCAGACCGCGCATCTCCTCCTCGGTGCCGGGCTTCTGGGCGCGGAACTCGAGCAGGGCCGTGCTGCCGAGGACCCGGGCCGCCTGGCTGGGATCCTGCTCGCCGGGGAGCTGCAGCACCAGCTGGTCGTTGCCCACCGCCTGGAGGGTGGATTCGGCCACCCCGAGTCCGTTGATGCGCCGTTCCAGCACGTCCTTGACGGCCTCCAGCTGCTCGGTGTCCACCCGGGTGATGGCGCCGGCAGGCATCACCTGGAGGGTGAGCTGGCTGCCGCCACGCAGGTCGAGACCGAGCTGCAGTCCGTAGTTCGAGAGCAGGGCGCCGGAGGCGATGGTGAGGGCGAGGATGAGGGCGAACCAGCCCTGTTGGCGTCCCATTTCAGCGACGGCCCGCTTTCAGGTCGAGCGCCGCCGCGACGATCTGATGCGGCTGGATGATCGTGAGGTTCTCCAGATTGCCGTTGTACGGCGTGGGGATGTCCTGGGACGACAGCCGCAGGGGCCGGGCATCGAGATCGTCGAAGCAGTGCTCCGTGATCAGGGCGATCAGTTCGGCACCGATGCCGCCCGTTTTCATGCACTCCTCCACCACCACCACCTTGTGGGTCTTGCGGATCGAGCGGGCGATGGTCTCCATGTCGAAGGGCTTGAGGCTGATCAGGTCGATCAGTTCGACATCAACGCCCTCGGCCTCCAGCTGCTCCACCGCCTTGAGGCAGTGGTGCCGCATGCGGGAGTAGGTGAGGATCGTGACGTCCTTGCCTTCGCGCACCACCTCGGCCTGGTCGAGGGCGCAGATGTAGTCGCCTTCGGGAATGTCTTCGCTGAGGTTGTAAAGCAGAACGTGCTCGAAGAAGAGCACGGGATTGTTATCGCGGATGGCGGCCTTCATCAGGCCCTTGGCGTTGGTGGGGGTGCTGACCGCCACGATCTTGATGCCTGGAACGGCGTGGAAGTAGGCCTCGAGGCGCTGGCTGTGCTCGGCACCCAGCTGGCGGCCGACGCCCCCGGGACCGCGCACCACGGCGGGGATGGTGTAGTTGCCGCCGCTGGTGTAACGCAGCATCCCCATGTTGTTGGAGATCTGATTGAAGGCGAGCAGCAGGAAGCCCATGTTCATCCCTTCCACGATCGGCCGCAGGCCGGTCATGGCGGCACCGACGGCCATGCCCGTGAAGCTGTTCTCGGCGATGGGGGTGTCCAGCACCCGCAGTTCGCCGTACTTCTCACAGAGGTCCTTGGTGACCTTGTAGGAGCCACCGTAATGGCCCACGTCCTCGCCCATGACACAGACATGGGGGTCGCGCGCCATCTCCTCGTCGATGGCTTCGCGCAGGGCGTTGAACAGAAGAGTTTCAGCCACGGAGCAGGGGCCTGTGCGCGGCCAACCTATCTCAGCCGCCGGCGGCGAAGGTGCTGAGCAGCAGGACCGACAGGAGCATGCCCGGCAGCAGCAGAACCACCAGCAGACCCAGGTCGTGGGGAGTCATCGGGGGGAAGGACGGCGGCGGTGGCAGCTTAGGAAGGGGATTCCGCTTCAGCCGGCAACAGGCTGCGGATGAACACCAGGAACAGCCCCAGGCCGATGAAGGCAAAGGTGAAGGTGGCCAGGAAGCACATCCCCACCATCAGGGTCTTCATCGCCGTGGCAATGCTCTGGGCGAAGGCCGAATCGAAGTGGGGCGGATGGGTCACGTACCAGCCCACCACCCGCTGGCTGACACCCAGGCTCAGCCAGGCCAGCAGGCCACTGGTAAGGGAGCCGGACAGGAAGCTCAGCGGTCCCTTGCGCGGCGGCGGGGTGGGTTGTTCGTCCGTCATGGTGGGGATCCATCCGTCACCAGGCTGACACCGGACCCGCCGCAACGGCAGCACCAGGAGGCGAAACCGAGGGCGTCGAGCTCTCCCGCCAGGGTGATCCGGGCCGCCTCGGCGGCGGCCAGGTCGGGGTAGAGCGCGTACAGGCTCGGTCCGGAACCGCTCATCGCCACGGCCAGGGCCTCCGGGCCCAGGCGCAGCAGATCGAGGCCCGAGCGGACGCTCTCCACCTCCGGCGCCACCACCGACTGGAGGTCGTTGCGCAGGGGTGGCAAGGGGCCGGGGGCAGCCAGGGCGGCCAGCAGGGGGCCGTGGCGCAGGGCCTGGCGCCGCTGCTCGAAGTCCGTCTCGCTCTCCAGGTAGAAGTCGCCACGCAGCTCCCGGCAGCGGCCGTAGGCCCAGGGGGTGGACACGCTGGCCTGCGGGTGCTTGAGCAGCAGCACCGCCCGCTCCGCCACCTGCTGCTGCGGCACGGGCTCGAGCCGTTCTCCGCGGCCGAAGCAGAGCTGGGTGCCGCCCTGAAGGCAGAAGGGCATGTCGGAACCCAGCTTGGCCGCCAGGCCATGGAGCCTCTCGGTGCCCAGGCCCAGACCCCAGAGGGCATCCAGACCCACCAGGGCAGCCGCCCCATCGCTTGAGCCGCCCGCCAGGCCCGCGCCGATGGGGATGCGCTTGTGCAGCGTGATCTCCACCCCCAGTTCCGGAAGGCCGACCCGGGAGCGCAGCAGGTCCGCCGCCTTGACGATCAGGTTGGTGCCGTCGGTGGGCAGATCCGCGTTGTCGCAGTGCAGCCGGATCATGGCGTCGGCGCTGGCGCGCAGCACCAGGCTGTCGGCCAGGTCGATGCTCTGCATCACCATCGCCAGCTCGTGGTATCCATCGGGCCGCAGGCCCAGCACCTCGAGGTGCAGGTTGATCTTGGCGGGGGCCCGCACCGTCACATCTGCCATCGGGGTCATGCTCCGCCGGATTCGGCGCTGCTGGAGCGATTCAAGCCGGTGGCGAGCGCGAGCCACTGGGCGGGCGCCAGCTCCTGGGGCCGCTGCTGCAGATCGACCCCGGCGGCGGCGGCCAGCTCCAGCAGGGCCGGCGCCGGCAGCAGGCCCGCCAGGGTGGTGCGCAGCATCTTGCGCCGTCCGGCGAAGCAGCGCGTCAGCAGCCGCTCCACCGCCAGGGCCTGGGCCAGCGGCGGCAGGGACTCCGGCGGGACGGGCTCGATCACGATCACCTCCGAGGTGACCTTCGGCGGCGGCGAGAAGCAGCGGGGCGGCACCGTGCAGACACTGCTGCAGCGGGCCAGCAACTGCATCCGCACGCTGAGGGCCGAAAAGGCGCTGCTGCCGGGCCGCGCACGGATGCGCTGCCCAACCTCCTGCTGCACCAGCAGCACCAGTCGCTCAAAGCGGCAGGGGGCCGGCCGGCCGAGGCGGCCCACCAGCACCTCCAGCAACGGGCCGGTGATGTTGTAAGGGATGTTGGCGACCACCTTGGTGGGCATGGGCCGTTCGGGGCAGGGCAGGGCCAGTTCGAGCACGTCACCCTCGATCAGGCTGAAGCGCCCATCAGCGCCGAACTGCTGCCGCAGGCCCACCACCAGATCCCGGTCCAGCTCCACCGCCAACAGCGACGCCACCGGCGAGGCCAGCAACCGTTCCGTCAGGGCGCCCCGCCCCGGGCCCACCTCCAGAACGTGGTCGGCACCGTGCAGGTCGGCGGCCGCCACGATGCGATCGAGGATCTGGGGATCGGTGAGCCAGTGTTGCCCGAAGCGCTTGCGGGCCCGGTGGCCGCTGAAGGTCATGGAGGCGCCGGCAGGTCTCCCCAGATTGCAGGGCCGTCAGACCTGGCTAGAGGTGGAGCAGCGTTCCCCCCTTCCGCCATGGCCCATGGTTTCCGCCTGACCGGCGCCCTGTTGGCCGGCAGCCTTGCCCTGCTGGCGGCCCCCGCCCGTGCCGGCAGCGTCACCGCCGAATCGATCTTCGACCGTCAGGCCACCCGCCAGCAGGCCAAGAGCCAGGTGCCCAAGGGCGCCACCGTGACCCGCACAGTGTGCGAGGACCTGGAGGTGGGCATGGACAACACCCGCTACCGCTGCACGGTCTTCTACACAACGGCTCCGGCCAGCCCAGCACCAGCCACAACGGTTCCGGCCACCAGCCAGCCCTGAGCCGGGGCACCCAGCGCGCAGAGCCTTAATCGCCCAGCCGGATCCAGCGCACCGGCGCCGGCGAAGGCGGCAGCGGCACCAGGGCGGCCACCTGCTCCACCGGCGTCCGCTCCCAGCGGGGATGGGCCGCCAGCCAGCAGTCCCAGGCCCGCGCCAGCCGCTGGCGCTTCGGCCACCGCAGCGCAGCCGTGCCCGAGCCATCGAGACCCGAGCGCCGGCGCCCCTTCACCTCCACCAGCAGCAGGCGGCCTGGCTTGTGAAGCACCAGATCCAGCTCCCCCCAGCGGCAGCGCCAGTTGCGCTCCAGCAGCTGCCAGCCCCGGAGCCGCAGCAGCCGCAGCACCCGCTGCTCCGCCCAGGCTCCCTCTCGCTGGGCGGGGCTGGGGGGCATGGTGGCCAAAGCTGCTGCTGCAGGCTTCCCTGCGGCCGTCAAGCCAGGGGGCGGTGCAGCAAGGGGCCGAAGGTGCTCAGTAGTACCGGCGGGGGTTCTGGCTGATGGCCAGCTGCACCTCCACCAGGAACAGCAGCAGGCCCACGATCATGGCGCCCATGGCCGCCACGAACAGCGGCACCACGATGGCGGTGACATCGAGGGCCGCCACGGCACTGATGAACAGCACCGCCACCACAGCCGCCACCAGCAGGGCGGTGACGGTGACCGCCAGGATCGCCCGGTTGATCAGGAAGGTGCGGCGCCGCTGCACCGCCAGCACCTGCTCCAGCCGCTCGCCGTCCTCCGGATCGGCCTCCGGCTTGGCCTGGCTCTTCGCCAGGGTCTCCTGAATGACGCGGGTGCGGTCGATGATCCGGGCCAGCCGGGAGCTGAACAGGCTCAACAGCCCGGTGACGCCGGTGAACAGGAACACCGGCGCCACCGACAGCTGGATCGCCTTGGAGAGGCCGGCCACGGAGCGCCCATCCCCCACGTCCACGGACAGCAGCAGCGGGACCATCCAGTGCATGCTGTCGAGACCGCTCAGGCCGCTGGAGTGATCTGGCTCTGGAGCAGGGCCTCCAGTTCCAGATCCGACAGGGGTGCCGACAGCTGGTAGCCCTGACCGTGGCGGCAACCGAGGGTGAGCAGCATCTGCCGCTGGCGGGAGCGTTCCACCCCCTCCACCACCACCATGATTCCGGTGGCGTCGCTGAGACGGATCACGGCGCTGAGCATGGCCTGCTGCAGCTGGTCGTAGTCGATCGCGGAGATCAGGCTCCTGTCGATCTTGACCTCACTGAAGGGCAACTCGGTGAGCCGCTGCAGCCCCGAATAGCCGGTGCCGAAATCATCCATGGCCAGCTCGAACCCCTGGCGCCGGAGGTCCCGCAGCTGGTTGGCGACGTGGTTCGACATCTCCAGGATGCTGCCTTCGGTGAGCTCCAGAACGATGCGACCGGGGGTCAGCTGGTGGCGTTCCAGGGCCATCAGCAGGTCGCTGCTCCAGGTGGGGTCCTGCACCTGGAGGGGCGAGACATTGACGCAGATCTTGGCCAGCTGCAGCCCGGCCACATCCCAGCGGTGCAGGGCCTCTAACGCCCGCTCCATCACCCAGCGCCCCAGGGACGAGATCTGGGCCGTGGCCTCGGCCACGTCGATGAAATCGGCGGGGGACTGGCGGCCCAGCACCGGATCATCCCAGCGGCAGAGCACCTCGGCGGCGATCACCCGCCCGGATTCCAGCTCGATGATCGGCTGGTAGGCCAGCTCCAGCTGTTCCTGCTCGATCGCCAGGGCCAGGGGACGGGCCAGCAACTCCTGCAGCTGAACCGACCGCTCCACCGGCGAGGCGATGCAGCAGCTGGGGAACGGCTGGCGATGGGTTTCCTCCAGCGCCCGGGTGGCGGCCTCCAGCAGAACGGCGAAGTCGTTGCCGTCGTCCGGGGCGCGGCTGATGCCCACGTTCAGCGAGGGCTCGATGACGTGCTCCAGTACCGTGGTGGGCGCCTCCAGGCTGGAGAGCAGCGCGCCGGCCATGTCCCTTACGGCGTCGATGCCCATCGCGCCCGGCAGCAGGGCCAGCAGGCGATCGCCCCCTTGGCGGGAGAAGAAGCCACCAGCCGGAAGGGCCGCCTCCAGCCGGTGGGCAATCTCCTCGATCAAGGCCTCGCAGGCGGCGATGCCCAACCGGCCACGCACCAGGTCGAGCTGCAGCACCTGCAGATGCAGCAGGACGGCGCCATCCGCGTAGCGGGCCGCCACCAGATCATCCAGGTCAGCCAGGGTCACCCGCTGGTCGAGCAGCTCCAGCAGGCACCAGACCCCACCCGTCCCACCGCTGGCCGGCAGGCGGGTGAGGGACAGGGGAATCGCCCCATCAGCCACCGGGGAGCCGGCCAGTTCGCTGCTCAGGCTGGCCACGGCACCCTGCAGCAACGGCGCCACCTCAGCGGCGCAGAGCTCCTGCAGGCCCCGCTGGCGCAACGCCTCCAGGTCCAGCCCCGAACGCCGGCAGAACGCCCCATTGGCCGCCAGGATCTCGCCCAGGCCGTCCGCCAGGGCCGCCGGCCTCTCGATCCTCTCCAGCAGGCCCTCGACCGCCCCGATTCCTGATCGCTGGACATCCCCGGGTTGGAGGTCCTTTGGTTGGAGGTCCTGGTCCATCCACGGCTGCGGAGATCGAACGGGACGGAGATCCGTGCCCGCTCCACGCTAGTCGCCCTGTCCCCATCGGCATTGCTTCGCGGGCCGCGGAGTGGGGCGGAGCCCTTTCCTAGGCTGATCTCCTTCGCTCCATCCCCGATGGCGAGCCCCCTCTCCCCGCCGCTCTCCCTGCCCCGGTTCCTGACTCTGCTGCTGTCCCTGGTCCTGGGCGGCCTGCTGCTGCTGGCCGGCCCCCATCCGGTGGCAGCGGCCATGGACTATGCCAAGCAGGTGCTGATCGGCGCCGATTTCCATGGCGCCGATCTGCGCGGCGTCACCTTCAACCTCACCAACCTGCGCGACGCCGATCTCTCGGGGGCCGATCTGCGCGGCGCCAGCCTGTTCGGCGCCAAGCTCCAGGACGCCGACCTCAGCGGCAGCGACCTGCGGGACGCCACCCTGGATTCGGCCGTGTTCGAGGGCACCGACCTCCGCAACGCCCGCCTCGACGACGCCTTCGCCTTCAACACCAAGTTCCGCGGGGTGCGCATCGACGGCGCCGACTTCACCAACGTGCCCCTGCGCGGTGATGCCCTCACCAGCCTCTGCGCCGCCGCCAGCGGCACCAACCCCGCCAGCGGCCGGCTCACCCGCGACACACTGAACTGCAGCTGAGCCCGCCCCGATGAGCTTCGATGCCCGCAGCCGCGAACGGCTGGAGGCCCTCGGCCGCCAGCTGCCCAGCAAGCTTCCCGCTCCGCCCCCGCCCACCCCGACGGCCGGCGAGGCGACCCCGGGCAGCCGGGCGGTCGACCGCCGCCATGCCGTCGAAACCGAGCAGGACCCCGAGAAGCTGTTCCGCGGGCTGATGGACGTCAGCGCCGACGGCAGCGTGCCGCCCCACCTGCTGGAGCGGCTGCGGCAACTGGAGGTGCCTCCCCCCACCCGCACCCCTGCCAGCAACGACCTCGCTGGCGACCGCCAGCGTCCTGCCAACAGCGGCCGCCGCCGCACCCAGACCCCCCGTCCCTCGGCCGGCGATCCCGAGCTGGACCTCTACACCGCCTTCCAGCAGCTGCTGCTCGAAGACGACCTTTGACCAGTACATCTGTACTAAGATAAGGACCGCCGCCCGGGGCCGGGATGGGGGTCGACCTCAACGAACAGCTGAACCTCCACCCCGGCCGCACCCTGCTGCTGCGCGTCTGCGGCGACTCGATGCTCGGTGCCGGCATCCGCCATGGCGACCTGCTCGTCGTCGACCGGGAGGCCACGCCCCGGTCCGGCCGCATCGTGGTGGCCCTGCTGGAGGGGGGATTCACCCTCAAGCGCCTGGTGCGCCGGGGGGCGCACTGGTGGCTGGAGCCCGCCAACCCCGCCTACCCGCCCCTGGCCCTCGGTGGCAGCGACGACGACCGCCTCTGGGGCGTGGCCGTGCACGTGATCCGTTCGCTGCCGGGGGGTCGATGAGCCAGGCCACCGTCCTGGTCGACGGCAACAACTTCTACGCCTCCTGCGAAGCCGCCCTCGACCCCTCCGTGATCGGAAAGCCCCTGGTGGTGCTCTCCAACAACGACGGCTGCATCGTCTCCCGCAGCGCCGAGGCCCGTGCCATGGGCATTCCCATGGGCACCCCCTGGTTTCAGGTGCGCCACGACCTGGAACGCCGCGGTGTGATCGTGCGCAGTTCCAACTACGGCCTCTACGCCGACATGAGCCAGCGGCTGATGGCCAGCCTCGAAGCCTGGGTGGAGGAGCTGGAGATCTATTCCATCGACGAGGCCTTCGGTCGCCTGCACCGCCCCCCCGGCGACGGCGACCTCACCGCCTGGGGGAAAGACCTGCGCCGGCAGGTGCGCCGCCAGCTGGGCCTGCCGGTGGCGGTGGGCATCGCCCCCACCAAGGTGCTGGCCAAGATCGCCAACCGCATCGCCAAACGCGACCTCTCCCATGGCGGCGTGTTCGATCTGGGCCAGGTCGGGGATCCGGGCCCCTGGCTGGAGGCCATCGCCATCGAGGACGTCTGGGGCATCGGCCGCAAGTTGTCCCGCTGGTGCCGGTTGCGGGGCATCAGCCAGGCCCGGGCCCTGCGCGACATGCCGAGCGGCGAACTGCGGCACCGCTGTGGCGTCGTGGGGGTGCGCCTGCAGCAGGAGCTGCGCGGCCACAGCTGCCTGCCCCTGGTGGCCGTGCCGCCGGCGAAGCAGGAAACCTGCGTCAGCCGCAGTTTCAGCGAACCGGTCACCAGCCTCGAGGGTCTGCGGCAGGCGATCGCCACCTACCTCAGCCGGGCCTGCGAGAAGCTGCGCCGCCAGGGGCAGCGGGCGGGCAGCGTCACGGTGTTCGTGCGCAGCAGCCCCTTCAACGGCACCCGCTTCTACGCCAATGCCGCCACCGTCTCGCTGCTGCTGCCCAGCAACGACACCGCCGTGCTGCTCGCCGCCGCCCTGCCCCTGGCCGAGCGGCTGTTCCGGCCCCACAAGCCGCTGCAGAAGGCCGGCGTCCTGCTGCAGGATCTGCAGCCGGTGGGGCTGCTGCAGCACCATCTGCTGGCCCCGCTGCCACCGGAGCAGCAGCAAAGGCGCGAAGCCCTGATGGCCACCGTCGACGGCCTCAACCGCCGCTTCGGCAGCGGCACCGTGCAGTGGGCCGCCTGCGGCCTGCGACCCCGCTGGACCATGCGCCGCTCGCGCCTGTCGAGGGCCGCCACCACCCGGCTGAGCGATGTGCCGGTGGTGCGGGCCTGAGGGTCACAAGTCAGGGTCCGTCGAAGAGGCTGGCGATCTGGTTGCGACCGTTGCCCTTGGCCAGCTCGAGGGCCCGCCCAGCGCGGTGGATCAGGTCGGAGAGGCGTTGATCCGAGGGGGACAGGACGGTGAGGCCACCGCTGATGGTCAGACGAAAGTCGGAATGGCTGTAGACGCCGGGCAGGTGGGCGACGGCGGTGCGCAGGCCATCCGCCAGGGCCATGGCCTGATCGCGCTGGATCCCCACCAGCAGCAGGGCGAACTCGCCATCCCCCAGGCGGGCGGCGAAGTCCTGCGGCTGAAGAAAGGTGCGCGCCAGCTGGACCACGTCGGTGAGCACCTGGTCGCCGGCGAGGTGCCCCCAGCGGTTGTTGATCAGGCGCAGATTGTCGAGATCGAAGAGGAGCAGCGACAGGGGGTGCTGGTCGCGGCGGGCACGCTCGAACTCCCGCTCACCAATGCTCAGAAAGGTGTGACGGGTGGGCAAGCCAGTGACCGGGCAGAGGTGGGCCAGGCGCCGCAGCTCCAGCTCACGCATCGCCAGCTGGGCCAGGCGATGCAACAGCTCGCGCTGCTCCGGGCCAAGTTCACGGGGCTCCCGGTCAATGACGCAGAGGGTGCCGAGGTTGTGGCCCCCAGAGGTCTGCAGGGGCGCCCCGGCATAGAAGCGGATGTGGGGATCGGCGAAGACCAGGGGGTTGCTGCGGAAGCGCTCATCGGCGCGGGCATCGGGGACCACCATCACCTCGTCGTGGACGATGGCGTGGGCGCAGAGGGCCATTTCACGGGGAGTTTCGCGCACCGCGAGTCCCCGCCTGGCCAGAAACCACTGCCGATCGGCCTCCACCAGGGAGATGGCCACGATGGGTGTTCCGAAGATGGCTGCGGTCAGATCCAGGATGCGATCGAAATGCTCGTCACTGTCGGCATCGAGAATGCCGTAGCGCTCCAGCTCACGAAGCCGCTGGTCCTCGTCGGCGGGGACGGGGTAAGCCGGATAGGGAGCCATGGCAAGCCTGCATCCTCAGAAAATCTAGTCAGATCGGGCGCTGGCAAGCGGAATCTGGACAGAGATCCAGGCCTCAGGCCGCCGGCACGGCCAGGGTCTCCTCGTAGCCGGCGCGGCGGCCGTCATCCAGCTGGTTCAGGTAGCGGCGCTCGGCGTAATAGGCCTCCTGGAAACGCAGGGCGTCGCCGTTGAGGGCATCGAAGAGCTCGTGGATGCGGGTCTCCATGTCGAGGCCGCTGCCGGCCGCCGGCGTGGCGGGCCTTGGCGGGGGCGCCTGGCGCTCCTCCTCCAGCAGCCGGGCAATGCAGTGCTCCAGGGTCTGCAGCCGCTGACTCGACCAGGCATCGAGCAGATGACGGCAGCGCCGCAGCACCCGTTGCCGCTCCAGCGACGCCGTGGCCCCACGCAGCTGCAGGGGTGGATGGGCCAGGGCGAGACGCTGCACCTCGCTGGGCTCCAGCAGGGGGGTGAGCCGGCCCAGCAGGGCACTCTGCTCCACCAGCAGCCGGTCGCCCAGAAGCCGGGGCAGGTCGAGATCGGCCAGATCCAGCCCGGGATCGGTGCCCCGGTTGATGGCCTCGAGCCGACCGGCGCCGAGGTTGTCCTCCTCCAGCTCCCCGATGGCGGCCCAGAGCTGGCGGTGGTGCTGGAGGGCGAAGTCATCGAGTTCGCGGCGGCGCAGCTCGGCGCGGATGACGCCGCGCCAGGGGGCGCAATGGAGGTAGAGACGCAGGATCTCCGCCTCGGCCCGCTCCCGGTGCCCCACCTCGCCGGGTTGCTCCCATTTCAGCGAGCGGCCGTGCCAGCGCTGGCCCTTGACCTGCTGGCGCAGGTCCTCCTCCAGCTGGATGGCCAACCGGGCCTGCCCGCCCGAGAGGCGCTCGGCCACCTGCTGCAGGTAATGGCTGCGCACCGCCGACTGGGGCAACTTGCCCAGCAGCTGCACCAGAGCGGAAACGGCCTGCTGGAACTGGTCGGCCCGGGCCAGGTCCTTGCCGTCGAACACCTGCTCGATCTGCCAGTCGAGCCAGAGCGGGGCCTGATCGAGCAGGGAGCGGTACTCCCCGGGCCCGTGATCCACCAGAAACTCGTCCGGGTCCTTGCCGGAGGGCAGGTGCAGCACCCGCAGCTCCAGCTGGCCCTGCAGCGCCAGCTGCTCCACCTCGCCGATGGCCCGCTGGGCGGCGCGGACGCCCGCCCCGTCACTGTCGAAGTTGAGGATCAGCCGCCGGCCGTCGCAGCAGCGGCACAGCTGGGTGATCTGGCTGCTGCTGAGGGCCGTGCCGAGGGCCGCCACCGCATTGGTGATGCCGGCGGCGTGCAGGGCGATGACATCGAAGTAGCCCTCCACCACCACGGCCCGGTCGTCGCGGCGGATGGCGTCGGCGGCCCGATCCAGCCCGAACAGGTGCTTGCCCTTCTCGAACACCTCGGTTTCCGGGGAGTTGAGGTATTTCGGTTCGGCCCCGTCCAGCCCCCGGCCACCGAAGCCGATCACCCGCCCCTGACGGTCCCGGATCGGCACCATCACCCGGTCCCGGAAACGGTCGTAGAAGCCGCTGCCCCCCTTGCGGGCCACCACCAGACCGGCCGCCTCCAGGAGGTCGGCATCCAGGCCCTCCACCTGCTGCAGGTGCTGCAGCAGGCCATCCCAGCCGGCCGGGGCATAGCCCAGCTGGAAGGCTTCCAGGGTGGTTTCACTGAGGCCGCGCGTCTGGCGCAGGTAGGTGAGGGCCCCTGCCCCCTCGGGAGCGCGCAGCTGGCTCTGGAACCAGCCCGCCGCCAGGGCCAGCACCCGGTGCAGACGCTCGCGGCGGGAGAGCTGCTGGCGCAGCCGTTCCTGCTGGGGGCCGTCGAGGGTTTCGACCGGCAGCTGGTAGCGCCGCGCCAGATCGAGCACCACCTCGCTGAAGCTCGTGCGCTGCAGTTCCATCAGGAACTTGATGGCGTTGCCGCCAGCCCCGCAGGAGAAGCAGTAATAGAACTGCTTGGCGGGCGACACCGTCATCGACGGCGACTTGTCGTCGTGGAAGGGGCAGATCCCCACGAACTCCCTGCCCTTCTTCTTGAGCACCACGTGCTCCCCCACCACGTCGACGATGTCGGCCCGTTCCTTGACGGCCTCGATCGTGCGGGGGTGGAGACGGGGAAGACTCAAGAGTGCAGGCTCAAGACAGGGCGAGGCGAGCAGGGTGAAGGAGAGCCAGGGCGTGGGCGCCAGGCGTGGAGGAGGAGACGACGCGACGCCGACCCTATCGGTGGTGGTGGGCTTGGCGCCATTCTGGGGCCTGACACCACCGATGGAGATCACCGGGTGAACCGACCGCCCCAGGCCGAGCCCGGTGGAGCCCTGCCGGCCGGGGGCTGGATGCTGCTCAGCGCCCTTGCCTTCAGCCTGATGGTGGTGGGGGTGAAGCAGGTGGGCGACCGGCTGCCGATCGCCGAGGTGGTGCTGGCCCGGGCCCTGGTGAGCCTCGTGCTCAGCTACGGCATGGCCCGACGGCTCGGTGTGGATCCCTGGGGCCGGCGCCGGGGACTGCTGGTGCTGCGGGGCCTGGTGGGCAGTGCCGCCCTGTTCTGCGTCTATGCCGCCGTGGTGCACCTGCCCCTGGCCGCCGCCACGGTGCTGCAGTACCTCTACCCCACCTTCACGGCACTGCTGGCCTGGCTGCTTCTGGGCGAACGCCTCGGCCGGCGGGTGCTGCTGGCCATGGGGCTGGGTTGGCTGGGCGTGCTGCTGGTGGCCCAGCCCACGGCCACCTCGGCCCTGCCGGCCGCCTGGGTGGCCGTGGCGGTGGCCGGCGCCCTGCTCACCGCCGTGGCCTACGTGAGCGTGCGGAGCCTGGCCGAAAGCGAACATCCGGCCGTGATCATTTTCTATTTTCCGCTCGTGGCGCTGCCCATGAGCCTGCCCCTGGTGCTGCTCGATCCGGTGCTGCCGACGCCGGCCGAGTTGCTCTGGCTGCTGGGGGTGGGGGTGTTCACCCAGGTGGGTCAGGTGGGACTCACACGGGCCCTCACCCAGCTGCCGGCAGCCAGGGCCACGGCGATCAGCTACGTGCAGGTGGGATTCGCCGCCCTCTGGGGTTGGTGGATCTTCGGGGAAGCCATTGATCTGCCGACGGCGATCGGGGCGGCCCTGATCCTGATGGCCACGCTGATCTGTCTGGGCCAGGCAGCGGGGGTGACCAGAGCCGACAAATCCACACAGGACACCCCCCTACGATGACGGCGCCAGGTTGGGTTCCCTTGCTGTTGATGCCCCTGCCTGGTGCCTTCGATGCCTCGCTGGCCACGATGGTGGCCGTCAGTCAGGGAGCGGAGACGCCATTGATCAGGCCGCCGATCGCGCCCGGCATCGTCCCCCTGCCGCTGATGATGCTGACCATCGGCGGCATCTTTCTCGGCACCCTGGCCATCAGTCGTTTCTCCCTGAAGATCGGGGTGCCGGCGATTCTGGGCGTGCTGCTGTTCGGCCTGCTGATCAACCCCTCCGTCACCCTGTTCAGCCATGAGACGATCCTGCGACTGCAGGTTCTGAGTCTGTCGATCCTGCTGTTCAACGCCGGACTGGAAACCGATATCCGCTCGATTCGCGGCTTCCTCGAATACGGCATCATCCTGGCGGTGGGAGGCGTGATCCTCTCCAGCCTGATGTTGGGGATGATCATCTGGTTCGTGGCCTCCCCCGATGCCGGTGGCATCGAGCTCGGCTTCCGGCAGGTGCCGCTGGCCGTGGCGATGCTGGTCGCCGCCTGCCTGGGATCGACCGATGCGGGGGCCACGATGAACGTGTTGCAACTGGTGGCGCACGCGATCCCACGCAGGCTTTCGGCGCTGGTCCAGTTCGAATCCTCCGTGAACGATCCCACCGGCATCCTGTTTCTGGGCCTGGTGATCGGCCTGACGACGGTGCAGGGGCACAGCAGCGAGCACCAGGTGGTGGTCGAGCAGCTGCAGATGTTCCTGCAAAAGATCGGGTCGGGCCTTCTGATTGGCGTGGTCGTGAGCTACCTGGGGCGTTTCAGCCTCAACCGGCTGGTGCGTGATTCCAACCAGTTGCTGATCCTGGGTATCGCCATCGGCCTGATCTCCTACGGGGTGGCGGAGCTGATGGGCGGTTCCGGCTTCATCAGCGCCTACGTGGCGGGACTGATGCTGCGCAACCACACCTACAGCAACGAACGGATCTCGCCGGAAGCCCTGCAGCAGACCCTGCTGCCGTTCAACACCATGACCGAAATCACCGTCTTCCTGATCTTCGGCCTGAGCGTCCATCCCCTGGAGCTGCTGCCGGCGCTGCCGGAGGGCATTGTCGTCGCCCTCGCCATGATGCTGGTGGCCAGGCCGGCGAGTGTGCTGCTGCTGCAGCGCTTCTCCCCCTTCGCTCTGCGGGATTCACTGCTGGTGTCCTGGTGCGGTCTGCGGGGCGCCGTTCCGCTCGCCCTGAGTTTCGAGATGGTCGACGCCATCCCCAGGCTGCGCGGCATCGACCCTGCCTCGGTGCCGTCCCTGGTGCAGAACGCCGGCGGCATCGTCTTCTGTGTCGTGGTGATCAACCTGCTGGTGCAGGGCCTCACGCTTCCCCACGTGGCCCGCTGGCTCAGGCTTTCCGAGGAAGTGGCAGGGGCTCAGTGATCCAGTCCTGGCTGTTGCCGTCGCTGCTGCCGCTGGGGCGGGCCAGGCGCCAGCTTTCCCCCTTGGAGCCCCGCTGCAGGTAGAGCTCGAAGGGGCTGTCGACGCGAATGGCATCCCCCGGCAGGCGCCAGTCAAAGCGGCCGCTCAGATGCAGGCCCCGTCCCTCGCCGATGGCGATGGTCTCCTGCTGCTCGACCCGCACCCGGCTCACCTCGGGCAGGCCGCCCGCCTCCAGATCGAGGGCGCGGGCAATGGCGCCCTGAGTGAGCTGGATCTGCAGGGACAGGGCGTCAAGCAGCACGCCCCTGGGGGGCTGGGCGGCTCTGGTGCAGCCCCCCAGCACCAGCACCAGGGCCAGCAGAGGTGCCAGCACCGGCATCAGCAGCGACCGGGAGCGGCCAGGGGGGCTTGGCAGGAGGGGCAGCATGGGGGCTGACGCACGTCTCACCATGATCGGCTGGCTGCAGGGGCGACTGGCCGAACCATGGCAGCAGGCGAACCGCTGCGGGGCCCTGCTGATCTGCCAGGGGGTGGGTTACGAGGTGCAGTTCACCCTGAAGCAGTGGCAGCGCCTGCCTGAAGTGGGCAGCGATCTGGGCCTGCACGTGCACCACAGCATTCGCGATGACGGCTGGACGCTGTACGGCTTCATCGCCCGCCAGGAGCGGGATCTGTTCCGCGAGCTGGTGGCCGTGAGCGGCGTGGGACCCCAGATGGCCCTGGGCCTGCTCGGGGCCCTGGACGTCCCGGATCTCGTGCGCGCCATCGTCCACGCCGACCTGCGCAGCCTCTGCCTGGCGCCTGGGGTGGGCAAGCGCACGGCCGAACGCCTTACGGTGGAGCTGCGAGCACGCCTGCAGGAGCGCTTCGCGGGCCTGGTGGATCCCCTTGACGAGGGGGAGGTCCCCGACGCCGACCCACCAGGCGGCCCCACGGCCCCCTGCCGCGAGGAGGTGCAGATCACCCTGGTGGCGCTCGGCTATGAGCCACTGGAAATCCACCGGGCCCTGCGGGCCGTCGCCGCCGCCGGGATTGAGGCCTCCGCTGGCGCCGATGACTGGATCCGCGAAAGCCTGCGCTGGTTGTCCCGCGCCGTGGCCTGAAGGGGCTGCCCTGAAGGGAAGGCCAACGGGCCACACGTTAAGGTGTTGGTTTGCACCGTCCGGGCTCAGATCCGCCCATGCCGCTCTCTACCACCCAGAAACAGGAACTGATCAATTCCCATCAGGCCCACGGCACCGACACCGGCTCGGTGGAAGTGCAGGTCGCGATGTTGAGCGAGCGGATCCAGCAACTCAGTGGCCACCTGCAGAAGAACATCCACGACTTCTCCTCCCGCCAGGGGCTGCTCAAGATGATCGGTCGCCGCAAGCGCCTGCTCGGCTATCTCCGCGCCCAGAGCGAGACCCGCTACGCCGAACTGATCAAGACACTCGGCATCCGCGGCTGAGGCTCGTCCCATGGCCCGTCGGCCGAAGCCGAAATCCTTCGCGACGCCCGCTGCCGGCGGGCCGCCAGCCAAGACACCGCGGCAGCAGGTGATTCCCGAGGCGGTGGCCAACCGCATGGTGCGGCGCATCGCCATCGCCACGGGCACCCCCACGGTCCTGGGCATGGGTGTCTTCGTGGCCAGCTATCTGCTGGTCAGCCGGGGCGTGGCCGACATTCCCCCCGGCCTCACCCTGGTGGGGTCCGGCGCCTTCTTCCTGCTGGGCCTGCTGGGACTCAGTTATGGGGTGCTCTCCGCCAGCTGGGAGGACGCCCCCGGCAGCCTGCTGGGAACCGAGCAGATCGGCGTCAACATCAGCCGGGTGCGGGCCTCGGTGCGGGCCATGCGCCAGGGCAGCTCGGGCTCCGGCTCAGGCAGCCCCCAGGGGTGAGCGCAACCAGGCCCTGAAATCAGCCGAGGCGAGCGTCTCGACGGCCGCCGGCGCATCGGCAACGCAGAACTGGCCGCCCAGACGCACGAAACGCGTTTCGTCCTGGTGCTTCACCAGCGCCACCACGGGCACCCGCACGCCAGCCTCCTCCTGACCGGGGCGATGACGGGTCAGGCATTCGCGCAGCCGGTGCTGCACAGCGATGTCGCCGGCCTGCTCGGGCGCCAGCTCCACCATCACCAGTTGCAGGTCCTCGATGCTGCGGCAGTCGTCGACGAGCAGCTGCACCCGGTCGTCGCGGCGGTCGACACCTGCCCAGAGCAGCAGGCGGGCATCCAGCATCAGGTGGTCGGCCAGGCGGGCGTAGCTCTTGGGGAACACCACCGCTTCGCAGGAGCCGGTGAGGTCCTCCAGCTGCAGCACGGCCATGCGGTCGCCCTTGCGGGTGGTGACCTGGCGGATCTCGCTCACCATCACCACCACGCTCACTTTGGCCTTGTCGGCCATCTCCTCGAGATTGGCCAGGCCAATCGGCGTCAGCAGGCGCACCTGGGAGGCCAGCTGACGCAGGGGGTGGTCGGAGATGTAGAAGCCGAGCAGCTCCTTCTCCAGCTTCAGCTTCTCGGTGGGGGGGTAGTCGGCGACCGCAGCGGCCCGCGGTGGTGCCGGAGCCTCCACGGCAGCGGTGCCCTCGGAGGCGCCCGCACCGCCGCCGAACAGGTCGAACAGGTTGCCCTGGCCGCTGGCCCGGTCGCGAGCGCGGGAGCTGGCCCAATCGAGCACCAGATCGAGATCGGCCATCAGCTGGGCCCGGTTGGCCTTCGGCTCGAGGCCATCGAGGGCACCGCCGTGGATCAGGGACTCGATCGCCCGGCGGTTGAGCTGCTGACCCGGGATCCGGTCGCAGAGATCGGCAAGGTGCAGGAAGGGGCCACCGCTGGCGCGCGCCTCGATCAACTGGCGGATGGCACCATCACCGAGGTTGCGGATGGCCGAGAGGCCGAAGAGGATCTTCTTGCCGACGGGCGTGAAGTCGATGCCGGAAGCATTCACGTCCGGCGGCATCACCTCAATGCCCATCGCCTGGCAGTTGGCGATGTAACGCTGCACCTTGTCGGTGGTGCCGGCATTCACCGTGAGCAGGGCCGCCATGTACGCCACCGGATGGTGGGCCTTGAGGTAGGCGGTCTGGTAGGTGACGGCGCCGTAGGCGGTGGAGTGGCTCTTGTTGAAGCAGTACTCGGCGAACAGCACCATCTGATCGAACAGCGCCTCGGCAATCGCGGCGTCCACGCCCCGTTCGCTGGCCCCGCCCACGAACTGGTGGCGATGCTTCTGCATCTCCGACACCTTCTTTTTGCCCATGGCGCGCCGCAGGAGATCGGCCTCACCGAGGGAATAGCCAGCCAGATCCTGGGCGATCCGCATGATCTGCTCCTGGTAGACCATGATCCCGTAGGTCTCCTTGAGGATCGGCTCCAGCTTGGCGTGGGCCACATCGATCGCTTCGCGGCCGTGCTTCCGGTTGATGAACTTGGGGATCAGGCCGGCATCGAGGGGGCCGGGTCGGTAGAGGGCCAGGATCGAGGAGATGTCCTCCAGGGAAGAGGGCTTGAGATCGCGGACGATCTGGCGCATGCCGCTGGATTCCAGCTGGAAGATGCCCTCCAGATCCCCCCGGGCCAGCAGGGCGTAGGTGCCGGGATCGTTGGCCGGCAGGGCATCGGGGTCAAGCCGTTCCCCTTCGGCCTGGGCCACCAGCTCGATCGTCTTCTCGATCATGGTGAGGTTCTTGAGGCCCAGGAAGTCCATTTTCAGCAGGCCCATCGCCTCGACATCCTCCATGAAGTACTGGGTGATCACCTGGCCGTCGTTGTTGCGCTGCAGGGGCACCAGTTCATCGAGGGGTTCGGCGGCGATCACCACCCCGGCGGCATGGACACCGAAGGTTTTGTTGGTGCCTTCGATGCGGCGGGCCAGGTCGACCCAGTGGCGCACCTTGGGATCGTTCTCGTACTTCTCGCGGAACTCCGGCACCGGCGACTCGCTGCCGATCATCTCGGCCAGCTTGGCGGGCTTGCCCCGGGCCACCGGGATCAGCTTCGCCAGCCGGTCGGCCTCGCCGTAAGGGATATCGAGAACCCGGGCCACGTCCTTGAGCACCGCCTTGGAGGTCATGCGGTTGAAGGTGATGATCTGGGCCACCTTGTCCTCGCCGTAGCGACGGGTGACGTACTCGATCACCTCGCCGCGACGCTCGATGCAGAAGTCGGTGTCGATGTCAGGCATCGATTTACGTTCCGGGTTGAGGAAGCGCTCGAACAGCAGACCGTGTTCCACCGGATCGATGTTGGTGATGCCCAGGGCGTAGGCCACCAGCGAACCGGCGGCCGAACCGCGCCCCGGGCCCACCGGAATGCCCTGCTCCCGGGCGAAGCGGATGTAGTCCCAGACCACCAGGAAGTAGGTGGGGAAGCCCATCTGCTCCATCACCTGCAACTCGAAGGCCAGCCGCTCGCCGTAGCCGGGATCAATCGGGGCGTCGCCTGCCAGCGACAGCCGGGCCCGCAGGCCCTGGTGGCTCACCTCGCTGAGGTAGCTCACCGGGGTATGGCCCTCGGGGATCGGGAAGCGGGGCATCTGGTAGCGACCCAGGATGTCGTAGTCCTCCACCTTCTCGGCCACCGTGGCCGTGGTGGCAATAGCGGCGGCGATCACCTCCGGCTCGAGATGGTCGGCGAAGAGCTGGGCCATCTCCGCCTCGCTCTTGATGTATTCAGTGCCCGTGTAGCGCAGCCGCTTCTCATCGCTGATCAACTTGCCGGTGAGCACGCACAGCAGGGCGTCGTGGGCCTCCACGTCATTGCTGGTCAGGTAGTGGGCGTCGTTGGTGGCGACCAGGGGAATACCCAGCTCAGCGCTGATCCGCGCCATCTCGACGTTGACGATGCGGTCCTCGAGGCCGCCATGGTCCTGGATCTCCAGGTAGAAGTCGTCGGCGAATACCTCCCGGTACCAGCCGGCCACCTCCCGGGCCACGTCGGGGCGCCCCCGCAGGATCGCCTGGGGGATCTCGCCGCCCAGGCAGGCGGTGGCCACCATCAGGCCCTCGCTGTACTGACGCAGCAACTGCTTGTCGATGCAGGCCCGCGCGAAGATGCCCCGTCCGCGCATACCACGCAGGTGGCTGATGCTGGTGAGCTTGACCAGGTTGCGGTAGCCGACGGCGTTGCGGGCCAGCACCACCAGGTGGTAGCGGCGCTCCTTCTTCGGCTGGGGATCCTCGATCGAGCCGTTGATCACGTACATCTCGTTGCCGATGATCGGCTTGATGCCCGCCTTGGTGCAGAGCTTCAGCAGCTCGATGGCGCCGTACATCACCCCGTGATCGGTGAGGGCCAGGGCCGGCATGCCCAGCTCCACGGCCCGCTGCACCATCGCCGGCAGCTGGGAGGCCCCGTCCAGCAGGCTGTAATCACTGTGGTTGTGGAGCGGAACGAAAGCCACGGCGTCGGAGGGCATCGCCACCACATGTTGCGGTCACCTTACCGGTTGCACCACCAGATCTGGTGCCCCTGACGACCTGGCCGCCTGGAGGTTGGGGCAGGGCCTGGCCCACAGGGTCTGGAGCTTGGTGGCCTGATCGGTGTCGCCCTTGGCCGTGAGCTGGGTCACGGTCAACTGAATCCGCTCACAGTCGACCTGCTTCTCGAGCTTGGCGCGCTGGGTCCGGAGCTCCTGAAGCTCCCGTTCCGCCTGCTGGCGCTTGGCCTGCTGCTGGCCATCGGCCACCTGAAGTCGGCTCGCCCCTGCGTCCATCTCCTTGAGCTGCAACTGGAGGGCGGCCTCACGCTGGGAGGCGGACTCCAGTTCGTTCTTGAGGACCAATTCGCCCTGCATCCGCTCCATCACCTCCCGGTTGGCCTGATCCTGGGCGGCCTGCTGGGCCTGGGCCTCGGCTTGAAGCCGTTGCTGTTGCTGGTTGCTGAGGATGACGACACCAGCCACCACCAACACCACCGCAGACAGCACGGCCAGCCAAGTCCTGTTCTGCCGATTCGAGAGGTTGTGGTTGTCCATACTCCTCTCTAGTCAGGCCGCAGGACACCGTTGGCCCATGGATGCGGCGGATGCGTGGCCGATGGGATGCAATCGCATGGCTGAGGCCGAGGCCAACGATCACGAGCCCGTGGACATCCGCCCTATGGGGCGGTCCAGGTGCATCGATCGTCAGCGTAAGCATCAGGGTCATCGACGAACTTAAAAACCCTTCCATCCTTGCGGATGTATTGGAAGTCATCGATGATTGCACCTTGGTTGATATAGATATAGCGTCCTCCCGATCCACTGGGGGGCATCTCAACCCACTGGGTTTCAAATTCCGATGGCCTTCCCCCGTACACCCTTCTCAATTCAGTCACCTTCAACAGCTTCAAGGGAATGCGCCCACTGCCGCCCTGGTAAAGAACGTAGCCCCTATCATCGGTTTCAGATGAAATGCCGAGCTGAAGTCGCAGAGGAGTTTTGAGGCCAATGGATCTCAGGCAGCGGACAGTATCCTGATCAGCCCAAACGGGCGGGGCCGCGATGATCAACAGCAGCAGGACGGCCAGGCATCGCTTCATCGGTGGCTCCATGGCGATTGGACGATGCATCAGTCTCGTTCGACGGGTCTGGAGACGTGCTGATGGGCGACCTTCCACATCCCATCCAGCTTGCGCAGGCAGAACGTGATCCGCACAATCTCGCCAAACGGCTGACCGTCGGGGAGCGTCCCTCCGCACTGGAGCAGGCCAAAGGCATAGCCCACATCGGTTCCCGCCTGGACAGAGAGATCCTGCAACGCGAATTGCAGGCTGCCTTGGGTATCCGGCTGCCAGGCCTCCCAGCTGGCGCGGTATTGCGCCGCTGAGGTGTACTGCAGAGGAGCCAACACATCAAACAGCACCAGCTCGTCGAGATGGTTGGCGAGAACCTCCTCCTCGCGTCCGTCTCGGGTGGCGCTGGCCCACTGCTCCAGCACGTCTCGAATGGCCGCTTCGTCCGCGTTCATGGTCAGCGACAGCCGATCGGCAGTGAGACCCTAGGTCGAGCCTCCAGGCGTCTCCGGCAGTGCCATGGTCCTGCTCAGGCCACCAGCGCCGCCGTGGGTCGTTGCGCCATCACCGCCGCCGCCCGTTCGTACTGGTGGGCCACCTGCAGCAGCTTCGACTCCTCGAGCACCCCGGTGATCAGCTGCAGCCCGATCGGCAGGCCGGCCAGTGGGGGAGCCCCCTGAGGGGGTGATCACGTCGCACATGGTGATGCCGTCGCTGCAGCGGAGGCCTCTCTGCCCACCCGTTCACAGCCAAGGGCCTCCAGCCCTGGTCCTGGGCCGCAGCAGTACGCCTAGTGCGAGGAGACCCTGCCCTGTGGTGACCGACTCGGCCAGGTAGCGGCCATGGGGACGGACCGGCAGGGGGACTCCGGGCCTGGCCGACCAGAGCTCCACCCGGGCGCCCTGGTCGGGAAGTTCAATGGATCGATCGCTGACGAAGCGGGTCTGGCGCGCCAGGGCCCCCTCCAATGCCGCTGCCAAGGCGTCCGGGTCCTTCGTCAGCAGGCCGGGCAGGGGGTAGGGGGCGCCCAGGTGAATGGTGATCAGGGACTGAGCGGGAGTCTCGGCCAGAGTCCGCTCCACCGCCGCCAGGACGGCGGCCCTGTCCGGCAGAGACACCAGGGTGGGCTGCTGGATCGGCACCCGGCACCGACAGGATGTCCTGATGGTCCACTCCACTAGATCGGTGCGGCCGATGGAGGTCAGGGCGATGACGCCACCGGGATCCGGAACCACATCGGCCCAGGCGGCGGCCAGGTTGAGGTCGCGTGGAGCGGCCGGACGCCGGATCGCTGCCGCGTCCGCCAGGGCCGGGACAGGGGTTGCCAGCAAGGCCGTGCCCAGGACCAGGGCGATCAGCGGGGTGCGCGGCAGCCATCGGGCTCCCATCCCCTCGACCACTTCTCCTGCCCCGAGGCCAGCCAAGGCCCAGACACCGGGAAGCACCGTGGCCTGGAAACGCATCTGCTGCTGGGGATGGAGCAGCAGGGCCAACACTCCCAAGCCCACGAACCAGACCAGCAGGGATGAGCGGCGCGCTCCAATCAACGCACAGAGCAGAACCGCCAGCGCTACGGCGCTCCCCACACTGAAACCATGGGCAAACCCTTCCCACTGGCCGGCAAGTCGATCGAACAGTCCGACCTGCAGATCCGGATTCCTGTTGGTGGGACCCAGGAACCAGAGCAACCCGGCGAACTTGCCTGGGATCATCAGCCAGAAGGCCAGGGGCAGCCCATGCCAGGCCAACAGGGCCTCACCAGCAGGCCCAATGGCCTGGTCGAATCCCACTGCTCGCGCTTTCCACGCCCTGACTGACCCAAGCACGATGAAGCCCACGGCGATGGCGAGCAGGCTGGAAGGGAGGAGAGTCACCCGGACAGAACCCACAGCAACGGCGAGCGGCGGTTCCCCAGGCAGCAGCACTACGCCGCCGGCCATCAGCAGGCCAAGGAGCAGGAAAGGATCGTCACGGAGGGTTCTCCACGGCAACGAAGCGAGGGCACGCTGCAGACGTAACGGCCAGTTGACAGGCAGTGCAGCGGCGCCGATCGCCACCAGCGCCATCGCCCAGTAGTTGTATTTCTCGAGGAAAAGGAGGGTGAGAAGAACAGACAGCAGTCTCCATCGCTGTTGAAGAAAGGCCCAGAGCACCACCACCGTGAGCCCGGCACCGAGTCCCTCCAGCATCACGTCCGACCCCAGCAGCCGAAAAGCCGGGCTTCCCACGGCAAAGGCGACAGCGATGGAGCCAGCCGCATCACCCCGAAGGGGATCGTTCAGAGCGGCGCGACACAGGGGCCAGAGCCCCAGAACGGCCAGCAGCCATCCGCCGATGCTGGGCAGAACGGCGAACCGGTGGTCCGGTCCGAGCACCGCCAGGACGCCTCCCAGGAGAATCCCATGCAGGGGTGGCCAGGCCGAAGGCAACACCAGGTCGTGGAGCAGGCCGCCCAGATCGCCGGATCGCAGCGCCAGGGCCAGCCCCAGGCCGAAGGTGAGATGGGAGTTTCGGTCGTGGTAGGGATCCCGCCACAGGGCACCTGGATCGTGCAGATAGCCGGCCACCATCCCGATCGCCACCAGCACAGGAAGCATCAGCACGGGCACCGCCAACACCCTCCGAAGGCGGGCGCGCATCACAGTGCGGCGAGGGCCGCCTGGTAGAGCCCCACCGCACGCTCGGCCCCGAGACTCCAGCGAAAGCCGAGGGCATGGGCCCGACGCCGCTCCCGCTGGTTCTGGTCCAAGGACGTCGTGGAATCGATCACCTCCACCAAGGCCCGGGTCCAGGCCTCCACATCCAGGGGGGAAACGTAGGTCGCCAGTGAGCCGCCGGCTTCGGGGATGGCTGCGGCATCGCTGCAGACCACCGGCGCACCGCAGGCCATCGCCTCAATCACCGGCATCCCGAACCCCTCGTACACGGAGGGATAAAGAACAACCCTTGCGGCGCAGTAGAGATCACGAAGATCGCGAACAGAGAGATAGCCCAGAAACCGCAGCATCCCGCACTCAATCAACCCGGCCGCTTCCGGAGGCAAGGCCATGTCACCCCAGCCGCCCGGCCCTGCCACGCAGAGGGGCCAACGGCGACGGAGGGAGGGTGGAAGCCGGGCGTAGGCCTGGATGAGGGTGCAGAGATTCTTGCGGGGCTCCAGGGTGCCGACGGCGAGGAAAAAACTGTCCGACCGCAGATCAAAGGCTGGAAGGGTGGTCGGATGGGGCGGCCCCTCCGCGAGGAAGGCGGAACCCACACCAGGGGGAATGATGTGGATGCGACGGCGGTCGACACCCAGCAGGGACTGGATCTCGGCAGCGCTGAACGCGGAGATCGTATGCACCACCGGGGCTACGCGGCACTGCTCGGCCAAGGGCAGGAGGGCCAGCAGTCGGGAGACCGGATGCCAGGCGGGATGCCGCAGGAAGGAAAGGTCGTAGACCACCGGAATGGTGGGGAGGACGCCCTGCCGAGGTGCCACATACTGAAAGGCATGAAAGAGCGACAGGCCGCGAGCACCGGGACGAACACCGAACGCCGTTCCCTGCATCAGGCGAGCCACACCCCTGATCAGGGGCAGACCCTTCACAGTCCGCAGACTGGCGGCCATCCGTGAGGACTTGGCGGAAGACCCTTCTGCCCCGACGCTGCGCCGACAGAGAAACGCCTCATCGACAGGGTTCCAGCGATAGGATTGATAGCCGTAGAAGTTGATGGAAGGATGATTGACGAGCAGGGCTCGAAGCAGGTTCAGGGTGTAGTTGGAAACGCCAGTGAAGGGAGCACACAGTGGTCTGGCATCCACACCAATCCTCAACAGCGTCATTGCCAACAACCAGCTCTCCTGACCTGGCCGGACGTTCCATCATCCAGGCTGTCGAACGTCACAGAAGTCGGTAGCAGATCCTTCGGCCCCATGGGGATGTACCGGGAGAGTACCATCGGTCGCAATTGTTGATTCACCTTCGCTTCGAAAACGAGGCGGGGCGATGTCGTTTTGGGAGGTTTGTTCTGTGGGACGCCTGTTCATCGACATGTCGTCCCTGGCCCGATGGAGCGGCCCGGCCGTGGGGATGCTGCGGGTCGAAAGGGAGGTGGTCCGCTGGGCCGTCGATCAGGCGGGAGCCCAGCCGGTGGTCTTCGACCCCTGCAAGGGCTGTTTTCGCGGCCTCAGGGGTGACTGGTATGAACGCCTGAGTCACTGGGACGAAGCCCTCGATCCTGCCCACGGATCACTCCGTGGACCACGCCGCTTCCTGCCGCGGCGGTACCAGATCTTCCTGGCGATGGAACGGCAACGTCTGACCAGCAACTCCGCCGGCTCGGCTGCACGATGGGACAGGGCCCAACGGCTGCTGTATCGATTCCACCCAGGTGCCCTGGTCTTCGAGAATGGCCTGGGGGAGAGACGATCCATCGTTCCCGTCGATCTTGCTCTTGGCGGTGCGGTCGCCATGGGTCCGGACGACCTGCTGATTTCCGTGTGTTCAGACTGGGACCAGAAGAACTCCGGTGGTTTCCACACCCTCAAACGCAGATCCGGATTCCAGTTGGCTGTGCTGTGTTACGACCTCATCCCCCTGACCCATCCTCAGTTCTTCCTGGATGGGGTCATCGGCACCTTCCGGAAGCACTG
Source organism: Cyanobium gracile UHCC 0281 (assembly GCF_034931305.1). Taxonomy (GTDB): domain Bacteria; phylum Cyanobacteriota; class Cyanobacteriia; order PCC-6307; family Cyanobiaceae; genus Cyanobium; species Cyanobium gracile_A. The sequence goes on along the minus strand of NZ_JAYGHY010000001.1, from coordinate 9,623 downwards.
GCTGAACATGATGGCCAGCGCAGAAACCATCCTCGTCAACTCGACCTGCATCGCTGCGGATGTGGAGGGCCTCTGCCGGGACGAGGGGCTCCCCGCCCCCACCCTCCGGGTGATTCCACTCGGGTGCGACCGCCCACCGGAGTTTGAAGGTGACGGCCGGCTTCCGGCTGGGCTCAGCGAGGCCCGCTATGCCCTGTTCATCAGCACAATCGAGCCCCGCAAAGGCCACGGTCTGCTGCTGGATGCCTGGCAGCGGCTGCTGCTCCAGGGGGTGCCCCAACGCTGTGGCTTTCGGCTGGTTTTCGTGGGCCGGCCAGGCTGGATGGTGGAGGAGGTGCTTCGCCGTCTGGGGGACCTCGGAGCCCTGGAGGGCACCGTCCTGCATTTTCCCTGTCTGCCCGACGACGCCCTGGAGAGCCTGCACGCGAAGGCTGGATTCTGCCTCTATCCATCGGCCTACGAGGGCTTCGGCCTGCCAGTCGTCGAAGCCCTGGCCAGGGGCAAGGCTGTCCTGGCCAGCCAGGCCGGTGCGGTGCCAGAGGCGGCAGGGGGGCTGGCCCGGCTTCTCCCGCACGACGATCCCGGTGCGTGGGCGGAGGCGATGGGCCAGTGGATCGAGGACCCCGCCGAACGTCGCGCCCAGGAGGCGCTCGTGGCCAGGGGGTATCACCACAGGGACTGGGCGGACGTGGCCCGGGAGATTGTTGCCGCAGCCCAGGCCAGGGACTGAGGCCAGGCTCAGCTGGACGAACGCCGCTGGTGCCAGCACCGGAAGCGGCCGGTCACCTCCAGACGACGGAGCCCCAGGCGCCAGGGCAGGCCCTTCTGGCGCCAGGCGAGCCGGAGCGCCGCCGCCCCGGCCTCCCGATGTCCGGAGGCCATGGCATCACGAACGGCGCCGATCGCCCGGCGGGCCGTCTCCCTGGCCACGCTGGGGCCGTCCATCCCCATGGCGTGCAGATCGTGGCCGGTCACCACGGTCCGGGGTGCAGGGTCGGGGCGCCCCGCACGGCGCGCACGGGCACAGGCCAATGCCGCCAGCTCGGAGATGATCCGCTGTTCGATGTGGCACCAGCTCGCCTGGGCGTGGTGGTCCCGGTAATCGAGCAGGGGGGTGGAGAGATTGGCCAGAGCATGGTGCTCCGACAGCCTCAGCCAGAGATCGAAGTCTTCGGCCATGACGAAGGCCCTGCGGTAGCCGCCGGCCGCCAGGACCGGCTCCCTCCGGAGCATCACCGATGGGTGGGCCAGACAGTTGGCCTGCTGCAGGGCCCGGGCCACCGCCACCGGCGCGGTGGGGAAGGCCTGATCACGTAGCCAGTTGCCGTGGCGATCCACCACTCGGATAGCGCTGCCAACAACCACGACATCGGGATGGGCCTCAAGGAATGCGGCCTGGCGCTCCAGCCGTTCCGGATGGGCGATGTCATCCCCGTCCATCCTGGCCACAAGGGGAGCCCGGGCCAGGGCAAGTCCCCGGTTCAGGGCGGTGACCAGACCCTCGCGAGGCTGCCGCACGACCGCGATGCGCTGATCCCGCGCCGCCATCCTGGAGAGGAGGCGGGCGGTGGCGTCCCTGGATCCATCGTCGATAGCGATGATCTCGATCCGGGGCTCGCTCTGAAGGATCAGGCTCTCCACCGACGCGGTGAGATGGTCTTCGGCATCACGAACGGGCAGAAGAACGCTGATCCTGACGTGGTCGCTCATGGGGTCACGCCATTCGTTGGAGGCTTCGGGGACGCTGTGGTCCCCACTGCCAGAATGGCGCCATGGCCCTCCCCCCCGTCAGCATCGTCACGGTGACCCGGGATGGGCTCTTCTTCACGAGGCTCCTGGTTGAGAAAGTCCGGCAGTTCGTGGGGGAGCGGGACTATGAAATCATCGTTGTCGACCGGGGCAGCGTCGACGGCTCCCGACGCTGGCTGCAGGGCCAGCCGGATGTGCGACTGGTCCGATTCGGACAGTGGCGCGTGCGGGGCCATGGCCATGCAGAGGCAGCAGCCAGAGGCATCCGTGCCGCCAGCCACGAACGCATCGTCCTGATCGATTCCGATGCCCACCCTGTTGCACCAGGTTGGCTCGAGGGCACGGTCGATCAACTGGACGGACGCACCAGGCTGGCCGGCGCAGCCTTCGTGGACACCCATGCCGGCAATCCCCATGGCTGGTACATCCACCCCCATTTCATGGTCTTTCTTCGCTCGGATTTCGAGCAGCTCGTGGTGCTGAGGAAATGTCGCGGGGACGCCACCGACACCGGTGAGGAAGCCACTATCAGGGTCCTTGCGGCCGGACATGACATCCTGCGTCATCCGATCACCTTCGCCACCGATTTCGCCGTGGGCCATCCCCGGGTTCCGACCCTGGCCGGTGGGGTCTTTCACGCCTGGTATGTATCCAGGCTTCTTCACAACGCCCCGGAGGTGGCGCGGGAAACCGACGGAGAGGTCACGCCCGAACGCTATTTGGAACCGTTGATGAACAAGTTGCGACAGGTCCATGGGCTTGGCTGGTGACCCATCCCAGCTGAGAATTGCCCTGACGGCTCCCAGGCTGGATCCGGAGTCGGGGGGTCTCGCCCGCTGGGTCGGCCAGTTCGCCGCCCATCTGGAGCGTCGGGGCCATGACGTGCACCTGATCGGGTTCGAAACCGGCCCTGCCGTCATCAGCGCCGAGGTCCACCGGCTGCGGGACCCCGGAGATCCCTGGGCCCGGGCACGGGAGGTGGCGACCTGCCTGGCGCGCCTGCGCCCGGATCTAGTCCACGACAGCGGCGTCGCCCCCCGTGCCGACGTCTTCCAACCGGCGACGGGCTCGGAGCGGATGAGCGAACGCGCCGTGATTGCCGCGGGCGGCCCGGGGCACCGCCTGAAGGCCCGTGTCTCTCCGAAGGTGTTCCTGCGGCACCGAGCCATGGCGTCCCTTGAACGCCACCAATGCCGCGGGGCCGGCGCCGTCATCGCCATGTCGGCGCTGGTGCGGGACCTGCTGCTGGGCCTGCAACCGCTGCCCGTCGACCGGATCCAGGTGATCCACAACGGCGTCGACACGCAGGTGTTCCATCCCGAAGTACGCCAGCGGCGCCGGCTCAGCGCCCGCCGGAGCCTGGGGGTGGGCGAAGAACCCATGTTCCTGCTCGTGGCCCACAACCTGCTGCTGAAGGGGGCGGATACGGCGATCGCTGCCCTGGCCCGCCTCCCCGCCGGCTCCGGGGTCCGGCTCGCCATCGCCGGGGGCGACGCTGACACGCCATGGCGGCAGCGGGTGCGCCGGGCCGGCCTCGAGGACCGGGTGCTGTTCCTGGGGCCGGGCCAGGACATCCCCCTGCTGCATGCGGCTGCCGATGCCCTGGTGCATCCAACCCGCTGGGACGCCTGCAGCCTGGTGACGATCGAAGCCATGGCCAGCGGCCTGCCGGTGATCACCACCCCGCGCAATGGCGCTGGTGAATTGATCACGGACGGCCATTCTGGGTTCATCGTTCCGGCAGATGCTGAGGACGTTCTGGCTGACCGCATGCAGCAGCTGCTGGATGCACCCTTGCGGACGCGGATGGGGGAAGCGGCCAGGGTGGCGGCCCTTCCCCATGACCTGGACAGCAGTCTTTCGGCGGTGGAAGCCGAGCTGCTGGCATGCCGATGCAGGCCACGGTGCTGAGCGAAACCTGGCAGGTCCTCAGTCCCCCAGTGCATCCCCCAGGATGTACGCCGCGATAGCCTCCGGGGTGTGGTGGGTCAGCACATGCTCCCGAGCCGCCTCGCCCAGGATCCGTAGACGGGCGGTATCGGCCAGCGCCCGACGCACCGCCAGAGTCAGCCCGCCAGGTCTCGGGTCATAGAAGAGGGCCTGCCGGCCGTCCACGAAACCCGCATGGGTCTCCACGGTCGGGTAACTCAGCAATGGGACGGAGCCACAGAGCGCGGCCTCCGCATGGCGGAAGCACTGCCAGCCATACCCGGGCGGGGACCAGGTCAGCCATGCCGCACTGCAGTGGCCCAGATGGTCCAGGCGGGACAGCCGCCCGCTGGGCAGGTCCAGCCGAAGGCCTTCCGACGCCAGCCCCGCCAGTTCCGCGAATCCAGCCTGGCGATGGCCAGGAACGTCCACCCCTGTCCCGGCGAAGTACAGGTCGTGGCTTCGGGGAACCGACGGTGGGGGGGGCGGCAGGCCCAGCGGCAGACCCAGAGGCAGGGGACGCAGTTTCCGGACCAGGTCCAGGGCCTGGGCATCCCTGCGCAGCCGATCCTCTTGCACCGAGGCGATGGGGAATGGCCGAGCCAGGCGCCAGCGATCCAGCGGCAATTCCCGTTTGAAGAGGCGATGGGAGGCGGCCAGCAGCGGCCGATGGGCTGGATGAACGATGTCCTCATCCTCGAAATCGAGCACGATGATCGGTACCCGACAGAACCTCAACAGCAGGCGGACGGCCAGCTGCCAGACGCGTCCGGGATGGTGATGGATGCGGCAGACCACCAGTTGCAGGTGGGGCTGGGAGATCAGGTGCAGAAAGCGGGGCAACTGGCGCGGGGCGGCCGGACCCGCCAGCACGAGAGCGGCCGAAGGCAGAGGATCGGAGCTGCCGATGGCGATCCATCGAACCAAATCGGGGAGCACATGGGAGAGATAGCCGACATGACCCAACTCCAGGATTGAGCCCCTTGGCAGCAGCCCATCAAGGAAGCAGGAAGCCTGGCCGCGGGGACTGTCTGTCATGCTCTGAATGCTCCTGATTGGCCAGATTCGTGTGCTCTAATGTTGGCCGATTCCATGGCGGAAGATGAAGCACGTTGGCGTCCTTGAGCGGGAACTCTCCGGCTGGCATCGTCTGCGCGCCTGGCTGAAAGCCCGCTCTCCCCTGGAACGGCTGGTGGCAGCACACCGGGGGCCAAGACTTTTCAAATGGCAACACTACTACCGAATCTACGATCAACATTTTCGCCACTGGCGAGGCAAGCCCATCACCATCCTGGAGATCGGGATTGGGTCCGGTGGGTCGCTACAACTCTGGAAGCGCTACTTTGGCCGATCTTGCTCGATCATCGGCGTGGACGTCCTGGCTCACAACCGCCGCCATGCGGGTTCGGGAATCATTGTGGAAATCGGCAGTCAGGATGACGCAGCATTTCTGGAACAGGTGGCTTTGAAACATGGGCCCTTCGACATCGTGATCGACGACGGCAGTCACATCCATTCCCACCAGAAGACGACATTCGATACGCTCTTCCCCCATCTCAAGGATGGAGGTATCTACGCCTGCGAAGATCTCTGCTCCTCCTACTGGAAAGATGAATTCAATGGTGGTCCAGGCGTTTCCACCACCTTTGCAGAATTCTTGAAGTCACTGATCGATGAGCTGAATGGATGGTTCTGGAAACAGGACTTTGGCCTGGAGAGCACGGGTATAGGCCGCAGCACTGCTAGCTTGAAATTCTATCCAGCCCTTGCCATCCTGACCAAACATCACCTTTCACCTCCCGTGGTGCTGCATGTGGGAGCGCCTGACTGATGCATCGCTCCTCCTTCGACAAGATGCAGGCCTTCTGCGAGGGTTATCTCGATGGGCAACGGCAGCAGCCGTTGGTCATCCTCGATGTTGGCAGCGCCGCCGTGGCGGGGGAGGCAGCCAGTTACCGCGCCCTCTTCGAGAATCCGGGATGGACCTATGTGGGTCTGGATCGTGAATTGGCACTGAATGTCGACATCGTGCCCAGTGATCCATACCGCTGGTCTGAGCTCACCAACGCCTCGTTCGATGTGGTCGTCTCCGGTCAGGCGCTGGAGCACATCGACCAGCCCTGGCGGACCGTGCAGGAGATCGCCCGGGTCCTCCGCCATGGGGGGCTGGCCATGGTCATTGCGCCGTCGGCTGGCCCGGTGCACCGCTTTCCCCTGGACTGCTGGCGGTTCTACCCGGACGGCATGGAGGCACTGGCGAGGCAGGCCGGGCTCGACGTGATCGAAACCCACTGGGACACCAGCTATGCCTACCCGGAGAACGCCTTCTGGGGGGAGGCCTGCGCGATCCTCCAGAAACCATGTCCGCAGGGGGAGCGCGGCGTGATCGGCACGCTGTCGGATCGTCAGGTGATCCGGACGCGCGTCCTGCAGCAGCTGCGGGCGCTCCACCCCTGGACCGTCAAGCGACGGCTGCTGCTGGAGACGCTCCAGAGGGCCCGGATCATCCTGCGGTGTCCGCTGGAGCGGCTCAACCGGATGGAGCTGCCCTGAGGCCTCAGGCCACCAGCGCCGCCGTGGGTCGTTGCGCCATCACCGCCGCCGCCCGTTCGTACTGGTGGGCCACCTGCAGCAGCTTCGACTCCTCGAGCACCCCGGTGATCAGCTGCAGCCCGATCGGCAGACCCTGGGCGTCGAAGCCGCAGGGCACGCTGATGGCCGGCAGGCCGGCCAGGTTGGCGGGGATGGTGAGCAGGTCGGCCAGGTACATGGCCAGGGGATCGCCGGCATGCGCGCCACTGGGGAACGCGGTGGTGGGCGAGGTGGGGGTCAGCAGCACGTCAACGGCCTCGAAGGCGCGGTCGAAGTCGCGACGGATGAGGGTACGCACCTGCTGGGCCTTGCGGTAATAGGCGTCGACGTAGCCAGCGGAGAGGGCATAGGTGCCGATCAGGATGCGGCGCTGCACCTCCTCGCCGAAGCCGCTGGCCCGGCTGCGGGCGGTCATCGCCGCCAGGCCGTCGCTGCCGGCTTCGGTGGCCGGCGCCCGGAAGCCGTACTTGACGCCGTCGTAGCGGGCCAGATTGGCGGAGGCCTCCGATGGCGCGATCACGTAGTACGTGGCGATGCCGTCGTTGAAGCGGGGGCAGCTCACGTCCACCAGCTCACAGCCGAGGGCCTCCAGCTGGGCGGCGGCCGCCAGCACCGAAGCCTTCACCTGGTGATCGAGGCCCTCCTGGTCGAAGCACTCGCGGATCAGCCCCACCCGCAGGCCCTTGATGGGTGATTCCAGATCGGCGGCGTAATCGGGTACCGGCGCCCGCAGGCAGGTGGCATCGCGGGGGTCCTCCCCGGCGATCACCTGCAGCAGCTCGGCGGCATCGGCCACGCTGCTGCTGAACGGACCCACCTGGTCGAGGGAGGAGGCGAAGGCCACCAGTCCCCAGCGGCTCACCCGGCCATAGGTGGGCTTGAGGCCCACCACACCGCAGAAACTGGCGGGCTGACGGATCGAGCCGCCGGTGTCGGAACCGAGCGAACCGATGCACTCGCCGGCGGCCACGGCCGCCGCACTGCCACCGGAGCTGCCCCCGGGCACCCGATCCGGATTCCAGGGGTTACGGCTGGCGCCGAAGGCGGAGGTCTCGGTGGAGCTGCCCATGGCGAACTCATCGAGATTGGTCTTGCCCAGCAGAACCGCACCGGCCCGCCAGAGCCGCTCGGTCACCGTGGATTCGTAGGGGGGGACGAAGTTCTCCAGCATGCGGCTGGAGCAGGTCGTGCGGATGCCCTTGGTGCAGAGGTTGTCCTTGATCGCCAGGGGGATGCCCGCCAGGGGGGGCAGGGGCTCACCGGCGGCCCGGGCCGCATCGATGCGGTCCGCATCGGCCCTGGCCCGCTCGCTGGTCACCTCCAGAAAGGCATGCACGGTGGGGTCCACCGCCGCGATGCGCGCCAGGTGGCGATCCGTGAGCTCCCGGGCCGACACCTCGCCCCGCCGAAGCTGCTCCCGCCATTCGGCGATGCCCATCCAACCGCTAGCCAGCTGCGATGGACGCTATCAGTCGGCCAGAATCAGTCGGCCAGATCTGGGGATTCGGTGAACGGCTCGCTGCGGCCGGTGCGCAGGCAGTGGTGCTCCAACGACGCCGGGGACTCCGCCCGCAGGTCATCGAGGAACGCCGGCAGCGCCCGCTCCAGCGTCTGCTTGCGCACGAAGGGGCCGAACCAGTACACCGCATCCGGGGAGCGGGTCTCCACCCGCGCCCACCAGGCCAGGCCCAACCCATTGGCGATGCCGCGCGAGGGCCAGAGCAGTGGATTCATGGAGGAGGGGGTTGCGAGGTGGCCATTCTGGGGGGCGGGCGGCGCCACCCCCGCTGCTGGGTTCAGAGGCGAATATCGCCCTCGAAGCCCGGTGCTGACGCGGGCGGGTAGGGCAGCGTCCTCAGAGCGTCCTCAGAGGGGGCGTCCTGGAGAGCCGCCGCCGGCAGACCACTGGCAGCCGACGCAACACACCCTTCGAGTTCGCTCTCCACGGGCGGTTCCGGCTCGCTCTCGCCTGGCGTTTCCTGGTGCTGCCAGGCGGGTGGCTCGGCCGGCGCTTCGATCACGGCGGCCTCAGGCTCCACCTGGGTCTGGAGCTCGGGCTCCACCTGGGCCGTCAGCTCGGGCTCATCCGGCAGCTCAGGGTCGGGCGGCGCCGGCATCGAGGGGCGCACGATCCTGGGGGCCGGGGCGGTGCCCGTCAGGCCCCGCATCCAGCCGCGACGGGCCACTTCATAGAGCAGCAGCGCCGTGGCCACCGAAGCGTTCAGGCTCGGGGTGGCGCCCCGCAGGGGAATGCGCACCAACTGGTCGCAGGACCGGCGCGTCAGCAGCGACAGGCCATCCCCTTCCGAACCGGTGACCACCACCAGGGGGCCCTCCAGGTCCACCTCCTCCAGGCTGACCGTGCCCTCCTCGGCCAGGCCCACCACCCGGTAGCCCTCCTGCTTGAGGGCCTCGAGGGAACGGTTGAGGTTGACCACCCGGGCCACCGGCAGGTGCTCCAGGGCGCCCGCGGCCACCTTGGCCACCGAGCCGGTGAGGCCGGCGTTGCGGCGCTGGGGCAGCACCATGCCGTGGGCACCGAGGGCTTCGGCGCTGCGGACGATGGCCCCGAGGTTCTGGGGATCGGTGAGGCCATCCACCGCGATCAGCAGGGGGGCTTCACCAATGGTGCGGCAGCCTTCGATCAGGCTGGTCAGGTCGAGGGTCTCGGCGGCGGCGGGCTGCAGCACGATGCCCTGGTGCACAGCGCCACCGGTGAGCTGGCCCAGGCGCGCCCAGGTCACCTCCTCCACCAGCACACCGGAGGCCTTCGCCTCGCGCAGCAACTGCAGGAAACGCGGGTTGAAGCGCATCTCGGGCGTGCACCACACCCGATGGATCGGCCGACCGCTCTCCAGGGTGGCCTGGGTCGTGTGGCGGCCCCAGATCAGGTCGGTGGGGGCGGCGGCGGCAAAGGCGTCCGCGGCGCCGCGGAAATCGACATCGGAGCCGTCGGACTCCGGCCGCTCCGCTCCGCTGCGTCCCTGGAAGGTCCGCGGGGCGCGGTCCGCGTCCCGGAACAGGGCCGGTCCGCGGCGGGCCGGGCCGGTCCGTGACGGGATGGGACGGCCGGTGGTGGGGCGTCCAGCGCCACCACGGCCGGGGACGGGGCGTCCGAAGGAGGGGCGGGCGGGGATGAAGCGGTCGCCACCGCGACGTTCGCGGGTCGGGCGTCCGGCGCCACCGCGGGAGTCGTCGGGGCGATCGGCGCCGGGGCGGCCCTCGTAGGGGCGGCGACCGTAAGGGCTGCCGGCCGAGCGGTCGGCGCCACCAGGACGCTCACCGTCGCGCTCACCGCGCTCCCCGCCACGCTCCCGCTCGTAGGGAGGCTTGTCACGGCCGTAGGCCTCGCC